>CAUZRQ010000017.1:0-69649 GCA_963582065.1 Planctomycetota bacterium | reverse complement strand
GGTGAAGGAGCACCCCGACCTGCTGCGGGAGTACTTCGGCAAGATCATCCCGCCGGCCGACAACAAGTTCGCCGCCTTGAACTCGGCGGTCTGGTCCGGCGGCTCGTTCATCTACGTCCCCCCGGGCGTCGATATCGAGTTCCCGCTGCAGGCCTACTTCCGGATCAACTCCGAGAACATGGGCCAGTTCGAGCGGACGCTGATCATTGTCGACGAGGGGGCCAACGTGCACTACGTCGAAGGCTGCACGGCACCGACGTGGTCCTCCGATAGCCTGCACTCGGCGGTGGTCGAGATCGTCGTCAAGCGAGGTGGCCGTTGCCGCTACACGACGATCCAGAACTGGTCCAACAACGTCTACAACCTCGTCACCAAGCGGGCCTTCGCCTACGGCGACGCGTTGATGGAGTGGATCGACGGCAACCTCGGCTCGAAGCTGACGATGAAGTATCCGGCGGTGTACCTGATGGAGCCCGGTGCTCGCGGCGAGACGCTCTCGATCGCCTTTGCCTCAGACGGCCAGCACCAGGACGCCGGGGCCAAGATGGTCCACTGCGCCCCACACACCTCCAGCCGGATCGTCTCCAAGAGCATCTCGAAGGCCGGCGGCCGCGCGAGCTACCGCGGGCTGGTCAAGATCAACAACGACGCCAAGCACTGCAAAAGCAACGTCGTCTGCGACGCCTTGATCCTCGACCCCAACAGCCGCAGCGACACCTACCCCTACATCGAGATCGACGAGGATGACGTGGTGATCGAGCACGAGGCGAGCGTGTCGAAGATCGCTGAGGAGCAGCTGTTCTACCTGATGAGCCGCGGGATGACCGAAGTCGAAGCCTCCTCGATGATCGTCACCGGCTTCATCGAGCCGTTGGTCAAGGAACTGCCGATGGAGTACGCGGTCGAGATGAACCGGTTGATCGAACTGCAGATGGAGGGGTCCGTCGGCTGATCGCCCCGACGGCACCGGTTCGCAGATTGACCCCATGAGCACCTCCACCACCACCGCTTCAGCCACCCCGACCCCGACCTCGTTCGACGAGGCGGCCTTCGAGGCGTTTCTCGGTTCGCGGGACGAGCCCGACTGGGTCACCTCGGATCGCAGACGGGCCTACGCGTCCTACCGCGACCTGGTCGCCGTGCCGCTCGGCGAAGAGGAGTGGAAGCGTGTCGAGTTGCGGGCGTTCCGTCCCGAACGCTACGCGGTGACGCCGGCCGATTCTGACCCGCCGGCATTGGCGACGCTGATGCGGGAGCAGGCCGAGTTTTCCGGGGCGGTGACCCACGTCGACGGCGAGCCCCGGGACGTATCGCTCGACGAGGCACTCGCCTCCCAGGGCGTGCTCTTCGGCGACCTCGCCCATCTGATCCGCGAGCACCCCGAGGTCCTCAGACCCCACCTGATGACCCGCGGCGTCCGTCCCGACACCGACCGTTTTTCCGCCTGGCACGCGGCCTTCTGGACCGGCGGCACGGTGCTGTACGTCCCGGCCGGCGTCGAGATCACCACACCTCTGTACAGCCTGATCGGGCTGGCCGTCGACGGGGGCGCCGACTTCAGCCACACGCTGGTGGTGCTCGAAGACGGTGCGTCGGCGACGCTGCTGGAAGAAACCGCCTCGGCCGACCTCGACAGCAGCGGGCTGCACGTGGGTGCGGTCGAACTGTTGCTGGGCCGCGGGGCATCGCTGCGGTACGTCCAGTTGCAGAACTGGAACGAGCGGACCTGGCACGTGGCTCACCAGGCCGGACGCGTCTCCTCTGATGCCCGGCTGCAATGGACCGTCGGCGGGCTCGGCAGCCGGTTGGCACACATCCACCAGGACGTCCGGCTCGACGGACGCGGGGCCCACGCGGAGGTCAACGGGCTGAGCTTCGCGACGGGCAAGCAGCGGATGAGCTACTACACCCAGCAGTCGCACCACGCAGCGGACACGACCAGCGACCTGCTCTACCGCAACGTGCTGCGAGACCGCGCCCGCATCGTCTGGCGGGGGATGATCCGGGTCGACGCAGAGGCCCAGAAGACCGACGGCTACCAGCGCAACGACGCCCTGATGCTCTCCCCGAACGCCCGCATCGACGCGATCCCCGGGCTGGAGATCGAGGCCGACGACGTCCGCTGCACCCACGGGGCCACCGCCGGACGGGTCGACGCCGAACAGGTGTTCTACCTGATGTGCCGCGGGCTGAGTGAGTACGAGGCGATGCACATGATCGTCCACGGTTTCTTCCAGGTGGTCTCCGACCGGATCCCCGTCCCGCTGGTCCGCGACACCCTCGAAACCGCGGTCGAACGCAAACTCGGTATCGGAGACTGACCCACCATGAGCGAATCGAGTGACTGGACCCCGCTGGCCACCATCGACGAGCTGCAACCCGGCGACCGCAAGAGCGAGTTCGTCGACGATGAACCGGTGTTGCTGGTCCGAGTGGACGAGGAGTACTTCTGCATCGACGACGTCTGCACTCACGACGGACAGCCGTTGACCGACGGACCGATCGCTGACGGTGAGATCACCTGCCCACGGCACGGGGCCCGCTTCGCGCTGGACACCGGCGAGCCCCGGTGCATGCCAGCCATCGAGGGGATCGCCGCCTACGAGGTCCAGCTTCGCGAGGGCCAGGTCTGGGTCCGGCCGGCCGAGACCACTGGCACAACCGCAGCAACGGATCCGAAGTCGACTGACGCCCAGGCCGCTGCAGGTTCCCCCGGCACGTCGCCGTCAGCCGAGAGTGATCAGGACACCACCGCGGACTCCGAATCCGTCGACGACGACGCGGGAGAGCCCGAGACCGCCGACGCGACCGCGATGCTCGAAGCACTGCGTGAGGTCATCGATCCGGAGCTGATGATCAACATCGTCGATCTGGGCCTGATCTATGACATTCGCGAGGAGGCGGATGAGGTGGTCTCGGTCGACATGACACTGACCAGCCCCGCCTGCCCGGCCGGACCACAACTGGTCCAACAATCCAAGATGGCACTCGAACGGCTCGAGGGAGTCACCGAGGCACAGATCAACCTGGTGATGACACCGCCGTGGACGCCCGAGCGGATGACCGACGACGCCCGGGACAAACTCGGGATTTTCTGAGCCGACCCGACACCCGCCCGTTGTTTGATCGGTGGGGCAACCGCCGTTAGGCTGGCCGGGATTCTGGTGAGTGGTCCGGTGGAAAGGGGCAGGATCGCCCTGAGAGCGATGTCATGCCGACAACGAACTCGTCTGAGCCAGCCGCCGAACACCCGGACCACGCCGACGATTCGCTGGTCCAGGAGACGGACCGGCGCAACCGCTACGCCGGCTGGATCCTCGCGCCCCTGATCGTCGTCGCCCTGATCTGCCTGGCATTGTGGATTCCCTACGAACTCGAGAAGGCCGAGAACCAGCGACGGATGCCGCCGAAGATCGCCTTCGAACCCGGCACTCCCCCGTGGATCCGTCAGACCATCGGAGAGAAGACGGTCACCGACGAAACCCTGCAGCTGCTGACGGCGTACGAGGGACTCGAAACGCTCGACCTCAGTGACAGCCAGATCACAGACGCCGGTCTCGCCTCCCTGGCCAAGCTCACTAATCTGCGGTGGCTCGGACTCCGCAACACCGCGGTCACCGACGACGGTCTCGCTGCACTCGGGCCTCTCCCCAGGCTCAAAGGACTCGACCTGGAGAACACCCGGGTCACCGGACGGGGTCTGCCCAAGTTCCCCGGATTGAAGTCTCTGAATCTCGGTGGGGCCTCGATCGATGACGACGGACTTCGAAAGATCGGTCGACTGGTCAGCCTGACCGACATCTCCTTGAAACAGACGATGATCAGCGACGAGGGACTGTCGCACCTCGCTCCACTGCAGAGCCTCTACGTCCTCACTCTCTCCGGCACGCTGATCTCCAGCCGGGGCATCACGCACCTGGGTCATCGGCCGCTGATGAGGATGTTGTTCCTGGACTGGACCCTGGTCGACGACGACGCAATCGAGACGCTCTCGACCTATCCTCAACTGATGCAGTTGTCGCTGGACGGAACGCGGGTCAGCGACCGAGGTGTCGTCCGACTCGCCCACCTGCCCTACCTGATGTCTCTCTCGTTGCAGTTCGCCCCGGTCACCAGTCGCAGTGCCCAGATCCTCAGAGCTTACCTTCCCGACGTGATGATCAGGCGGTGACCCAAAAGGCGGTGGGCTTTCGGTTTGCCAAAGGCGACGCGGCGACATAGGATACCGCCCGTTGTCATTCATCCCAGTTCCCGCGACCGGTCAGGGTCGCCTTCGAGTCGAGACGCCTGGTGTCAGACTGGTCCACCCTCTCCCGGAATTCTCGACACCAGCTCGCCCGAGCCGACCAGCCCACGGCACTCGATTCGCCACCGCCTCGTCAGAAGTTCGAGATTCCCACTGCTCGGTTCTCGGCCAGCGGCCTGACCACCATCCGCTGGAACCTGCTCCAGGATGTCTGCGGTTGTCGCAACTCGGAGATTTCCTCGATCGGACTCTGGCGACCAAAGGTGCTCGAGTTCGGCGAGGACCGGGCGATCGAGTTGCTGCGAGACTCCTCGCTGGATGTCTCGACCGTCTCTTGGATCGGCGGCTTCACCGGAACCAACGGTCACGGCTTCCACGATTCGGTGTGGGACGCCCGCCAGGCCATCCGCTTCGCCGGTGAAGTTGGTGCCGAATGCGTGGTGGTCGTCAGCGGCAGTCGTGGCACCCATACGCTCAACCACGCCCGCAGACTGCTGCTCGATGCTCTGAGAGAACTTGCCGATGACGCGGCCGAAGCCGGTGTCGACCTGGCTCTGCAACCGATGCACCCGATGTTCGCCTCCGAATGGACCTTCCTCACGACTCTCGACGAGACAATCGACATCCTCGCGATGGCCGACCACCCTCGGATCAGACTGGCCTTCGACACCTACCATCTCTGGCAGGAACCCGACCTGATCGCCCGGTTGAATGGGCTGGTGCCCCTGATCGGAGTCGTCCAGGTTTCCGACTGGCGCGAACCGCCGCGCTCACGTCACGACCGCCTGGTGCCCGGCGACGGGGTCATCCCGTTGGCGGGGATCTTCGAATGCCTGATCCAGGGCGGTTACCGGGGTCACTACGATCTGCAGGTGTGGTCCGACGAGACCTGGGGTGACGATTATCTGGAACTGCTCGGCCGTGCCCGCCACCAGTTCCAGAATCTGCTGCCACGGACCCCGGTTGCTGTCGCCCAGCCGACCCGCTAGACCCCGCCGCGAGATCGAGAACCTGGTCGATCGACGGTGACCGCCATGGCCTTACCGACCGATTCCGTCCCGTCGGACTGCCCGACGCCGCTGTCGTGGCAGCAGGTGCTGGTGGCCTTCGACGAGCAGTCCGACGAATGGGAGATCAACGGAGACCGCGGACCGATCCGTGGCCGCTCGATCGGACGCGGCCCGTCACTCGTGTTCCTCAACCCCTTGCTGGGAAACTGGCGATTGATGGCCCTTTCCGCCTGGTTGCTCCGCGACCAGTTCCGCTGTGTCCTCTACGACGACTCGAGCCTGGTGCCACGATCGGCAACGGTTGCCCCCGGGTCGGTCGCAGGCCTGGTCGAGGACCTCTGGAATGTCTGCGAGCAGCATGGCAACCCGGATGTGACGGTACTGGGGACCGGGCTGGGCAGCGCCGTCGGGCTGGCGGCACTTGCCGATGCCGGTGGACGGATCGCCGCCGCGGTCCTGCAGGGTCCACTCGTGAGCACCCACCTGACCACCTCCGAACGGTGGCTGGCCCGTCTGGGCAGCCACCTGCCCGGCCGACTGGCTCACGTGCCCGGGTTCCACAGCCTGATGGTCCACAATCACCAGCCCTGGTTCCCCCCCTTCGACGAGTCGCGGCTGGCATTTGCGATCGATGCCACCGGCGGACTGTCCCTGCGAGTCGCTTCACGGCGTGCCCGCCGGCTCGACGGACTCGACCTCTCCGAATGCCTCGACCGACTCGCCACCAGCGACTCCGTCCCCCCGATCCTGTTGGTCGTCCCCGAGTCACTGTATGACGACGGGGAACCAATCCGGACGCCTGCCGCGATGGCAATCGCCGAGAGCGTACCGGGGGTACTCGTCGAGACCCTGGCCGGGTGCGGCCCTTTGGGCTGCTTGACCCATCCTCACCGACTGACAAAACTGGTACGAACGTTCCTCGAAGAGATTCTCGTGTCGATTCCATCGTCGCTGACAGCCTCCGGCGACTGACAACCATGCCCACCGACGACAACTCCCGGCCGGATGCCCCCGATTCACTCGACGTGATCGCCGTCGGGGCCCATCCGGACGACGTCGAGATCGGTTGCGGGGGCACGTTGGCGAGACTGGTGCAGCAAGGGTACGGCGTGGGCATCGTCGACCTGACCGACGGTGAGCCAACTCCGGGGAGCCCGTCTCCGGAGGTGAGACTGGCCGAGGCGGCCGAGGCGGCCCGGATCCTGGGAGTCCACCGCGAGACGATGGCCTTCCCCAACCGACGGCTCTTCGACGGGTTCGAGGTCCGGGTCGAACTGGCCAAGATCTTTCGCCGCTTCAGGCCCCGCATCGTCATCGGGCTCGAAGGTCCCACCCCCATGGCCTCGCCCGACCACGCCGAGGCCGCCAGGATCATTGACGCCGCGGTGTTCTACTCGAGGCTGTCGAAGTGGGAGGAGATTTTTGACGGACTGCCTGTCCACACCATCGAGCAACAGGCCTGGTACTCGCTGGCCTTTGCCTCGCTCGATGCTCCGACCGGACCGGCGAGGTTTGTCGTGGATATTTCCGAGACACTCGAGATAAAATTGCAGTCGATCCGAGCCTACCAGACGCAGTTTCCTCCCGAAAAGAACCGGGTCTTCCGCCTGGTCGAGGGCCGGGCGGCGCTCCACGGAGCGATCGCCGGTTTCCAGGCAGGGGAACTGCTGACGGGGGCACAACCACTGGGGGTCAGCGACCTGGTCGACACCCTCTGTCCCACACCGGTGTAAACCACTCACGCGACCCATTCGCCGCGTCAAGCGGTGCCCGAGATCATGGCACGCGTCCAAGTCGGCAGCCTGAGCATCACCGGGAACTTCCGGGACAACAACGAGGATCGGTTCACACTCGATCCCGACGGCCGCTTCTTCCTCGTCGCCGACGGCATGGGAGGTCAGTCGGCCGGCGAAAAGGCCAGCGAAATGGCCACCGAGTTGATCCAGGAGCATCTCGAGCGGCAGCTCGACTTCGACGAAACGTCCAGCGAAACGGTCATCGAGACGATCGACCGGGCGGTGGCATTCGCCAACACCGAGATCGTCGCCCTGGCGCAACTGGAACCTCGCTTCCACAACATGGGAACCACGATCGTCTTCATGGTTGCCGCCGGGGGACAACTCTATGCCGGCGGCGTTGGAGACAGTCGGGTCTACCGGCTGCAGCAGGACGGCGACCTCGAGCAGCTCACCACCGACCACTCGCTGACCCAGGCCCTGCTCGACGCGGAGACGATCAGCCCCGAAGAGGCCGTCACGCACCGCTACCGCAATGTGCTCTACCGCTACCTCGGCTCGAAGGAGGGGGGAGAGGGCACGACGCCGGAAGTGTGTGACCCCACCGAAAGTGATCGCTTTCTGCTCTGCTCGGATGGTGTCACCGATGGAGTCGATGACCTGACGCTGGCGCTGTTGCTCGCCAAGGGAGACGACCCCCAGCAGATCGCCGAGACGATTGTCGAAGCGGCTCAGCAAGGCGGTTCAAAGGACAACATCACCGCCGTCGTCCTGCTGCTCGAGCAGCAATCGCCGTGACCGGTCTCCGCAGAACCACTACAACCAGCACGACCCCCCCCATTCCCCGGGTCACCGTGACCAAAAACCGTGCAGCAACGGTGCATGCCGACGGTGCGTGGGTTAGACTGGAACTCTACAGGGAGTAGGGAAACTCTCCCGGTTGTAACGAATTGCTCGCCACGGGTTCGACCGTCGCGGGTCCCCCGAGACGCCAAGGAATTCGAGAATGCACCGCTTCGCCTCGCTGATCTTCGTGTCGCTGTTGTCCGTGATCCTGGCCGCTCCGGTTCCGGCCCTGGCCCAGGCAACCACCAAGTCCGCCACCAAGTCCGCCACCAAGTCCGCCACCAAGTCGGCTTCGAAACCCGATTTCCCACCACACACGACGGTGCTCAAGGGATTCGAGAAGGTCGTCAGCGCCAACGGCGTCGGCCGCACGCTGTTCACGATCTACCGGCGAAACAAGGACCAGCAGGTCTTCGCCGAACTCCCCGCCGGAGTCGGCCCGTCCCAGAAGTTCTACATCGCATTGACGGTTTCCAGCGGCGAGCGATTCGCCGGTCTGCAGGCCGGTGAAATGTATGTCTACTTCCGTCGCTTCAACAAGAGCCTGGCGCTGATCGAACCCAACATCGGCGTCCGCAGCACCGGCGACCGACACAGCAAGGCCAGCGTCCCGAGGTTGTTCACCGACCGTGTCGTGATGGAGATCCCCATCGTGACGATGGGCCCCTCGGGTGGCCCGGTGATCGACATCGACGCCCTGCTGGTCAGCGGAGCCTCCCGCTTCTTCGGCCCCTCGGTTCGGTCCACCTCACCACGGATCTTTTCGATCAAGAAATGCAAGGCATTTCGAGACAACGTCGAACTGGCCTTCGAACTGGCCGCTTCCGGAGGCCGTCTCAAGACCCTGCACTATTCGATCAGCAAGATGGCCTCCTCGCCGGGTTATGTCCCCCGCAAGGCCGACGAACGGGTGGGGTTCTTCACCACCACCTACCGTGACCTGGGCAAGTACCGCGATGAGGAAGTGCAGGTCCGTTTCATCAACCGCTGGCACCTCGAGAAAGACGACCCGTCACTGAAGATCAGCCCGCCGAAGAACCCGATCACGTTCTACATCGAGCACACCACCCCGGTGCGTTATCGCCGCTGGGTGGAAAAAGGCGTGCTCTACTGGAACAAGGCCTTCGAGAACATCGGGATCTCCAATGCGATCCAGGTCGAGTTCCAGAACGCACGTACCGGTCGTCACATCGAGAAAGACCCCGAGGACGTGCGGTGGAACTTCATCCGCTGGCTCAACAACGACGTCGGCACAGCGATTGGGCCCAGCCGGGTCAATCCGCTGACCGGCGAGATCCTCGACGCCGACATCATCCTCACCGACGGATGGATCCGTCATTACTGGATGCAGTACAACGAACTGCTGCCCCAGGCCGCGATGCAGGGCATGAGTCCCGAAACGCTGGCCTGGCTGGCCAGGCACCCCAGTTGGGATCCCCGCATCCGTTTGGCTGCTCCGGCCGAAAGAATCGAGGTCAGGCGTCGCGTTGCCCGGCAGGCACTTTCTCCCTACGCCGGTCACCCGATGGCCCAGGTCGACACCCGCTTCATCGGTGATGACCTCTATGACGGACTCGTCGGCCGTACCAGCCAGGTCAATGGACTCTGCCTGGCCGCTCAGGGCAAGGCCTTCGACCTCTCGCTGATGAAGATGCACCTCGATATCCTCGCCGCACTCGACGACGATGACGACAAGAAGAAGGACGACAAGAAGAAGGACGACAAGAAGAAGGACGACAAGAAGAAGGACGACAAGAAGAAAGACGACAAGAAGCCGAAGAAGCCCGCCACGCCGCTGCTTGACGGAATCCCCGAGTGGTTCGTCGGCCCGTTGCTCGCCGAACTCGTCGCTCACGAAGTCGGCCACACACTTGGCCTGCGTCACAACTTCAAGTCCAGCAGCATCTACACGCTTGCGGAGATCAACAACGGAACTCTCAAGGGCAAGAAGCCGTTTGCCGGTTCGGTGATGGACTACATCCCGGTCAACATGAGTGCCCGTTTGGGTAAGAACCCGGCCAAGGGCGATCACACGATGATCGACATCGGCCCCTATGACCTCTGGGCCATCGAGTACGGTTACACCTTTTCGAAGGACCTCAAGAAGATCCTCGCCCGGGTGGCCGAACCGGAGTTGGCCTACGCCACCGACGAAGACACCGGCGGTCCCGATCCCCTGGCCCGCCGCTACGACTTCAGCAAGAACCCGCTCGACTACGCCAAGGCGCAGCTCGAACTGGTCCAGTACCACCGCGGTCGATTGCTCGAGAAATTCGTCAAGCCCGGAGACAGTTGGTCGAAGGCACGCCGCGGCTACGAGTTGACCCTGGCGCTGCAGATGCGTTCGGTGAGCATGATGGCCAACTGGATCGGCGGAGCTCACGTCAACCGTGACCGCAAGGGCGACAAGAACGGCCGTGCCCCGATCTCGGTCGTCCCCACCAACTCGCAGAAGGACGCCCTGAAGTTCGTCATCGAGTCGACGTTCCGCGACAAGGCGTACGGGCTGTCAACCGAGCTGCTCCGCCACATGACCGTGGACAAGTGGCTCGACGGCGGCAGTGGATTCGTTCACGCGATGAGCAGTCAACCGGCCTGGCCGGTCCACGACCGGATCATCGGCCTGCAGGCATCCACGCTGACGATGCTGATGAACCCCACCACGTTGCGACGGACCTACGACAACGAGTTCCGCATCCCGGCCGACCAGCCGGCACTGACGCTGCCCGATTTGCTCAAGGCTCTCAGCACCGAGATCTGGTCGGAACTCGACCAGAAGCCCAACCAGGGTGCCACGGCCCGAAAGCCGCTGGTGTCCAGCCTCCGGCGGAACCTGCAGCAGGAACACATCGATCGCCTGATCACGCTCAGCCTCCCCGGCAACGGCTCGGGGGCCGCCTACAAGGCGATCGCGCTGCTGGCTCGCCAGGAGCTCGTCGAGATCCGGGACCGCGTCGCCAAGGCCGCCAAGGACTGGGGTGGAAAGGTCGATCCCTACACCCGAGCCCACCTCGGACGGCTCCAGGACCAGATCACCAAGGTGCTCGACGCTCAGATGATCTACAACGCCAAGGACATCGGCGGCCGGTCGTCTTTCCCGTCGCTGTTCCTGCAGCCACGCGGTGCTGACCTCGCCCCTCCGGAACGCCCGTAGCAATTCGCCGAAACGTTCTCCGACGGACCCCGGATGCCCCGACGTGCGATCGCGACCGCCCTGGTCACCGCCACTGCGGCCGCGATCGGTGTGCTGTGGCTGACCGAGTGGCCCCTGGGCGTCCCAGGTGAGTGGACCTGGGAACGGATTCGCCATGCAGAATCGGACCGGGCTGACAGCCTGCTGGGGGGCTGCCAGGCCGTGCTGGTTGGCGCGGCCGTCGTCCTGGTGACGTGGCTGGGCAGCCGGCTGTTCGTCGACAGTCGTCGACCGGCGTGGCTGTCCCGGCTGTGCCGTGCCGGGGGCTTGCTGGGGTTGGTCGTCACAGGCTTCCTGGCCATCCACCTGCTGCAGGGAAGCGTCCCCTCCGGCCACGGCCTGGCGCGATCCTCCTGGGTGCTCTACTACCCCGGCAGTTCGGGGTACTACTACGAAGCCCACCGGGTCACGTCGCTGGAGAGTTTCCGCGAGCGATATTTTCGGATGCTCGACGACCCCAACCCGCACCGCCGCACGCTCCACCTGGGCACCCATCCACCCGGGCTGTTCCTGGCACACCTGGCCGTCCGCGAGGTGTGCGGTCGGTCACCGGAAGTCCGACAATCGGTCCTGGACTGGCGGCCGCGGAGCGTCCGGGAAGCCCAGGCCACGATCCTCGAGGGCGGTCGGCCGCTGCCGCCGATCGATGAAGCAGCGCTGTGGTTGGCCGCTGTCCTGACACAGTTGGCCGCCGTCGCCACCGCCATCCCGATCTACCAGTTGGTCCGAGTCGACCACTCGCCCGAAACCGCCTGGCGGTCCGCCTCGCTGTGGTTGTTGGTCCCGGCCGTCGCCGTGTTCCTCCCCAAGTCCGACTGCCTCTATCCGCTACTGGCCACCACCTCGATCTGGTTGTGGTGGTCGGCAATCCGCAGTGGCCGCTGGTGGCGAGCAGCCTGGGCCGGCGGCCTCACCTGGATCGGCCTCTGCCTCAGCCTCGCCTTCCTCCCGGTGATCGTCCTGGCCGGCGGGCTGGCGATCTGGATGAACCGGCGAGGCCGATTCCCGCGGGAGCGTCTGCTGAGATGGACAGTCGCCTCGATCGCCGGACTCGCACTCCCCACCCTGGCCTGCTGGCTCGTCCTCGACCTCAACCTGCTTTCGATCTGGAACGCCAACCTGGTCAACCACGCCGCGTTCTACGACCAGCCCGAGCACCCCCGCGACTACCTCGCCTGGCTCAGCGTCAACCTACTCGAAGGCACCCTCGCCGTCGGTGTTCCGCTCGCCGGACTGACCGTCATCGGGCTCGTGACCCGGTTTCGGCAGCGGGCGGCGGAGTTCGCCGCTCCGGCATGGGCCTGCCTGGGCACCTGGGGAGCCCTGTGGCTGTCCGGGAAGAACATGGGTGAGGCCGCCCGGCTGTGGCTGTTCCTGATGCCCTGGACCTGCTGGCTGGCCAGCTCGGCACTCAGCACGCTCCGCGCCCGCGACTGGGCACTGTTGATGGCCCTGCAGGCCGTGGTGACCGTCGCTGTCATCCAGCGAGTCAGCGGGTTCCACTTCATCGGGCTCGCCGGCTGACCACCATCGTCCTACTGGGCACTCATCACGTCCGGCCGCAGCCTCTGGGCGTCTCGCAGGTACACGTGAACGATCTCCGACTGCGGCTTGCTCGTGTTCACGTGCAACAGGACACGGATGCACCGCGGCATGCTGCTGGGAACCGGAATCTCCGACGCGCACAGCAAAGGCACCTGGTGCATGCCCAGTGCCCGAGCCGCTTCGGCCGGAAATGTCGAGTTCAGGTCGGAGGTGGTCGTAAAGATCGCCGAGACGATCTCGTCGAAATCCGCCAGGCCGTTCGACTCGATAATCGCCTCGAGCAACTCGCCGGTGGCTGACAGAACCTGCTCCGTCTCGTCGGCGGCAACCGTCGTTGCTCCGCGAATGCCTCGGACCGTAGTCATCTCACCGGTACCCAATCCTCGATGCCACTCCACGCGGCAGCCACACCCCGGCCCACGCGGGAACCGGTTAGAGTCTAACAGCCGTCCGCTGCTCCGCCCACCGCATTGGCGTGGCCGTCCGGCCCGTGGTTCGTCCGGTAACAGGGATTGCTTCTCGGCACACATCTCGGGTAAAAACCTCGTCGAGGCTGCTGGGCGAAGGATTGCCCGGGGCCCGATCACGCCATCCTTGGAGTCGGAAAGGACGCCGCTCCATGTCGCCCGACTTGTGTTCCTCGCCCCCCCAGATCGCCTTCATCCCGGCTCACCAACTGGCCCGTCAACTCGGTGCCACGCTCGAGGGCGACCCTATCCGTCCGATCGGTTCCCCCGCGCGGCTTGCCACCGCCACTCCCGACCAGGTCAGCTTTCTCGCTGCGAGTGCCGCCGACTGCGACATCTCCAGTAGCCGTGCCGGAACCGTGGTCGTCGATGAATCGTGCCTGGCCACGGCCCGCGACCGGATGCCCGACGTGGTACGCCTGGTCGTCGACGACGCCCAGGCCGCGTTCTTCGAAATCCTCTCCATCTTCCACCCGGCCCCCCCACGCACCAACATCGGGGTCTCCGAGAGAGCCTGTGTCGGAGACGACCTGGCCGTCGGCGAGGCAACCAACATCCACCCGGGAGCAACGATCGGGGACCGGGTCACCCTGGGCGCCCGATGCGATGTTCACCCCGGTGCGGTCATCGGCAACGACTGTCGACTGGGTGACGATGTCGTGATCCATCCCGGCACCGTGATCTACTCCGAGACCACCATCGGCAACCGGGTCATCATCCATGCCAACGCGGTCATCGGAGCCGACGGCTTCGGGTATCGTTTCGCCGCAACCGACAGCACTCCCGAGGGTGAGTTCATCAAGATCCTGCACTACGGCAGTGTCTCGCTGGAAGACGATGTCGAGATCGGAGCCGGGGCGACCATCGACCGGGGCATGATCGATGCCACGGTGATCGGCACCGGGACCAAGATCGACGACCAGGTCATGGTGGGGCACAACTGCCGCATCGGCCCCCACAACGCCTTCGCCTCGCAGGTCGGCATCGCCGGCAGCACAACCACCGGTGCCTACGTCCGTTTCGGCGGACAGGTCGGAGTGTCCGATCACCTGACCATCGGAACCGGTGCGTCGGTGGCGGCCAAGGCAGCCGTCGTTCGCAACATTCCCGCCGGCGAAACACAACTCGGCTATCCCGCCGGCCCCGAATCCGAACAACTGAGAATCCTGATCGCCCAGAAACGGCTGCCCGAACTGCTCAAGACTGTCAAGAAACTGGTCAAACGAATCGACCAACTCGAAGCCGAACTCGACAGCGATCGCGATTCCCAGCAGCCCCCACAGATCAACCCACACGCGGCATGACTCTCGATTCGCAAGCCAACCATCTCACCGCCCCGACGACGGCCGCGAACGGCTGGATCGGACTCCTGGCCGGAGCCGGACGGTTTCCGATCACCTTCGCGCAGGCCGCCCGCCTCCAGGGACTGAAGGTCTTCGCGGTCGGTGTCCAGGGAATGGTCTCAAACGAGCTGGCCGATTCGTGCGACTACTTCGCCACCGCTGGACTGGGCCGGCTCGGCAGGGCCATCCGTCTGCTCAAACGAGCTCGAATCCACGACGTGGTGATGGCCGGCAAGATCGAGAAGACCGAGCTCTTCAAGCCGGCCCGCATTCTCAGGCTGCTGCCCGACTGGCGGACGCTCCACATGTGGTTCCGCTACGCCAAGGCCAACAAGACCGACGACACCATCCTGCTGGCCATCATCCGTGAATTCGACCGTGACGGTATCCGCTTCCATTCGGCACTCGACTTCTGCCCGGAGCTTCTCGTGAACCACGGTTTCCTGACCCGCCGCAAACCCTCCGCGGCACAATGGCGAGACATCAAGTTCGGTTGGCACATCGCCAAGGAGATGGGACGGCTTGATGTCGGTCAGACAGTCATCGTCAATGACACCGCGGTGATCGCGATCGAGGCGATCGAGGGTACCGACCAGGCGATCCAAAGAAGTGGCACGCTGTGTCGACGAGGCGGCTTCACCGTCGTCAAGGTCGCCAAGCCCCAGCAGGACCGCCGCTTCGATGTTCCCACCATCGGACTCGACACCATCCAGACGATGCACGAGGCGGGCGGACGCGTGCTGGCCATCGAAAGCCAACAGACGATCCTGCTCGATGCCGACGACGTCATCACGCTGGCCGATCGACTCGGCATCACCATCGTCGCACTCAATGCCGACGAACTCCGGCTGCGGATCGCTTCCTGACCCGGCCCCGAGCGGAACACCTACCGGGATTCCCTCTCCGCCCGCATGCCGCCCCTACAACTCGGGCACCGGAAACTCGTCGAAGCTGTCCGACGAAGCGGCATCCTCGGCGACGGCTTCAACGATCCCCGGGTCCGGCACCACCGGCATCGCCTCGGTCCGCTCGGCCGGTACCGACTCGGACATTGCGGCACCGAACTGGACCTGGAAGGTCAGGCTGGCAAACGACAGTTCGTCTCCAGGCAGCAGTGCCCCGCGACTGACCCTCTGACCGTTGACCAGCGTCCCGTTGGTACTGCCCAGGTCCCGAACCAGCAGCAGTCCGTCGGTCTTGATGATCAGGCAATGCAGCTTCGACACGTTGCCTCGATCCAGAAACACGTCGCACACGCCCTGCTTCCGACCGACGACGGTGATGTCGTTCTTGAGCGCAATGGTCGTCTGACCGTCTGCAGATACGAGACATGCTTGCATGGTTACCAAGAACTCCCCCCCGTTCAATTCTCAGGCCACCGAGACGCAAGTCAAGTTTCTCTCGCCAGATCGACACCTCCGGACCGACGCCGACGACGGTTCTTGACGCTTATCTGGACGGCTGCTAGCGTGGACGGCTTGCATTTCCGCATTTTCGAGCAGGCCACGAGCCCATGGTTGATGCCCCCAAGTACGTCTATTTTTTTGGTGGTGGCGAGGCCGACGGTTCGGCTGAGATGAAGGACTCACTCGGTGGTAAAGGAGCCAACCTCGCCGAAATGACCCGAATCGGAGTGCAGGTTCCGGCCGGTTTCACGATCCCAACCGAGATCTGCAATCACTACAGCGACAACGACGGAACCTATCCCGAGGGGCTCCGCGAGCAGGTCGACGAGGCGCTGAAGCAGGTCGAGAAGGTGATGGGAGCGGAACTGGGTTCCAAGGACAACCCGCTGCTCGTCTCCTGCCGCTCCGGTGCCCGAGAATCGATGCCGGGCATGATGGACACGGTGCTCAACATCGGCCTCAACGAGCAGTCGGTCCAGGCCCTCGCCGAACACTCCGGCAACGAGACATTCGCCTGGGACAGCTACCGCCGGTTCATCCAGATGTTCGGTGACGTGGTGCTCGAGGTGCGGGCTCGCGAGGGCGAGTACCACGATCCATTTGAAGCGTTGCTGCAGGCCAAGAAGGAAGCCGCCGGTGTCCAGTACGATTCGGACCTCACGGCCGAACAACTCAAAGAACTCGTCACCGAGTTCAAGACCGAGGTCAAGTCGCGGACCGGCCAGGACTTCCCCGACCAACCGATCGACCAGATCTGGGCTGCGATCGGAGCCGTCTTCGGCAGCTGGAACAACGACCGAGCGGTGGTCTATCGCCGCGACTACGGCATTCCCCACAGTTGGGGCACCGCCTGCAACGTCCAGGCCATGGTCTTCGGCAATCTCGGCGACGACTGCGCGACCGGCGTCGGACTGACCCGGGACTGCTCGATGGGCGCACCCGGCTTCAACGGGGACTACCTGATGAACGCCCAGGGCGAAGACGTCGTGGCTGGCATCCGCACGCCGAAGCGAATCGAGACGTCATTGAAGGACGAGATGCCCGAGGTCTACAAACAGCTCGAGACGATCGGCAAGACACTCGAAAACCACTACAAGGAAGTTCAAGACATCGAGTTCACCGTGCAGAAAGGCCGCGTCTGGCTGCTGCAGACCCGCAACGCTAAGCGGACCGGTTTTGCCGCGGTGCGAATCGCCGTCGACCTGGTCAACGAGGGGCTGATCACGCCCAAGCAGGCTCTCGAAAAACGACGTATCCCCGCCGACGATCTCGACCAGCTCCTCCAGCCGGTGTTTGATCCGGACGGAAAGGCCGAGGCCCAGGCGGCGGGACGTCTGCTGGCCAAGGGGATCAATGCCGGCCCCGGTGCCGCATCGGGACACATCTGCCTGACCGCCAAAGAGGCCGAGCGGCTCTACAACGAACACCCGGACGAACCGCTGATTCTCGTCCGCCGCGAAACCAGCCCCGAGGATCTCCGCGGGATGCGGGTCGCCCAGGGCATCCTCACCGCTTTCGGCGGAGCCAGCTCTCACGCCGCGCTGGTCAGCCGCCAGATGGGCAAGACCTGCATCGTCGGCTGCAACGAACTCAACGTCGACTACGAGGCCGGCACCATCTCGGTCGGCGACACCGTACTCGACACCGGCGATTGGATCAGCATCGACGGATTCACAGGCGAGGTGTACAGCGGTCAGGTGACAACCAAGCCGAGCGAGGTCGTCGACGTTCTGATTCACAAGACCCTGGCCCCGGAGGATTCCGAGGTCTACCAGCGATTCGCTCAGCTGATGGACTGGGTCGACGAGCACCGACAGCTGGGTGTCCGCACCAACGCCGACCAGCCCGATCAGGCGATCGAGGCGGTTGCGTTCGGAGCCGAGGGCATCGGGCTGTGCCGCACCGAACACATGTTCTTCAGCCACCTCGACGAGATCCGCGAGATGATCCTGGCCCGCGATCCGGTGATCCGCCAGCACGCGGTCAACCAGCTGTTGCCGTTCCAGCGAACGGATTTCGCTGGCCTGTTTCGGGCGATGGACGGTCGACCGGTCACCATCCGGCTGCTCGATCCCCCGCTCCACGAGTTTCTCTCGGAACGCCACCTCGAAGAACAACCCGACCTGGCCGAAAAGCTCGCCGCTCGACTGGACATCTCGGTCGAAGAGGTCCGCTCGCGGACCGCCGAGCTGCACGAAGAGAACCCGATGCTCGGACACCGGGGCTGCCGACTGGGGATCGTCTTCCCCGAGATCACGGCGATGCAGGCCCGGGCGATCATGGAAGCGGCGGTCGAGGTGCAGGCCGAAGGGACCGTGGTGCACCCGGAGGTGATGGTGCCGCTGGTGGGGTTCCAGACCGAAATCGACAACCAGTCGGCGATCGTTCGTGAAGCCGCCGAAGCCGTCTTCGCCGAAACCGGCACCACGATCTCATACCAGATCGGGACCATGATCGAGGTGCCTCGGGCCGCGCTGCGGAGCGACGAGATCGCCGAAACGGCCGAGTTCTTCAGCTTCGGCACGAACGACCTGACGCAGACCTGCCTGGGGATGAGCCGTGACGACTACGGCGGTTTCATCGGGCACTATCGCGAGAACGACATCGTGCCGCACGACCCGTTCCAATCGATCGACCAAGGCGGGGTGGGACGGCTGATCGAACTGGGAGTGGCCGGGGGACGGTCGACCCGCAGCGGGCTGAAGATCGGCATATGTGGCGAACACGGTGGTGATCCGGCCAGCGTGATGTTCTTCCACCGCGCCGGGCTGAACTACGTCAGCTGCTCACCCTACCGAGTGCCCATCGCCCGGCTGGCCGCCGCCCAGGAGGCCCTGGCCTCGGCCTGACTCGAGACGGGCCGCCTTCCTTTCGATCACGAACTGGTCAGCCCCACGCTGACCAGTTCGGACCGCATGCTCGCCTCGACCTCCAGGATCGGACCCATCAGGAGATCGATCTCGCCGCGTTCTCCGTCGGTCAGCTGACGCTGGGGCGCCCGCGGAGGACCGAAATCGGCCCCGACCAGTTTCATCGCGTACTTGAGCATCGAGACGTTGTAGCTGTCGCCTGCCCGGGCTCGAAAATCCTCGATCGGCAAAAGCACCTGCTGCAACCTCAAAGCCTCGTCGTATTCGCCGGCGGTCAGTGCCGCGTGCATCGCCAGTGTGACGTGAGGTGCCAGGTTGCCGGCTCCGGTCGTGTAACCCGACGCTCCGACCAGCATGTAGAACGGAGCGAACCGCTCGGCCGAACCGCACAACCACTCGATCCGACCAGCATCGGCCAACACCGTCGTGCGGAACCCGTGCATCTCGTTGACCGCGTACTTGATCCCGACCACTCGTGGGTCGTCGGCCAGATCCAGCAGCAACTCGTCGGTCGGAATCGGCCCCTTGCGGTAAACAAGTGTCGGAGCCTCCACCGCGTCGATCACCTGCAGGTAATAGTCCCGTGCCCCGGCATCGCTCATGTAGGGATGCACGAACGGCATGAACATGATCCCGTCGGCCCCCGCATCCATCGACCTCTGCCCGATCTCGGTTGCGTGCCCGACCTGCAGCCCGACCGGGGCGAAAATCTGAGCGTCCGGCCCCGATGCCTCGCGGGTGATCCGTACCAGTTCGACCACCTCGTCGGCTGACAGGTTCTGGAACTCGCTGGTTCCGGCCGCTGGCAGATAGACCCGCATCCCTGCGCCGTACATCGACTCGACATGAGCCGACTGCACGTCGGCGTTGATCCGACCCTCGGTGTCGTAGGCCGTCAACGGGACCAGGTGGACTGTCCGCAACAGGCTGCTGTCATATCCGGAGGTCATGGCTTCATCCGTTGTTGGTTGTCGGTTGACCGATCCGGTGCAAGCCGCCCCCGAACAATCTCCTGCGTTTTACGCACCCGTCACCCGGACGGTCAAGCGACCCGCCGACGGCCGAGCGGGGGGAACCGTCTGACGATCGACGGCAGGTCGCGATACACTGTGATCACGATGTCTCCGCTGGCCGACCAGATCCGCACCGCCTGTCTGCTCGAAGCAACAGCCGCCAAACCCGGCAACGTGCACCCCGAAGCCGCGTTTGCCGACATGACCTACCTCGACTTGGTCCGCTCGGCCGAGGCCGTTGCCGAGATTCTCGCCACCGCGACCCGCCGGGGTGTCGGCCCCGTTGTTCTCGACGCCGTCGAGGCCACCGCCGAGGTCACTCACGTCAACACCAACCTGGGCATCATCCTGCTGCTGGCCCCATTGGCCGCGGTGCCTGGCGATGTCTCGCTGGACCACGGGATCGCTGATGTGATCGACGGGCTGGACCGGCAGGACGCCAGCTGCGTCTTCGCAGCAATCCGGCAGGCGAGCCCCGGCGGACTGGGTGAAGTGCCCGAACACGACGTCACGCGGCCGCCAGCCGTCGGGTTGCTCGAGGCCATGCAGGCGGCCGCTGGCCACGACAGTGTGGCCGCGTGTTACGCCGATCGATTCGCCCGCGTGCTCGCCTGGAGTCGCTCGAAACCGCTCGACCCCGCCACATTCGCCGCCGGCTGGCAACAACAGGTCGTCGGCCTGGCTCTGACCATCCACGCCGAGCAGCCCGACACCCTGATCGTCCGCAAGTGCGGGATCAACACTGCCGCCGAAGCCTCACGGCGAGCACGGCATGTGCTGCAAGGCGGCTGGCCGGACCGACCGGAGTCCGGTTCCGCGTTCAGAAATTTCGACCGGTGGCTGCGAGCCGACGGGCACCGACGCAACCCCGGCACAACCGCCGACCTGGTCACGGCGGCGTTGTTTGCTGCTCTCCGCGAGAACCACATCCCAGACCCGGATCCCGCATCCCTGCCCACCACCAACCCGACCTGATCCCACTCTCGCACGACCCGCCTCTGGGCACGTCTCCCCGAGAGGTCTATGATGGGGCGGGTTGCCATCACCGGACCTGCGGGCCAAGGAGTCACCTCCTCATGCACCAACTGCGATTGCCGCGGCTCGTGCTCGCAGCCTCCGCCCTGGCGGTCGTCGCCGCAACCGCCCCGTGCTCCGCCCAGTTCGGGTTCGGCGGCGGGGGCGGAATGGGTGGGGGCGGAATGGGTGGGGGCGGCATGGGTGGAGGCGGATTCGGCGGTGGCGGAGGGGGCCAGGGTGGCGGGGGTGGCGGAGGCTTTGCCGGCGGTGTCAAAGTCGATGCCGAGGGAGTCGTCTCGACCCGGTTTGCGACCAGCCGTGCCCAACTGCTGGCCCGCAAGAAGGCCAAGGCCCTGGCCAAGAAGCACCTCGCCGGAGACATCAACCGCCCGAGTCCCCTGCGAAAGATCTCGCTGGTCCGACTCGAACAGGCCTGTGCCAAGCTCGAAGGGAAGAAGAAGCCCGCTCCGCTGGACATCCAGTTCCTAGCCGGACTGCAGAGGATCGACTACCTGTTCGTCGATCCCGACGGAAAGGACCTGGTGATCGCCGGACCGGCCGAGGGCTTCGCACCAGACGCCGAGGGGCGTGTCGTCGGTGTCACGACCGGACGCCCGCCACTGAGGATCGATGACCTGATGGTCGCGCTGCGGACGATCAACTCGACCCGGGACCTCGGTGTCTCGATCGACCCCGTTCCCGATCGACTCGAACAGGCCCGCCGTTTCCTGCAACGCAACAGCTCAGCCACATCGATCTCGGCCATCCGCCGCCGGTTCAAGCAACTGGCCAAGATCCTCGGCCCCCAGACCATCCGGGTCTGGGGCGTGCCGCCCGACTCGCACTTCGCTCAGGCCATGGTCGATGCCGACGTCCAGATGAAATATATCGCCCTGGGCCTGCAGCGGCCGAAGGTCGCCGGACTCCGCAGCCATCTCTCGCTGATCAAGCCCCAGGGAAACTCGATGCAGCGTTGGTGGGCCACTCCACTCTACGAGGCCATCTACACCACCGACGATCGACTCGCGTTTCAATTGGCCGGTCAGCGGGTCCAGTTTCTCGCCCAGGAAGAACTGCACGGAGCCGGTGGTCGCCGAATCGATGCGGCCACCACGCGGATCACGACCCGTCAGTTCGCCAAGATCTTCACCGAGAAGTTCCCGCAGTTGGCCGAACAGTTACCGGTCTTCGCCGAGTTGCAGAACCTGGTCGATCTCAGCATCCTGGCCGCACTGCTCCGTAAGGAACAACTGCCGCAGCGGGTCGGTTGGGCGATGAGATTTTTCCTGGCAGCCGACCGGGCCAAGGTGGCCAGGGGAGAGACTCCCAAGCGAATCGCATCGATCTACAACACCCGAAATGTCCGAGGTCGAGTGGTCCTGGGGCTGGTCTCCGGTGGCGTCGTGCTCAAGCCACAGCAGGCCATCAGCCGCATCCCGACCAAGATCTCCGACGACGACCAGTTCGGCCCTCGCCGTCTGAAGGCCCTTGAGATCCCAGCACCCCGCCAACACCCCTGGTGGTGGGACTGATCGTCACGACCCATCCCGCCCCCACCCCCCACCCCCCACCCCCCACTCCCGCGCCGTTTTCACCACCGGACCGACACCGATGACCGATTCGCCCCTGCTGAACCCCTCCGACAACGCACCTGCTTCTTCCGGCCACTCCGATTCGCCGTGGATCCACGAGACGACAGCCGAGTCGTTCGAGCAGGACGTGATGGTTCGATCTCAGGAAGTCCCGGTGGTGGTGGACTTCTGGGCCCCGTGGTGCGATCCCTGTCGCCAGTTGGCGCCCCTGCTCGAAAAACTCGCCGGTGAAGCGGCCGGCCGCTGGCACCTGGTGAAGGTCAACATCGAAGACTGCAAGGAGCTGGCCGAGGCCTTCCAGGTCGAGTCGATCCCGCTGATGGTCGCGTTCATCGAAGGCCAACCCATCGACAGTGTGCCGGGGGTCCCGACCGAAGAGCAGCTTCGCGAGTGGCTGTCGCGGTTCGTGCCCTCGGAGGTCGCGGTGCTGATGGCCGACGGTGAGAAGTTGGAGTCTGAGGATCCTGCCGGAGCAGCGGCGAAGTACCGCGAGGCGTTGGTGCTCGAGCCGGACAACACCGCGTTGAAGATCCACCTGGCCCGTGCGGCAATCACCCTGGGCGACAACGCCGGCGGCGCCGCCCTGATCGAAGACCTCGAGCAACGAGGTTTTCTCGAGCCCGAGGCCCAGGCCCTGAAGGATCAACTCGAAATCACCTCCTCGGCCAGCGAATCTGGTGGAGTCGGCCAGGCGCGGGAGGCGTCCGAGGAATCCCCCGAAGATCTGGACCTGCAGCTGAAGCTGGCCGAAGCCCTGGCAGCGGAACGTCAGTTCGACGAGGCGTTCGAGATCTGCCTGGGAATTGTCGAACGCGATCGTGACGGTGCCGGCCAACGAGCCCGTGATGCGCTGGTCGTCTGTTTTGGAATGCCTACGGCCAACCCCGAATTGGTCAGCCAGGCCCGCCGCCGATTGGCCACGCTGCTCTATTGATCCGACACCTGCCGGATCGTGCGAGCGTGGGAACCACTCCCGCCAGCGGCTAAGATGGACGCCAGCGACATGCCACTCTCCAGAGGTCTCGCGATGCTCCGCCTTTTCCTCCTGTTGTGCCTTGTCGGACTCCCCACGCTTCAGGCCGACGCGGCCTCGATCCGCGGAACCGCGATCGTCGACCTGGGTTTTAACGAGAAATCCGGACCGGCCGTCGACACCGCCCCCGGTGGCCAGGCCAACAACACCGGCCGCCTGGTCGCCGGTGCCCGTCGCGTGCCGAGCCCGTTCTCGGCCACCGCCGGAGGTCGAGCGGTCCTCCTCGAATCCGGGCGCAAGCAGTACATCCAGATCCCCAGCAGTCCCGACACCTCGCGGAGCAACGCCGTCTCGGTGTCCCTGCTGCTCGTCAACTTTCACGCCGCCAGTGACGGGGCGTTCCACGGCCTGTTCGCCAAGCGATCGTCTGGAAAGGGACCTTCCAACTACGGCATCAACTTTCAGCCCAAGAGCGACCTGCTGCAGTTGTACGTCAACGACGGCAGCGGCTTCCGCGTCGTCCGTTACAGTGTCAAGGGCGTGTTGGGCACCCGCCAACGGGTCCACCTGATCGCATCGCTGGCCGTCGGTGACGCACCGGCCGCGGACAAAGACACCGAGACCGACGACGTCCGCGTGAGATTGTTCGTCAACGGGAAGCCCGCCACCCGCGTGGGCAAACCCGACCGCGACCTGGCCGATGGCACCGATGTCTGGCTGCTGGACGTCAAGACGGCCAGCCTGGTCAACTCCGCTCCGCTGATCATCGGTGCCAGCACCCCGACCGTCGAGCACTTCAGCGGGGTCGTCGACGAGTTCCAGTTGTTCGACCGCGAGTTGACCGCCGCGGAGGCCGCCGGGTTGTTTGCCGAGGTCGCCGGAGCGGACGCCGGGAAGCGTTTTGCCCGCGACAAGCAACCGGCCGCCGTGCTGCCCGCCGCACCGCAGATCTCGGTCGTCTCGCTGCGTGGACTCCAGATCGGGCAGACCACACGCCTGGTGCTCACAGGCAAGAACCTCGCACCCAACCCCCTGCTGCTGGCTCCGTTGACCGGGATCAAGACCAAGGTGGTCGAGGGGTCCAACGCGGGACAATTGACGATCGACATCACCCTCGCCGACGATGCGCCGGCCGGGTTGTTTCCGTTCCGCGTCTCGACTGCCGGCGGACTCAGCAACCCCCTGACACTGGCCGTCGATCGGCTGCCCCAACGGCCCCTCACCGCCACTTCCGACAAGGCCCCCGCCCAACTCCCCGTGGCCCTCTCGGGCCTGATCTCCGGATCTCAAATCGCACGCGGTTTCGTCCAGGTGAAGAAGGGACAACGGCTGGTGGCCGACGTCGAGTCACGTCGGCTGGGGGCCAGCTGCGAACCGGTGATCGAGATCAAGAACGCTCGGGGAACGCCGCTGGCGATCGAGTGGTCGAAGGTGGCACTCAAGGGAGACACCCGAGCCGAGGTCACCGTGCCGGATGACGGGGTCTACACCATCGAGGTCCACGATCTCAGCTACAAGGCACCGGGCAACAGCCCGTTCCGGGTCAAGATCGGTGACCTGGTGCTGGTCGACACCGTCTTCCCGCCCGCCGCGACCGCCGGCAGTGAAATCCGCGTGACACCGGTCGGCACCGGGCTGCCCAAAGGCACGACCCTGGCCGTCGACCTCCGAAATGCCGATTCGCAGACCGGCACACTGGTCGCCACACCCAAGTTCACCGGTCTGCTCGGACCGGCTCCGGTGCTGCGAGTCACCCGGGGAACCGAGGTGGTCGAACCCGACAAGCCGGGGACCGTGATCGACACCAGGTTCTCAGCCAAGTTGCAGGCTCCATTGGCGATCAGCGGGAGAATCTCAAAGCCCGGTGAGATCGATCGCTTCGCCCTGGACGTCAACCCGGGGCAGAAACTGCGACTGAGTGTCTCGGGACGAGCCATCGATTCGCCGATCGACGCCGAGTTGACGGTCCTCGTCGACGGGAAATCCGTGGCCACCAGCCAGGACCGAGCCGGATCACGTGACCCCCGTCTGGAGTTCACCGTTCCCGAGAAAGTCACCCGGATAGAGGTCACCGTCGGTGACCTCTACGGCCGAGGAGGTTCGCACTTCCTGTATCGCCTGCAGTCCAACCCCATCGGCCGCCCCGATTTCTCGCTGGCCCTGCAGACACCACAGTTGAACCTGCCGCGAGTCGGCTCGGGCCTGATCAAGTTGCAGGTCAACCGGGCCGGCTATAACGGCCCGATTGCCTTGACAGTCATCGGTGACGAACAAGTCCGACTGCATCCGGCGTCGATCGCCGCCGGGGTCGCCGGAGTCGTTTCGATCACCGTGACACGGTCGGCCGGCGGCGACGCCACTGCGCTGCGGTCGCTGGGCCTGGTGGGTGAGTCGGTCGGCACCAAGCCGATCCTGCGTCGCAACGCCCGCGTGGCCAACCAGTCGGTCCCCGGCCACGAGGACCTGTTGCCGATCGGGCTGACCCGTCCCAGCGGTGCGGCACTGGTAATCGTCTCAATCCCCGTGGCGATCTACCGTGGTCAGTCGGCCCGCGTCACCGTCGCCGCCCGCGGCCTGGCACCTGAAAACCGAAACGGCCAGGCCATCCGCATCGCCTCGCTCTCGAACGAACCCCGACGTCCCATCGATCCCAAGAACCGGGGCAAGGGCAACCGGCCGATTGTCCGGGTGCTGCCCAACCAGGCGGTCACCATCGGCGGCCCGCCCGTATCGATCACGCTGGCCGTGCCGGCAGACGTCCCCGCCGCCGGGATCGAGTTCGTACTCCGCGGCGATCTGCTGGCTCACGGCTATGCGACCGCCGTCCAGGGGCGAGTCTTCTCGAGACCCTTTCGGGTGCCGGTTCGCAATGCCGTCACCGTCACATTCGACCCCAAGACGACCACCCTGGCCAGCAACACCGTCAACAAGGTCAGCGGCACGCTGAAACGTGATCCCGGCTTCAGCGGTCCCGTCGAACTGGAGATCATCATCGACAAGAGATTGCCCGGTTTCGTGGGTGGCAAGACCGTCGTCCCGGCAGGACAGTCCGCCTTCACAATCCAGATCACTTCCGGACTGGAAAACGAGGCCCGCGTCCTGCCCGGTGTCCAGTTGCTGGTGCGGGCTGTCGGAGGTGGGCCGCTGCTGCCCAATCGGGTCATCCAACTCCGCAGCCAGCCCCCCAAACCCACCGCCAAGAAGGCCGCCAAGAAGAAGAAGTAGTAGACCGTCGTGTCGACCCCGAATCGGCGGTCTGCTACTGGGCCTGCGAACGGGTGCCGTCGGGAGATCCCGAGATCGTGACGCCCGGAGGCAACGGCCGTGCGGCGACCCGGAACCCTGCCTTGTGAGCCGCCGCCTGCAGCCGCCGCATTTCCGTGAAACTGTCGGGGTAGACCCAGAAGGTCAACGCCGTCTCCGGTCCGCATGCTCTCAGGACCGTCTGGTACCTCGAGCGACTGGATAACGCCTGGCCGATCGGTTCGGCCTCGAGTTCGGGCTCGGGCCGGATCGTCCAGTGTGTCACCCCGATCCTGACCATTCCCCGACCGTGTCGCAGTTCATCGACCACCGTCACCGGCCGCCGCTCGACGGTGTACTCCATCACGAAACCCTCGACCGGCCCGACCTGACCCTCGTGCTTGCGGAAACGGGACATCACGCGACCGTAGCGGGCCATCTGGTCTCGAACCCGCTGCTTGAGCCGCTCCAGGGGAATCAGAGTCACACGGCCAGCCTTGAGATGAAAATGCTGCTCGGCACCGCGGACGGTGCGACCGACCGGAGTCAACCGGTGCGGCACATTGACCACCCGGTCGGTGGGCGTGGCGGCGAGTTCCTGGAGTGACCGACGGGCCTGGTTCTGCTCTCGTTCGAGATCTTCGACTTCCCCTCGTGCCGCATCGACCTTGAGGGCCAGGGCGTCCACGTCTGGCCGCCGACCGACCTGCTGTTCCTGTACCCGCTTGACCTCCTCACGTCTGGCCGACGTCCGTCGCCGGACGGCCGACAACGACCCGAGGGTCTCACTGAGACGGTCTTGGATTTCTGCCGACTGGTCAGCCAACCTGGTCACCTCGTCGGTGCGATCGATGATTCCCGGAGCCGTGGCTCGAAACTGGGATTCGAGCGGGGGGGCCACCACTTCGGTCGGAGGAGGCTCCGGTTCATCCGGCCCGGTGACCACCTCCGACAGTTCGACTGGGGCACGACTGGCTCGAACGCCGGCCACGACGATCAGGATGATCAAGATTCCGACGATGTTGGCGATGATATCCAGAAACGAGTCGTCGCCGGAAGCCTGCTGGGATATCCCGTGTCGACGGCTCATGGAGCTGGCTCCTCGATCAGCCTCGAAGCCGGTTCCGGGACCGTCGGCAGCACGTAGTCGACCGATGTCGCGAGCCTCCAACTGCGGAACAGGCTGTTGAGCCGCTCGTAGTGCAGAGCTCCGCCGGGACTGACTTCGAACCGAATCGCCGGCACCCAGTAAAACCTCTCTGGAGGTTGTCCCCAGCTCCTTGCCGTTCGCTGCACCGCACGAATCACTCGCCGCCTGAGGTCGTCGACGGACAACTCGTCTCGATTGTTGGTGACAACATCGATCCGAGGTTGGCCGACAACCGTCACCCGGTTCTGCTCGACTCGCACATCGACCCGTCGTTCGTACCCGATCGTCGCTCCCAACGAGGCGATTCCCCACTGACGAGGACTCCCGTCGGTCCCCCGGCCCGATCCGCGACTGGACCCGGCATCCGATGACGTCCCGCCAACGCTCAATGACTCGAATGTTGAAACCTCAGACCGGTTTCGCACGGACCCGCTGCCGGTCCGTTTCTCCCCGGTCGCCTGGCTACGTCCACCACCATCTACCAGTGCGGCCCCATCCTCACCCCGGGTCTTCGGGTCGATACGTTCCGCACCATTTCGACGGCCCCCACCCTCGGACCGTTCCACCCCTGTTGGCGGGTTTCGGCGGCCGACCGCCTCGACGCTTTTCTCTTCATCCGTCAGACCGGATCGAACCGCCGCGGCGGAACTGCGGCCGGTAGAACCCCGGGGACCAACCGACCCCCGCCTCGGCAGCAGAGCCCGCCGGTGCCGGCCGAAGCCGCCACCACGCTCCTGGCCCGCCAGGTCCGATCCGGCCCCCTGACGGTGGGCCACGGCCTGGTCAACGGCCTCACGACACGCCGCCGCCGCCGCTGCGTCGTAGGCCGGCCAGGCCAGCGGCATCTTCTCGGGAACCAGTTCGTAACCGATCGGAGTCTCGAGTTGTCGCAGCAATTTGCGAGCGATGTAGTAGGCATGGATTCCACCCGGACGAACAACCATCAGCACGTACGGTTCTTCCACACCGGTGTTCTGATCGCCGGTCCGCTCGGATTTCCGGGTCGACCAGAAACCGACAAGTGCCCGGACTCCGGCCAGCAACGGATTCGCCTGTCGGGTGTATCCGTCGAGATCCTTGGCCGTCAGCCCGATCTTCTCCGACGCGAACTCAATCCGATCCGGATGACACTCGATGAAGATGGGCCGACGACGTGTCCCGTCGACGCTGTCGAACGGCAGAAACGCATATCGACTCTCGACCGACGCGGCCTTGGCCTTTCGTTCCCGAATCTCTCTCTGCTGCCGCTCCAGGTCCCGCCGCAACGTCTCGGCTCGATCCCGCAGCCGTTTCAGTCGCGAAGCCAGTGCACCGCGTTGGGTGGCATGATCCTCACCGGTCTCCTGGATCCGCCGCAACTCCGTCTCGATCTCCGCCTCCCGCAACTCGGCTTGCCTGACCGCGCGACGTGTCTCCGCCAACGCCCGCACGTCGTCACGGTGACGTGCGGTCAACTCATCGAGCATCCGACCCCAGTCGACAACCACCGGCGGAACGTCGTCGATCATCGAAAACGGTACCGGGGACTCGGAAGCCTGCGTCGGTGACAGCAGCGTCTCGGCCACGGTCTCCGGTCGCACGTCCTGAGTCGCCTCGGCACGCACTTCGGCCCGAATCTGTCGCGTGACGACCAGCAACAGGAATATCAGCGCCCCCATCGCGCAGACCAGTACGGCCAGGAAGGGGAACAGCGACACGGGGCTTGCGGCGCGTCGTGTGTTCATCGTCTCTTGTCCCTCGCCTGCCGACGTCTCTCAGGCTGCCTTCGTACCGGCCCGGGCCGACAGCAGGTTGGCCGCGGCCGTCAGGCTCATCAACGACTGTTCGAAGACCTCGGCAGTCCGCACCGCCTCGAGGTTCTCGGCGAGACGCTCCTCGAGTCCTGCCAGTTGCTCCTCGCGTTCGATCACCTTCAACAGCAACTCACCCTGGTGCTGGAGTTGCCCAAGTTGATCTCGTACCGCATCGGTGGCCCGGTTGATGGCCGAAACACAGTCACCGACTCCGCCGGCAAGCGACTTGGCAAAGCGATCCGATTGTGTCACCAAGCCGTCGGTGACCTGGTGACAGGCCCCGAGCCACTCGTTCCGCAGCATCTCGAGCTTTCGGTCGTGATCAGCCAGGCCCTGATCCAGTCCCTTGCTGAGTGTCGTCTCGAAATCGGTTGTCTGTCTCTGCAGAGTATCGACCCAGCGTTGGCGAAGGTCCTCGAGTGATTGCTCCCAGAGATCGGCCTGCCGCCGGATCGCCGCCTCGGACTCCGCGAGCATCTTCCGGGCCGCCTGTTGTTCCGCATCTCGCAACGGGCCACCAACCCCTTCCGACTCGGCCAGCAACGGTGCGACCTCGCGGAGGCTCCACGATTCGATTTCCGAAAGGTTGGACTGCTCGATCCTCTGAGTGGCGTTCGAGGCGAAAACAAGCAGCAGAGAAAGTGTCAGCGCCAGCGCGGTGGTGTCGAAGGCTACGGCCAGACCATCGGTGACTTCGCTGAGAGAGGTATCGAGTTGTTCGGGAGTGACGTTGGCGATGGCCATCGTGATGCCGACCACGGTGCCCAGGAATCCCAGGATCGGGACGGCCCAGGTGATGGTCCGCACCAGCGAGTAACCTTCATGCAACCGTTCGGCGGCCTGGTCGGCGAGAAAGCGACCATGCTCGGCCAGCCCCACACCGCCCCCGCGTCTGGTAACGAACGTGCACAACTCGATCAGCCGATGACCTCGACGACAATCCGGCCAGCCCTCCGAGAGACTCAACAGTGCGGTCGCCCGGGCCAGGCTGCCTGTTTCGAGCGGCGCGTCTGCTTCCGAGGGCAGAGTGACGCTCGGTGAGGCTGTGGTGTCGCGGAAGCAAGCGGTGGCCCGCATCACCAGGACGGCCATGCCGATGAAAAACAGTGTTGCCGTGGCGTACTCCAGCGGGTGACCGCAGAAGTACCGCTCCAGCAGGTCGGCGGCAACTGGCGAATGTGGGATCGCCAGGTAGAAGCCGCCTGTGGCCAGGCATCCCCACAGGACCGGTGAAGCGGCCAATCGACCGACTGTGGACCCACCCTCACCGGCCGGCGGTGTCTCACGGCGTGTCGTGTCGCGTCCTGATTGATCCTTGATCATCACGTCCCTGATCGGTTGCTGGCCGGGTGAATCCAGGAGGTCCACACCGCGCAGACCGCCCCGTTACGGGGCAGCCGGGACCGCCCGTATACTCGTTAGAATCGGCGCAACCGGACCCCGCGATTGAGCCTATTCCGAGCAACCCGGGCCGGACACGACGAAGCTGGACCGACTTTCGTCGCGTTCCGCTACCCGGTCAGCTTCTCGAGCAACCCGGTCGTCTTGAGCACCGCCAGTGAGCCCAGCATGAAGAAGTAGACACCGGCCAGGATCATCACAACTCGGATCACCATGTGAGGCCGCAGCGGCTTGGGCAGCAACGTGGTATTGATCGCCACCGTGTGCCAGCAACTGATGCCCAGGGCCACGTTGAAGAACATCGTGGCGTACTTGATCAGCACGCCCGGATCGAGTGACAGGGCAAAGCAGCCGAAGATGGAATAGCAGACGAGCACACGGAGGTAGACCACCTTGATGTGCTTGGGATCCATCGTCCGCAGTTTCGCACTGGACGTCCAGAAGGCATCGACCCAACGTCGGATGATACCGTCGGCCGACGCCGACATCGTCGGGGCCAGCACCAGGAAGCCGCAGAAGATCGTCATGAACCAGCAGAAGGCCCCCAACCCGTCACCGGATTCGGCACTGACGGCGTTCCTGACGCCCTCGGCGGTCATCACCGCCATCGACCAACTGTCGCCATTGTCGGCGTCGGCGTAGGTGAGAAACTGGATCGAGAGCATTGCCGGCAGTGCGAGTCCGATAAAGCACGACGGGAGCCAGATGGCCAACTGGTCTCGCGCGACGTGTTTGTACCATCCCCGCCACCGGGGCAGAGATTCCTCGGTCACTTCGAAGACAGTGCCCGTGTGAGACAACTCGATGTCGTGACCGCCGATGGCACTGGGAATCGCGCCGACGTGGTGCCCCATGCCCCATCCCTGGTCGCGGGTGTAGTTGCTGGTGGGGGTATTGGAGAGTCCGCCCGAACCGGCAATCGCCGCCAGGGCGGCAATGAACCCGACCATCGTGAAGTCGATGTCCTTGAACCCGCGTTCACTGCCGAACATCGACCAGATGGAGCTGACGTTGCGACCGTCCCGATACCCGTCACCATCCTTGTCATCGAACCCGTCGAACTCGCCGTCCCCATCACTGTCGATCTGGGGCTCGACGACGTCCAAATGCCCGTCACCGTCCCAGTCTTCGCCAGCATCCAACTGGTGATTGCCGTTGGTGTCTTCACCCCGGAGCACGGGAACGGTGCCGAAGCTGACAAATCCTGTGGTGATTTCTTTCCAGGTGTCCAACTTCGAGTAGCCGAACGCCAGAAACAGCAGGAAGCCGAAGACGACTATAAGCTTGAACGTCATCACGACCTTCAACGACCGATAGATCTTGCCACCGAACAACAGCGGGACCATTGCCCCCAGGAAGATCGCGTAGGCCAATCCCTTCATGAGCCAGAAGTCGTCCGGGCCAGGTACGGTCCCCCCCTTGATCAGCGTCGCCACCGGAGTGGCCGCATTAGCTGCCAGGTACGGAAATACGCTGCCGAAGTCGAACAGCAGGTAGGCGATCACCCAGAAGCGGGGACCGGGCATCATGCGGAACTTGCCGGTGAAGATTGGTTCGCCCGAGTAAAGCGTGTAGCGGCTGATCTCGATGTTGTAGAGCACCTGTCCGAGGATGCTGAGAGTGGCCAGCCACAGCAGGCCGCCGCCATAGACGCCGGTGACCTTCGGCCCCAGCAGCCACTCGCCGCCACCGATCGCCGACCCCCCCATGATCAGCCCCGGGCCGAGCAACGCGAACCAGTTCCGCCTGGTGAACTTCGGCGCGTCGATCAACTCGCCGGTGTTCCACGGCGGCATGTCCGTTGAACCGATCCGCGGCGCTTCGAAAGTCCCTCCGGGACTCTCGTCGGCCGTCGGCGCCGGTGATTCCGGAACCGAGTTGTCATCGGGAATCGGAGTCACGCCATCCGGGGGGGGAGTCTCTTCGGCCATCACACGGGTTCCGGATCGGATCGAGCAGAACATGCCGCAACGGGAGTGCGTTCGGCGAGAGCAGTCGGGGCAGAATCGCATACGGATCTGGGGAATGCAACCGCGTGCCCGGGGCGGCGGTGACACTGTCCGATATCCAGCAGATCGCTATAGTCGAACTCGTCCTGGTCGATCAGGCAGTGTCCCGCCCTTTCGGCTCGCCACCCATGACCGCTCCCGGTCCGACCACCACCGACGCCGAGCTGCCCCCCGGGTTGATCGAGGAGATTCTCGGATACCTCAACCTCTCCGGTGGCGCCGGTCATCCCGCCTTCGCCGACAATCTCAACAGGCTCTGCGACCACCACGGCGGTGTCGGTTGCTGGCCGGAGGTCGGACGGCTGCTGGCCGAATCACTCGAGTCGCTTGCCGGCCACGAGAGTGTCCCGGTGCTCGCCGACAGCGAACAGGCCGACGCTGTGCTCGAACTCGTCTTCGACGGGCTCGTCCCGCTCTATCGCCTGCACCATGCCGACCTGCTGTTTCACCTGGCCGACTCGGATTGGGAGCATCCGTTCCTGCTGGTCAAGATGTTTGAAGCCGTCCTCGCCCAGGGGCCCGAGTGGGACGACACCACCCGGATTCTCGAGGCGGCCCTCGACACTCTCAACGACTTCCTCGGCTACCGCCCCGTGGCCGTTCTCGAAAACGATCGGTTCTGCGAACCGTACCCGAACGAGCGTTATCGTCCCGTGCCGATCTACCTGGCCGAAGCGGGAGCCTCGGCCGGTCCCTATCACGACCTGGTCGCCCGCACGATCGAGGTACTTGGGGACACCCCCGGCGAACTGCTCACGGTGGCCCACTTCGACCCGTCTCACCTCGACGAACTGGCCGTCGATGTCCGTGCCCACGACCACCTGCACCCGGTCAACAAGCGGACGACGTACATGTTCGGCGAGTGGGATCATGACTCGACCGATACCAAGGGCTTCTTCCGCCGCTTTATCCTCAGGCAGGTCATCCTTGACGCGCTGATCGACTGGACACGGTCGATGGTCGACGACGGTGCGGATCCGTCAGAGGTGCTCGAGGACACCGCGATCGTACTGGCCGGAACGGTGCTGATGGCCTCGGCGATCAGCGGCGCCGGCCCCGACACCCACGACTCGACCGTCTCGCTGACCACCCTGCTGCCGGTCGTCGCCCGCCTGAGAGATGCCTTTTACGAGTATCACATCCAACTGGCCGAGGGAGAACGGGCCGAGGTGCTGGCCGAGTCAGCCACCCGGACCCAACAGCCCTTCGGGCACGTCCGCCAGCAACTCAACCTCTACCTCGCCCGTTATGGTGCCCGCCAGATCCAACACCGCCAACTGGCGCTGCTTTACGCACGGATGGGATTCCCCGAAGCGGCTCGCCAACAGGCCGAGTCGATCCCCGCGGCGTCGATCCGATTCGAGTGCGAGATCCAGTGTGCGTTGACAGCTTCGGAGATGACCGCCGAGCGAGGCGCCCTGCTCGAATCGCTCGAACACCTCTCCGAGGCCCGCGATCTTCTCGACCGCGGCATCGACTGCGGGGCCCTGCCCGATCCCTGGAACTACCTCGGTTTCCAGGCCCAGTTCCCTCTGTTTCACGCCCGCGAGGACGTGATTCCCGACTCGCGACTCGAGGACCTGTTGACGTTGATGGAGAGACTGTTCGCCGCCTACGGAACGGCGCTCTCCGAAGCCGCCGCCCGCGGACACAACGACCTCGTCAATCGACTCAACAACGACTTCCAGGCCCTCGCGCTCAACTGGGACGGTTACGGAGCCTCGATCGTCGTCGACCTCGACGCCGAATCGGGAGTCCGCCGCTGGTGGTCGGCGTCCCAGGCGGCCCAGGTCCTGGCCACCTGGCAATCGGTCGGCGCCGCCCGCGGTGACCTGGCCTTCTGGGCCGAGCAGGTCAAGGACTTCTCCAACTTCCAGGCCGGCCCCGGCCCCGCCTACGCCCAGATCGTCGACGCCCTGCTCGATCGCCGTGACCTGCCGGCCACCATGGGACTGTTGATGCAGTGGCTCAACCAGGCCGTCCCCGGTGACCTGGCCAGCAGCCCGACAAGCATCGCCGGCCTGCTCAACCGGTGGCTCGAACTCGCCACCGACCCCGCCCACACCCGCCCCTCGCCGGACCACACCCGGCTGGTCGAACGGTTCTTCGCTGTGCTCGAAGCCAACGCCGAATCGTACTGGTCGGTCCCCCGGCTCGACGATGAACTGATCCAACTGGCCACCCCTTCACAACCCTCGCGGCTCGAAGAACTCCTCGGCTCGATCGGGTTGCCCGACGACGAGGGCACCGACGAGCCGGGGAACGCTTTCGACGAGGGGTTCGAGGTGGACGACGATCCAGGTGACGGACACGATTTTGAAAACGGGCTGGATAACGGATTCGAAGAGGGGCTGATCGACGACGACGATGGTCTTTCCGAGGACGACACCCTGTTTTCGGCCGCCTACGACGAGGTCACCTTCCGTGACAGCGCCGACGACGGTTTTGACGCCGAGTTGCTCGACGAGGGTTACTCGCCGGGTGCGACCGAGTTCGAGGCGTTGTACCGGGAACTGGTTCCCCGGCTGAGGTTCCTCGAGTCGATCGCCCGCCTGTGGCAGCAACTGGTTGCCGGTGCCCCTCTGCTGCCGGACCTCGATCCCGACAAGGCCCGGGGCTGGACCGAGCACGCTCGCACCGTGCAGGAGGAACTGCTCGGGCTGCTCGATGCGATCTGGCAACACCCGATCCCCACACCCTCGGCCCGCTCCGACTCGGGCATCGAATTCGACATCCAGCTTCAGACCAAGTACGAACTGCTCCAACTGGTGATGGCCGTCCACGTGCAGGCGAGACGGGCCGAGTTGATGTTGCGAGGACTCCTGCCCACCGGAACCACTGACAGCGACCGCCGCGCACACCGCCTGTGGCGACTCTTGACCGGCGCGGTGATCCACGGTGACACCGCGACCATCCGCCAAGCTCTGCCGGTGGTGCTGCGTCGGCTGGCCCGCCAACCACTGCTGTATGTTCCACTGGATGCCGGCGGCGACCCCCACCAGATGCTCGCCGCACGCACGCGGCATGCCGACCTGCAGTTCCTGGTCGAGCACCTGCCGAGGCTGGGGCTGCTGCGGGAAACCTCCCAGGTGCTACGAACCGCCTACCGCATGGAGCGGACCTCGCGTCCGGAGGGTGCGGCGGTGACCGAGTTCGACCGCCTGTTCCGCCTGGCACTTCGGCACACCCTCGAGGCCGTCTGTCACTCCGCCCACGACTGGCCCCACCAACACACCCGTTCCGCCCGCCGCGATCTGCCCGGAACCCCGCCACGGACCAAGCGTCCCCGGCCCCGCCGCTCACACCGTGATCGGCGACCCGATCACAGGACCTCCCGCTCGGGTCTCGATCGGGACCAGGGCCTGCTGCGGATCTTCGGGCAGTTGGTCGATCGCTTCCAGATCCCATGGCTGCGGCACAGCAGCCGGACAAGGCTGGCCGCCGCCGAGGCGATCGAGCCCGAGGAGATCTGGGAGGATGTCCGAGAATTCGTCGCGAACTACGGCAGCGAACTTTTCGCCGCTCCCAAGCTGACTCTCGGGCACGTCCGCACGATCCTGCACCAGGGCACCGACTGGCTGCTGGAACATCTCGAATCCGAAGCGGCCGAGGATCCGCTGAGCGAGAGTCAACTGGTCAACGACCTGCAAGCCGGAGAACTCGATCGGGAACAAGCCGCGCACATCCTCCAGGTGATCTACCAGACGATCATCGACCGCTACTACCGCTTCATCGAATACAACACCACGACCACCCAGTCGGACTACGGCGACAAGATCCACTGCCTGCTCGACTTCCTCCGACTCGAGGCCGCCTACGAACGCGATGCGTGGAACTTCGCCCCGTCGGAGATCGCTCACGAGGTGCTGTCACAGGGTCCGCGACCGTGGCTGGCCACCGCGTGGGAGGAACTCTGCGGCCAAGGAGTTCGTCAACACGCCGACGCTCATCTCGAAAAACTCGCCGAACTCGAATCGCTTTGGGGAATGCGGCTACCCGGACTGGCCGACCGATTGGCCGAGCGTTTCCTGCGGCCACTGGCAGTCAACCGCATGAGAGCGCTGGTCGAGGCGGCTCGCGCCGACGCCCGGATCCAACGGTTTCCTTCGGCAGCCTTCGCCCAGTTGCAGGTCGAAGTCGACCGGTACCTCGACGAGACACACGGCTCGGGAATCGATGTGCCGCCGTGGCTGCAGAAGCTCGAACAGGAAATCGATCGCCGCCCGACCCCGTCGCGACCCAGGTCGGCCGAGGGACTGACTCCCCGGGCCATCGAGCACCAACTCGCGACCTGGCAGCGCTCGATCATGCGGAGACGACGAAAGCGGAAGTGAGACCCTAAGTCGCCCGCCCTACTCGTCCTCGTCTTTGTCCTGCTTCTTCTTCGAAGCGGCAACGATTTTGCCCTGCTCCTGGGGCGGCACCGGCTCGTAGTGGCTGAGTTCGTAGGTGTAGGACCCCTGCCCGCCGGTCATGCTCGAGAGCGACCTCGCATAGGTGGTCACTTCGGACAACGGCACCTTCGCCTTGACCACCTGAAAGCCGCCGCCGGCATTGTCCATTCCCTCCATACGCCCCCGCCGGGTGTTCAGGTCGCTGGTGATGTCACCCAGGTGCGCATCGGGCACGGTGATTTCCAGTCGCACGATCGGCTCGAGCAGGACCGGCTTGGCCTGCTGAAACACCTCGCGGAAACACCGGTTCGCGGCAGTCTTGAACGCCGTCTCGTTGCTGTCAACCGGGTGATCCTTCCCGAAAAACAGCTCGCAGGTGCAGTCCTGCACCTGAAACCCGGCGATCACTCCCTGTTCCATCCGTTCGCGAATCCCCTTCTCGATGGCTGGAATGAAGTTGTTCGGAACCGAACCGCCGGTCACGCGGTCGATGAAGCAGAAGTTGTGTTTGTCGTCGTAACTGAAGTTTCTCAGGTTCTCGAAGTTCGCCTTCACGAAGAACTCGTCCGGCTCGCCGAACTCCTGCATCAGGCTGGCGACCTTGAAATGAACTTCGGCGAACTGGCCGGCACCACCGGTCTGCTTCTTGTGACGATAACTGCCCTCGCTCGACCCGCTGACCGTTTCGCGGTAGGGGATCTTCGGAGCGCGGGTGATCACCTCGACCTTGTCTCGACTGGCCATCCGGTTCTCAATCACCTGCAGGTGCAGCTCGCTCATGCCCTTCATGACCATCTCCTTGGTCTGGGCTTCGCGGTCCACCCGGAACGTCGGGTCCTCGTCCTCGATCTTCTGCAACGCGGCCGAGATTTTCGTCTGGTCGGCCTGGCTCTTGGGCTCGACGGCCAACCCCACCATCGGCTGAGGAAACTCGATCACCGGAAGCTCGGTTCCGCCATCGTCGGCGAGGGTGTCGGAGACCTTCAGGTCTTCCATCTTGACCAGCACCACGATCTGGCCAGCCACCGCCTGGTCGATGTTCTCCTGCTCGGCCCCGTTGACCGAGAGCAACTGGCCGATCTTGACCGGCTTGCCCAAGCGGTGGACGTGGACCAATGAGTCCTTTTTCAGGGTCCCGGAGAAGACCCGGATGAAGCTCATCTTCGACACGAACGGGTCGATCCGGGTCTTGAAGACCTGCCCCACCAGCGCGCCCCCATCGGCATCGACTGCCAACTCCTCACCGCCGGAACTCATCGATCGGGAAATGTCGCCGGGTGCCAAGGAGCAGTTGGCCAGGGCATCCAGGAAATCGTCGACACCGATGTCGGACTTCGAACTGGCACAGAAGATCGGAATCAGGGTGCCCGCGGCAATCGCGGTGCTGACGCCGCCTGACAGTTCGGCCTCCGAGAGTTCTTCACCCTCAAGATACCGCTCCATCAGGTCCTCATCGGCCTCGACGATCGCGTCCATCAACGATTGGTTGACCTCAACCGGATCCATCTCGACACCACCGGGGACATCCTCCGGCACGTCAAGCGTGCTGACCACCCCCGAGAAATCGCCCCCGATACCAACCGGCACGCTCAGCGGAACACAACTGTGCCCGAATGTCTCCTGAATCTCGCCGACAAGTTCATCGAACTGCACGTTGTCCATGTCGCACTTGTTGATCAGGATCATCCGGCCTACCCCGGCGTCACCGGCGGCATTGAACGCCCGACGCGTGTTGACCTCGATCCCGGCCCCCGCGCTGATCACCACCACGGCGGTCTCGACCGCCGACAGGGCGCCGACCATCTGGCCGATGAAATCGGGGAACCCCGGCGTGTCGATTACCTGCAACCGCTTGCCGCCGTGATCAAACTGGATAACCGATGAGGTGATGCTGGACTTCCGACCCTTCTCCTCGTCGTCGGTGTCGAGCAGGCTGCTGCCGTCGTCGACCGATCCGGCCCGAGTCGCCACGCCGGTTTTGAACAGGAACAGGTCGGCGAGAGTCGTCTTGCCCGTCGCCCCGTGCCCGATCAGTGCCACGTTGCGGATATTCTGCGTCGTTACATCGACCATCGCTGTCGGTTCTTGCTGTTAGAAGCGAAGTTGCCGGAGATCCCGTGCAGCAACCGAAAATCCGCTGCACCACGCTGAACCCGCCGATGATAGATAATCCACATCCGGTTCGCTACCGGCAGAGTGCGAGCCGACTCACCAACACTAGAATGGCGCCGGCAGCAGCAACAGATGGTGCTCGAACAACACCCGCTTGCCGTGCTCGCTGAACAACGGCGTGAAGAACAGCAGGAACACGTAGAAGCTCAACAACGGCAGCATCATCAACCGCCACAACCAACGCCACATCCAGAACGACCGCCGAGGTCGTTTCGACGCACGGTGGTAGGCCCAGCCGGTCAGCAAACGTGCCGGGTAGATTGTCACGATGAACGCCAGGGTCGTCATCCACATCGCGTCGGAGGGCAACAGGTAAATCTTGAACAGGTACAGGGGCAAAGACAGGGCGGAGGTGAGCGTGATCACGATGAACCAGCACAACGGCGATCGGCAGAACAGCTCGCGAACTGCCCCCAGTTCGAACATTGCCCGCATCCGGTTCTCGGTCGCCAGCCGCGCCTGCAGGAACGGCACCCACGCCAATACCAGCACCAGCATCATGCCCCCCACCAGGGTCACCAGCAGTTGGCCGATCTGGTCAACCTGGCTGTAGACCCCGAACAGGGCAGTGGGAATCACCAGCCAGGCCAGCCCCCCCACCAGGCCTCGCAGCCCCAGCCAGAAATGGTGACCTATCCGCATCTCGAAGACGAACTCCCGGACGTGTCTCTCGGCACGCTCGAAATATCCGCCCCGCCGCAATTGACTGATCAGCCACAGCAGGTTCTTCAACGGCCGGAAGAAACACCCCAGGCTGCCCCCGCGTGCCAATGCCAGCAGCAGGTGCATGGTCACCAGTACGACGGCAACCGAATGTGTCCATCCCAGGGCCTCCGTCTCGTCGCTCGTTGGAGCAATCAGGCGGTAGTCGGCCAGCACCTTGGTCAGGATCCAGATCGGGATCAGCCAGGCCGACAAACCCACCACGATCGCCCCGAACCGCGGGGCGATCTCCAGCAACGGGAACGCGAACCGCAACCTGCCGGTTCGCCCCATCCGCCCTTCGACCTCCAGCAGGTACCCCAGGGCCAGAATGTTGACCACCGGAACCGCCGCGATCACCGCCAACAGCAATGTCAGGCTGAACAGCCCGAACAGCATGCGGACCAGCCAGGCAGTCGCCCGCAGCGGATGCCCCAGGAGATTGGGACACCGAAGCACCTCGCCCAGCGTGTCCTCGGGCAACAACACCAGGCCCTCGGCCATCGCAGCCGGTGCAGATGATTGAGCCGACGTCGGCGGGGCCTGTGGTTTCACGACGCCGGATCCAAGGCTCAAGTCAACGGGCACGGCAATCGCCTCCCCCCTTATTTCTACTCTCTGGCTCCCCGGAACGGCCAGACCAGTCAACGGCGACCTCGTCGTCGGCCGGAACCGACAGCAGGAGATCGTCTTGCCAGTGCGTAACAAAGGCGGAAGAATGGACACATGAGAGTTCTCCGTCGACTGGTTCCACTGCTGATGGTCGTCGCCGCGTTGCTGGCGCTGGTCCAGGTCATCTCCGGTCGCAAACCCGCGGACAACTCGACACCGAACAAGGTGTCGAAGCAATTTGCCGTCCAACCAACCACCAGGCGACTCGACCAGTGGTTCGAGACGCGATGGACCGACGAGCAGATCACGCCGGCGACCGCGGCCGAACCCCTGGCCATCCTCCGGCGACTCTCGCTGGCCCTCCACGGCACTGTTCCTTCACTCGAGGAGGTCCGACAGTTCGACGCTGACGGCGGCTCCCTGAAAATCGAGCGGTGGACACAGAGACTTCTGTCCGACAGTCGCTGCCCGACCTACCTGTCCGAGCGACTGGGTCGGGCCCTGGTCGGATCCGACGAGGGGCCCTTCCTGGCCTTCCGCCGGGACCGGTTTCATGCGTGGCTGGCCGAGCAAATCGCAGCCAACCGACCGTGGGATCGCATCGTCACCGACCTGATCAGCGGCCACGGTCTGCCGACCGGTGATCCCCAGACCAACTTCATCACGATCGCACAGATCGACGAGGAGATCGACGAGGAGCAACTGGCTGGACGATCGATCCGTGTCTTTCTCGGTCAACGAATTGACTGTGCGCAGTGCCACGACCACTTCTTCGACCCCCGATGGAAACAGGCCCATTTCGAGGGCCTGGCGGCCTTCTTCTCTCCCGTCCGCTTCACCGCTCTGGGTGTCGACGACGACAGCGATCGCCGCTTCCGGGTGACCGATCACCCCGACGACACACCGCGAGTGGTCGCGCCCGCGGTGCCCTTCGGCAGTGAGTGGCTCCCCGACAAGGGGACAGCCCGCCAGCGGTTGGCCGCCTGGCTGACCGACGAGCGGAACAGGCGATTCGACCGGGCGATCGTCAACCGCGTCTGGGGCCTGATGTTTGGTCGCCCCTTCCATTCGCCCGTCGACGACCTGCCCGATCCGGGGGAGCCGACCACCGAGCCGCTGGACCTGATCGCCCGCGACTTCCGCGACCACCGTCGCAGCCTCAAGTGGCTGGTGCACGTGATCGCCGCCAGCCGCCCCTTTCGCCTGGATTCACGCCCCAGTCCCCAGACTCGGCGGTCCGCACCTGCTGACCTTTCGCCCGAGGAACTGCGACGACAGGAGGAGGCGTGGGCGATCTTTCCACTGATCCGCCTGCGACCCGAACAGGTCATCGGTGCGATGCTCCAGGCCGGCTCGATCAAGACCATCGACCGACACTCTCACCTCTTCACACGCGCCCGGCGATTCTTCGGCGAACAGAATTTCGTACAGGAGTACGGTGACCTGGGCGACGACGAGTTGTCCGAGCAGACCGGGACGATTCCCCAGGCGTTGTTGCGGATGAACGGCCAGTTGGCTCGCGAACTGATCCAACCCGGTCTCTTCAGTGCCACCACGGCGATCGCCCGAGCCACGGTCGAAGACAACGCGTTGTGCCTGAGGACCTGCTTCGAGGTCTGCCTGGGACGCCGTCCGGTCGGCGAAGAATCGGACGTTCTGGGCAAGTGGCTGACCGACACTCGTGGTCAACAACGCGAACAGGCCGTCGAGGACATCTTCTGGGTCCTGTTCAACTCGCCCGAATTCTCCTGGAACCACTAGCGCCATGTCCGTCATGATCACACCGCAATTGACCGATCGTCGCCGCTGGCTCGAGCGGATCCTGGCGACACTCGGACTCGGATTCACCCTGCCCACACTCGAATCCCGAGCCGCGAGGCGACGGGGTCCCGAACGGCCCACCTCCCTGATCACGCTCTTCCTGGCCGGCGGTCCAAGCCAACTCGAGACCTGGGATCCTCACCCCGACCACGGCATCGGCGGACCGACCAAGGCGATTGCCACCCGCCTGCCGAAACTGAAGATCGCCGCCGACTACCCGCAGACGGCCGAGGTGATCAACGAGCTCTCGGTCGTCCGCTCGCTGGTTTCACGCGAGGGCGATCACGAGCGAGGTGTCTACCTGGTCAAAACCGGCTACCGCCCCGACCAGACCCTGACCCACCCCTCCGTCGGCGCGATCCTCGCCAAAGAACGCTGGAACGCCGAGATCGAGATCCCACAGCACGTCTCGCTGGGAGGGGGCCAGCGACCAGCCCGGGGAGGTTTCCTGGGAGCCCAGTACGACGCCTACAAGATCTACGACCCCGGTGGCCGCCTGAGGAACATTGCCTCGCGGGTCGACGACACCCGCCAGCGACGAAGACTGGCCGGACTCGACGTCGTCAGCCGCACGTTCAGCCGAGGTCGTATCGTCGCCGCCCGGGCCACCCAGCACCGCCTGATGGTCGACCGTGCCCTGACCATGATGACCGCCGACCAACTCAACGCGTTTCAACTCGATCTCGACGACGAGTCCCAGTCGACCATCGACCTCTACGGCGACAGCCGTTTCGGACGAGGCTGCCTGGTCGCGCGTCGGCTTGTCCAAGCCGGTGTTCGAGCCATCGAGGTGACCCTGCCGGGCTGGGACACTCACGCCAACAACTTCGAAGGTCACCGCGAACAGGCCGGAATCCTCGACCCGGCACTCTTCGCCCTGATCACCGACCTCAAGCAACACGACCTGCTCGATTCGACCATCGTCCTGGTGCTGGGTGAGTTCGGCCGCACGCCGTCGGTCAATCCGCTCGAGGGACGTGACCACTGGCCTCATGGCTTCAGTTGCCTGGTCGGGGGCGGTGGCCTGGCATCCGGCCGTGTGCTGGGTGCGACCGATCCCACCGGCCGAACTCGCAAGCCGACTCAGCCGGTCGAAATCGCCGATCTGTTCGCCACCATTCTCTCTCGGATGGGAGTCGAACACGACAAGGAGATGATCACTCCGATCGGCCGACCGATGGCCTACTGCGAGGGCAACCCGATTCCCGGATTGCTTTGAACACCAGGCATCCGGCGATTCAACGTCGAATGCCCGCCGCTGTCACCAGTCGGTTTGGTTGGTTAGGATCCGGAGGCTGATCCACGTCACCCCTTCTCGACAGGCTGATGTCCAAATCGTCCGCAACGTCCGAGCCGCTCCTGGGCACCCTCGCCATCACGGGCGTGGGGATGATCGGCGGTTCGATCGCCGCCGCCGCGCGGCGACAGCACGTCGCCGGTCGGATTGTCGGCATTGGGCGAACCGAGACACGACTGGCCGGCGCAGTCGATGCCGGCCTGATCGACGAGGGATCAACCGACGTCACCGCAGCTGCGGATGCGGATCTCGCCGTCGTCTGCACTCCGGTCAACCGGATCGCCGGCGATGTCCGCGCCCTGGTCGAAGTGATGTCCGGGACGTCGTTGGTGACCGATGCGGGCAGCACCAAGCGGATCCTGTGCCAGGAACTCGCCGACCTGGACGGAGTCAGTGGCCCTGCGTTCATCGGGTCTCATCCGCTGGCCGGCTCGACGCGCCAGGGCTTCGAACACGCCGATGCTGACCTGTTCGACCGAAAGGTCTGTGTCGTGACGCCGCAGCCGACCGCCAACCCGTCTGACACGGCACGGCTCGACAACTTCTGGACGGCACTGGGTGCCGTCGTGATCCATCGCACACCGGACGAGCACGACCAGACACTGGCCCGTACCAGCCACCTGCCGCACCTGATCGCCGCCGTGTTGGTCGGCTCGCTGTCTGACAAGGACATCGAACTGTCGGCCACCGGGCTGCGGGACACCACCCGAATCGCCTCCGGCGACCCGGCACTGTGGCTCCCGATCTTCCAACACAACTCGACGGCCATCGCAACCGCGCTGGCCCGGTTCCAGGTCCGGCTCGAAGAATTCTCCGACGGACTCGCACACGACGACGGTTGCGCCTTGCAAAAGCTGCTCGAAGAGGCCAAAAGAAAACGCGACGGACTGGGTTGAGCCGGGAGCTGCTCCCGACCCGCCGTCACGACCGACCCCGACCCCGACCCGTCCAGGGATGGCATGCTCTGGGAAATCGAAGTCCGACCCTCGGCCAACGAAGCCGACCGCGAGGCGGCCCGAGTGATCTCGGCCGGCCGCGACCTGGGCATCACCACCGTCCGTGATGTCCATGCCTCGAGAAGCTTCCTGATCCAGACCGACGCCGACAGCGCCCGGGTGGCCGAGACCGCCGGCAGCCTGCTGGTCGATGCCATCGTCGAGGACCACGCCATCCGCTCACTCGACGGATCCCTCGATTCCGTGGCCGACGACGACGACCAACTGCTCAACGTTCTCTTCAAGCCCGGCGTCACCGACAACGTCGCGCAGAGCACACTGAAGGCCCTGGGAGAACTCGGCTTGCCCGTCGAAGCGGTTGCCACCTGCCGCAAGTACCGCATCAACCCCGACGCCTCGGCAACCGACCTGGCTCGCCTGGCCGAACGGGTACTGGCCAACGACGCGATCGAACACATCGTCGAGGGTCCCCTGTTGATGGACTCGATCGCCCTGGGCAGCAACTACACGTTCGAACTCCAGAATGTCGCACTCCGGGACATGGACGACGACGCACTCCAACAGCAAAGCCGGGACGGGCAACTCTACCTCTCGCTCGAGGAGATGCGGACCATACGCGATCACTTCATCTCGCTCGATCGCGACCCCACCGACATCGAACTCGAAACAGTCGCACAGACATGGAGCGAACACTGCTCGCACAAGACGCTCGGCGGCCGGATCCACTACCGCGACGAATCAACCGAACGGCACTTCGACCAGATGCTCAAGGAGACCATCTTCGAAGCGACAACTGTGATCCGTGAACGGCTCGGGGACGACGACTGGTGCGTCAGCGTTTTTCGCGACAATGCCGGGATCGTGACGTTCCACGACACGCTCGATGTCTGCTTCAAGGTCGAGACACACAATCACCCCTCGGCGCTTGAGCCCTACGGCGGAGCCAACACGGGGCTCGGCGGCGTGATCCGCGACCCGCTGGGCACCGGGATGGGTGCACGACCGGTCTGCAATACCGACGTCTTCTGCTTCGCGCGGCCGGATACGCCCGTCGAAGAACTGCCGCCGGGAGTGCTGCATCCGCGTGGCGTGATGCGTGGAGTGGTCTCGGGTGTCCGTGACTACGGCAACCGGATGGGCATCCCCACGGTCAATGGAGCCATCTGCTTCGACGACCGCTTCCTGGGCAATCCACTGGTCTTCTGCGGCAACGTGGCCACGATCCCGGTCGGACTGTCGACCAAGGCCGCTCGTCCCGGAGACCTGGTCGTGACCGTCGGCGGCCGGACCGGCCGTGACGGGATTCACGGTGCCACCTTCTCGTCGGCCGAGTTGACCGACGGGAGCGAGGAACTCTCCGGCGGCGCGGTCCAGATCGGGAACGCGATCACCGAGAAGATGGTCGTTGACGTGGTGCTCGAGGCCCGCGATCGGGGACTCTACACGGCGATCACTGATTGCGGAGCCGGCGGCTTCAGCAGTGCCGTCGGCGAGATGGGGGAGGAACTGGGGGTGGAGGTCTGGCTGGACCGCGCTCCACTGAAATACGAGGGCCTCTCCTACACCGAGATCTGGATCTCCGAAGCCCAGGAACGGATGGTGCTCGCCGTACCGCCGGAGAACTGGGATGAGTTCCACTCGCTGTGCGATTCGGAGGGTGTGGAAGCGGCAGTGATCGGCGAATTCCAGGACACCGGTCGCCTGGTGCTGAAATACAACGAGACGCTCGTCGGCGACATCACCATGAAGTTCCTTCACGACGGCCGACCGCCGGTCATCCGCGAGGCCGTCTACAAGCCCCCGCCCGAGGAACCGCTCGAACTGCCCCCTCGGGACCGCTGGGACGACGACCTGCTGGCGGTACTCGGATCGCTGAACGTCTGCAGCAAGGAGTGGGTGATCCGGCAGTACGACCACGAGGTGCAGGCCGGCAGCGTGTTGAAACCGCTCGTCGGTGCCGCCGACGACGGCCCGTCCGACGCCGCGGTCGTCCGCCCGGATCTCGAATCCACCCGCGGCCTGGTCGTCTCCTGCGGAATCAACCCCCACTACGGTGATCTCGACCCCTACTGGATGGCAATCGCGGCGATCGACGAGGCCCTGAGGAACTGCGTCGCGACCGGCGCCGACCCGACACGGATCGCGATCCTCGACAACTTCTGCTGGGGCAACACCGAACGCCCCGAGACGCTGGGAACACTGGTCCGCGCGGCACTGGGCTGCTACGACGCCGCCGTCGCCTTCGGCACACCGTTCATCAGCGGCAAGGACAGCTTGAACAACGAGTTCGCCTGGGATGACGAATCCGGACAGCGAAATCATCTCGCCATCCCCTCGACCCTGTTGATCAGCGCCCTGGGCCAGGTCGAGGACATTTCGCAAGTCGTCTCGATGGACCTCAAGCAGGCCGGCAACCGGCTGTTCCTGGTCGGACACACTCTCAAGGAACTCGGCGGAAGCCACATCGCGCTGGTCAACTCGCTCACCGGTGGAACGGTCCCACGAGTCGACCTCGACACCGCCCCCGAACGGCTCGTCCGGCTCCACGCCGCCATCGGCTCCAGGTCGATCCGCAGTTGCCACGACCTCAGCGAGGGCGGCCTCGCGGTGGCGACCGCCGAGATGGCCTTCGCCGGCGGGGTCGGCGTTTCGCTCGACCTGGCCGAACTCGCCGCGGTGTCTCCGGGACTCTCGAGCGGCGAGTTGTTGTTCTCGGAAAGTCCAACACGGTTCCTGGTCGAGGTGACCGGGGACTGCGAGCCGGCGTTCCGCGAAGCGATCGACGGGCAGCCGGTGGTCCACGTGGGAACCACCAATGACGGTGATCGTCTGGAAATCCTCGGCGACCACGGCGGCACACTGGTCGACTCGTCGCTGGCCGATCTCAAGCGGGCCTGGCAGGCTCCGCTGGACTGGGATTGAGAGGCCGACCGGCTACGGATCCTCGGTCGAGCCGCTCGCAACCAAACCGACAGCGACCAGCAACACGACGCCGTCGACGAGTACGGCCAGCAACGACACCGCGGAAATCACCGTCATTACCTTCTCGACCACCCGATCTCCGGCAGCCGAGAACACCGCGAGCAGACCGGCTGAGATCAACAGCGTGGCCAACAGGATCCCGCCCAGACCCAGGCAACGGCGTATGGTCCGCCTCAATCCGTCCATCGGTTCGAACTCCTTTTCCGGTACGAGAACCCGGCCACCGACGGAGTCGTCTCACAATCCCCAACGGGTGTCAAGATCCGTCGCAACGATCGCCACTGGCGGCCCCCCGAATGGCATTGCTACACTGGCTGCATGTCCACCCAGTCGACGCCACCGGCCCCACCTGATCAGGACGACCTGAGTCGCCGCGAGTTTCTCGGTCACAGCGCCAAGAACGCTGCGGTGGCCGGGGTTGCCGCGGCCGGGGTGGTCACGCTGGCCTCGGGCAGGACATCGGCGTCACCCAACGAGCGAATCGCCGTCGCGGTGATCGGCACCCGCCGCCGTGGACTCGAACTCGCCACGCGGCTCGCCGCCCGCAGCGACACCGACGTTCCGGTGCTCTGCGACGTCGACCCCAACGTGCTGGCAACCGCCGCGCCCCGCATCGTCGACGCACAGGGATTCGCCCCCGAACACCTCTCGGACTTTCGTCGCGTGATCGACCGGGATGATCTCGATGCCGTGGTGATCGCCACGCCCGATCACCATCACGCAACGATGACCCAACTGGCCTGCCTGGCCGGCAAGGATGTCTTCGTCGAGGCTCCGGTGTCTCGCACCATCTCAGAATCGCGAGCCATGATCGAAACGGCCCGCTCAACCGGACGCGTGATCCAGTGCGGTCTCCAGCAACGCAGCGGCCACCACTTCCGCGAGGCCATCGACCTGCTGCACGCCGGTGAAATCGGTCGAGTGCGACTGGCACGCGCCTGGACAGTGCACCGCGGCAAGTCGATCGGCACGCGGTCCGAAACCGATGCCCCTCCCGGAGTCGACTACGCCGCCTGGCTGGGTGCTGCCGCCGAACGCCCATTTCATCCGACCCGGTTCCACGGCAGCTGGCAATGGTTCTGGGATTTCGGCACCGGGGCCCTGGGTCGCTACGGCGTTCACACTCTCGATACCGCCCGCTGGGGGCTCGGTCTGGAACTGCCCGCACGCGTCTCGGCCAGCGGGGGCATCTACCATTTCCAGGACGACCGCCAGACCCCCGACACGCTCTGCGTCCAGTTCGACTACCCCGACGCTACCATCGCGTGGGAGCACCGGCTGTGGAGCACTCGCGGCCCCGAGGGCCGCAGCGAGGGAACCGCGTTCTACGGAGAACTGGGAACGCTGGTCATCGACCGCGGCGGTTACAAGATCTACGGTCGCAGCGAGGCACCCGTCGGCAACGGTCACCGCGTTGACGACGATCACCTGGCGAACTTCATCGATTGCCTTCGCTCCAGGGAATTGCCCCACGCCGACATCGCCACCGGCGCCACCAGCAGTACGCTCTGTCACCTGGGCAATCTTGCCCACCGCCTGGGTCGCGAGGTGGCCTGGGTCGAGGACGACGGGGGATTCGGCGACGACATCGAGGCGATGACTCTGGCCGAGGCCGGTCATGACGACCGCATTTGACTGCGTGATCATCGGCGCTGGCCACAACGGCCTGGTCTGTGCAGCCGGCCTCGCCGACGCGGGCTGGCGAGTGTTGGTGCTCGAACGACGGGACGTCGTCGGCGGCGCGTGCGTGACCGATGAACCCTGGCCCGGCTTCAAGGTGTCGACGGCCAGCTATGTCGTCAGCCTGCTGCTGCCCGAAATCGAACGCGATCTCGAACTCGCCCGACACGGTTACCGCGTGCTGCCTCGCAACCCGTCGTCGTTCACCCCGACCGAAGACGGCCGCTGGTTGCTGCTAGGGCCCGATGGCAAATCCAACCGTCGCGAGATCGCCAAGTTCTCCGAATCCGACGCCGAGGCGTTTCCCCGTTACGAAGCACTGCTCGAACGAATCGCCGAGCGACTCGAACCCATGTTGTCCCGCCCGGCCCCCAGCCTGCTGCCCCTGCCCAAGTCATGGCGTCGACGAGGAGTCTTCTCGAAGATCCGGGATGCCGGCTCGGCCTGGTCGCTTTACCAGGCCCTGGGAGATCTGGGCGAGGATCTGCCCGAGGCGATCGAGTTGCTGACCGGGGCCGCACGACCGATTCTCGACCGCTGGTTCGAATCGGACGTGCTCAAGAGCACGCTCGCAACCGATGCGATCATCGGCACGTTCCAACCGATCTCGGCTCCGGGCACCGGCTACGTGCTTCTGCACCACGTGATGGGATCGGCCGGTGGAGCCCGTGGAGTCTGGGGCTACGTCGAGGGGGGCATGGGTGGTCTCTCCAATGCACTGGCCGCCGCGGCGACCGAGCGGGGTGTCGAAATCCGTACCGGGTGCACGGTGGAGCAGATCGAGACCGACGGCACCAGGGTGACCGGGGTGGTCGTCGACGGCACCTCGATCGCCGCCCGTCGAGTCGCCAGCAACATCGACGCGCACCAGACCTTCCGTCGGCTGGTCTCCGAATCGGCACTCCCCGACGGATTCGTCCGTGCCGTCGACCGCATCGACTACGCGAGTGCCAGTGCCAAGATCAATCTCGCCGTCAGCCAACTGCCCGATTTTCTGTGTTATCCCGGACACGACCAACCGGGTCCGCAACATCGCGGCACGATCCACATCGGCACCGGCTGCGAATACCTCGAAACAGCCTACGACGACGCCCGGCAGGGTCGGATCTCCGATCGGCCCATCGTCGAAATGACCATCCCCAGTTCGGTCGACACGACACTGGCCCCCCGCGGCCAGCATGTGCTGTCGCTGTTCGTCCAGTACGCTCCCTACCATCTCGCCGACGGACCGTGGGACGACAACGCCCGAGAGACGCTGTTGGATCGCTGCCTGGCCGAGATCGCCCGCTACGCACCAAACGTCCCCGATTCGATCCTCCACCACCAGGTCCTCTCGCCGGTCGACCTCGAACGGACCTTCGGCCTGACCGGGGGCAACATCTTCCAGGGAGCGATGCCGTTGCACCAGCTGTTCAACCTGCGTCCGGTCCCTGGCTGGGCCGACCACCGCACTCCCCTGGACGGCCTCTACCTCTGCGGCAGTGCCACTCACCCCGGTGGTGGCGTGATGGGGGCCTGCGGTCGCAACGCGGCCCGCGAGATGATTCGCGACGGGCGTTAACGAATGTGATGATTGCCAGCGGCCCGCCGGCCCGATTAGACTGGAAGTGCCCACGCGGCAGGCAGGCCGCACCCGCCGGGCCGTGACATCAACCCCGCCCCACCTTGAGGATGTCACGCAGGAGGTGAATGGAGTCGACACCGGACTCGTCCACGCCGCCTTGCTCGGGAGTTGCCCCGATGTCATCCGACGCCAAGCACCGAGTTTTTGTCACACGCTACATCCCAGACGCTGGACTGGAAATCGTCCAGGCCGCCTGTGACGCCGAGATCTGGACCGAGCCGCTGCCGCCGTCTCGGGACCTGCTGCTCGAAAAAATCGCCGGCTGCCACGGAGTGCTCAGCCTGCTGACCGAGGACGTCGATGCCGAGTTCTTCGAAGCAGCCGGCAACCAGTTGACCGTCGTCAGCAACTACGCCGTCGGCTTCAACAACATCGACGTCCTCGAGGCAACTCGCAGAGGCATTCGCGTGGGCCACACGCCCGGTGTGCTGACCGACGCCACCGCCGACATGGCCTTCACCCTGTTGATCACCGCGGCACGCCGGATCGTCGAGGCCGCCGACTACGTCCGCGGTGGTGAGTGGAAGACATGGGAACCGCGGGGGCACGTCGGACTGGACCTTTGTGGGAAGACCATCGGCATCGTCGGCATGGGGCGAATCGGGTTTGCGATGGCCAAAAGATGCCACGGCGGTTGGGGCATGGAGGTGCTCTACCACGACCGGTACACCAACGAGGCGGCCGAGGCGGAACTGGGAGCGCGGCAGGTCGATCTCGACACGCTGCTGGCCGAGTCCGACTTCGTTACGGTCCACGTCGACCTCAACGACACCACCGTCGGCATGTTCAACACCATCGCGTTCGGCAAGATGAAGTCGACCGCTGTGTTCATCAACTCGGCCCGCGGCCCGCTGCACGTCAGCGAGGATCTTCACGACGCCCTCTCCAATGGCGAGATCTTCGCCGCCGGCCTCGACGTCACCGATCCCGAGCCGCCGGCGGCCGATGATCCGCTGCTGTCGCTGCCCAATTGCGTGGTCGTCCCCCACATCGCCAGTGCCACGATCTCGAGCCGAAATGGCATGGCCGAAATCGCCGCAAACAACCTGCTGGCGGGCCTGGCCGGGAAACCGTTGCCGTGCTGGGTCAATCCGGAGGTCGGCGGGGACAACGGGGACAACGGGGACAACGGGACGCCGGACCGTTAGAATCGCCGCAGCAATCGGTTCTTGGAACGGAGCACGAGGTGGTGGAAACGGACTTCCTGCAGACAGGTCTTGACGTCGGACTCGAGACGGCCGTCGAGGCAGCTCGCACCGCCGGAGAGATCCTGTTGTCATGGCGGGACCGGTTCACCGTGACCGAGAAGAGCCGGCGGGACGTGGTCACCGAGGCGGATCTCGAAAGCCAACGGGTCATCGCCGAACTTCTGGGCAACCGCTTCCCCGACCACGGTCTGCTGGGGGAAGAGGATTTGTCCGACGCCGGCGCCGACAGTGACTTCCGCTGGATCATCGACCCGCTCGACGGCACCGGCAACTACGTCCACGGCGTCCCCTACTTCGCCGTGTCGATTGCCCTGGAATATCGCGGCCAACTGGCCATCGCCGTGGTACTGGACCCCAGCCACGACGAACTGTTCACTGCGATCCGTGGCCGAGGCACACGCCTGAACGGACAACCGGTCTCGGTCTCGGCCGATACCGTCACCGACCTCGACTCCGCGCTGGTCACCGCCAGCCTCCCGGTGGGAATCGAATCGCCCGACCACCCGGCCGTCGATCGGTTTCTGCGGGTCCTCGTCGCGTCGCAGCATACCCAGCGAACCGGCTCGGCAGCGCTCAATCTCGCCTACGTCGCCAGTGGCCGTCTCGACGGCTTCTTCTCCACCACGCTCAAGCCCTGGGACATGGCCGCCGGTGCGCTGCTGGTCACCGAGGCCGGCGGTCGGGTCACATCACTGGATGGTGGTCTCTTCGCGGTCGATGTCGCAGACCTGCTGGCTACCAACGGCACCGCCGTGCACGCACAACTCTCCCAGTTGATGTAACCCGACCTCGACACTCCGACCGTCAGTCCCATCCCCGGCAATTGTGAGACCGTGGCAAGTTTGGTTCTTTCCGGCCCCGCCGGGCACGGATACCATGGAGGCAGGTGGGTTCCATTCCATGCAATTCCCTTCACCGCGACGCGTTCTGCGTCCAACTGCCGGGAGCCCCTGGTCGCTCCTGACGATTGGCCTCATGGTCGTCGGCACCGCACTGGCCCAGCGGCCAACGGCACCGCCGACCAAGGCTGTCGTTGCGCCCCAACCAACCGCAAAGATATCCTCCAAACCCGCCGCCCAACCAGCCCCCAAGCCCAAGACCAAGACCAAGACCAAGCCCAAGACCAAGCCCAAGACCAAGACCAAGACCAAGACCAAACCGGTCCCCAAATCCGGCTCGCCACGGCCCAAAGACACCGCCGACTGGATCTTCCTGCCGGGACTCGAGGGGCAGCGGATCCCCGTCCCCACCGATCTCTGGAAGGACTTTCTCCGGTGGCAAAACAACCAACAGGCCCCCCCGTTACACGTCACAAGTGTCTCTTTGGATGGACGGGTCCTGGGTGACCGTGCATTGCTGAATGCCCGCGTGGAGGTTCGTGTGCAACGAGCCGACGAGTGGGTCGTGGTGGCACTGCGGATGGGGACCGGCAACACGGTTCTCACCTCGCCGGTGTCTCACAGCGGTCCGGGACAATCGCGTCCGGACACGCGCAAGGCCAATCCCGCCGACGGCCTCCGTTGGTGGCTCAGGGGCAAGGGACTGCACGAGTTGTCCTTTCGACTCAGCGTCCCGGTTCTCCGCGAACACCCCGGTCGACGACTGCAGTTGGCGTTGCCGACCCCACCGGCCGCCGGCACACGTCTGCTGCTGGTGGTTGAGGGCGGTCCTTTGCGAGCCACGACTCCCGACGGCGGTGGCCAGACCACCATCCGGCCCGCCGTCGATGACACGAACCAGATCGAAGTGCACGGTGTCGGCGACCGCATCGATCTCTCGTGGCGAACCACCGCCGCCGACGACGACGACGACACCGTGCTGGCCTCCTCGATCGCCATCGCCATCGAACCCAACACCGACTCGGTCGTGCTCAAGACTCACCAGCGAGTCCGCATCCTCAAGGGACGTCCCGAAACGATCACCGTCGACCTGCCCACCGGCTACCGGCTGGTCGATGTCCAGGGCGATGCCATCCAGGACCCGCAGATCGACCCCGACGAACCTGGCCGCGTCCACCTGCCACTGGTCGGCGGCGGCGCCGACGCTGCCAGTGACCCGATCGAAATCCGCTGGACCCTGCAGGGTGAATTCCCCACGGTCGGCCAACCGCTGGTGATCGATGGATTCCATGTCGAGGAGGCCCGTTACCAGACCGGCCACGTGGCCATGAAACTGCTGGACAACTATCGCAGCACCCGCAAACTGGGTCGCTTCGTCCACCGAATCAACGTCCGCGGCCTGCCCCGCACCTCGACGCTGGCCTCGCTCTTCGGCGATGAGATCGCCAGCGCCTGGGAGATCCTCCGGCAGCCCTTCCGGCTGGAACTCGACCTCGTCGAAATCGAACCACGGTTCATCGCCGAACCACAGTTCTTCCTGAAACTCTCGGAGTCCAACGCCGAGTTGATCATCGACGTTCCTCGCGCCCAGGTCTTCCGTGGCGCCATCGAGGCATTCGAGTTTCACTGGCCGGGCTGGACCGAGCAAGGCTGGCAAGTGGTCGCCGATGAATCACCCGAACTGCAGTTCCGCTTCGACGAGGACACGCAGAGGTTGCGGGTGGGCCTGGCGGCTCGTCAGAGCCGGTCCGACGGTCGGTTCGCCATCCGTTTCAAGGCCAATCGGCCAATCGATGAGCCCACCTCCACAACGCTGACTCTGCCGGCGCTGGTGGCACCCACGCCACCGGAACCGGTGCTCGTTGTCGGGCGGGCGATCAACGTCGACACCGAACTCACCGCCAACAACGAAACGACCACCCGACCGCTTTCAGCCCGGCTCAAGCAGCTGATCTCGCTCCCCGAGGAACTTGGCGACGGCATCGTCCCGGCCGACAACTACTTCCGGCTGGCGCCGGCCGCGGCCAGCTTTCAGGTCCGCGTGATGCCGCAACCCCGACGCATCACCTCCTCCTCGTCGGTCGTCGCAAATTACTCCGACGGAAAGCTGCAGGTCACCCAGCAAATCGATTACCAGGTCGAGTACGCTCGGATCGGATCGGTCAAGTTGATGGTCCCGCGTCCCCTGCAGAACAACCAGGTGCGGTTTCGTCTACAGGCCGATCCCGACGCGGAACCGATTCCGCTCGAGGCGCGGCCGGGGATCGAGGTCGGCACGCAACAACAGGCCGACATCCAGCTCGACGAGGATCGGCTGGGGTCCTTCCGCATCATCGCCGACTTCGAGTTGTCGGCCCCGGAGATCCTGGCGATCACGACGGTGGCCGTGCCGATTCCCCTGATGCAGAGCACCGATGCGGCCTTCACGTCGACGCGATTCGAGTTGATCGGTGGCGGGGGAATCGACGCGGTGCTCGACGATGAAATCTGGCAATCGGAGTTGGACATCGAGAATCGCCCGGTGTGGCGGGCCGCCGGATCTCCTCCGCAGGTGGACCTGGCACTGCGACTGGGTGACCGTGACGCTTCGTATCACTTCACTGTGCCCCGCGTCGCGATCGTGCAGGTGATCCAGGACGCCGACCGAGGCGCCGTCCAATCCTGGGCCTGCTACCACATCCGGGGCCAGATCACGACCCTGGTGGTGAGATTCTCGGCGGGAGCAAGGATGAGCCGGGTGCCGGTGTTTCACTGGGACGGCCAACCACTCCACAGGGAACATTACCGCGAGACGGTCACCCCCGGCGGCGGCACCGAGTTTCGGCTGGACGTCTCGAGATTTGGCTCCGGCTCCGACCATCTGCTGCAGGTCGACTACCACGTCATCGGCCGATCCGAGAATGGACTGCTGTCGGGGCGTCACAGTCTGGTCGCACCGCGGCTGGCCGAAACCGTCCACGTCGCCGAAACGCTCTGGCAGGTTCACTTCCCGATCGGCCAGCACCTGCTCAGCGGGGCCCGTGGCCATTCACCGCGGTTTTCCTGGCAATGGCAGGCCTTGCACTTCGGCCGTGAAACCGACGCGGGATTCGACCGCGCCGCCGATTGGCTGGCCATTCCCGGCCACACACCCCGGTTTCCCCCGATCGTCGTCGGCAACGCCTACACCTTCAGCAACTTCGGTCCCCCGGACCGTTTCGTGGTTCACTCGATCAGCCAGTGGAGCTTCGTTCTTCTCGGAGCCGGGCTGGCCCTCGCGGCCGGTCTCATCCTGCTCTACATCCCCCACACCCGGCATGTGGTCACGTACCTGTCGGTTGGTTTCGTCGTTGCGGTGCTGGCGATCTGGTTGGCCGAACCGATCACCTTGCTGCTGCAACCAGCCGTGCTGGGCCTGTCTCTGGCCACGCTGGCGGCGATGTTGCACCATCGCTTCGGACGCCACCCCTCGATCGATCTCGTTGCACTGGCCACCCCCATCAATCCGCTCCGCGGGTCCACGGGGGAAATTCAACTCTCGAACCAGAATGCCGGCCGCGAACCCTCGACGGCCGTCCACCCGTCCTCGCCGGTCTCCACCGGAATCGTCGCCCAGCCGGAATCGGGAGTCGAGGGATGATCGGCCGTTCACTGGCCCGGGTGTTGAATCCTGCGATGGTCGTCACGCTGACACTGTTGTCGGCTGCCGAGACCTCTGCCCAGCGGGATGACGGCGACCCGGCCCCGGCTCGGGTCGTCACCCCGATCGCCGGCCCATTTCGGGTGCGGGCCGTCGATGACACCAAGGCGGACAATTGGCCTGCCGGTCCCTGGAAGGCGGTCCCCCGACAGGATTACTTCGACCTGGTCGGGGAAATCACCCGTCTGCGATCACGGCCCCGTGCGGCCTGGATCCAGGCCGCCGTCTACTCGGCTCGCATCGACGGCACCCGACTGCGTGACGGTCGGCTCACACTCGAACTCGTCAACAACGCTCCTGGCCCTACGGCCATCCCCCTGGCACAACTCGGCCTGGCAATCGAATCGCTGGAGCAAGACGGTCGCGGACTGATCTGGGGCACCACGGCTCACCGGACCGTGGTGCTGGTGGCGGCACCGGGTCGCAGCACCGTCACCGGCCGCTGGTCGCTGCGGGGACGCAAGGTCATCTCGCTCGAGGAATTCGACGTCAGACTCGCACCGTCCGTTCAAACCTCACTCGTGCTCGACCTGCCGTCCTCGCATCGACTGACCGCCACCAGTGGTCAACTCACCCGGTCGACCGACGACTCGACACGGCCCGTACCGGTTGGCCACCATCGCTTTCGACTGCAACTCGGACACCACAACCGCTCCCGACTGATCATCGATCGCGCCAAGGCCACCACCCCCAAGACACCGACGCGGCTGCTGGTCCGGCAACGAACCAGTTGTGAGATCGCGGTCAACGGTGCCAGGATCGTCACCGACCTGGTCTTCGAGCGAACGGGCCGGTCGACCCAAGACCTGGTTCTCACCGTTCCGGCCGAAGTCCGGGTCGAGTCCATCTCTTATGACGGTGACACCGTCGTGGCCCGACCGATCAACCGGGATCCCGTCACGTCCTGGCGAATCACTCTTCCCGACCCACTGCCTCACGCTGCCGACGGAACCTCCAGGACCTTGCAGGTGACGATCGACGCGGACATCCTGCCCGGGCAGTCGTGGAGACTGCCGGAGGTCTCGGTGGTCGGAGCACAGCCGCTGGGCAGTGATCTGGAAACCGCCCAGCCGGACCTCACACTCAAGGTCCGTGAACCACTCGAGTTGAAGACGTTTCGATCGGTTGGCTGGAAGCAGACGGCCGACGCGGTTGGCGGACGCCGATTCACCTTTGCACGGATTGGGGTCCGGACGTCACTCGACCTGGTCGTCGGACAGCCCCGCCGCTCGCTTTCGGCCGATGTCCTCGCCCGCCTCGATCGTGGTCCGGCCGGCTGGACAGCCTCGGCTGAAATCGCCTGGTCGGCCACCTCCGGCGCATCGTTCTCCACTCGTGCCCTGCTGGCTCCCGGCTGGAACATCGTCGATCTGCGACCCGTCGATCCCGCGACACGGGTCGAATGGCGGACCATCGCGGTCGCCGGAAACCGACAGCAGTTGATCGTCGAGTGGTCCGATGCGGTCGACACCACCTCGACACGTCCGCTGCTGATCCAGTTGAGCCGGGCCGGAAACGACCTCGCTGTGGGAGACCTCCCGTTGGTCGAACCGCTGGAATGCGACCGCCATCGCTTGATTCTCGCAGTGGCCGTGCCCCTGTCCGGCACTCGCCTTGCGGACTCCGTCGCGGGGGCACTCGAGCAGATCCGTCCGGAGAATCTCGGCGATCCCTGGCCGGCGTTTGCCAGCTTCGACGCGTTGACCGAGTCAGCCACGGGGGGGCTGTTCCGTTGGTCCCCACTCTCGGCAACAAGCTCCACCGACCGAACCGACCCGGACGAGTCCACCAACGGCGACGGATCGACTGCGACCGTCCCACAGCAGGTCACGAAACCGGCGGGCCCGGATTTCAACGCGACAGAGAAGATCCCGCCACGGCAACAGCAAACGTCCCCCGATGGTCCGGCCGACGAAGGACGGATCATCGCGATGCTGGTGCTCTCACAATTGGGCCCCGTCGATGCCGGACACGACCACCACTTGGCACGGATGAGATTTATCGGTGACACCTTCCATCGTCCCTTCCGCTTTCGGTTGCCCTCGGCAGCACACCTCGAAGCCGTGCTGGTCAACGGCCAAGCCGCGAGAGCCGAATCGGATGGTACGGAGGTCTCGGTTCCCCCTCTGGAACAGGGTGCCTTGCGGACGATCGAAATCCGGTACACCACGCCCGCGACGACCAGTTTCCTGGTCTCCCGACGAGTGATCCCCTTCCCCCGGCTCGAAACGGGCGTCACGTTCACGTGGGACGTGGCAACAGCACCCGGCCAGATTCTTACCGACTCACCCGGCCGTTCGATTTCGACGGGTCAATCGGGTGAAGAACACTGGACATCCCGCTGGCTGGGTCCGATCGGTCGCGGGCCCCATCGCGAGATGTTCAATCCGCTGTCCCCGTCGGCCTGGCGACGGATCTTCGGTGGAGCACGCAGCGGACCGTCGCTTTCAGATCGACGACGGGCATTCGGCTGGAACACCCGACGCTTTTCCTTCACGAGGCCACCTGCAGAGTTGGCTGTGAGTGTGGTGAGACACGATCGCCTGACGGCGTTGGCGTGGCTGGTGCTGATTTTGGCACTGGTGATCGGCATCCGTTGCCGCCTGACCGACCGACGACCGACGACTCGGTGGACCGCAGGCGGCTTGGCCGCGCTGGTCCTGCTGGGCTGGTGGACGCCGGCCCCGTGGACCCTCCTGACCGGAGCCATGCTCGCAGCCGGTTGGCTTCTGCTGTTGCTGCCCCCGTCCCTGTGGAATCGTCAATCGGCGGACCGATTGGCTTCCGCGATGGGAGACCTCGATGTTCTCGAGGAGGAATCGCTGGATTCGACCCGGAGCTATCGGGGCGTCCCGACCAGCCTGGGTCTGCTTTTGACCTTCGCCGGAGTCTCACACGCGATCGCACAGGAACCGCCCACGACACCACCCGCACCGGCCCGACCACCGACGGCCACTCGCCCCGATGTCCTGCTGCCGGTTGATGCCAATGGTCGGCCGTCTCCGGCGACACCCTTTGCGTTTGTCCGCCCGGACCTGCTTGAAACCCTGCACGCTGAACGTCGTGCCGGCAACGCCGACAGCGGCGTGCTGCTCAGACGGGCCGACTACTTCGCGACAATTCAACCCGACGGCCAGATCAGCCTGACCGCCGTCTTTGAAGCCGTCGTCACAGGCCGGAACGACACGGTCCGGATCCGGTTGCCCATCGATGGCGTCAACCTGGCTCCCGATGCGTGCCGTGTCAACGGCCAACGTCACCCCCTCGCCCGCGACGATGACGGCAGCACGCTGCTGTTGGACCTGCCACCGGGGACGACGGACACACCTCGAGTCGACCGGGTGGAACTCGATCTTCGCCCCACGGTGAAACCCTCGTCCGGTGGCGGCAGCATCGATCTGGCAATTCCCAGAATCCTCGCTGGCCGACTCAAATTGGTGCTGCCGCCGAACCCACCGAAAGTCGCGATCCCATCTGCGATCAGAATCGACCCGGCAAACGGAGAATTCCTGTTGGGTGCGAGCCGACGACTGCAGTTGGCCTGGACCAGTGACCCGGCCGCCACGACATCACGTCCCCGGTCCACCGCCACCGCAGACCCACTCTGTCTCGTCAGAATTCACCCGCTGGAGACTCGCCTCGAATACCGACTGCCCGTATCGGTCAGTGGCGGCGACCTGAGCGTCCTCACTCTGTCCCTGCCCGACCAACTCGTCTTCCGACCCGGTGATATCGCCGCACCGGACGTCCTGGCCGTCAGATCTCTACCACCCGACGGCGGTCGCCAACTGGTCATCATCGAATTCGCGAATCCACAGAACGGGGATTTTGAGATCCGGCTCTCCGGACGACTGCCCGTGGCCGCCGACGCCGGACGACTTGAAATCGACCCCGGCATCACGCTCGCACACGGTGTTCCCCCGATTCCGGTCGTGGCCAGTCCGATGAAAATGGGAGTCAACCCGGCCGGTGGATTTCGACTGGCGGTGGTCGCCCCGTCCCCCGCGGGAGCCACTGCGATGGACGTCGTGGAGTTCACCCGGGATTGGCAGAATGATCAGGACCCCACGCAACCGGTTGCCTCGCTGGCGTGGACGCTGGAGAAACCTGTCAGCCTGCCGTTGGATGTCCTGACGCTGCGGCCGCGACGCCTGGTCCGTGTCGAACAGTTCCTGCACGTTCGAGAGGACCGACTGGAACTGACCATCACGGCCTCGGCAAAAACGACCGGATTGTCGGTGTTTCACCACGCCCTGAAAATCGACCCCCGGCTGAAGATCACCTCGATCGGAATCCAGCAGCAGGACGGCGCCGACCGACTCGCTCGAAGTGCCCGGGTCGGAGATCAACTGGTGCTGTTTCTCAAGGACGCCAATCTGTTCGAAGAGGAGACCCAGTCGGGCATCCAGAACATCACGATCCAGGGTGAGTTGCCGTTGGACGCGGCAAAACGTGTTGTATTGCCCGAAGTGGCTTTCGTCGACGCAGAGACCTCGTCGAGTACACTGAGCCTGTATCACGACCCGCAGCTGGCTGTGACGGTCACTGGGGCCGAGCCCCTGAGTCCCACAGAAGACGCCGCCACCACAGCCGTTGATGCCCGCGAGGTGCTGGCTGGCCGGTTCATTCTCTCCACCGACAAGAAACCGGTGGAACTCAACATCCGACGAAAGAACCTCCCGACACCTCTGCAACTGGTGTATCGGCTGCAGTTGGATCCCGACGGTCCCTGGCGACTGCGGACTCGGACGATTCCCTTGTCCGGACCACAGACCAGCGGCCCGTTGCTGGTGACGATCGAATCGGCCCTGCTGGCGGTCAACGGGACCGACGCACCCATCCAATGGCAACCCACCCCCGAATTGACATCAGTCGAGGATGGTCGTCTCGAGGCGGAATACGAGAGCGTGGCCGAGGTGACACTCGACGCGACATTGCCCGACGCCCCCGATTCGGATCGCTGGACACCGCCGTTGCCGTTGGTCTCGGGACGACAGGTCCGCCAGCGTCTGCTGATCCTGCCCGGGGAAATCAGCTGGGTGCCCGATGGAGATGTCTCGCGACTGGACTCGTGGCCCGACGACCTCTCCGGCGAAGAACTTGGTGTCGACGAACTGGCCACAATCTGGCGACTCAACGGACCCAACTGGCACTTGTCACGTCGCACCGAACCGGCGAACACCGCCCCCCTGTCGAGCAAGCCCCCCACCACCTCCCCGCCACCGACGCAGGAGGCCCGGCGAATCGAGCGGCCGGTCGAGGTGACCGGATCACCCTCCGGCTGGTGGATCGTGTGGCAGATCCTGGTGTCGACCACACTGGCCGCTGCCATCGCATGGGGATGGCCGCGGCTGGAGCGATCGAGACTGAAAGCTTGGATCCGCCGTCACGACTCGTTCGCCTGGCTGTTGATCGGGCTCGGCTGGTGGATGGCCGGACTCGCCGGAGCGATCGGGCTGGGGTTGGCCACAGCGATGGCTACCGTGTTGCTGCTGCGAAGCCGCTCGAACCGTCGGCGGACCCTGGCGGGATCCGAGGGATGATCACCCCGAGGATGCGATGGATCTTCCATCATCCACCCGGCATCGCGGGATCCGGAACTAAATCCGGTCGAGCATGTCGATCCAGCGGGCAATGGCGTCGAGCACCGGGATCGGGGGATAGCTGTGTCCCTCGCCGGGCACGGTCGTCAAGACGACAGGGAACTTCATCGCCGTGAGCCGTTTTCGCGTCTGCTGCACCAGGCGGTAGAGGTTGTCCTTGTCACCGCACGAGAAGAAGAACTGCAGCCGGACATCGGGACGATTCTCCGGCGGTGCGATCTTCAGGGGCTCGGATGACGCCGCCACACCACGGAACAGCGACCGGTACTTGAAGGCCAGGTGGAAGGAAAAACGGCAACCGTCCGAGTAACTGTGCAGCACGATCCGCTGACTGTCGATCCGGTACTTCTGCTGCATCTCCTGGACGAGAGCCTCGATGAACCCGGCCTCGTTGAGACTCCAACCGGCGATCTCCTTGGCCCGCGGACCAACCAGGATCAACCCACGCTCGTCACAGATCGGTTTCCAGAGGTCGTGGATGTCGGCTTCCATCGTGTCACTGCCCGGGTGGATCCAGACGACCAACCCGTAGCCGTGTGCCGGGTTGTAGGTTTCGGGAACATATGCCCAGAAGCTGTGATCGTGGCCGGTGAGATCCTGGTTGAATCGACCGGTCTTGGGCAGATCGGCCGGTTTCGGGTCGGGTGCAACGATCACGTCGGACTCGAGCACCGCGGGCACCTCGGAGGGAACGACCGCCAACCTGGCCGTCAGCATCTGCTTCGCACCCCCCCGATCAACGTGCACCTTGACTTCGTCTCCCACCCTTCGCCGGCTGATCGCATCGAACAGCCCGGCCAGGTCGACCACCGCCTTGTCGTCCAACTGCACCACCCGGTCACCCGGGCGAATCATCGCCTTGGACGCAGGACTCTCGGGCAGAATCCCTCGTACGGTCACGCCGTCAGACGCCTCACCCAGTTTCTTGCGGACAGGGAGCAGTCCGAGAAAGACCGGGGTGTAGGGTTCGAGTTTTCCGGTGAGTTCGATCTTCTGTTCCACCGACTTCTCGCCACGCTTGACCAGCACCGTGATCGTCTCGCCGGCATACTTGTTGCCCAGCGCGTGCCGGACCTGCACCAGTCTCTTGATCGCCTGTCCGTCGACCGAGACGATCACGTCACCGGGTTTCAGGCCGGCCTTCTCCGCCGGCGAATTGAACCGGACACGGTCGATGACCGCCGCCGACGCGTAGACGTCGCCCGGCTTCAAGGTGATGCCCATCAATCCCGGCAGCAGGTCCTCGCCGGCCTTCAACCTCGGCAGCGTCCCCAGGATGTCGACCATCGGAATCGCGAAACCGATCCCCGAGTCGTACCACTCGACCCCCGCAGTTTGTCCGGCCTGGCGTTGCGAAAGCGGAACAAGCACGCCGATTACCCGACCCTGGATGTCGACCAGTGGACCACCGTAGTTGGCCGGTGATATCTTGGCGTCGGTCTGCAGGGCCCGTCCCCAGATTCGGTTCAGCGCGCTGACGATTCCGACCGAGAGATTCGGCAGAGGACTTTCGTAGGTCCGCCCCATGGCGATTGCCCACTGGCCGACTCGAAATCCGTCTCGAGGTGCCGTCTTGGGCACCGCCAACCCGACGACGTCGATCTTCAACAACGTCAACATCCTCGCCCGGTCGTTGGCGACGATCTTGGCCGGAAATCGACGTCCGTCCGACAAGGTGACCAGCACCGACGCCGGCCGCGAAACGAAGTTGAAGGCACTGGAGATGACATAACCATCCGGCGAAACCACGACGCCGGTCGTCGCGGCCGTCCCGGTCAATATGCGTCCGACACGATCGAGACCGCCAACGGTCTGGATACGGACCACCGCGGGTGCCACCACCGCCGAAGCCTCCTTGAACGCCTGCTCTTCGCGGGTCTCGAGATCCACGACGGTCAGGTCCTGGGCCACCGCCGATCCCGCCGCCGCAGCAACCAGGCAGAAGGACAACCAACCGGTCACCCGTCCCATCCGCCATTCCGGCACCCTCACTGCCCTCATCACTTGCTCCCCCCGGGCGGCTTCGTCTTGGCCTGTCCCGGTGCCGGCGTCAACGGCTTGTCGGGCACCGGCATCTCGACCGGCACCAACTTGTCGCCACGCCGTACGGTCAATTTCAGTGTGCCACCGGCATCGATCCGCCCGAGCCGCTGCTTGAGCACTCGGCACGACTGCACCAGATCGCCGTTGACGAACAGCACCAGGTCATCCGGCTGCAACCCGGCAGTGGCCGCGGCCGACCCGGGCTGCACCCGGTCGATGAAAGCCGGTGTTCGAAACAGCACATCCGGCACCAGCACGATGCCGAACTCCAGCGGCCGAAATCTCGCCACCGCATCCGTCTCGTCCGGCCCGCGCTGACGGGCACGGTACTTGCCGGCAATGATCTGCTGGATCGGCAGTTTCAACTCAGACATCGGGACCGCGTAATTCACCCATGTGTTGCTTGCCGCGTTCCGCAATTCCTTGCCGATCATCCCCAGCAAACGTCCTCCCCGGGTCGTCAACACGCCACCCCCGGCGCCCGGGTTGTTGGTCACCGCATCGACGATGTACGCCGTGCCCTCGTAGGACGTTTCAAACGCTCCACTACGTGTCGTCAGCGGGGCCTTGGCCGCCACCACGCCATGCATCACCGACACCATTTCGTCACCGGTGGCCACGCGGAACATGTTGCTGAACCCCAGAACCCGCGTTCCTGGACCGGCATCTGAAGAATCGGCCTCGAGATCCCACGCGGACAGTTCCAGGTCGTCCCCCTTCAATTCGAGCACAGCCAGGTCGAGTTGGGGCTCGGCTCCCAATACCTTGGCGGGAATCTTGCGGCCATCGGCCAGCACAACGATCAACTCCTCTGTATCCAGCACATGGCTCCAGACGGTCGCCACGTGACCGGCCGAAGACACCACAAACCCCGTGCTGTAGGAGTGCAGTCTTTTGATGCCACCGGCACCGAAGACCTTGACGGTCCGCTGCTGGACGCGCTGGATCGTCGAGTACACCGACTGGCCGACGGCGACCGACGGCCATGCCACAACTGCAGCCAGCAGTGTGAGAACCGTTGAAATGACCCGGGTCCCCATCATTTCGCCGCCTCCTTCCGGACAGTCACCGTCGCGACTCCAAAACTCGCGACCGCCTGTCCCCCCGAACGAACCACGATCGCCTTCGGCCAGTGCCGTCCGCCGGATTCGATATCCCCGGTCAACCGCACCTCGCACTCGTCGGTGTCCTCTTCCCGTTGAGAATCAAACCCCAGCAACCGACCCTGCTTGCGATCGAGGTACCAGCGGCAGCGGACATTGCCAAGTTCGCTGATCATGACGTCAACACGGGCGCCAGATCCATCCAGCGGCTCGCTGCCCAGGTAGTAGAACTCGCCAAAGCCTTTCGTCCGGTTGGCAAGGAAGGTCTTCCACATCTGCATCGCGTACAGGAATCCGCCACTGCCCTTCGGCTCGTCGAGCGGTTCAGCCGACTCGAGTTCCTGGAAATACGCCTTCTGTTTCCAGGAGAGTCCGACGCCGGCCTCGGCCAGGGTCAGTTGGTACGCGTCTCCGGCAGCCGTCTTGCCGGCCAGCACCCACGCTCCCGCCGCACTGGTGAAATCACCCAGCCGGGTCACTTCCCTCATCACCCGCTTCTGTTCCTGCTGATTGAAATAGTAGTTGGCGAAGCCGGTCTTCTTGACGAAGAGATGCTTGTACTTTTCCGGCGGCTTGGCAGCCGGGGGACGGCGACCGCGGCGAGGCTGTCTCTTGGGTCGTCCGGGTTGACCGGGCCGGGGCCTTCCGCGACGAGGTCGGTCGGCCTTGGGCGGTCCTGTCAATTCGCTGGCCCGGTGCAGCGCCCGCAACCGCAGCACCACCTCGGTTCGCACCTGCTCGCGTCGAAAGACCAGAGGCAGTTTCCATCCCTTGGGGTAGATCCCCAGGATGTTCTTGAACTGGTTGACGCTCCTCAGCGGCCGGCCGGCGAACGAGATGAGCTCGTCTCCCACGCGGAGCCCGCGTCGGTAAGCCTCGGATTCGTCCAGTATCCCGTCGACGACGACCGCACCATCCTCGCGGGTCGTCACTGTCGCCCCCAGCGTGGCGTGATCGACGACACGGCCGCTGCGGAGATGGTCCATGAAGAGCTTGATCTGGTTGATCGAGATGGCGTAGCCAGCCCCCGAATTGACTCGGCCCCGCTTCTCGAACGATCCCCGCCCGTTGATCCCCACCAGTTGTCCGCCCGCGGAGAACAGTGGGCCGCCCGAGTTGCCCGGGTTGATCGACGTGTCGATCTGGATGCAGTCGGTGTATTCGAGAATCGTTCCGGCCGGATACTGGTAGCGGTGCAATCCACTGACGATGCCGTAGGTCACCGTCGGCTGAAAGTCGGTCGCCAGCAGAAACGGGTTGCCCATCGCGAAGGTCCAATCGCCGACCTTCAGCTTGTCGCTGTCACCGAGTTGGGCGTGAGGAAAATCGTCGCGACCCAGGAGTTTCACCAGCGCGACATCTCCGGTCGGATCGATGCCAACGATCACCGCGTCGTAGAGTCGTCCGTCATTGAGCCCACACTTCATGAACGTGCCGGCCCCCCGGGTGACGTGAAAATTGGTCAGGGCGTAACCGTCGGAACTGATCACCACCCCCGACCCGCCCCCCTTCCCGCCTCGAGAAAAAATCGCCACCACGCTCGACGCCAGGCGTGAGGCCACTTCGATCCGCTTCGCCTCGGCTGCCAGCACCGCCGGATCAACCGCACGAGTCGTCCGCGGCAGTACGGCCACAAGCAGGAGCACGATCACTACCGGCCACCAACGGCAGCCCGGGCACCCATGTCGCTTGAAAACTCTCACGTCGCCTCTGCCTCCCAGTTGTCGTCACCGGCTGCCGATCATGTGACCGAATTCCGTCGGAAAAAACTCCTAGCGGACCAACCTGGCATCAGCCAGATCAAGGTGATCGGCGATATCGAGGTCGCCGCCGAAATCGACCAGGATCTGCAATTCCCGCCGGCCGGTCACGTCCAGGTCCACCAGCCGCGGCTTGTCGGTCCCCTTGACATCGGTCTCGAGCAACGTCTTGCCGTCGGCCGAAATCACCACGTGCACGTTTCCCCTGCGACCGACCAACGCGTCGATCCCCATCCACGCCTGGAACCGCCGGTGATGGGCGGCCAGGGCGTAGACCAGTCGCGTCTTGGAATGCAGTGCCAGACCTCGCGCGAATCGTTGCCCACCAACCTTCAACGGCCCACCATCCAGGTTGCGGTCGCGACGGTACTTCCAGGTCACGTCGAAATACGGGACGTGCTCGACATCTCGAGGCGTCATCGCCGACAGATGGATGATCCGGCTGGCAGCAAAGTCGAGCCGTTCAAGTTGTGCGACGGGCAGGCTGACCTTGGCACCACCGACCAGAACGCCGTGACAGGTCTTGTCGTCAACGCTGACCGAGGTCAGCCCAAACGCGTCTCCGCTACGCAATGCCGCCTGGCACACTATCGGAGCGGCCCCCTGGGAGGTCGTCGCCTTGCGGAAGAAGATGATCCCGTAGACCCGTTGCAGTGGCACCGGAATCTCGTCTCCGTCGAGCAAGAACTTGATCTGCTCGTCATTGACCTCGCCAACAACACCGTCGAGATAATCCAGGGTCTTGCCCTTGAGGATCACCAGCCGGTCCCGCTTGATCTCGCGGCCCAGCAGGTCCCGCCACGAATCGACCACTCCTCGTTGTGCCTTCCCGAATCGGATGGCCGAAATCCGCGCGGCCGGAACCGCCAGTTCCCCCAGGTGCTGTGTCTGCAATTTCACCTGCTTGGGTGTCGCTGCCACGGCCCGGCAACCGATCCGACTCCCGTCAACCAATCGAACCCAGGCCGCAGCCGGCTTCGACAGTCTCGTCACCGGTTTGGTCAACGAAAAGCGAACGTCCAGTACGTCGCCAGTGGGTACCAGTGGGAGACGACCACTCTTCCCCTCGACCGTAATCCCGGCCTGCGTCAACGCGACCAGGCGACCCGAAACCTTCTCTCCGGCCAACACGTAACCACCACCACCGATGGCCACGGGATGAGGCTGATTCCGCAGGGTCAATACCTCGACGGTCTGCTGCCCGACGGCCACCGGCACCAACACCAGCACAAGGCAAGATGCCAAAACCAGGGGCCGCAAGAGGGCCTGCCAGTGAGCCGTTCGCCGCATGATCCCCCCGAAGCCTGTTCGGCTAACGGTTGCGCCCGGTGGCCAGGTCCCGGGCGGCCTTCTGCACCCGGGCCTGCCGACGAGCCAGGTCCTTCAACTGTTGAATCACGTCGTTGTCCTTGGCCTGCTCACCGTCAATCAGACGAGCCAACCGCCGTGTCCTCCGATTGACACGCAACTGCAACGCTCGCAGCATCTTCAACTCGGCCAGCTTGTCCACCAACGGCGGTTCCTGGTCTTGCTGCTGCTGCTGCTGTTTTTTCTGTTCCTGTTCCTTTTTCTCGTCCTCGGTCTTCTCGAGTTCCTTCTGCAACGCGTCGATCATCTCCTCGAGCGACTCGATGATGTCCTTTTCTATCGCCCGAGTCAGCTTACCGACCTTCGATTCCTCGAGCCGACGAGACACCACCAGCATGTCCTCACGCAACTCGATAACCGCTTCGGGAAACGCCACCGACGAGCCTTCTTCCTTCAACAACGTCAGAGCCTTGATTGCCTCGACGGCAATCTCCTCCTCATCGCGGGCCAGCTTGATCGACTGCGTCGTGTGCCGACCAACCCAGGCATCAGCCGATACCTGACCCAGGGTGATCGTGCCCTGGAAGACAGCCAACTGCATGGCCAGCATCTTCTGGAACCGAGCTTCCAGAGCCGCCAGCAACAGCTTCCGCTCTTCTTCCCGCAGTTGACGCAGAATCTCTTCGAGCTTCTCCTTGGCCACCAACAGGTCCTTGAGAGCCTTGTCTTGGTGATCGGCAGCCGCGTCACGCGATTTCTTCTTGAGTTCCTCGATCGCACGCTCCATCTCCCGCTGCGCACGCTCGATCTCATCACGCCCCGGGGTCTTGTCGTCGTCCTGCTTTGACTGCTGCCCCTGTTGACTCTTGCCGTCCTTCCCCTTGCCGTCCTTCCCCTTGCCATCCTTCCCCTTGCCGTCCTTCCCCTTGCCGTCCTTCCCCTTGCCGTCCTTCCCCTTGCCGTCCTTCCCCTTGCCGTCCTTCCCCTTGCCGTCCTTCCCCTTGCCGTCCTTC
>CAUZRQ010000016.1:0-72839 GCA_963582065.1 Planctomycetota bacterium | reverse complement strand
GCGGTGCGGATGATGCGGTCCGAGTCGGTGGCGGCCTTCGACCTCGACGACGAACCCACCGTCGTCCGCGACGCCTACGGCCGCAACCGGTTTGGTCAGGGGTGCCTTTTGGCCCGGAGGCTGATCGAGCGAGGTGTGCCGTTTGTCGAGGTGTCGCTCAACGGGGCCGATGCCCAGATGCAGTTGGGCTGGGACACTCACCAGAACAACTTCGACACCGTCAAGCGGCTCAGCTCGACGCTCGATTCCGGCTGGGCCACCTTGCTGGCCGATCTGAGTCGTCTCGGGCTGCTGGAATCGACGCTGGTGATCTGGATGGGGGAATTCGGTCGCACACCGAAGATCAATCCCAACCAGGGGCGGGATCATTTCCCCAACGCCTGGTCGACCGTGTTGGCCGGTGGGGGAGTCAAGGGTGGCCAGGCGGCGGGCAGGACCACCGCCGACGGGACCGGGGTGGCCGACCGTCCGATCACGACCGGTGATCTGCTGGCGACCGTCTGCGGCGCGCTGGGCATCGACGCCGAGAAGCAGAACGTCTCGAATGTCGGTCGCCCGATCCGGCTGGTCGATCCCCGGGCCACCGTGGTCGAGGGCGTGCTGGGATAGAACCCGGCTGCTAGAAGTCCTTCCGTGACACGTAGAGGCACGTCAGGGCCAGCACGATGATCAGGAAGATGGCGTTGGAGACCAGCGGGGTCTGGATGTCGATCTCGACCTGGTCGGCCTGCAGGTCGTCGTTGTTGCCCGACATCGCCACCGTGCTGTCTTCCTGGAACAGGCGGGTGATGACCGCGTTGAGCTCTCCCGGCTTGGGGAAGACCGTGTAGATCGGCAGCAGGGCGTAGCGGTAGACGTTCTGGAGAGTCGACAGCGGCGGGTCGTAGCTGGCCTCGACCGAGAAGTCCGGCAGCTTGTACTCGGTGGCTCTCATGAACAGGTCACCCACCAGCAGCGAACTGCTGTCGGTGAAGGCCATGGCGTGAATGTCAGCGGAGATGGCTCCGTTGGTGACCGGTTTCCCGTTGGCCACGTCGAAAAGCCAGGCACTGGAGGTGTGAGACAGGACGGCCAGGAAGCGACCATCGGGCGAACCGGCGGCCCACCGCGGCTTTTCGGGACCCTCGATCGTCGTTTTCGGTTCCAGCGTCGTGGCATCCAGCAACCGGTAGTTGCCGTCGGCCAAGGCGACCAGCAGCGTGTTTCCGGCGACGGCCAGCAGGGCCGCCTCGTCGGTATCCAGGTCGCGATTGGCTCCGGGCGTGTAGATCACCTGCTCGTCGTTCTTCTCGGGCGACAACAGGGACAATGTTCCGTCGCTGTAGATGACGACATGGCCGCGGTCCGGATCAATCGTCGCTGCGAACGGGCTCTTCCATCGAGGCATCTCATCGGGAGTGGCTTCGACGAACCGTCCGGCATCGGACCGGCTGCCCAGGTCGAGACCGAAGACCCGGAACGGCCGTTGCGGGGTCTCGGCGTCTCCGGTGAACCGTTGTAGTCCGGTCGGGCCTGCCACGAGGATCTCGCCTTCCGGCGAGAGGAAAATCGACCGTGGCGCCATGCGGAGTATGGCGCCGCCGCGACGGGACCAGTTATCGTCCGGTCGTCCGATGTACATGCGGGACGGTCCCCCGCCGGGCATGAAGATCGGCGTCGGCTTGGTGATCGCAATGATCCGCTGTTTCTGCTTGTCGTAGATCGGCCCCAGGAAGGGGAATCCCTGCTGGGCCCTGATGGCCATCGCCGCCACGCCGCCCAGTTGGTTCGGACCCGGATCGAACACCCGCTCCCAGGTCTTGGATTCCGTGGACCAGATCTGCAGGTCACCGGCGGAATTGGAGGCCAGGAGCGCATCGTCGACCGGCACGATCGTGTGGATCCGCGAGCCGTTGATCTCGAACTGCTCGGCGGTCTCCTTGGCCGTGCCGACGACAAAGCAGGCGAACCAGAACAACCCGACCATCACGACCGAGATGATCGGTCCGCGGAAGACAACCCCGGTTGCGGCCGAGACCGAGTAGTAGAGTACGAACAGGAACAGGTAGACCGGCAGACTCAACAACAGCCCGTTGCTCCAGACGCCGAACTGGATCCCGATGATCAGCCACATGCCGCCGATCAGGAATGCGGCATTGACGATCGTGAAGGCACAGCCGCCGAAGAATTTCGAGAGAAACAGCAGGGATCGTGAGACGGGTTTGGAGAGCAGCAGATCGATGGCCCCGGGCTCGAACATCCGTGGAACGATTGGCGCGGTGACCACGATGGCGATCAATGTCCCCATCACCGAGACGAAGAAGAAGATGAAGACCTGTAGGGCCGTGTTGATCACCTGCCTGAGTTGGTCTTGGTCGAGCGTCAGGTCGTCGAAGATCTCGAAACCGATGTAGGTCGGTGTCATGACTTCGCCGGGGCTCGGGCGGATGTCGTTGGGCAAGGCGGCTTCGAGGATCAGGCGGTTGAGCCGTTGCCGTGTCTTTTCGTCGACGCCCTCACCTCGTCCGGACAGCTCGCGGGCTTCTTCGGACAGTTTCTCCTCGGGCACCACGATCGCAGTGGCGAAGTCATCGGTGGTGAGTTGTTCGTTGAGTTGACGGCGGAGATCACGGAAGACACGCCGGTTCTCGCCATCATGCTGGAAGCCGCGGAGATCGGACTGCAAGTCGGCGGGGAATCGGCCCCGGAGCTGCCCCGCCGGGCTGTCGGCCTCGGCGTCGCGCAGCCGTGTGGCCAGTTCGGGCCAGTCGAAGACGTCGGGGAAATCGAGCCCGGTTCGCTCGGCCGGGGCGACCGAGAGCCCGGCCAGGAGGGCCAGGAACAGGGCGATCATCACGATCAGGACCCAAAGGATCTTCGAGGAGAACGCCTCGCGGAACGAGTCCTTGATCACGGCCAGGTAGGCTCTCATGACTCACCCCCCGCCGCGCCGCGCACCAGCCTCAGGAAAGCCTCCTCCAGAGTCAGCTTCTGCCGGGTGATCGCGACGATGCTGATTCCAGCGGCCCGGAGCTGGTCGATGAGGGAGTCGATGCGATCCTGCTTCAGCGGCTGCAGCGTCACCCGCCAACGGGTCTCCCCGGCCTGCTCGCGGTCTCCAACCGTGTCCGGCAGCAGTCGGGCAATCGCATCGCCGTCTCCTTCGAGTTCCAGGGTGACGTCGGCCGAGCCGGCGTCGGTCAGGTTGGTCACTTCCTCGACCGGACCCACCTTCAGCACCTCGCCCTGGAACAGGATCGCCACCTGGTCACAGATCAGCTCGATTTCCTGCAGCAGGTGACTGTTGAGGAAGATGGTCCTGCCCTGGCTCTTGAGCAGGTTCAGCACGTCCCGGATTTCCGAGCGGCCCACGGGATCGACTCCGTCGGTGGGTTCGTCGAGCACCAGCACGTCGGGTTTGTGCAGCATGGCCTGGGCCAGCCCGAGCCGTTGCAGCATGCCCTTGGAGTACTTGGTGACGACGGTGCGTCCCCAGTCGGCCAGGCCGACCATTTCGAGCAGTTCGCCGCGGCGGCGGCGGGTGTCGGCAACCGACATCCCGCTGAGACTGCCGTAGTACTCGAGTGCCGTGTTGCCGGTCAGGTGCCGCGGAATCCGGTGGCCCTCGGGCAGGTAGCCGACCCGCTTCCGACCCAGCCGACGTCCGGCCGGTTGGCCCAGCAGGTTCGCTTCACCCGCGGTCTTGTGAACGATGCCCAGCAGGACCTTGATCAGGGTGGTCTTGCCGGCCCCGTTGGGTCCCAGCAAACCGAAGATCTCGCCTCGACCCACCTCCAGCGAGACCTTCTTCAGGGCTTCGATCTTCCGGCGGCGAAACCAACCGTCGTAGTAGGTCTTCTGGAGATCTCTGACCTGGATGACCGGTTCGTCGCGTCCGGCGGCTGCATCGGCGGGGGGGTCGTTGGGAGAGGTCATTTCGGGGGGGCCTCGGACGACGTTCCGCAGACAGGGCAATCTTCACGCTTCAGCAGGCGTCGTCGTCGAAAACTCATGTCGCGGAGGTCACAGGTCAGGAGCGTGCCGGCCAACGGTTCCCCCAAGCTCCCCAATACCTTGATGGCTTCCATGGCTCCGAGACAAGCCACCGTGCCCGAGACGGCTCCGAAAACGGGAAATTCGCGGCGCCACGCGGGAGGATCTTCGGGGTACAGGCAGGCCAGGCAGGGAGTCTGCCCCGGCAGGATCGTGGTGACCTGGAACTCGCAGTCGTACATGGCGCAGTCGACCAGCGGTTTGCCCTGCTCGATGCACTGGCGGTTCATCGCGAATCGCTCGGGGAACAGCGGTGCACAGTCGACCACCAGGTCGACTTCGCCCACCAGCTTCGCGGCGTTCTCTTCGGTGATGTTCTCGGGGATCGCCAGGACTTCCAGCCGCGGGTTGAGTTCCTTGAGCCGTCGCTGTGCCGATTCGACCCGGGAACTGCCCAGCCCGTCGTGAGTCATCAGCAACTGCCGGTTCAGGTCGCTGGGTTTGATGTCACCGGCGTGGGCCAGCACCAGGCGTCCAATTCCTGCCGCGGCCAACTCGTAGGCCACCACGCTGCCCAGTCCGCCGATCCGGGACACCAGCACCGAGGCGTCCTTGAGAGCTTGTTGTCCGGCTTCGCCGAACCCGGGCACCCAGATCTGCCATTCGTAAACGGCTTTTTCGTGGTCGGTCAACGGAGCCATGGCAGCCTGGTGGAGGGTCAGGGCTAGCCGCCCGAGACGGGCGAGAGCAGTGTGATGGTGTCACCGTCGGAGACGACCGTCGAGGTGTCGTCCCAGCGGACCTGGTCCTCGCCCTGGAAGACCAGGATCGAGGGACGGGGCTGTCCATCGTCGTCGAGCAGGATCTCGGCCAACTCTTCGCCTCGGCTCGCAGCGACTTGTCGAGCGATCTCGGCGACCGGGCACGGCCCGTCCATTTCGATCACTTCACTGGCCACTCCGGCGATCGTCTTGATCTGGGCGGCGTACTCGACGGTGACCTGCATGGCGTGTCCTTTCGGGATGCCCTCGATCGTCTCGACTCGTCGTCACAACGACAACCCACGAGATCCCCAGATCCGGGCGATCACCAGCACCACGACGGCACAAATGACCATCAACAGCGACACCGCTACGGCTCCCTCGAGGTTGCCGATACTCAACTCGAGAAACACCGTGGTCGAAAGCACCTCGGTCTTCATCCGGGTGGCTCCGGCGAAAATCAGCAGCGGGCCGAATTCTCCCAGCGACCGGGCCCACGCCAGCGTGCCGGCCGTCAGCATCCCGTTGCCGCACTGTGGCAGCACGACTCGCCAGAAAGCCTGTGACTGGCTGCAACCCAGCGTCAATGCCACCTGCTCGGGTCGTGGATCGACCTGGTCGAACGTCGCCCTCATCACCCGCACTGCGAACGCTGCGGCGACCATGAACTGGGCCAGCACCACCGCCGGCACCTGGAAAACGATCGCGTTCCGCAGGCTGTACGTCTCCGCCCCGATGGTGATGTCGGGCACGTACTGGAACAGGATCAGCAGGCTCAGTCCCACCACCAGCGGGGGCAACACGATGGGGATGTCCAGGATCGCGTCCAGCAGGTTCTTGCCGGGGAAGTTGTATCGACTGAGCAGGTAGGAGGTGGGGACGGCGACGAACAGCGAGAGCACCGCCGAGAACAGGCAACTGATCATCGTCAACTGGACCGAGTAGCGGATCTCGGGCGTGCCCAGTGTCGCCACCATCGACAGCAACGGCCGCAGTGCCGGTCGAGACCACTCGAGCCAAACGGGCAATCCCACGGTGTCGGCCAGGTTTCCGGTGGCTATGTAGGCCACGTCACCGACCAGCAATGCGATCAGCAGCAGGACGTAGACGCTCGAGATGATCCCCAGGCTGACCAGGAACGGAGTGTCGGAAGGGGGGTGGTACCGCTGTTCCGCTGCGTCGACGTTGGCGGTGGACATGGTTTCGACGTCGAATGAGCAGGTTTCGAAAAGCGGGTGGCGATTGGTGAACCGCCTAGGAACCGGAGGCGTCGGCTTCGAACCGCCAGTGGAATCCGGCCGCTTCGAAGTCGGACCGGGCCCGGGTGATCGCCCGCATCAGGCGTCGGGCGAGGTGCTTGTTGCGGCTGGACCTGGCGATGCCCATTGGTTGGATCGCCTTGGCCGCCGTCGACTCGATCCGGACTGCGTCCACCTTCTCGTTCTCGGACCGCGTATCAGTCAGGTATGCCAGCGATGCGTCGGCGGCTCCGGTCGAGACCAGAGCGATCAACAGGGCCGAGGTGGCTGTCTGGGTAACGACGTTGGCCATCACCGGCTCGTAGACCTTCTCGGCTTCCAGCACCTGCCGGGTCAACACGCCTATGGTGCACTGGTCGGGTTGCCCGACGGCGACCCGCACGCCGGGACGCGCCAGGTCCGCCAGGGACTTGATCCGCTTGGGGTTCCCCTTGGGCACCGCGATCACCACCTCGGTGTCGGAGATCTCGATCGCGTCCTGGAACAACCCGTCGACGATCTCCAGGTAGTACTTGTCGCAGGCCATGTAGGTGTCGGGGAAGCCGGTCAGCTTCTTGTCGGTGATCGTCTTCATCTGCGCCGTCAGGATGCCGCAGCCGTTGAAGACGGTGTTGATCTGGACGCCTTCGCGAGTCTGGAAGCCCTTGATTGCCTGTTCGACCGCCCGGCGGTTGACCGATCCACAGAAAAAGGTCAACTCGGGAACCTCGGCCCACTTGTCGCCCTCGACCGGTGTGAAGCCGAACTTGCGGAATTCCCTCAGGCCGCGGTCGGAGGCGGCCAGGTAACGGGCGAATCTCAGTGACTCGGTCGCATTGACCGCGGTGGTCAATACACCCACGGTGACCAGCACCTCTCCCTTGTCCAGTTCGGGGACCTCGATCGCCTCGATCCCGTCGACGATCTTGGTGGTCGTGTTCCAGATCACCGCCGCGTCGGCTCCGCCGATCTTCACCGTGTTGGCCACTTCGGGCACAGTTGGCTGAAACGTCCCGGTCTGACGGACCAGGGCTTCGAGCTTCGCCCAGTGCCCCGATGCCTTCAGGAGCTTGCGGGTTTTCTTGCCGACGGCCGCCTGGTCGGGGTTGCCCAGCACGGTGCGGACATCTTTGCGGAGCAGGTCTTCGATCCGGGTGATATTCTTGGGGTTGCCGTCGGCCACGGCGATCACCGGTTTCATTTTCGCCAGCGAGAGCGATTCGGCAACCAGTCCCTTTTTGCGGGCCATCTCGATGTAGCTCTCGTCGGCCGCCAGGTACAGGTCCCCGGTCCTGGCCGTCTCGATGCGACTCAGCAGGGTGTTGGAACCGCCGTAATCCAGGTTGACCTGGATTCCGTATTCTTCGAGGTACTGCTTGGCAACCGCCTCGACCGGCTTGCGGATTCCCGCGGCGCAGAAGAACGTCAGCGAGGTGACTGTCGTCTCGCCGCCGTCTGTCGATCTACGGGGTGCTACCTGCCCCATCTGGCCCAGCAAGACTCCCAGGGCGACCAGTACCAGCAGGCCGATGATGGCCACCAGGGCGTGCTTGCTCACTGCACCGCGGCGTCGGTCGAGTTCCCGTGTCGTGGACGGCATGATCTGTCTCGAATCGCTCCGGTTGACTGGGTCGTCCAGCATAGAGGATCGGGTGGTGTGGTGACCAACGTGGCCAACCAAGATTCACCGCACCATGTGGACCTCGACACCGCTCAGCACCGGTGGCAGCGAGCCGGTCGCCGGAGTCAGCACCACGTCGAGTTTTCCGTCGACCTCCACCGAATCGACTTCCACCACCAGTGTCTTGCCGACGCCGACGGTGGCGACCAGGTCCAGGTCGCGACGGATCATTTTTCCGCCGACGGTGATCGAAAATCGTCTCGCTCCCGACTTGATTCGGTCGGGCTCGGTGAAGTGGAGTCTCACCCGGTAGGTCGCTTTTCCGGGCAGACCGATACCGAGTGAGTGAATGCCGCGGGCACCCGAGGCTCCCACCCAGGTCGGGCCGCTCTCCTTGCCCATTTCGATCCGTTCCGAGTGACCCAGGAACCACTCGACCGATTCGGGCTTCACCGTCACCTGGATCTTCGGTGACGGGCCGCCCACCGCCGGGTGTTCGAGCCACAGTGTGCCGTCGTCGTCGGGCCGGTCACCCGGGGCACCCAGGTTCAGCCCCAGGTGTTTCAGCGGTGAGTTGCCGGTTTTCAGCTGGTTGAAGGTCCACATCTCGATCCGGGGATCGTGGATCAGGGCCAGCGAGGCCTGGTTCTGGTACGAGCAATTGCAGGTGCGGGTGTAGTCGGGAGCATTCAATACTCCGTCGGCACAGATCAGGTTCGACGAACAGCTCGAGCGGAATCCCCCCAGGTTGCCGGTCCCGCCGTCCCGATTCATGTCGAAGTAGCCGGCCGCTGCCGAGCGGAACGTCAGCAGGTGCCGGCTGGCCACCGCCGAATTGCAGCCGTAGTTGCGGGTGTAGCCCCAGGGTTGAGTGAGTCCGGTCAGCGGGTTGGTGCGAGTGAAGGGCTCACCGGTCAGCAACGACACGGCCTCGCCCTGCGTGATGATCATCTCGCCGTGCAGCAGGCAGGGTCCGCCGTAGCTCAGTTTCTTGTCCCAGTGGATCTTCCCCGAGCGGGCGCGGTAGACGATCATCCGGTCGGCGGGTTCGTTTGTGAGCATGTCCCGTGCCGGTCGGCCGCACTGCAGCAGCAGGTCGTGTTGTTTGGAGAATCCCAGCCACGTCCCGAAGACATTCTCGGTGGTACTCCAGGCCTCCTTGCCGGTCCTGGCGTTGAAGGCAACCAGTCGTGGTTTGCCCGTCGGCTTGCGGCCCCGGCGGGCCATCAGCGCGACGATCGTCTCGGGCAGCCGGTCGATCGCGTACAGCAGGTCGTTGCTGGCGACGATCGCGTTGTGGCCGAACGCGTAGTGGGCCTCGCGGGTCCAGAGCACCTTGCCGTCGTGTCGGTCCATCACGACCAGGTAACGGCTGGTGGTGCCGTCGTGGGTGTTGCTGCCGACCCGCTTCCCCTCGTACACCAGTGGTTCGGCCCCGGCGATCAGCAGGTCACCGGTGACGGCGATGTAGCCCCATTTCGGCTTGGCTCCGTCGCCGAGTGCCGGCAGAGGAAACTCGGCAATCACCTCCCCGGTGGCCGAATCCAGTTTGACGCAACGGGATTGGTAGGCGATGTAGACGGCGTCTTCGACGCTGACGTAGTTGCTGCCGGTGGCGTTGGCTCCGGGCTGGTGACCGGTGAAGTTGAAGGCCTGCCCGACACCCGGCAGCGAGACCTCCCAGAGCACTCGCCCGGTGTAGACATCGACGGCCCGCATCAGGTCGGGTCCCTCGATGAACAGCCGGCCCCCGACCACCTGTTCGGTCGGGCCGTGACCGTGCCGCGGCAGGATGGTGCGGTTGGAGCTTCCGCCGAACCACAGCAGCCCCAGCGGAGCCTTGACTCGGTCGTCGTTGGAGACCGAGGTGTTGCCCACGTCGGCGTACTGGTGGGTCCAGGAGGCCGAGCCGGGCAGGGGACCCGGGCGGGTCAGGGTGGTCTGTCCGTCGGCCGCAGCCAGGCGGTGTCCAGGACAGCGTTCCCCGGCCACCGCGGCGGCCAGTCGGGCGTGCTGGGCGTTGGAGAGCGGCAGCAGGGCACGGCCCCCGTAGGGCCGCAGCACGCCGAAGACCTGTGCGGCGAATCGCTCGGTCCTGTCGAACCCGGACGCCCCGAGGTTCTCGGTGGTGACCAGGTGGGCCAGGTAGGGAGGCAACCCGATGGTAAGGGGATCGGCGTGGTGCACAGCGACCCGATTTCGTGGCACCCCGGCCGCGTCCAGGCTGCGACGAATCCGGTCGACACGCCCGGCATCACCGTCGATGCCGATCACCTGCCACTTCGGATGATGCGCCAGTCCACGCATCAGGTGGCCGTTGTCCAGGCCCAGGACGACGGCGATGCCGCCGGTTGGGGATGAGACCGTTTCGGTCAGAATTCCGGCGGCCTTGACCCAAGGGTGGTTGTCAGCGAGCGACGTTTTCGTCGGCAGGGCGAACTCGACGGGGCTCTCGACCTTGTCGGCCCCGTAGCAGGAGATTGCTCCCTCGGTGGTCACCACCACCAGGCGACCGTCGGCGACGAGCATGCTGGCGATCGAACCCTCGGCCGAGACACCTTCGAGCGGTTGGGACCAGGCGAGCTTTGCCGCACGCTGGTTCTCCGGCAGGTCGATCGCCATCAGCTTGCGGTCGCGGCTGCCGTAGAGACGGGATCCGGCTTTCAGGAACAGGTCGCACTTGATCGATGCCGTCCATCTTTTCGGGAACGTCACCGAGGTCTGTTCGTTGCCCTTCTTGTTCACGGTGACGGTCACCTCGGGATGGTCCACGTCGATCGCGGTGATCTGGTTGCCGCCGGTGAAGGCCAGTCCGTCGGCGAGCACCGGGCAGCGGCTCCCGTCCAGCTGGATGATCCCGAGGCCGGTTTGCAGGTCGAACGCGGCGCCGCCGTTGAGGAACACCTTGCCGGCGATGGCAACCTGGTCTCCGCCGCTGCGACGGTGCAGGGACAGGTGGAAATACTCGAGTTGTCCCGTCTTTCGATTCAGCCTGGCCGGCACGCTGCGGCCGTTGGGGACGATCAATGCGTCTCCGGATGCGGCCAGGTATCCCTGTGGGGCCAGGCCGGCGAAGGCAGGACTGTTGTGTGGCTGCAGGATGTAGGTCGAGCCGGTGCCGTCGTTCCGCCAGGTCACCGTCCCGGCCTGGGCATCGACGGCCTGGATGAAGATGCCCATGAACGGCCAGATGCTGGCGGCGAAATAGACCTGTCCGTCGGCCAGCACCGGCCCACCTCGAGCCGGCCACGCCGAAATCAACCGGCTGTTGCCCAGCACCCGCTGGTCACGCGGTGCCGCCTGGACACGGAACACCTGTTTGCCGGTGGCCAGCTCCAGGCAGTACAGGCAGCCGTCATCGGCGACCAGGTAGACGCGGCCGTCGGCGGCAGCCGGTGCGTAGCGGATCGGCCCGTCGGTGTAGAACCGCCAGCGGGGGACGCCGGTGGCCAGGTCCCAGGCGGTCAGGCTGTCGTCGTGGGATGACCCGATCAGCAGCAGGCCACCAGCGGCGATCGGCTGGTAGACGGAGTCGGTGGTCAACTGGTCCTGGTCGAGCCATGCCCCCTGGAGCTTGGGCAGGTGCCGTGTCCACTGCCGATGAAGGACCGGGGCGAGTGATTCGGGAGTACTGGAGGAACGACTCGCGTCGTGTCGCCACATCGGCCAGTCGGCAGCGACGCCCGGTCGAGCCAGCAACAGCAACAGCAACAGCAGTTGGCAACGGGCAGTGAAGGGCATTTGCGGCTTTCCTCAAAGTGTTCAACTCACCGGTACGGCCAACCGGCCTTCCTGGAGCACGACCTGGCGGCCGGCAAACGCAACCGCGTCCGGATCGTGTGTCACCAGCAGCACGGCACCTCCATCCTCGGCAAACGTCTTCAACGCCTGCAACACCTGGTCGCTGTTGTCTCCGTCGAGGTTTCCGGTCGGCTCGTCAGCCAGGATCACGCGGGGCTCGTTCAACAGTGCCCGCGCCAGCGCGACCCGTTGCCGTTCACCGGTGCTCAACTGTCCCGGTCGATGTCCCACCCGGCCGGTCAGCCCGAATCGCTCCACCAGGGCTTCGGCTCGTTCGCGGGCCGTCGTTTCTCCGGTCACCAGGGCCGGTGCCATCACGTTGTCCAGGACGTTGAGGTAGGGAATCAGGTGGAACTGCTGGAAGACGAACCCGATCCGTTCGGCGCGGAGACGGGCCCGTTGTTCGCCCGAGAGCGAGTAGGGGTCGGTGCCGTCGATGGTCACCTTGCCGCCGTCGGGTCGCAGCAGCCCGCCGGCGACCAGCAGCAGGGTGGTCTTGCCGCAGCCACTGGGTCCCACCACCGCCACGAATTCACCCGCGTCGACCGACACGTTGACGTCGTCGACGGCGACGATCGGACCGGTGTCTCCGGTGTAGGTCTTGGTGATGTGGTCGAGTGAGATCAGCATGGGATGGGGGGCAGGAAGAAATGTGGACTTATTGTTCCTGCAGCACGACGGCCGGGTCCTGCCCGGCGGCGACCAGGGCGGGTAGCCAGGTGGCTGCGGCCGAGAGGGCTGGAGCCATCAGCAGAGCGGTCAGCAGCCAATTGATGTCAAAAAGACTCTGTTCGAGCGGGCCGCTGTATCCGGTGCCGACCAGGAACCCGGCGACGTACCCGATGGCTCCGCCGGCCAGTCCCACCAGCAGGGCCTTGCCCAGGAACAGCACCAGCACATCCCGGCTGCCCATGCCGATGGCCCGGAGAATGCCGATCTCGCCGCGGCGCTGCCGGGCGTTGCCCACGGCCAGCAGCACGATCCAGGCGAAGCTGCCGACCACCGCCAGTGGAACCAGCACGTTGGCCTGGGCCTTGCGGCTGGCGATCATCTGGTCGGCCTGGGCCTTGCGGCTGGCGATCATCTGCTCGCCGGATTTCCGCGCGGCTTCCAGCGATGCATCGGCCGTTTTCTTGGCCTTGTTCCGGGCCTCGGCTCGTGCCAGGGCCTTGCGGCCGCGTTCCAGGATCTGGGTTCCCGGCAGCACCTTGGCGATCTCACCGCGGATCTCCGCGATCCGGTCCACCGTAGCGCAGTTGCACTCCAGCGCCAGAATCGCGTTGACCAGATTCTGCATTCCCAGCATCTGCTGGGCTTCTTCGAGATTGACCCAGGCGGTGACATCGTCGACCGAACCGCGTTCGGCATGGCACTTGACGACCTCCAGTTCACGGCCGTTGATCGTCAGCTTGCTGCCCGGTTTCAACTTCCGGGAATGGTGCAGCCGGTAACCCAGGACGACCTTGCCCTTGGGGACCAGGTCCAGCAGCGGTTTCTTCGGGTCGCGATGTGCCTGCGGGACCTCACCCCTGGTCCCGGTCAGGACGATGGTCTGCTTCTCCTCGGCCCACTCGATTTTCTTGGTGACAATCGGCAGCAGGTGGTTGATGACGACGATCGGCGAGTTGGCCAGTCGGTCGACGTACTCCTGGGGCATCGTCCGCGTCGGCGTCCCTTCGGCGTGGAATGCCGCGATGTCCTCGTCCTCGGCCAGCACGACGATGTTGAAGCCCAGTCCCTTGGTGATTTTCCGCATTTCGTCGTTGAGTTTTTTCCCGGCGTCCTTGACCTCCTGTTCCCGCTTGGCCACCAGCTGCTGCGACTGGATTTCGCCCTCGTCCACAAGTTTCCGCGACTGGATTTTTCCGGCGTCGATCATCGTGACCGAGGCGACCAGGCAGGCGACGGCGATCGAGACGCCGATGACGGCCAGGACGAAGTTGACGAAACGATGAGCGATTTCCTGAACGACCAGTCGCGAGATCTTCATCGGGCGGGTTCCGGTGGAGGAGTCCGCAGGCAGGAGAGCCTGGTGGCAGGAGAGTCTGGTGGCAGGAGAGTCTGGTGGCAGGAGAGTCTGGTGGCAGGAGAGTCTGAAAAACTGGCGAGGACAATCGGACCGGTTGCGGGGCTACGGTTAGCTTTAGCTCCGGCGGCCGATGACGAACCACGTGCCGAACAACACGACGCCGGCGATCAGGATCAGAGGCAACAGGAGGAAGTTGTCGGAGGACACGGCCGGAGTGGCGACGGCGTTGGCCGCGTCTGCAACCTCCGGGCCATCGGATGCCGTCGGCGGGTCGGTGGCTGTCGCAGCGGGTTGAGCCGGATCCCCGGCGGGGTCGTCGGTCTTGTCGGTGGCCGGGTCCTGGTCGTTGTTCTCTTCCGGGCCGGCCTCCTCGCCGAAACCGGTCAGCCCGACCAGCGGGGGCAGCGGCGTGTCCGCCTCGGGCAATCGCTCGACCAGTTCGTCCCAGGCCACCGGCATCAGCATGTCGATTCCGGGGTTCTGTTCCTTGATCGTGCAGGTGCAGGGTCCGGTCAGATCGGTGCCGGCCGCGTCGATCGTGTCGTTGTTGATCCCCTTGCCGATCAACGCGTACAGCGCCCGGCCGCGTCCGAAGATCGGGAAGGCCATCGGTTGGGGTTTGTCTTCGCGGAGATCCTCTTCGCTGGAGAGCAGCATCTCGACGAACATCGCCTCGGGGGCGGTCTTCCTGGAGAGCCGGACCAGCGAGAACTTGACCTTGAGATCCTCGGGGTCGATCAGCACCAGTCCCTGGGCAATGTCCTCCTCGGAGATCTCCGGCAGCTTGAGGTTCTTTTCGAGATGAGCCAGCCGCGTGGTGAGCGTGGTGGCGGCCTTGTCGTCGGCGGCCTTGTCGCCGCTCTCCAGCAGCACCCACACCGCCGTGTGGCCCTTGACCAAGCGATCGGCGATCGTCTTCCTCAGCGGTGACTTCAGCAGCGAGGTGATGTTGGAGTCTTCCAGCGGGCCCTTCCAGACCGGGGTGGGGTTCCTGGAGGCGACCGGGTAATGCACGACCATCCACGGGGTCGTTTCGGTCTGTTGCGCTTTCCAGAGCTGCAGCAGGTCGGGGTCGGGTTCGTTGTCGAGGTCGCAGGTGGTGACCCGCACATTGGCAAACGTCTTGCCCGCTTCACCCTCGCGGGTCAACCGATCGACCTGGGCTTTCTGCGGCGCGGTCAACGGCCCGCGGTGAAACACGAACACCTCGTACGGGTCGGCCTGCCAGCGTTCCAGGGCGTAGCGGAACACCGGGACCGAACAGGCCTCGGCCACGACGGCCACCAGGCAGATGACGACGGCGGTTTTCAACAACCGGTCGACAGTGCCGCTGTGATTGCGATTCATCGGAATTCCTCCGGGTGGGTCAACCCACAGACTAAGACGCCCGGGCGGCGGCTGCAACAAGAACCGGGTCAGCCGAACCCGCCGTCGTTGCAGCTTGGCCTCTGTCACGTCCGACGCCACCAGCCCATTGCGCGAGGTTCCGGTTTCCGTTTCCTGAAGTCCGGGAGATTCGGCACGTGCTCAATCGCCGGGAAACTCTGGATCTGGTGGAAAACAATCGCTCGCTAAGCCGGTTCGTTCATCAATTCCCACCATCCGCCGGGAATGCCGACCCGAACTCAAACCCCACGAAGTCCACTCCATGGATCCCTCACACTGTTCTCTTCTCCCCGGCGTGCCGACTAAGATAAGAAGTCTCGGGTAGAGCCGGTCGCAAGGGGGGGGGGTCGGCAGAAGGGAAGATTGAGATGGAGTTGGCAGCTGAGATCCGTGATCTGCACAAGTACTACGACCTCGGTGCGGTCATCGTGAAGGCGCTGCGGGGTGTGACGGCCGAGTTTCCCAAGGGGGACTTCGTTGCGATCATGGGAGCATCGGGAAGTGGCAAGAGTACCCTGCTGAACATCCTCGGTGCTCTCGACCGGCCGACTCACGGCGAGTACATCCTCGGTGGATCCGACACCTCGGTGCTCTCCGATGATGACCTCTCGGCCATCCGCAACGAAATGATCGGGTTCATCTTCCAGTCCTACAATCTGATCCCGCAGTTCACCGTGCTGGAGAACATCGCCGTACCCTTGCAGTACCAGCGGAACGGGAAGGGTGTGGGGGTTTCGCAGATGAACTGGTGCCGCGAACTGGCCGACCGCGTCGGCCTGGCTGACCGTCTCGATCACCGGCCCACACAGTTGTCCGGTGGCCAGCAGCAGCGCGTGGCGATCGCCCGGGCGCTGGTCAACGATCCCCAGATCATCCTGGCCGATGAGCCGACCGGTAACCTCGATACCGAGACCGAAGCCGAGATCATGCAGGTGCTGACGGATCTCAACGTCGAGGGCCGGACGATTCTGATGGTCACGCACGAAATGTCGGTGGCCAGATTGGCCAAACGGCAGCTGCACCTCACCGACGGTCAGAAGGTCTTCGACGGTGTTCCCACTGCCGAGACGCTGGCGCCGGGATCCTTGGTGCCAACGGCTGTTCCCTCGCCCCCGCCCACCGCGGTTTCCGATGGGAGCGATGTCTACTCGGTCGACAACCCGGATGACGACGGCAGCCCGGGCGATGACTGGGACGGTTAGCACGGGGGACGACGGGCCGTGAGCACCGAGTCCCAGTCCGGCGATGCACTCGTCGGTGTGCAGATCGTCTTCCAACTGCCCTACCACGTCGACGAGTCGATCGATTTCGACACGCTGGGTCTCGAGATCGATCACGTCTTCGCTGCCGGTGCCGACGGGCTGGTGATGGCGATGGTGACCGAGGTGCTGAGGCTCACCGAAGCCGAACGCCACGAGGTGGCCGGGTTCACCTGCCAGGCTGCGGCCGGACGCGGATCGGTGGTTGTCAGCGTGGGCGCCGAAAGCACCCGGGGAGCCTGCGGACTGGCCGAACAGGCCGAGTCGGTCGGGGCGGCGGCGGTGATGGCCATTCCCCCGGTCTCGATCGGTGTCGACGAGGACCAGCTGTGGAACTACTACGAACGGATCCTGCAGTCGATCTCGCTGCCGGTGATCGTGCAGGACGCCAGCGGCTACGTCGGTCGCCCGATGTCAATCGAGTTGCAGGCGGGGTTGATGAACGAGTGGGGACCGGACCGGGTGCTGTTCAAGCCCGAGGCGAACCCGATTGGCCCACGGTTGACAGCGTTGCGCGAGGCGACCGGGGCGCGGGCCCGGGTCTTTGAGGGCAGCGGGGGGATCGCGCTGCTGGACAGTTACCGCCGAGGGGTGGTTGGCACGATGCCCGGGGCCGACCTGGTCGAACCGCTGGTGGCCCTGTGGCAATCCCTGGAGGCCGGTGACTGGGATCGTGCCACGGACATCTCCGAGCCGCTCACCGCGCTGGTCATGCTGCAGGAGAGCCTCGATTCGTTCATCGCCGTCGAGAAGCACATCCTGGTCCGAAAGGGAGTCTTCTCCAACGAGGTGATCCGGGGACCGGTCGGGTTCGTGCTCGACGAGGAAACCCGTGCCGAGGTCGACCGGCGATACGAGAGGTTGATGGCGGTCGTGGGATGAGCGGTCAGGCCAACCCCTCGGCGGCGGCCACCAGCGTGCGGACCATGCATCCGGTTCCGCCACCCTCGCGGTGCGGCTTGTTGCTCGAGGCGAAGCTCGGGCCGGCGATGTCCAGGTGAACCCAGGGTGTCGAGTCGACGAACTTCTCGAGGAACTTCGCCGCGGTGATGGCTCCGCCCCAGCGGGGGCCGACGTTCTTGATGTCGGCCACGTCGCTCTTGATCAAGTCACCGAACAGGTCGTTCATCGGCATCGGCCAGGCGAGTTCCCCGGCTCGTTCGGCGGCCGATCCCACCGCCTGGCTCCAATCGTGGCAGTTCGAAAACGTTCCGGTCACCTCCTCGCCGAGTGCCACCACGCAGGCTCCCGTCAAGGTGGCCAGGTCGATCAGGCGTTCGGCTCCCAGGTCGACCGCGTAGGCCAGCACGTCGGCCAGGACCAGCCGGCCCTCGGCGTCGGTGTTGAGCACTTCGATCGTCGTCCCGTTCCTCGCCGTCAGCACGTCGCCGAGCTTGAACGCGTTGCCGTCGGGCATGTTCTCGACCAGTCCGGCCAATCCGATCACGTTGACCGGCAGTTCGAGCCGCGCGATGGCGGTCATGGCACCCAGCATTGTCGCTGCGCCGGCCATGTCGCACTTCATCGTCTTCATGCCCTCGCTGGTCTTCAGTGACAGTCCGCCCGAGTCGAACGTCACGCCCTTGCCGACGATCGCCAGTGCCGGGGCCCCGTCGCCGCCGCCGTTGTGCCTGAGCACCACCACGCGTGGCGGTCTCACGCTGCCCTGTGCCACGGCCAAGAGCGAACCCATTCGCTCCTCTCGCAGCCGGTTTTCGTCGAGCACCTCGCATGCGAGCCCGCATTCGGTCGCCGCCGCCGCCGCACGGTCGGCGAACGTCTCGGGGTAGACCTCCATCGCCCCCCGGTTGACCAGTTCTCGGGTCAGGTTCATCGCCTGCCCCAGCACGCTGCCTCGCGAGACCGCCTCGGCAGAACCTTCGACGTCGCTGACCACCGTGGCCGCCGAAAACGCGTGTCGGCCCGGTTCGGCGCGGTACAGCCCCTGCCCGACGCAGCCCACCTGCAGGGCGATGGCTGCCAGGCCCGCCGCCTCGGTGTCGCTGATCGCTTCACTGTCGATCCGTGGCAGGGCGATTGCCGCGCTGGCCTCGGCCGACTTCGAAACGCGGCGGGCGGCCGAGACGAGCGCTTTTTCAAGATCCCGGGACGTCAATTTCTCGGTCGCGCCCAGGCCGACCAGCAACAACCGTCCCGCGGCGAGCCCCGGCACGTCGGCCAGCAGGTGCGATTCGGAGAGCTTGCCGGTGAGGTCGCCCGAGTCAACCAGTCGGGAGACGGCTCCGCCGAGAGCTTCGTCAAGATCGGACAGGGGTGAGCCGAGTTCATCCGAGGAATCTGTCTCGCCGTAACCGACGATCAGCCAGTCGGCGTCGATCGTCGTCAGCGGGCCGCTTGTTGATGTGATGTCCATTTCGTGATCTTCTTGGGATCGAAAAATCTACCGCCGCAATTGGACCGGAAGCGGTTGGAGGCCGCAAGCCGTCGCCAACCGCAACCGGGCTTCCCCGCTGGAAATGCTCCACCGTGAGTCATATCATCGTGAGGACGCTGTTTCTCCAGACGTGCAGTCGAGACTCCACGATGCCGACGATCAAGTTCACCAGGGAAAAGAAGTCCGTCGAGGTCGAGTCGGGCCAGAAGATCCGCAACGTGGCCCTGCAGGAGGGCATCGAGGTCTACCCGTGGCTGCACCGCGTGCTGCACTGTCCGGGCCTGGGAATGTGCACCACTTGTCGCGTGAGGATCAAGAAGGAAGAAAATGCTCATTGCGCCAAGCCGTCGTTGTGGGAGCGGCTGAACATGTTACTGAACCCGTTGAGTTTTTTTGCCCGGTTGGATACCGACGATCCCGAGAAGCTCCGGTTGAGCTGCCAGACCAGGGTGCACGGGGACGGCGAGATCGAGGTCGAGACGCAGCCGGAGTTCAACTGGCACGGCGAGAATTTCTGGGGCTAGCCGGGGTGGGCGGCCATGCGTGACATCCGGATTGCCGCTGCGCAGTTTGAACATCGCGACGGCGACAAGGCCTTCAATCTCGACCGCATCGACCGCTTGTGCGGTCGTGCAGTTGAGGCCGGGGCCGAGGTGGTCAGTTTTCACGAGGGGGCAATCACCGCCTACAGCTACCTGCAGGCGGCGACGCGGGCCGAGTTGCTGGAGGTGGCCGAGCCGGTCCCCGACGGACCCAGTTGCCGGATCCTGGCGGACATCTCGGCTCGCCACGGCGTGCCGGTGTTGGCCGGGCTGGTCGAACGCGATGGCGACAACATCTACAACACCTATCTCTGCATGACCCCGGACGGTCCCGTCGCCCGTTTTCGGAAGCTTCACGCTTTCCTCAACCCCCACCTTTCCAGTGGCAGCGAGTACTGTGTTTTTGACCTGTTGGGTTGTCGGTTCGGGATCCTGATCTGCTACGACAACAACCTGGTCGAGAACGTCCGGATCACGGCGTTGATGGGGGCCGAGGTCATCTTCATGCCGCACGTGACCGGCTGTCTGCCGTCGGTGATGCCGGGTCGGGGATTGGTCGATCCCGGCCTGTGGACCAATCGCGACGCAGACCCGGTCAGCCTGCGGCAGGAACTGGATGGACCCAAGGGCCGGGGCTGGTTGATGAAGTGGCTGCCGGCCCGCGCCTACGAGAACGGAGTCTACGCGGTCTTCACCAACCCGATCGGGATGGATGGCGGCGAGGTCCGCAACGGCAACTCGATGGTGCTCGATCCATTTGGCGAGGTGATTGCCGAGTGCCGACGGCTGGGAGATGACGTCTGCGTGGGGCTGTGCACCGATGAGAAGATCGGCGTATCAAGCGGCCAGAGATACCTGCGGGCGCGGCGACCGGAGTTGTACGGGAAACTGGTCGAAGCACCCGATACGCCACCCGAAACGACTCCAGGATGGGAACGGAAGCGGCCTGTCGACAGCTGAGCCCCGGGGGGGGGGGGGGGCGATTCCCGTTCGCCTGCGGTGAAACGGCCCGATTTCCGTGTCCGAAGACCGGGGTGGCGAGCCGACCAGCGTGGCACTAGACTGGATTGTTCCCCCGGGTGACTGGATTCGGGTGGAGAATCTCGGACTCGAGGTGTGCGCCGATGCGATCTGTTCCGTGGAGAGCCGTTGTCTTGGTGTCTGCGGTTGCCCTGTTTCCGTTGAATGGACGGGCACAGGACGCCGCCGACAAGACGGCCGAGGGTGACGCGAAGCCGGTCAGTTTCTACCGCCAGGTGCGGCCGATCCTGCAGCGTCACTGTTCGGGATGTCACTTCCCCGCCAAGAAAAGTGGGAAGTTGTTGCTGACCAGTTATGCCGACTTCAAGAAGGGTGGCGAGAACGGAGTGACCTTCGTGTCGGGCAAGCCGACCGAGAGCCTGGTCCTGGACTACATTTCCGGCGACGACCCCGCGATGCCTCTGGAGGCCGATCCGCTTGACCCGCGACAGATCGACGTGATTTCGAGGTGGATCAAGCAGGGGGGCAAGGACGATACTCCGCCGGCGGTCAAGGACAATATCAGCGCCGAGAATCCCCCCGAGTACGCCCTGCCACCGGTCATCATCGCGTTGGCCTACACTCCCGACAGCAAGACGCTGGTGATCAGTGGCTACCGCGAGATCCTGCTTCACGCCGCCGATGGCAGCGCCCCGGTCGGGCGGCTGGTCGGTCGCTCGCAGCGGATCGAATCGGTGGCGGTTTCGCCCGACGGCAAGCTGATCGCCGCCACCGGCGGCACACCGGCGCTCTTCGGCGAGGTGCAGTTCTGGGATGCGGCCACCAGGAAACTGGTTCGCTCGATCACAGTCAGCTACGACACGCTCTTCGGCGCCAGCTTCTCGGCAGACAGCAAGAAGTTCGCCTTCGGGGGGGCCGACAACGGCGTGCGGGTGCTGACCGTTGCCGACGGCAAGCAGGTGATGCGGATGGATGCCCACTCGGACTGGTCATTCGCCGCCACGTTCTCGGTCAAGGGCACACACGTGGTCTCGGTCAGCCGTGATCGTGCGATGAAGCTCTCGATCGTCGAAAGCGGCCAGTTCGTCGACAACGTGACCAGCATCACTCCCGGGGCCCTGAAGGGCGGCCTGATGGCCATCCAGCTGCGGCCCGGGCAGGAGCAGGTGCTGACCGGCGGCTCGGATGGCATCCCCAAGCTCTACAAGATCTTCCGCACCCGCAAGCGGATCATCGGCGACGACTTCAATCACATCCGCAGTTTCAAGCCGATGCCTGGCCGGATTTTCGACCTGCAGTTCAGCCCGGATGGCAAGCAGTTCGTGGCCGGATCGAGCACGGGCATCAGCGGGTCGGCCCGGATCTACACAGTCGGCGACTACGACACACCGAACATCAACAACAAGGGCGGGTTGGGTGAAGTCCGCAAACAGATCGCGGCTCGTTCGGCCCAGCCGAGGCTGGTGCATGAACTGCCCGGTATCGACTCGCCCATCTTCGCCGTGGCCTACCGACCCGATGGCCAGCAGATCGCCCTGGGCGGCTTCGACGGCAAGATCAGGCTCTACGACGCCAAGACCGGGAAACTGGTCAAGACGTTCGTCCCGGTCAAGGTGACGCCGACCGTCGCTGCGACAAAATAGGTCCGTTCCGTGTACAACACGACTTCTCGATAACCAGCCAGTCCGAATGGTCCCCGCGGCTCTCCAGCAACCGGGACCCACGACACGATAATGATGAGACGAAACATGTTGACAGTCTCCGGTCATCGCCGGTCGATCATCCGTTTCTTCCCGGCCGTGTTGGCCCTGGCCCTGTTGGCTTCTCCGTCGTTGTCGGCTGAGAAGACCAAGCCGGCTGCCAAGAAAAAGGCCGCCGTTCCGGTTGTCGAGAAGCTGGTCGTCTATCCGGCCCGCCTGGAACTCTCGGGCAAGCGTGACAGCCGACGGCTGATTGTCAGTGGCACCACCGCCGACGGGCGGGCGTTCGATCTCAGTACTTTCATCAAGCTCGCTGCCGGCAGCGACCACGTCTCGATCGATCGCGACGGATTCGTCGTGCCGAAAAAGGTCGGCAAGACCACGGTCAAGGTCACCGTCGGCAAGAAGTCGATCGATGTGCCGGTCGAGATCAAGGATGTGACCAATCACCCGGTCAGTTTCATTCGCGAGGTGATCCCGGCGATCAGCAAGGTTGGCTGCAACGCCGGCACCTGCCACGGGGCCCAGAAGGGCAAACGGGGTTTCAAGCTGTCGCTGCGGGGCTACGATCCGCTGTTCGACTATCGTGCCCTGGTCGATGATCTTTCGGGCCGCCGCTTCAACCGGTCGCGTCCCGAGCAGAGCCTGATGCTGTTGAAGCCGACCCAGGGCGTGCCCCACGAAGGCGGGTTCCTCTTCGACGAGAAATCCCGCACCTACTCGGTGTTCCAGCAGTGGATTGCCGAAGGCTGTCGTTTTGATTCGGCCAAGCGAGTGGTCCGGATCGAGATCTTCCCGAAGAAGCCTTTGCTCGAGACCGTCGACAGCCAGCAGCAGTTGATCGTCGTGGCACATTTCCCCGATGGCACAAGCCGTGACGTGACCCGTGATGCGGTGTTCGAGACGAGCGATTTCGAGGTGGCGACGGTCAGCAAGACCGGTCGTATCGAGGCGGTGCGACGGGGCGAAGCGGCGGCGCTGGTCCGCTACGAGGGTCTCTATGCCGCTGCCCCGGTGGCGATCATCGGCGACCGCGAGGGCTTTGCCTGGCAGGCGGCTCCCGAGCGGAACTACATCGACAAGCTGGTCAACGCCAAGCTGCAGCGGATGAAGATCCTTCCCTCGGGCACTTGCAGCGACGCCGAGTTCCTGCGACGGGCCTCGATCGATCTCACCGGTCTGCCGCCGACCGTCGAGCAGGTCAAGGCGTTCCTGGCCGACAAGCAGCCTGTGATCGAGAAACGGAACGCGAAGATCGACCAGTTGATCGGCAGCCCTCAGTTCATCGAGCACTGGACGCTGAAGTGGTCGGACCTGCTGCTCTCCAACAGCAAGTTCATCACCGAGAAGGGATCCTGGGCGTTCCGCAACTGGATCCGTCGGGCGATCGCCACCAACATGGCCTTCGACAAGTTCGCCTACCAGTTGATGACAGCCAACGGAAGCACCTTCGAGAATCCCGCGGCGAATTACTACCGCATCTCTCGGGAACCGAAGGTGGTGATGGAGAACATGACACAGGTCTTCATCGGGACCCGTTTCCAGTGCAACCAGTGTCACGACCATCCGTTCGAACGGTGGACGCAGCGGCAGTATTACGAACTGTCGGCGTACTTTGCCGGGGTCGGCCGCAAGGCGGGACCGGTCAAGGGCGAAGAGATCATCTACTCGCTGGCCACCCCGACCGACATCAAGCACCCCAGCACCGGCGAGACCATTTCCGCAGCGTTTCCGTTCTCGAGTGATCTCGACAAGAAGAACCCCGACCTGAGGATCCGCCTGGCCGACTGGTTGACGTCGCCGAAGAATCCCTACTTCGCCAAGAGCATCGTCAACCGGTATTGGAGTTACCTCCATGGCGCGGGCATCATCGACCCGGTCGACGACATTCGCGCCAGCAACCCGCCGTCAAACCCGCCACTGCTCGACGAGTTGACACGCCGGTTCATCGCCAACGGCTTCGACCTGAAGAGGCTCGTTCGTGAAATGGCACGCAGTGAGACCTACCAGCGGACGTTCCGTCCGAACAAGTGGAACGACGACGATTCGCTGAACTTCTCGCACGCTTCACCGCGGCGGCTGACTGCCGAGCAGTTGTTTGATGCCTTGCACGTGGCGACGGGTGCCCCGTGTCGGATTCCGGGTGTGCCGGTCGGGTTTCGGGCCAGCCAGATTCCCGACCCGAAGGTCAAGATCGGTTTTCTTGACATGTTCGGGCGTCCGCCTCGTGAAAGTCCCTGTGAGTGCGAACGGAGCAGCGACGTCAGTCTCAGCCAGACGCTCAACATGATCAATGGACCGACCGTGTCCGAGGCGATCATTCACCCCGAGGGTCGTGTGGCGAAGTTGATCGCGGCCAAGGCCGACGATAAGGCGATCGTCGGCAACGTCTACTTGGCTGTGATCTGCCGTCCGCCGACCGAGGCCGAGTTGAAGCAGGGTGTGGCGTACCTGGCCGAGGTGGGCAACCGCAGCGAAGCGGCCCAGGACCTGATGTGGGCCCTGATCAACAGCCCCTCGTTCCTGTTCAACAGGTGATGCGGGTTGATGCTCCGCCAGCCGCTTGGCCGCACCGGCCTTGACGTCACCCGCCTGGGCTACGGCAGCATGGGGCTGCGCGGCCCGCGGACGTGGGGTGTCCGGGTGGTCGATGACCGGGCTGCCGAGATGATGCTCAACGCCGTGCTCGATGCCGGCATCAACTTCATCGACACGTCACCCGATTACGGGATCAGCGAGGAACGCATCGGACGGTATATCAGCTCTCGACGCAGCGAATTCCACCTGGCCACCAAGTGCGGGTGTGTTTACAGCCAGTGTGAGGATCACCTGGAACTCGATCACGTCTGGTCGCGGGAGGTGATCGAGCGGAACATCGAGACCAGCCTGCGGCGGCTGAAGACCGACACAATCGACATCCTGCAGTTCCACGGTGGTGATGCGGAAACGCTCGAGCGGGCCGGTTTGATCGATCTGCTGTGCGATTTTCGCGACCGGGGTGTCGTGCGGCACATCGGGTCCTCCAGCAAGTTGCCCGATCTGCCGGCTCTGATCCAACTGGGAGTCTTCGACACCTTCCAGGTCCCCTACTCGTGCCTGGCTCCCGAACATCACGACTGGATCACTCGAGCCGCCGAGGCCGGGGCCGGGATCATCGTCCGAGGCGGGATCGCTCACGGGGGCCCCGACGCGGTGATCAGGCGTCCCGCGCTCGACGTTGTCTGGGAACGGGCCGGGCTGGACGATTTGCTCGACGACGGCATGTCGCGAGCCGAGTTGATCCTGCGACAGACGCTGTCGCATCCGCACGCTCATACCATCATCGTCGGCACCTGTGATCCGGAGCATCTTGCCGAGAACATTCGTGCCCTGGACCGGGGGCCGTTGGCTGACGACCTGCAGGCCGAGATCATCGGCCGGATCAGAAGCCTGTCGGACACCGCCGGGGCCGAGTGAGCTGATGTTCACGGGCCAGGCCGAAGGGTCGGACGAGAGTCGTCTTGATCGAGGCGGCGACGACCGATATCTTGCCGCCCCGCGGACATCGTCGGCAGGTGAGAACCCAGGAGCAGAGGGTGATGGTGCGGTTGGTGGTCGCTGTTCGAGTGGTCGCACCGGTGGGCCGTTCCGCCGAGACCGTCGATGCGCTGGTCGCCGATGGCCTGCTGCCGCTGCTCGAACAGTTCGATTCGTTGCCCGAGTTGTCCCTGGCGTTCTCGGCCGGTGTCCCCGTCTGGGAACAGCTCGACCGGCGGCATCCCGAAGTGGCCTCACGAGTCGGAGACCTGATCGAGACGGGGCGGATCGAACCGCTGGGGGGTCCGGCCTGCGATGTCGTGTTGGCCGCGGTGCCCGGGCGTGACCGGATCGGCCAAGTGATCGCTCAAGGCGAGTGGTCCGAGACCCGCTGGGGCGTGCGGCCCACGTGCGGCTGGGTGCCCCACCAGGTCTGGGAACCGACGATGGCCGACGACCTGGTTGAGGCCGGACTGGATTCGATCATCCTGCTGCCCGATCCGACCGTGACAACCCGCTCGTCGCATTCGATCCGCTCGGGATGGTTCTACACCGAATCCGACGGCCGGCTGCTGGGCGTGCTGCCGGCCGACGAGACCCTGGCTGGACTGATGGCCGAGGGCCGCGTGGACGATCTGCCCGGACGGCTCGAAACGAGTCACCATCAGCTCGATGACGGCCCGGTGGTCGTGGCAACCTTGTGGAGTGGCGACCGGCCGGGTGGTCGATCCCTGGTGAGGCTATTGAAGTGGCTGGCCGCCGGGGTCGACTGGGACCTCGTGACACCGATGGCGGCCCTGCAGCAGACAGGTTCCCGAGGACGCTACAGTCTGCCGGCGGTCGGCAAACCGGGCGGAAGTTGGCGGCTGGAACGGGACCGTGATCCGGTTGCTTCGAATCTCCACGCACGATTGCTGGATGTCAGCCGACGGATTGACCGGCCCGATGCCTCGCCAGACCGTCTTGGTCCGGCCATTCAAGCGGCCCGGTGGGGACTGTACCGGGCCCAGGGTGCCGCGGCGTCGGAATCGAGCGGGGTTCCGGGTCCCGAGGCGCTGGCTGAAGCGAGACGCTTGTTGCTCGAGGCCGAGCGGCTGGCCGATCGGCTCGACGATCGCCAGGCGGGTTGGGTTGACGTGACGGCCGCCGACTTCAGCCTCGACGGACGAACCGAGGTGAGGTTGCAGAGCGAGCGTCTGACGGCGTGGATTGACCCTGTCGCCGGCCGTGGTCTGTACGAACTGGACCTGCGAGATATCGGTTTGTCGTTGCCGCTGTTGACCGGACATGCCGGGGACGGCACCGCCGGTGGACCACCCGCATGGTTGATGGAACCCGGGTCCGACCGCGAGAAGTTCATCGAGGGGTCCGGTCGACTGTTTTCGCTGGGACCCCTGGGCGGCCGGATCACGTTGGAACGTCCCGCGGGATCGGCCTGGTTGATCTGGGAATCGGACGAAGAAGCTGTCGGACCACGGATTGACTGGCGGATCGGAATGGAAACCGGTGAGAGCGGACGATTGTTGTTCGAGGGGTGCGTGGCGGGCCTCGAACCGCATACGTACCAGCACCTGGCGATCGAGATGCCGTTGGGAACCGGTTCGAAAGACGATTGCTACGGCTACGACCGCCAGGGCCGACGCCATGACCTGGAATCGGTCAACGAACTGCCCGGCGGTGACTGGGTGGGACTGATCGAAGAGCAGACGGGTGTCGACTGGTCACTGGGGTGGTCTCCCGATGCACCGGCGTGGCGGATGCCGGGTGCGGCCACCGAACTGGTCGTGCCGCACTGGAATTTCCAGACCGATGAAGCGGGGCGATGGGGGTTCCGGATCGAGTTGACCGTCGACACGTCGGCGGCCCAGGCGAGGCAACTGGGCCGCGCGGCCTAGACGGACAACGACACCCGGATCAGTTGCCTTCGATCTGTGAACTGTCGAACGCGACCTCGAAGATCGTGGTCACTCCCCGGCCGGAATCGCTGAATCCCTTGCGGATGTGGACTCGCCAGATCAGCGGACCCGTCAGGTCGGCCAGCCCCTCGGCGCCGGTCGGCATGTACGTCTCGAATGACTCGCCCGGTTTCAGCACCTTGCCGTGGATGCCGTCGGAGGCCTGGCCCTTCCAGTTCCAATTGCCGTCTTTCGGGTTGTCGTGCAACAGCGTACAGGTGGTGTCGCCGACGGGCCGGACGAAATTGTTGGCCGCCACCCTGTCGCTGTCGTACAGCCGCGAGAGCATCAACGTGCGATCCAAGGGTGCGATTTTCTGGTCGCTGGAGGCGTTCTCGAGTTTCAGCCACAACTTCAGGACCGGGCCGATCGACTCACGGGTGGTTCCGCCGCCGAGTTGTTGGAACCGTTCGAACTCGAGCGGTTCGCGACTGACTTTAAGCGGGGTCACACGGATGTGACCGAATTTCCGTGTCTGCTGCAGTGCCAACGTGTGGCCGGTCGGCATCGTGCTGTTGACGGCGACCAGTGTCAGCCGCTGTCCGTTACCCGCCGCGGATTTGACGGGATCGGGCAGTCGTTCGAGGTTGTTCAATGGAGCATTCTGCAATTGGTAGAACAACCAGAAGCATGCCAGGGTGGCGGCGCTGGCGTAGCTGAGAAGGAGGAGGAAGGTTTTTTTCGATACCGTGTCGTTTCGTCGCAGGCGACTCACCCGCCCGTCGGTTGGCTCAACCACACCATCCGGTTCTGTCTGGACGGGCACCGGTTCTGCCTGGATGGGCACCGGTTCTGCCTGGACGGGCACCGGTTCTGTCTGGACGGGCACCGGTTCTGCCTGGACGGGCACCGGTTCTGCCTGGACGGGCACCGGTTCTGCCTGGACGGACTCCGGATTGGCGGCTTCGATTATCGGACCACCTTGTGACGGGATCTCCATCGGGTCCGGAAGAAGGACGTTTGTGAGTGCTTCGGTCACACTGGGGTCATCGGGATCGACGATCGTATCGTCAAAGATACTGCTGGAGGCGGCTGCCTCGGCCAGATCGGCCGGATCGGTGTCGTCGGGCGGGTCGGGCGAGGTGACCAGGAGGGTGTCGTCGGTGTCGTCGGTGTCGTCGACCGGGAAGTCGGGAGCCGTCAGGTGGTGTCCACAGTGGGGGCAGGCGACGACCACACCGGGGATCTCGACCACCAGTCGGCCTTGGCACGCTCCGCAGGCAACTTCGAGAGACATTGGTGATGTCAGATCGTATGGGGACTTGAGATCGTCGAACCCGAGAGGCTCCGTGCATGGTGTCCGGTCCAAAAAATGCCGAACAACCTGGCTATGGCCGACACCGGGCCAGTTCCATCCAGTCGATTGTCGCGGTGCCATCGGACGGAAGCAAGTCGCGGTCTCCGTGAACGACGTGCCCCAGTACATCGACATTGCCGTAGTGTTCGATGGCCCGGATGTGGGATTCCAGCGAGTTGGCGAGCGCGTCGGAGGGATCCAGTTGGTTGAGCACCACGCCGGCGATCTGCAGATCGCGGCTGCGGGCCGCATCGATGGTCAACAGCGTGTGGTTGATTGTCCCCAGCTTGTCGCGGGCAACGATCACCAACGGCCAGGCCAGGTCTGCTGCCAAGTCTGCAACAGTCTCGGTGTCCGTCAACGGGCACAGCAATCCGCCGACGCCTTCGACCAACAGCACCTCGACTCGCTGTTCCCACCACTCGATTCCCGTCCTCAACAACGCGGCGTCGACCTCGCGGTTCTCCTGCCTGGCTGCTTCAGGAGGGGCCAACGGTGCCGTGAACCGTTGCGGACAGATTCGCTCGTCGGGGAATCCGCCGCCCACCGCTTCACCCAGCGTGACGACATCGGCCCACCGCCCGTCTTCGATTCCGCTGGCCGTCGGCTTGTAGACGCCCACGGCGACACTCTGTGCCGCCAGGTGTCGTGCGGCTATTGAAGTAACCCATGTTTTGCCGATACCGGTATCGGTTCCGGTAAAAAACAGCCCCTTCATCGTCGGTTTTCACCCCCCCAATTGACCAGTTTCCGTCATTGGCATAGACTGAAATCCGCACGGCTGTCAAACCTGTTGGGCTGCTGTTCGTGTTGTGCGGCCAGATTTTGAACGGCCTTCGAGGACCTGCGCCATGTCTCCTGAATCTCTTCAGATCCGCTGGTGTGGCCGATTGGCCGGCTGGCTGGTTGTAACATCGGTGCTTGTCCATTCCGGGACGTTGTCAGCCCAGCAGGCCGGCAAGACGACTGCCAAGGAAGACCACACGCTGTCCAGCCTGAGAGACGGCTGGCCGATTCACCTGACCTACTACCCGTCGCGGTTGAAGGAAAACGCCGCGGTTGTGGTGCTGTTGCACATGAAGGGCGGCAGCCGGCTGATCTGGACCCGCAAGGGTGGCCTGGCCGAGAGGCTGCAGGGCCAGGGCTTTGCAGTGATCGCCGCCGATCTCCGAAAGCACGGCCAGAGCAAGCCGACGGTAGGAGCCAGCGGCGCAGCCAAGGCCGGCAAGAAGAAGGGCCGCAAGAAGAGTTCGGCCACCAACCTGACTCGAAATGACTATGGCCTGATGATCACCAGCGACATGGAGGCGATCAAGAAGTTCATCTTTGCCGAGCACCAGAAGAAGCGATTGAACATGCGCAAGCTGGCGGTGGTCGGGGCGGAGATGAGTGGCCCGTTGGCGGTGGTCTTCGCCGCCAACGACTGGTCCAAGAAGCCTCACAGCGATGCACCCACCTTCGCCGCCCGAACCCCCCGGGGCCAGGATGTCAGGGCACTGGTGTTGTTGAGTCCCCAGGGGAGCCTGCCGGGGCTGACCATCAGCCGCTCCATGAAGTTCCTCAAGGGCAAGGCCGCTTTCCTGATCTGTGTCGGCAACCGCAAGGCGAAGAGTTCGCTGAAGAACGCCAACCAGGTCTATAACTACCTCAAGCCGATTTCCGAGGACGCCAACAAACGCCTCAACTGGATGAACCCGTTCCCGGTGCAACTGCAGGGAACCGATCTGCTGGGCAAACAACTCGGCGTCGAGAACGTGATCGAGGCCTTCTTGAAGAAGTACGTCGGCGACCTGAAGGACCCCTGGACAGACCGCCGATCGCGGGCTGTCCGGTAGGTGTCGCCTACTGCACCGCCAGTTCGCTCTTCGCGTCGGTGCCCACCGCCACCGCCTTCATTTCGACGGTCGTCTCGGTCCGCTTCTCGAACTTCTCCCTCGGGTCGGTCTCGCGCTTCCGTGACCGAGTGATCTTGACGTTCCAGCGTGCCAGCCCGAAGGGCACCTCGCGGCTGAGCCAGATCATCGAGGAGTGTTCCGAGCGGCTGACCCGGCTCTGCAGTGCCTCGGCACCGAGCCACTTGATCGCGTTGACCGCACCGAGTGCCTCGAGTGCGGGATCCTCGGGCTGTCCCGTTTCGGGACGGAATACCTTGTAGTGCTTCAACAGCGAAATGGCCGGGTAGATCTGCAGGACCTTCGTCTTGATCGGCTCTTCCTTGCGGTTGCCCAGCTTGCGGTAGCCGCGGATGATCGGCAGGAACGATACGGGAATCCCGTCGGCGTCGACACTGTTGTTGTTGACCAGCGTGCCGAAGATCCGCGCCTCGGGGATCAGCACCTTGTAGAGCCTCGCGCCACCCGGTCCGGTGTCGAGTCCCTGTTCGCCGGGTTTGCCGGTCTCGACCTTGATCTCGATCCACCGGCAGGTCACCTGCTTGCCGCGGTACATCGCCGTCTTGTGTTCGGTGGGTGTCACCAGCGACTTGATTGTCACGTTCCGCCGCCAGTTGAAGATCTGGTCACCGGTGGCGACTCCCGGACGGAACTCGACCTGCTTGTATTCGCCCTCGTAACGCACCCATGTCCCTTCCTGTTCCGGCAGAGACCAGATCAGTCCCTGGGCCGACAGGATGGATGGCGAAGCCAGCAGGAGCGCCAGGGCCAGCAGGACCCGCGGGCGGATGGTCACTCGGGGTGTGGAGATGGTCATGAGTTGTCGTCCTCGAGGGATCCACAGCCAAGACAGTCAGGCCGAGTTTCACACCGGGTCGTCAATGAACCGGGGAGTCCCTGCCTGTCTGAAGTCTGCCACAACACCTGCGGGTGGGCAAGGTGGTTCGGGTGCTCTGACGGGGCCGCAGCGGGGGTCAATCGGACGGGTCGACCCAGATTCCCCTGCTTGCGGAATCCGAATCGGTCGGATTATGCTGGTCGCACCGAATCTACCACCCGTTCGGTCCCGGTTGGCCCGTTGGCGGGTCCATCGTGGCGACCGACGCCGTTGATAAGGAGCCGGTGATGGTGCTGCGAAATGATGTCCTGCGGTCGTTCCTGGTGGTCGCGATCGGCCTGTGGGCGGTTTCCCCGGCGGTTGCCGAGAAACCCTCGGCCGCCAAGCCGGCCCCGCCGCCGGCGGTGCCGACATCGATCGCGGTTTTCGGGTTGGGCGGCGCGGTGTCGGAGGGTCCCGGGGGAGGCGACCTGACGAGCTTGTTGTCGGGAGAGGCCCCCGAGAGTCTGCGGTCGCTGGTCAGCCGCATGGATCGAGCGGGCCGTGACAAGCAGATCGCGGCGGCGGCCCTGCTGTACAACAGCCCGGTGATCGGTTCGGCTCAGCTCGAGGAACTGGTCTCGGCCGTTGATCGCCTGCGTGGCACGGGCAAGCCGGTCTACCTGTTGGCCGAGTCGATGGGGACCGGCGGTTACGTGTTGGCCTCACACTGTTCCCACCTCAGTGTCGTGCCCGGTGGGGAGGTGGCCTTGGTCGGGCTGGTCACCGAAGCGCCCTACATACGTGGGTTGCTGGACTGGCTCGGGGTCGAACCGGACTTCCTGGCCTGCGGCGACTTCAAGAGTGCCGGCGAGATGTACATGCGCGAGGGGCCCAGTCGCAACGCAGAGGCGATGGGCGACCGGCTGCTTGACAGCCAGTTCAGGACCTACGTCGAGCTGATTGCCAGCGGCCGTGACGTCGATCCGAAGCAGGTGCGTCGCTGGATCGACGGGGGACCCTACACGGCCCCGCGAGCCAGGGCGGCCGGGTTGATTGATGCGGTCGAGCACCGCCGCGAGTTCTACGATCGGCTGCGCCGGGCCCACGGAAAAACCAGCCGCTTGCTGACCCGGTACGGCCTGCCGCCGCGGCAGCAGATCGACCTGTCGAGTCCCCTGGGCCTGATCCAGTTCTACTCGCAGCTGATCCAGGGACCCAGGCAGATCGTCAACCGTGGTGACACGATCGCGATGGTCTACCTGGAAGGGACCATCGTTGGCGGATCGATGCCGATCAGTCCCACCGGTGGTGCTGCGGCTTCGAGTGAGACGTTGAGAAAGACGCTTGCGGTGGTCGAGCGGGACAAGGCGATCAAGGCGGTGGTGCTGCGAATCGATTCTCCGGGTGGGTCGGCGCTGGCCAGCGAGGTGATCCTGGACGCGATCCGCAAGGTCCAGGCAAACAAGCCGGTCATCGTCTCGATGGGCAACGTCGCCGCCAGTGGCGGGTACTATGTCGCCAGTTACGCCGACTCGATCTTCGCCGAGCCGACGACGATCACCGGATCGATCGGGGTCGTCGGCGGCAAGTTCGCCACCACCGGGTTGTGGGACAAGCTGGGCATCAAGTGGGCCTCCCGCAGCCGCGGCGCCAACGCCACGCTCAACGGAACGGGCCGGGTCTTCACCGACGACCAGCGGGACCGGGTGCAGGAACAGATGGACGAGATCTACGACATGTTCAAACGGCACGTGGTCGACGGCCGCGGCAAGAAGCTGAAGAAGCCGATTGAACAGATCGCCGGCGGGCGGGTCTACACCGGGCGGCAGGCGCTGGAACTGGGCCTGGTCGACCGGATGGGCGGCCAGGTCGATGCGATTGCCGAGGCGGCGAAGCGAGCCGGGATCAAGACCTACACGATCCGCGAATATCCCGAATCCCAGGGGCTGTTCGACTCGTTGCTGGGAACACGCAATTCCCATCCGACCAGGCCTTTGGCCGGAGGGAGCCGGGGGCAGCGGGAGGGAGTCCGGTTGCTTGACCGGGTTGTTCCATTGCTGGGAACATTGGAGCCACGGCGTGCCGAGGCGATCCGTCGGGTCGTCGGGCACCTGGAACGCCTGCAGCACGAACGGGTGTTTCTGCTGGCACCGGAGATTCGAATCGATGACGGACGCTAAGACGATGAACACCACCAAGCTGTTGACCGTGTTGCTGCTGTCGTCGTCGTTGGCGCTGGTCGGCGAGCCGACCCGGGCGCAGGAACCGCGCGGACCCTCGCCTCTGGGCCAGTATTTCGGGTTTCGGTCGGTTGAGATCTTCAAGCTGGAGCGCCGCTCGAGCAACCTGTTGGCCCGTGACATCGATCGCGATGGGCTGGTCGACCTGATCGTGGCCGACAACAGCCACAGCCGCATCGATTACCTGCACCAGCGGAAGCAGAAGCCGGCCGCCGCTGCTGCCGCGGATTTCGACGAGGACGTCAACCAGGTCAAGAACGACTGGCGTTTCGAGCACCGCAAGATTCCCGTTGACCGGCAGGTCTCTGCCCTGGTGGCCGGTGATTTCAACGGTGATGGTCGTTCCGACCTGGCCTACCTCGGCGCACCCAACTACCTGGTGGTCCGGTTCCAGCCCAAGCAGGGGGAATGGTCCGAGAAGCTCGAGTTCCGCATTCCGGACATCAACCCGGTCCGTGGCAGCCTGGTGACCGGCGACCTGGATGGCAACGGCCGTTCCGATCTGGTGGTGCTTGGCAAGTTCGAGACCTTCATCTACTACCAGTCGAAGGACGGCAAGCTGGGCACCCCTCGGCTGTTGATGAACACTTCGGCACAGCTTGGCCTGGCCATGGTCGGCGATCTCGATGGTGACGGCCGCCAGGACCTGTGTTACGCGACCATCGAGGCCCAGAAGCGGTCGTTTTGTGTGCGGTTTCAGGACGAGACGGGTCGCCTGGGTCCGGAAGTCCGTTTCGAATTGCCCGCTCACCGTGACGTTCAGTTGCAGGACATCGACGGACGCCGCGGTCGTGAACTGGTGGTGGTGGAATCATCGACCAATCGGATCAAGCTGCTGAAGATCCGCGGACCTGGCGGGGATGATCCTGGAGACAAGCCAAAACAGCGGTTGATCCAGTACGGGTTCGGTCGCCAGGGCGCGGCTCGTACCGAGCAGCTTCGCGATGTGGCAACCGGTGACGTCGATTCCGATGGCCGGATCGATGTGCTGGTGTCGGACCCCGCCGGCGCGCGGGTGATCGTCTTTCGCCAGCGGTCCAGCGGCGGACTCGACCTGGGCACCGCCTTTCCGGGACTCGAGGACACTCGGCACGTGAAGATCGGCAACGTCGACGGGGCCGAGGGGAACGAGGTGATCGTTGTCAGTGTCAAGGAGAAGACGTTGGGGATCTGTCGGATGACCGGGGGCCGCCTCGGGTTTCCTCAGCCGTTGAAGGTTGTGGGGATACCGCTGGCCTGTGAACTGGTCAATCTGGACGGCAAGCCGGGGCCGGAGATCGTCTACGTCGCCAAGTCGGCCGGGGGCAGCGGCTATGTGATAGGAGCCCTGGCGCGGGGAGAGAACGGCCAACTGTCGGCTCGGCCCTTCGGCAAACAGGCCCAGGTCCCGGTCCCGCTCAAGGGCGTCCCCCAGTACCTGGTTACGGTCGATGCCAACCGCGACGGGCGACCCGACCTGCTGGTGTTTCAGGATCTCGAACAGCCGCCGGTGCTGATGACCGGACAGGCAGACGGCGGGCTGAAGGTGGTTTCCGCCGCTGGCGGCATCCAGTTGGGGGGTATCGACCCGGGTCAGTTGTTCGTCGGCCGACTCGAGAAACAGTCGATCCTGGTGGCCCAGAAGAAATTCGCTCGCAACCTCGCACTGACACCGTCCGGTGCCTGGCGGGTGATCGACCAGTACAACGTGACCGAATCGAACGCCAAGATCGCCGGTGTTGCAGCACTCGATCTGGACGAGACGCCGGGCAAGGAGCTCGTGCTGATCGACACCGGCGTGCGTCAGCTGAGAATGATGCGGCGTGAGGGGGCGGGCAAGTTGTTCCGGCCGTGGCGTGAGGTGGAACTGGGAACCCTGGCTTACCGAACCAACCGGATTGCCGATCTCGATGGTGACAACCGCGAGGACCTTCTGTTGGTGGGGAACGGCAAGTTCGCGGTTCTCTACAACGGCCGCACGGGACCGCGTCTCAAGGAACTCGCGTCGTTCGAACCGCGACGCAAGCAGGCGGTGTTCTCGACGACCGTCAGTGGAGATCTCAACGGCGACGGCCGCATCGACGTGGCGGCGATCGACAAGCGATCTCATCGCATCAGCCTGCTCGACCATTCGCCCGCCCACGGACTCCGCCACGCACTGGACTTCCTTGTGTTCGAGCAGAAGTCGTTTCGCGGTGCGGCCGGAGGTGGTGCAGGCAGTGAGCCACGGGAGGTGCTGATCGCCGACGTGACCGGTGACGGCCGGCTCGACCTGGTACTGTTGGTTCACGACCGCGTGCTGGTCTATCCGCAAGACGCCGGCGCCGCGGCCCAGCCCAAGAAGAAAGAGCCGCAGAAGGCGAAGCCCAAGAAGCCGGCAGCCGGCCCGACCAGGGGCGTGTCTAGGGAGTGACCTTCCCGCCGGCGAATTCTCTCTTCAGTTTTGCCAGCGGGAACAGCTTGCCGGGGCAGGCTGTCTTCTTGATCTCGCCGTGACCGATCAGCCCGGTGGCCGGAATCGCGTGAGTGGTCTTGAGGTGCGAGACCAGGCGTCGGAGCGAGGCGAGTTGTGCCGGGCTGGGCGGTTGCCTGTCGAAGTGACCAACCAGGGCGATGCCGATGCCATGCTGGTTCTGGACCTGTTTTCCGGCATGAGCCCCGTGCAACTGGTCCCGCCAGCGGAACGTCGCCTCGACCGCACCGTCAGCCATCCCCTTGCCGTTGCCGATCACGAAGTGGTAGCCGATTCCCAACCACGGCTTGCCGTTTGTGGTTCGCTTGAGGTGTTCGGCGTGGATCGACTTCACGCTGCCGGCCTCGGTTGCCGTGTGGTGCAGCACGATCGATTTCCATTTGCGAGGCGGCTTGGCCGGTCGCCAGGAAACCGGGATATCTGCCACGGGGGCACGAACCGGTCGCCCGACGAGATCGGGGGCGACCCGGGGCGAGTCCAGGCATCCGCCGACCAGGATCGCCAGGGGCAGCCCGATGATGACGACGACCCAGGCGGGCCGCCGAGAATACGGGCGTCGCGGGATCGTCGTCGGCACGAGGGACTCCGGGCGAGTCGTTGATGGACAGCCACACGAGGGGCGGGACTGTAGTGCCGCCTCCGGTGACGTGTCAACGGCCTGTAGGCCGAGGCTGGCCGCCGACACCCCTCAACCGCTCGACCGTTGTGACCACCTCGTCGATCGCCACCGCGATGTCCTCCTCGGTGTTGAACCGACCGAGCCCGAACCGCAGGCTCGCACGACTGAGAGCCTCGGGGACGCCCATCGCCGCCAGCACATGACTCGGCTCGGGATTGGCCGTGGTGCATGCCGATCCACTGCTGACGGCAATCCGTCGCAACCCCGCCAGCAATGCGTCTCCATCGACTTCCTCAAAACCCAGGTGCACGTTGCCCGGCAGGCGATCGGTCGCGTGGCCGTTGATCCGCACACCCTCCAGCCGCGACCGGATTCCCTCGACCAGGCTCTCGGCCAATCCAGCCAACCGGGTCGATTCGGATTCCAGTGCCTCCCGGGCCAGCCGACAGGCGGTGCCGAAGCCGACCACCAGCGGAACCGCCAACGTGCCGCTGCGCAGATGGGCCTCGTGGCCGCCACCCTCGATCTGGGGGGCCAGGCGGACACGTCGCGGGCCACGACGGACGATGAGCGCCCCGATGCCCTTGGGGCCGTAGATCTTGTGGGCCGACAGGGAGAGCAGATCCAGAGGCAGGTTGCGGCAGTTGATCGGAACGCGACCGACCGCCTGCACCGCGTCGGTGTGGAAGATCACCCCGCGGTCGTGGCACGCCTGGCCGCAGTCGGCGACCGGGTTGATCGTCCCCACCTCGTTGTTGGCCCACATCACGCTGACCAGCACGGTGCCGGGCGTGATTGCCGAGGCCACGGCATCGGGGTCGACCCGGCCGTCGGCGTCGCAGCTGACCCGTGTCAATCGGCAGCCGTTGCGTTCCAGGCGTGCGGCCGGGTCGAGGATCGAGGGATGTTCGATGTTCGAAACGACCAGGTGGGCTTCGGCCGGGGATGTTCCGAGCACGCCCTTGAGTGCCAGGTTGTTGGCTTCGGTCGCTCCGCTGGTGAAGATCACCTCGCCGGGGTCGGCCCCGAGAAGTTCGGCCACCTCGCCACGGGCCGTCTCGACCGCGGCGGCGGCGTCCTCGCCGAAGGCGTGACCGGTGCTCGCGGCGTTGCCGAAGCGTTCACTGAAAAACGGCAGCATCGACTCGACCACCCGCGGATCGGCGCGGGTGGTGGCGTTGTTGTCGAGGTAGCGGACGGTTGGTTCGGCCGGCATGGTTGGTCCCATCCCGCTAGACCGGTCCTCAGTCCGAGCCGCTTCAGGACGACGCGGTGGGATCGGGCAGGTCGGTTTTGATCGACAATTCGCGGAGCTGGCGGTCGTCGACGGTTGACGGGGCACCGCTGAGCAGGTCGGCAGCCTTCTGCGTTTTGGGAAACGCGATCACGTCTCGGATGTTGTCGTGTCCGGCGAACATCATCACCCAGCGATCCAGTCCCAGGGCGATGCCCCCGTGCGGCGGGGCACCGTAGCGTAGAGCTTCGAGCAGGAAGCCGAACCGCATCTCGGCTTCCTCGGAGTTGATGCCCAGGAGATCGAAGACCTGCTGCTGGACGACGGGGTCGTGGATCCGGATGCTGCCGCTGCCCGCCTCGTAGCCGTTGCAGATCAGGTCGTAGGACTGTGCCCGCACGGCACCCGGATCACTGGTCAGAGACTCGAGATCCTCCTCGACGGGGAGGCAGAACGGGTGGTGCTCGGCGTCCCAACGCTGCTCGTTTTCGTTCCAGCCCAGCAAGGGGAAATCGACCACCCAGGCGATCTTCAGTTCGCGGGAGTCGTAGAGTTCCAGCTGGACACCGAGCCGGTGACGCAGCGCGGCCAGCGCAGCCGACGTGACCGAATCGGAATCGGCGACGAAGAACAGCAGGTCGCCCGGCTCGGCCGACAGGCTCTCGATGATCGCCTTGTGGTGCTCGTCGTCGAGGAACTTGGCGATGGGCGAATCGAGTGACCCATCGGCGACGCGGAAGAACGCCAGGCCCTTGGCGCCGTACTCGCCGACATGGTCTGTCAACTCGTCGATCATCTTTCGGCTGTAGGCCTCGGCGGCACCGCGGGCGTTGAGTCCCCGAACCCGGCCGCCGGATTCGATCGTGTTCTTGAACACGCCGAAACCGCAGGCCCCCGCGATCTCGCCGATATCGACCAGTTCCATCCCGAACCTCAGATCGGGCTTGTCCGTGCCGTAACGTTCCATGACATCGGCGTGGGTGAACCGGGGCAGGGGCAGAGCCAGTTCTTCGCCGCGGATTTCCTTGACCAGGTGGGCCATCAGCCCGTCGATGATCTCCAGGATGTCGTCGCGCTGGACGAAGGCCATCTCGACGTCGACCTGGGTGAACTCGGGTTGCCGGTCGGCTCGCAGGTCCTCGTCCCGGAAGCAGCGGGCCATCTGCACGTAGCGGTCGTAGCCGGCGATCATCAGGATCTGCTTGTAGATCTGGGGACTCTGCGGCAAGGCGTAGAAGCTTCCGGGTTGCACGCGGCTGGGGACCAGGTAGTCGCGAGCTCCCTCGGGCGTACTGCGGCCCAGCATCGGGGTCTCGATCTCGAGAAAATCGTGCTGGTCGAAGTAGTCGCGTGCCGCCTTGGTCATCTGGTGCCGCAGCACGAGGTTCTGCTGAAGCTCATCCCGGCGGAGATCCAGAAAACGGTATTTCAGCCGCAGTTCCTCGTTGGGCAACTCGACGGTGGTCGGTTCGAACGGCGGCGTCTTGCTCTTGCTGAAGACCACCAACCGTATCGACTTGATCTCGATCTCTCCGGTGGCCAGCTTCGGATTGACGTTCTCGGAGCGGCTGATCACCTCGCCCTCGACCTGGATCACGTCCTCGCTTCGCAGTGCCCGTGCTATCCCCTGCATCTGTTCGTCGTGCGAGAGATTGAAGACGACCTGGGTGATGCCGTAGCGGTCGCGGAGATCGATGAAGACCAGTCCACGGTGGTCACGGTAATTCTGGACCCAGCCACCGAGTGTTACGGACTGTCCGATGTGATCGGCTCGAAGTTCGCCGCAGGTGTGGGAACGCAGCATGGCGGTGCAGTGGGATGCTGGGGGGGGAACGCCCGTTGCGGGCGCAGGGGGACCATTATAGAGGTTGCCGGTTGTGCCGCGAAGGGTGGGTGGAGATCAGTCGAAGAGTCCTTCGAGGACTTTGCCGAGAGCGTCGGCGAGGCTGGTCAGCGGCTTGGCGACGGACTTGAGTATCTTGGAGGATCCCTTTTTCGGCGGGTTCTTCTCGTTCGCCGCTACCTTTGCCGCCTTCAGCGCCGCCGCCTTGGCTGCCGCTGCCTTGGCCGCTGCCGCTTTGGCTGCCGCTTTGGCTGCCGCCGCCTTGGCCGCCGCTGCCTTGGCCGCCGCCGCCTTGGCCGCCGCCGCCTTGGCCGCCGCTGCCTTGGCTGCCGCTGCCTTGGCTGCCGCTGCCTTGGCTGCTGCCGCCTGCGCAAAGCTGTCGCCTGAGATCTTGAGGTAGCTGAGGTAGGTGTTGGCGACCTGGCCCTTGATGGTGTCGCCGGCGTGGATGTAGAGCCCGTAGCGGAGTCTCAATTTTCCGCCACGAGTGAGAATGGCCGGGTTGGCCGGCCGCTTGCCGCCGGTGTAGGCCCGTTCACCGAAGGGGCTGATCGTGAACAGTCCGTAGTTGCGGACGTGATACCTGGAGCGTCGGAAGTTCAGTGGGTGATCGAACAGGGTCATCCCCACGGTCTTGCCCTCGACGGTGCCGTAGTAGTCGATCCAGTTGCTGACTCGTCCCCAGCAGGCGGCGGTGCCGGCTGCGCCGCCCGCGTTGACCACCTTGCCACCGTCTTTTTCGCGAAGCTCGTTCCGCATGCGGACTCCGAACAGTCCCTCCTTGGTGTCGCCGAAGGTGACCTGCTTGCGTTGGGCGGTGAAGGTGATGTCGTAGGAGAACAGGCGGTTGGCGAAGATACTGATCCGGGTCGTCTCGACGATGATCGGCTTGCCGTCATTGCCGAGCCAGTCGTTGGTGACGACCATGACCGCCGGGTTGCCGCGAGGAGTTTCCAGGGAGACCTTGCGATTGACGATCTTGCCCTTCTCGGCCCAGAACCTCACCTCGTTGATCTCGTCGACGGCTACCCAGACCCCCTTGTGATGCGGATGGTCCCCCTGGTGCTCGAGCGACCGGGTGATGACGGTTCCCTCGGGACCGCGCACCGGCAGGAAGAACGGCTTGGGCAGCTTGCTGCTGGTGTTGTAGGTGGCAAAGGGCTTGCCATCGATAGTCACTTCGACCGCATCGGTTGCCGACTTCAGCTGCACGGTGGGTACGGCGGCGTGAGCCGAACTGGCGACGGCGATGACCAAGACGAGCAGGGTGGAAACGAGTGGCTTCACGGCAGTGTCCTCGCGAGGTGACTTAGAAGGCCTTGACGATGTCATTGTGTCGTGACGAGCGAGAGAGGTCGAGCCAACCGGCGGTTGTGACTGCGGGTTTCTGGTGACCGCGTTGTGCCATTTCCACGTCACGGAGACTCTTGCATCTGTCATCCAGATTGTTACGGTTGGGAAAATTTGTCCCCATCCGGTCGACCTCGGCCACCGGGGACCACCGGTGACAAGGTGTGGCCGTGCCTCGCCGAGATGACATCCAGAAGATACTGATCATCGGATCGGGTCCGATCGTGATCGGCCAGGCTTGTGAGTTCGACTATTCGGGCGCGCAGGCCTGCAAGGCGTTGCGCGAAGAGGGGTACGAGGTGACACTGGTCAACTCGAATCCCGCCACGATCATGACCGATCCCGAGATGGCGGATCGGACCTACATCGAACCGATTACCTGGCAATACGTCCAGAAGATCATCGAGGCCGAGCGTCCCGACGCGTTGTTGCCGACCCTGGGTGGGCAGACCGGATTGAACATCGCCATGGACCTGGCCCGCCGTGGCGTGCTCGACCAACTCGGCGTCGAGTTGATCGGGGCCAAGGAGCATGTGATCGCCAAGGCCGAAGAACGGGCGAGCTTCAAGAAGGCGATGGAGTCGATCGGGCTGGATGTCCCCACCAGTTTCATCGTCCACAACCTGGACGAGGGGCGGCAGGCTGTCCGCGAGATCGGGCTGCCGATAGTGATTCGGCCCAGCTACACGCTGGGCGGATCCGGCGGCGGGATTGCCTACAACAAGGACGAGTTCGAGGCCAAGGTCCGTCGCGGGCTGGAACTCTCGCCGGTCCACGAGGTGCTGCTCGAGGAGTCGGTGATCGGGTGGAAAGAGTTCGAGATGGAGGTGATGCGGGACGTCGCCGACAACGTCGTGATCATCTGCTCGATCGAGAATCTCGACCCGATGGGAATCCACACCGGCGACTCGATCACCGTCGCTCCGGCTCAGACGCTGACCGACAAGGAATTTCAGAGGATGCGGGATGCAACGATCGCCTGCATCCGCGAGATCGGGGTCGAGACCGGCGGGTCGAATGTCCAGTTTGCGATCGACCCGGATTCGGATCGGATGGTGATCATCGAGATGAACCCGCGGGTCAGCCGATCGAGTGCCCTGGCGAGCAAGGCGACCGGGTTCCCGATCGCCAAGATCGCCGCGAAGCTGGCCGTCGGCTATCGGCTCGACGAGATCGCCAACGACATCACCCGAGAAACGTTCGCCTGCTTCGAGCCGACCATCGACTACGTGGTGACCAAGATTCCGAGATGGACCTTCGAGAAGTTTCCCGAGGCTGATCCCGAGTTGACCGTTCAGATGAAGTCGGTCGGTGAGACGATGGCGATCGGGCGGACCTTCCGCGAATCGTTGCAGAAGGCGCTGCGGGGGCTGGAGATCGGTCACTTTGGCCTCGGCGGTGGCAAGAAGGATCTCTGGGGCACCGATCGGCAGCCAACCACCGAACAGATCCAGCAGAAACTTTCGGTCGCCGACGACGAGCGGATCTTTTTCCTGAGGTTCGCTTTCCTGGACGGGATGACTGTCGAGGAGATCCGGGACCTGACCGGCATCGACCCGTGGTTCCTGCACCAGTTGCAGCAGTTGATCGAATTCGAACAGCAGTTACGGAAGTACGATCGCCTGGAGAACGTGCCCGCCGCCGTGCTCCGCGAGGGCAAGCGGAACGGATTTTCCGACCAGCAGCTCGCCGGGTGGTGGGACACGAGCGAGAGCGAGGTGCGGAGTCATCGCCTGGGGCTGGGCATCGCGGCGACGTTCAAGCAGGTCGACACCTGTGCGGCCGAATTCGAGGCGTACACGCCCTACTACTATTCGACGTACGAGGACGAGGACGAGACACCGGGGAACGAGGACAACCATCCGCGGATCATGATTCTCGGCGGCGGTCCCAACCGGATCGGCCAGGGGATCGAGTTCGACTACTGCTGCTGCCAGGCCGCGTTCGCCCTGCGCGAACTGGGGATCGAGAGCATCATGGTCAACTCGAACCCCGAGACCGTCTCGACCGACTACGACACCTCGGACCTGTTGTTCTTCGAGCCGCTGACGACCGAGGACGTGCTCAACATCTGCGACCGGCTGAAACCCGACGGCGTGATCGTGCAGTTCGGTGGCCAGACGCCACTGAACCTGGCCCGGGGACTCGAGGCTTCGGGGGTGACGATCATCGGCACCAGCCCCGACATGATCGACGCGGCCGAGGACCGCGAGCGGTTCCAGTCGATTCTCCGCCAGGTCGATCTTCGACAGCCAGCCAACGGGATTGCGACCAACGTCGAACAGGCCCGGACGGAAGCCGACCAGGTCGGTTACCCGATCCTGGTACGCCCCAGCTACGTGCTGGGCGGGCGGGCGATGGAGATCTGTTACGACGAGACGTCCCTGGTCCGATACATGACCGAGGCGGTCGAAGCGTCGCCGGACCATCCAGTGCTGATCGACAAGTTTCTCGAGGATGCGATCGAGGTCGACGTTGACGCGATCGGGGACGGCCAGATGACCCTGATCGGTGGTGTGATGGAGCACATCGAGGAAGCCGGGGTTCACTCGGGTGACTCGGCCTGCGTCCTGCCCCCCTACTCGCTGTCGGCAGAGATGATCGAGGAGATCAAGCAGGCGGCGCGGCGGCTTTCCGAGGTGCTGCAGGTGCGTGGACTGATGAATATCCAGTTTGCCGTGAAGGACAACAAGCTCTACGTGCTGGAGGTGAACCCGCGGGCCAGCCGGACGGTGCCGTTCGTTTCGAAGGCCACCGGCATCTCGCTGGCCCGGGTGGCGGCGAAGGTGATGGCCGGGAAGACACTCATGGAACTGGGGGTGACGACCGAGATCATTCCCAGGCACACGTCGGTCAAGGAGAGTGTCTTTCCGTTCAACCGGTTTGCCGGTGTCGACATCATCCTGGGGCCCGAGATGCGGTCGACCGGCGAGGTGATGGGGATCGACGAGTCGTTCGCTTTGGCGTTCGCCAAGAGCCAGTTGGCAGCCGGGAACGACCTGCCCCGCGAGGGCCGGGTGTTCATCAGCATGGCCAAACCGCACAAGGCGGCGATGATTGAGCCGGCACGCCGGCTGACGGCGATGGGATTCCTGCTGGTGGCCACTGCGGGGACTGCCGAGGTTCTCCGCGAGGGCGGGGTTGCAGTCGAGGCGATCAAGAAGCTGGCGCAGGGTCGGCCCAACCTGCTCGACCACCTTGCCAACGGCGATATCCAGTTCATCTTCAACACGCCCAGCGGCAAGGGAGCCCGGACCGACGAGGGCAAGATCCGCGCTGCTGCGGTGGCCCACGGGGTGCCCTGCGTGACGACCGTTCCAGGGTGCCTGGCCGTGGTGCGGGCGCTCGAGGCGATGGTCGAGAACCCCGTGCCGCGTGTGCGGGCATTGCAGGACTGGATGCAAGCGGTCGCCGCCCAGGCATCAGACGGCAAGTAACGGGTTCAGGAAACTGAAAGGGATACAGAGATGAAATCTCAAGTCGTTGCTGTTGCACTGGGGCTGTTGGCAGTTGTCCTTGCGGGCTGCAACTCGCCGATCAACATGTCGTCAGCACCACCGCCTGCAGTTGAGGTCGTCGACGGTATGTTCCATGTCAAGTACATGGTCCAGACCACAGACACCGAAGCGAATGGAAGTACGATGGATGCTACGCGGATCACGTTTCATCCGAACTACATTCGCGTCGAGATTGTGCCGATGGGCAGCGGCAGGATCTTCCCGGTGGACCGATTGAGAGAATTCGACTGGAACCCGATGACGGCCGAAACAGTTGTACGCTTCAAGAAAGCCATCGAGACCTTCAAGAAGGCTTCGGAGTCGAGCTCCGAGTCGCCGGACGACTAGCTGCCGGGACGTTGCAGCTTGAGTGCCTTACAGAGACGGTCCACCCGTTCTTGGTCGCCGTCGGCGCCGGCGTGGTCGACCAGCGGAATGGCCCGTCCGCCGGCCAACTCGCGGATCTCGTCGACCTGGACCTGAAGCTCGTCGGATCCGTCCGGATCAGGAGCGTGCAACACGACCGCCGCTCCCAGCTCCTGCAGCCGATCGACAAGCGTGGTCAGTGTCGCGGCAAATCCCGGTCCGGTCGACGCCGTGGTTGAACCGATGATCAGGTTGACCACGTCGGGATGAAATCGGCCCAGTTGCCACTCGAGGTGTTCGAGGACCATCTTGATCGGTGAACCGGGCACCAGCGTGTTCACGACCACGTCAAGCGGCCGGCGGTAGGTGGTGCGGAGTTCGGCGGCGAACCGGTCGGGGAAGGTCGTTTCAACCGGTCCGTCGCCACAGAAGACCCAGGTCGCCGGGCGTGGCCCTGAGATCAACTCACCGATCGTCTCCAGCACGTCCTTCTCGTCGGGTTCATCGTCTCCGGGGTCAAAGGCCCGCAACAGCGGGGTGTTGCTGTCGCCATCGATTGTGTCGTTCGCGGACCCGTCCGGATCCACTTCAGGCGACGGCTCACCCCCGATCAACTCGGGCACGGCTCGTCCAACTGCCTCTTCGTTCTGAAAACCGGCAAGATCCTCGATCGCCTGTTCTTCACGTTCATTGTCGGCGGCGCGTTGTGCCGCCCGCGCCAACTTTCGCGTCCGCTCTTCCTCTGCCTCCGCAGCCGCCTGGATCAACAGCAGTCGACGTCGCGAACGCCCGGAGTCTGCCAGTGGGAAGGAGGAATGAGATGTCATGGTGATTGATCCCGGACCCGCGTGGTCCTGATCGGGACCGTCTTCCACAGGCAGTCCTCACCAACAGCATAGCCCGGAAATGCCGATCGCGGCAGCGGTTGGACCAACGAAAGTGGATGGAGAAAGCCGATAGAGAGCGAATGAGTCCGTTGTGGGCTGCTTGTATCGGCTGTGGGCGGCAAGAGACCGATCGATCGGACGTTTCTGCAAACAGGAGTGGGCGCGATGGCCATGCGATTTGCCGGAGCACGCTGGCTGGATGAACGACGACGACGGCGGCTTGCTGTCGACCAGGGAGTTCCAGAGATGAACGAGGAGACGACGGCTGTTGACGGCGACGAAACGTCCAAGTTCAAACCGTCCAAACCGGCAACGCTGAGCATCCGAACGGTCGTGCCTCGATCGGCGTGGACCATGTTGGCCTTGTCGCTGCTGCTGCTGGGAGCATGCGATGCGGTGATCGCGGCCGCGTGGTTCCAAGAGAGCGTCCCCGAACTGTTCCGCAGTGCCCACAAGGATGTCTTCGGAATCGACACGCCTCACGCGGCGACGTGGATGGCCAGTGCGCTGCTGCTCGTCGCTGCACAGTTGGCCGTGGTGATTGGCTGGGTCCGAGGTCATTGCCTGACCGACTTCGACGGGCGTTACCGGGCCTGGACCCGCGTGGCGATCAGCTGGCTGGTGATCGCCGGTGTCGTGGGCACCGGTGCCCACCAGTCGATTTCACAGGTGCTGCTGACGCAGTTCGGCTTCGAGAGTGTCTGGCAACGCGAGGTTCTTGCCTGGCTGCTGCCGTTGGCCGCGCTGGTTGCCAGCGTCGCCTGGGTCATGGACAGCGAAATGAAGACCAGCCGTACGGCCCGACTGCTGTTGTGGCTCTCGACCACGACGGCCGTCGCGGGACTGGTGCTGGTCCTTGAACCGACGCTGATCAATGCGGGGGTGCTGGAACTGTTCCCGTACCTGGTGACGTTCCTGAAGCTCGCGGCGATGGTCTCCGCCCCCGCCCTGCTGGTCGTCTCGATGGGCGTCTTTCTCAGGCATGTCGTCCACGTCTCGCCCGAACCCGCCCCGCGCCGAAAGTGGCGATCGAAGAAGGTTGTCTACGACGACGAGACGGATGAGCTGGTCGAGGAGGAGGAGGCCGAGGAGGAGCTCGTCGAGGAGGAACTCGTCGAGGAGGAGCACGAGGAGGCGGAGTACGAGGAGGCGGCGGAGTACGAGGAGGAGTACAGCGAGCAGGAGCAGGACGTCGAAGCGGACGACTACGCCTACTCGGAATACGATGACTCGACCCGAGACAGCTACCAGGACGAAGAGTCGCACTACCGGATTGACGAAGTCGAGTCCGGATCGAGCAACGCATTTCCGGACCCCGAGGCCTTGAAGGGTCTGAGCAAGCGGGAGCGGCGTCGATTGCGGAAACAGTGGCGGCAACAGCAGAGACAGGCGGATCAGTAGCGCCCGGGTTCCTCCCTCTAGAGGATGAACCGGCTGAGGTCCTCGTCGCGGGACACTTCCTCGAGGGCTGCCTGCACGTAGGCCTCGTCGATCTTCAGTGCGCCTTGACCGTCCTCGGGTGCCTCGAAGCTGGCCACCTCGAGCAGTCTCTCGAGAATCGTGTGCAGTCGTCGGGCACCGATGTTCTGGGTCGACTGGTTGACCTGGTAGGCGATGTTGGCGATCGCCGCGATCCCGTCCTTGGTGAACTTCAGCTTCACTCCATCGGCGGCCAGCAGTGCCTGGTATTGGCGGGTCAGGCTACTCGAGGGTTCGGTGAGGATGCGGATGAAGTCATCCCGGGTCAGGTCGTTGAGTTCGACGCGGATCGGGAACCGACCCTGCAGTTCGGGCATCAGGTCGCTGGGCCGTGAGCGATGAAACGCTCCGGCGGCGATGAACAGGATGTGCTCGGTGTTGATCGACCCGTTGCGGGTCTGCACCGTGGTTCCCTCGATGATTGGCAGCAGGTCCCGTTGCACGCCCTGGCGGCTGACATCGGCTCCCCCCTTGCCCGAATCCTCGGGTCCGCAGATCTTGTCCATCTCGTCGAGAAAGACGATCCCGCTGTCGGTGGCCAGGCGGATGGCTTCTTCGGAGACCGTGTCGTCATCGAGCAGTCCTTCGACTTCCTGCTCGGTCAACACCCGTCGGGCTTCCGAGACCGGCAGTTCGCGATCGTTGCCCTGGCGTGGCATGAAACGCTCGAGCATGTTCTGGACGTCGAGGTCGACCTGTTCGAGTCCCATTGCCGAGAAGACCTGGACGGGTGACTGTCGTTGTTCGACGTGGACATCGACGAGGTTGTCTTCGAGTTCCCCGTCGGCGAGCATCTTGCGGAATTTCTCGCGGGTCCGTTCGTGCCGTTCGATCGCCCGGGCCTCCTCGTCGGGATCCTCCCCCGGTGTCCAGTCGGTCGGCGGCACCAGCATGTCCAGCAACCGTTCCTCGGCCTTGGCCGCCGCTTCGTCCTGCACCTCGGCCTGTTTCTGTTCTCGGACCATGTGGATCGCCGCGTCGACCAGGTCGCGGATCATGCTCTCGACATCCCGCCCGTAGTACCCCACCTCGGTGTACTTCGACGCCTCGACCTTCACGAACGGGGCCCCGGTCAACTGGGCCAACCGCCGGGTGATCTCGGTCTTGCCCACCCCGGTCGGCCCGATCATCAGGATGTTCTTGGGCGTGACATCCCGCCGGAGGTCATCGGGCAGTTGCTTCCATCGCCAACGATTTCGCAACGCGATGGCAACGGACCGCTTGGCGGCATCCTGGCCGACGATGTGGCGGTCGAGTTCGGCGACAATCTGCCGGGGTGTCAGTTCGGACACGCCAACTCCTCCACGACCACCGCGTCGTTGGTGTACACGTCGATGCTCGCGGCAACGCCCAGGGCGGCTCGAACGATGTCGCCCGGCGGCATCTCGGTGTGAGCCACCAGGGCCCTGGCGGCAGCCACGGCGTACTGGCCGCCGGAGCCGATGCCGAGGATTCCGTCGGATGGTTGCACGACGTCACCGTTGCCTGTGACCAGCAGGCTGTCGGTGGGTCCGACAACGATCATCATCGCCTCCAGCCGCCGCAGCACCCGGTCGGTTCGCCAGTCGCGGGCCAACTCGGTGGCTGCGCGGGGAATGTTGCCCGGGTAGTCTTTCAACCTCGCCTCGAACCGCTCGAGCAACGCGAATGCGTCGGCGGTGCTGCCGGCGAAACCGACCAGGACCTGCCCGTCGAGCAGCTTGCGGATCTTCGTCGTGTCGGCCTTCAGCACCGTGTCGCCGTAGGTGACCTGGCCGTCACCGCCGATCGCCACGGTGTTGTCTCGGCGGACCGCCAGGATAGTGGTCGAATGAGATTGTGGCATGGAACCAGTAACGGTGCGAGGGGGAAAGTTGAGCCATGGACGGGCGACGTGCCCGCTCTCATCAACCGTACCAGTCGATCGGGAGGGCGACAAGCGGCGCCTCGGGGAGGGGAATCCTGTTGCCCAGCAGGAAGCGGAGTCCCTAGAATCACGGGCAGATTTTAACTGGGCGGGAAGGGGGCGACGGACTGATGAGTGGAATGACCCGACGGATGGCCCTGGCCGGGATGGCCGGGATGGCCGGGATGGCCGGGATGGCCGGTGGGGTTGCCGGCCTGGCCGGTTGTGACGGTGCCGGGATATCGCTGGGATCCGGGGGGGCGATGTACGGCAGCTTCCTGGGCAAGGCACCCCCCTCGCTGGAAGGCGGTGGCACGTGGCTCAATGCCGATTCTCCGCTCACGATCAAGGGGCTGGCCGGGAGCGTGGTGTGGCTGGAATTCAGCTTCATGCACTGAGGGGGCTGCCGCATGATGCAGCCCCAACTGGTCAGTTGGCACGAGAAGTGGTCCGATCAGGGCCTGGTGATCATCGAGATCGACAACGGGGCCATCGACAGTCTCGACGAGGTCGAAAGCCACGTGGCGCACAGCAACATTCCGTTCACCGTGCTGCATGATACGGGGGGGACCGTCTGCGACCGGTACTCGGTCAGGGCCTATCCGTCGGCTTACCTGATCGACAAGAGCGGCACGGTGATCTGGGAAGGGCATCCGACCGATTCGGGCGCCAACGCGGTTGAGCGTATCGAGGCGGCGTTGGCGTGACGTCGCCGGCTGTCATCACTCGTCGGTGTCGAACTCAGCCGGCGATTGGTCGGTCTGCGGACCGTTGACGACCGCCCCGTCCAGGAGCCGCATGATCTCGTCGCCCGGCTCGATGTAGCTCTCGTCGTGTGTCACCACGACCACCGTGGCGCCCTGGTCCTGGTGGAGCTGGCGGAGGTATCCCATCACCTCCCTGCCGGTCTTGTGGTCGAGTTCCCCGGTGGGCTCGTCGGCGAGCACCAGCTTGGGTTGCTTGAGCAGCGCCCGTGCGATTGCCACCCGCTGCTGTTCGCCTCCCGACAGTTCTCGCGGGCGATGTTGACGACGGTCACCGAGGCCGACCTGCTCGAGCAGGTGATCGGCCCGCTGACGCAGGTCTGCGCTGACGCCGATCGGTAGAAACGGGGCCAGCACGTTCTCGATCGCCGTCAGGTTGCTCAACAGGTTGAAGCTCTGGAAGACGAATCCCACCTCGTGCCGACGGAACCGGTCCTGGTCTTCGCGGGACAACTCGTTGATCTTCTGCCCGTCGATGGTGATCGATCCTGCGGTGGGTCGGTCGAGGGCACCCAGCAGGTACAGCAGGGTGCTTTTGCCGCTTCCTGAGGGGCCGAGCACGAACTGGAAGCTTCCGTCGGAGATGGTCGTCGTCACTCCGCGGAGGGCGCTGACCGTCGTCGAACCGATCGTGAACTCCTTGGTCAGCTCCTGGATCTCGATCGAGGGAGTCGGCGTGGGTTGTTGGGTCATCGTGTCTTCACCGGCCTGCTAGCCCCGGCGGATGGCCTCCATGGGTGAAAGACGCATGGCCCAGGTGGCCGGGTAGAGTCCCGCGGCGATCCCCAGAGTGGTGCTGAAGATCAGGCTGATGGCCAGCAGGGACGGGCTGGCATACAATTGCAGGCGATTGGGCCAGGTGCTGTTGATGATGTCGGTGCCGATCCACCCGACCAGGCAGCCGATCACTCCGCCGGTCACTCCCAGCACGGCGCTTTCACAGGTGATCAGCGTCATTACGTCGCGGCGGCGCCATCCGTTGGCCTTCAGGATGCCGAACTCGATGATCCGCTCGGTCACGCTCATCAGCATCGTGTTGATGATCGACAGCACTGCGATCACCACGCCGATGCCGGTCATCACTCCCAGGAACAGGTTCAGGTCGGCGCTGAATTCGTCGAAACGCTTGGCCCAGTCGTCGGCCGTTCGCACCTCGATCGGCTCGGCATCGCCATCGACCGCCTCGCGATTCGACGCTCCTGTGCCTCCGGCGAGCCAGTTCTGGATCGCCAGCAGCAGATCGATCAGCGGGTGCCCGGTCGCGATGGCTCCGACGATGTTCCCGGTCGACTGGATCTCTCGACCCCTGAACAGTTCACGGATCTGTTCGACCAGCACATCGTTGTCGACCGTGCCGTCGGGTTCGATGTAGTATGCGCAGACGCTGTCGCGATCGAAGCGAGTCAGGCGACGGAGCAAATCGATGTCAACGATGATCGAGACGTCAAGCATCAGTTGGCCGCAATGGTAGATGCCGACGATCCGGAAGTTGTCCCCGTTGATCGACAGTTCGTCATCGACGCCGATCTCGTTGTCTTCGGCGATCTGGCGGCTGATGACGGCGTGCAACTGGTTGTGATCGGTGCTGTCCAGGAACCGGCCTTCGACCATTGCGTCTCGATAGACGTCGGTCTCGAGTCTCAGCCGGCTGGCGATGTTGGTCCCGAAGAGGAACCGCGGCGGAGCGATCACCCGCTTGCCCTTGATCACGTTGACCCGCGCCCAGACCTCGGGGTTGACCACCCGCACGCCGTCGAGTTTCTCGATTTCCACAGCCCACCCGGCCGGCATCCGGGAAAACAACGGCAGTGGGGCACCGGCCTGCATCATCGCCAGGCCGGGAATGCGGCTGAACGTGTCGGTGACCATGCGGTCAATTCCCTCGGCCACCGAGAACAAACCGACCATTCCGGCGATGGCGACCGAGAGTCCCGCCAGGGCGAGCAGCGTCCGAAGCGGTCGTGAGACAAGGTTCTGGATTGCGAATCGCCACATTGTCTCAGCAGAATAGGTCGGGTCCCGCTGTTTCGGAAGCGACTCACGCTGGAAGGGACGCGGGTGGGAAGGGGCACAGACCGACGCCGATGGCCGATCGCGATTACTACGACGTGCTGGGAGTCCCGCGAGGGGCGTCGGATGAGGACATCCGCAAGGCGTACAAGAAACTCTCGCGCAAGTTCCACCCCGACAAGAACCGCGAAGATCAGGGTGCGGCCGAACGGTTCAAGGAGGTGCAGGAGGCCTACCAGGTTCTCGGCGACGACGAGACCCGGGGTCAGTACGACCGTTTCGGCCCGGCCTTCCGGCAGGCGTCGGCCGCCGGAGCCGGGGGATTTCCGCCTGGCGGCATGCCCGGGGGGTTCGACTTTTCGGACCTCTTCGGCGGCGGCATCGACCTGGGGGATCTGTTCGGCGGGGGAGGCGGACCCGCCTCCGCCCGCCGACCCGTGGCTCGGCGAGGACAGGACATCCGCACCTCGATCCGCGTCCCCTTCCAGGTCGCGGTGTCCGGTGGGGGTCACGAGCTGTCGAACCGGCCCGATGGTCAGGGAGGCCGGACGGAGCGGTTGACGATCAGGATCCCGGCGGGGATCCACAGCGGCGAAGTGCTCAGGCTCAAGGGCCAGGGTGCAACCGTCACCGGGGGACCGCCCGGCGACCTGATGGTGACCGTGGAGATCTCGCCGCATCCGTGGTTCCGTCGAGAGGGTGACAACGTGCTGATCGAGGTGCCGATGACGCCGGCCGAGTCAGTGCTCGGTGCACGGATCGAGGTGCCGACGCTCGACGAGGGACCGGTCGTCCTGACTGTTCCACCGGGCACCTCCAGCGGCGCGAAACTCCGGCTGAAGGGCAAGGGGATCCACAACCAGAAGACCGGGCTGCGGGGGGATCAGCTGGTCGAGGTGCGGATCGTTGTTCCCGACGAGGTGTCCGACGAGCAGCAGGCGTTGTACGAGCGGCTGGCCGATTCGGAAGCAGGCATCGGGGTCTCTCCGCGAGACGGATTGTGGGGTGAGTCGTGAACGGGTGGTTGCTGGTGAGTCAGGCCGGTGAAGCGATCGAAAATACACCGGTCGAGTTGGCCAAGGAGGTCGGTTCGGTCCTGTTGTTGGTGGGCCTGGTCGTGATCGTGCTGCTGGGGCTGGGGGCCATCTCGGTGGTGATGATGATGGGCGGTCGCCTGCGTCGCCGGGTCCGCGACGGCCTGCCTCCACGCGATCCCCCGCCCGACCCGATGTGGCCCTTGCAGGTGCCGCCCGAGGATGAGGAGAATCGAGAGGATCGCTGACGCGGCCGCGTCCGATCACGGGTTCATCCAATGACCATTCCGTCTGACGACCATCGTCTTCCTGCCTGGCGGCGCCTGCGGCATCGGCGGGATTTTGATCGGGTTTATTCCGCGCGTTGCCGGGCCGGCGACGGACAGTTGCTGGTCTACGCCGATGTCGGGAATGAACAGCGGGGGACGCGATTCGGGCTGAGCGTTTCGAGGAAGCATGGCAACGCCGTCCGACGGGGTCGACTGAAACGGTTGCTCCGCGAGGCGTTCCGGCTGCAGCAGCACGATCTGCCTGCCGGACTCGACCTGGTGCTGGTTCCTCGACAGGGGGGTGATCCGACGCTTGAGGACCTGAAACGATCGCTGTTGGAACTGTCGAACAAGCTGGCTGTCAGGGTGGCCGAATGACACGGTCGCCTCGAGGCGTGGTGGGTGTGCCGGGCCAAGCGATGGCGTGGGTCCTGGTCGGCCTGGTCCGAGTCTACCAGTGGACACTGAGTCCGATCATCGGGCGGCAATGCCGGTTTCAGCCGACCTGCAGCCACTACATGATCGGTGCCGTCGAGAAGTACGGTCCGATCCGGGGGGCGTGGCGGGGGCTGAAGAGGATCTGCCGGTGCCACCCATGGCATCCGGGGGGAGAAGATCCCCCGTAAGCCGCTCCGCCGCGTGCCGGGATTCCCGTCCAACCGGCTACTCGTCCATCACCTCGGTCTCTTTCGACGACGCGAGGTCGTTGACCTTCCCCTCGAACCGCTTGGTCAGCTCCTGGATCTCGTCCTTCGTCTGGTCGCGGTCGTCCTCGGAGAACTGCTTCTGCTTCTCGCCCTGCTCGGCTTGCTTGTTGGCATCTCGGCGGACGTTGCGGATCGCCACGCGGGCCTCCTCGGCCAGTTCCTTGACCCGCGAGACCAGTTGGCGGCGGCGTTCGGTGGAGAGTGCGGGAATGTTGAGCCGCACCAGCCGGCCGTCGGAGTTGGGAGCCAGGCCGAGTTCGCTGGTCTGGATCGCCTTGACGATGTCGTTGATCACCCCGGGATCGAACGGCCGGATCACGATCTGCTGTGGCTCGGGGACGCTGATGTTGGCCAGTTGTTTCAGCGGAGTCGGTGCCCCGTAGGCCTCGACCCGCAGGGAGTCGACCATTGAGGGAGTCGCTCGCCCGGTCCGGAGTCCTTGCAACTGCCCTTGGAAAACGCCGGCCGCCTTCTCCATCCGCTCTTCACAATCCAACAGAATCCCGTCCCGGTCCATCGTTGTCGTCCGTCGTTGCTGTCCGAAGCCGTCGTGGCATCAAAGGTACCCGATGCAGACGGTCATGCAAGGCGGGTGCGACTACTCGTCCGGCGTGGCGATCACCCTGGTACCGATGCGTTCACCGGCGATCGCCCGCTCGATATTGCCTTTCTTCTGGTAGTTGAAGACCACGATCGGCAGCCGGTGCTCCATGCAGTGGTGAATGGCCTGAGCGTCCATCACCTCGAGTCCCTGCCGCAGAACGTCCTGGTAGGTGATCTCGTTGTAGCGGACCGCGTGGGGGTTCTTCTCGGGGTCTTCGGAGTAGATCCCGTCAACGCGGGTCGCCTTGAGCACGACATCGGCATCGATTTCACGGGCTCGCAGTGCGGCGGCGGTGTCGGTGGTCACGAACGGGCTGCCGGTGCCGGCGGCCAGGATCACCACTCGCCCCTTCTCGAGGTGTCTCACGCAGCGTCGCCGGATGAACGGTTCGGCCACGCCCTCCATCCGGATCGCCGATTGCAGCCGGGTGGGCACCCCGGCATTTTCCAGAGCGTCCTGCAGCGCCAGGCCGTTGATGACGGTAGCGAGCATGCCCATGTAGTGAGCGGTGGGGGCGTTGATCGCGTGGCTGACCGAGGCGAAGTGCTTTCCCCGGAGGATATTGCCGCCCCCGCAGACGATCGCCAGTTGCACTCCGCTGTCGACGACTCGCTGGATCTGTTCAGAGATCGAGGCCACCTCGGCCATGCTGATCCCCGATTCGCCGCTGCGGCAGAAACTCTCGCCGCTCAATTTCAGCAGCACGCGGCCGAAGGTGGATTCCTGGGACGCTTGGTCGGTCATCGTAATCCGGATCCCCGGGGTGTCGATCTGGGGAGAGTCGAGTGGCTGTTGGCTAGTTGCCGAGCACCCAGCGGGTGAAACCACTGGCGGTCAGTCCGCTTTCGGCGAGCACCTGGCTGACCGTCTTCGACTCCTCCTTGACGAACTGCTGGGCACTGAGCACGCCCTGTTCCTGGTAGAAGACCTTGATCCGGCCCTCGACGATCTTCTCGATGATGTTCTCCGGCTTGCCCGTTGCCCGAGCTTCCTCGGCGAGTCGTTCGCGTGCTTCATCGACCTCCGCCGCATCGAGATCCTCGGGGTTGACCACCGCCGAGTTCATGGCGGCGATGTGCATGGCGACATCGCGGATCACCTCGGCCGAGGAGTCCTCGCCGCTGGCCACGAACAGGACGCCGGTCTTGCCGTCGTGGTGCACGTACCCGGCGACCGGTCCGTCGACGCGGGTCACCTTCGCCAGCACGATCTTCTCGCGGATCTTGTTGACCACTTCTTCGTAGGACTCGCGGAGTGTCCGCGAGTCGTCGTCGGGCGACGGCTGGTCGAGCAGCGCGTCGGGGTCGTCGGCTCCAGGTCCGGTCAGCAGTTGCCGGGCGCAGTTTTCGGCCAGCGCCTGAAATTCGTCGTTGTTGGCCACCGGTGCCGATTCGCACTGCAGTTCGATCATCGCCGCGGTCGATCCGTCGTCGGCGACGGCGATGGCGATGCGGCCTTCGGAGGTGGCGTTGTCGGCCCGCTTGAGCATCACCTTATGGTTCTGTTCCTTGAGGATCGCGATCGCCTGCTCCTGGTCGCCGTCGGCTTCGACCAGCGCCCGCTTGCATTCCATCATCGGCAGGTCGGTCAACTGTCTCAGTTCCTTGACCTGTGAGGCAGTGATTTCCGCCATCGAGAGTCTCCTCGCGTGAATTCAGCGTGTGTGAGATGGCCGTCCTGGTGGCCTGGTTGCGGCAAGCGGTCTCGGAAGAACATCTCGCCCGGGGGACCAGGCGCCGGGGCCGGCGTGTGGCCGGGTGTCGTCGCGTGGGATTGCCCGCGGGAGGCCACTAACGCGTCGGTCTCGCCTTGGGCTCGTCCTTGTGCGGCACCGGCTTCTCCTCGGGCACCATCGCCTTGCCTTCTTTGACCGCGTCGGCGAGATGATCGAGGATGAGTCGGATCGACCGGATGCTGTCGTCATTGCCGGGAATCGGCAGGTCGATGGTATCCGGATCGGAATCGGTATCGATCAGGGCGATCACGTTGATGCCCAGGATTCGTGCTTCGCGGACGCAGTTGTATTCGCGGCCCGGGTCCACGACCACCAACGCTTCGGGCAGCCGGCCCATGTCGCGGATCCCCGACAGGTTGCGGTGGATCTTGCGTCGCTCCCGCGTCAGCGAACTCTGCCGCTTCTTCGAAAACGTCAGCATCTCGCCGCTCTCCTCCAGCAACTCGAGTTCCTCGAGCCGGTTGAGACGACTGCGGATGGTGCGATAGTTGGTCAGGGTGCCACCCAGCCACCGCTCGTTGACGAACGGCATACCGCACGATTCGGCGGCTTCGGAGACCGGTCCGACGGCCTGTCGCTTGGTGCCGACGAACAGCACCAGGCTGCCGTTGGCGGCGACCTGCTTGAGATATTTCTTGGCCCGCATCAGGCCACGGATCGTCTCCTTCACATCGATGATGTGAATCAGGTTCCGACGACCGTAGATGTAGGGCCGCATCTTCGGGTTCCACCGACTGGTACGGTGCCCGTAATGGATGCCGGCTTCCAGGATGTCCTTGACGACGATATCAGCCACAACGGCACTCTCCGCGGAGCAATGACCGGACGGGGGGTGAGAATCAGAGCGAACCACCGATCGTAGTCGGTGGTACGGACTTCGTCAAACCCGTCGCGCCGGTGCCGGCAGGCCGTCTATTTCGTCTTCTTCTTGCCGGATTTCGGGACCGCCTTCGAGGCCCGTTTGGCGGCTGCCGGAAGTTCCAGTCTCGTTGTCTTGCTGTCGGCGGTGGCGGTCACCGGGATCTTCCAGCGAGTGGTCAGCAGCTTGCACAGCCCCCCCTTGCCGTCGCGACAGACCTGGTAGGAGACGGCCACTTCGACGACCGCCTTGCCGGGTTTGCCGGTCAGGGCCAGCGACGCGGTGGCACCGGTCTCGCCGGCGGGCGTGGCCTTTCGCCGTTTGCCCAGTCCGCCGGAATCGACCACCTGCTGGCCCTTGTTGCCCACCGCGCGGTAGATGATCGAGGCGCGGGGGTTGAGCTTGAAACCGGCGGGGATAGCCAGGGGGATCGAGAGCGACAGGGCCTTTCCGGCCTGGATCGTCTGGTTGGGCACGACCACCGGCCGGCCGCTGCCGGCCAAGTCGCTGTTGTCAGCTGCCGAGGGCGCCGGCGGCTTCAGCCCGGCGATCTTCAACTCGGCCAACGTCCCGGTCTTCAGGTCCACCGTACAGATGCGGTGGTTGTTGGTGTCGGCGATATACAGCGTGTCGCCCCCGACCGAAACGCCGCCGGGTTCGGCGAACCGCGCCGGTTTGACGGTGACGCCCCGCTTGCCGTTGCCCAGGAACGTGGTCGACTTGCGGGTCTTCAGGTCGACCTTCTTGATCTTGTGGTTGTAACTGTCGGCGACGTAAAGCGAGCCCTTGTGGAAGGCGACGCCCAGCGGGTGCTGCAGCCGGACCTTGTCGCCGATCCCGTCGATGTCACCGAACTCGAACAGCGCCCGGCCCCGGAACAGGTCGTGAGCGCCGACGATGGTCCTGACCGAACCCCCCGGCTTGGTGTCGACCTGGCGGATCGCCGATCCCTCGCTGTCGGCGACGAACAGGTGTGTGCCGTCGGTGGCCAGTGACGAGGGCTGGGCCAGGGCACATCGATCGAGTGGTCCGTCGGTGATGTCTTCACGACCGGTGCCGGCGAAGACACCGATGCGGCCGGTTCCGAGCTTGTGAGACCACAACTGGTGCGGGCCGGCCATGGCGATGTACAGCGTCCCGTCGACGTGCGACAGCGCCCAGGGACTGTTCAAGGCCGTCTGTTTCAGCGGACCTCCGTCGGCACGGAAACGGGCCTGCTTGCCGGTGCCGGCCAGGCTCCGCACGGTCTTCTTCTTCAGGTCCACCACGCGAATCATGTGGTTCTCGGTGTCGGCCACGTACAACTCGTCGCCGATCAGCGCTGTGCCCTGCGGGTGATCGAAGCTCGCGGCCGGATAACGGCCGTTCTTCCGCCCGATCGCTCCGCTGCCGATAATCTCCAGGAGTGATCCGCTCAGGTTGGTGACCACGATGCGGTTGTGGTTGGTGTCGGTGATGAACAGCCGCTTGCCGGGGACGTCGGCCAGCACCTTGCCGGGGAACTTCAAAGGGCCGGACTTCAGCCGGTTGCTTTCCAGGTCGAAGCGGACCGGGGACGTGTCGAGCGTGCCCTTCTTCTTGTGGTACTTGACAAGTATGCCGATCACCTTGTCGAACAGTTCGCGGTTGCCTTCTCCCGGTTGCAGGCCGATGTAACGGCCCTCGGGATCGATCAGCACCTGGGTCGGCCAGCTGTTGGCTCCGAACTTCCGCCAAACGGTCATGTTGGCGTCGTTGATCACCGGGTGCTCGATCTCGTATCGCAGGATCGCCCGCCGGATCGCCTCGGTGTCTTTCTCGTTGTCGAACTTCGCCGAGTGAACTCCGATCACCACCAGTTCCTTGTTGTACTTCTTCTCGAGGTACTTCAGGTCGGGCAGCACGTGCATGCAGTTGATGCAGCAGTAGGTCCAGAAGTCGAGCAGGACGACCTTGCCGCGAAGATCCTTGAGGTTGATCTCGCTGCCGGGGTTGATGTTCAACCACCCGACGCCTCCATCAAGACTCGGAGCCTTCGGGCGGTCGGGGAACGGATTTTCGGTCGCTCCCTTCTTGCCCTTGTCGGCAGCCTGGGCCAGCAGGTGCTTGTTGCCCAGCGGGCCGCCTCGACCCAGCATCAGCACGCCGCCGACCAGTGTCGCCAGGACGGTGATAGCGATGAGAACTCGGTGTGGGAGCCGACGGTTTGAGTCGGTCGAATGGGTTTCGGTCATCACGAGGGTCGACCTCCGGTCGAAATTGCCGTGTTGTGGTGTACGGTGTCAAAACGGTTATCGCTAGCCCGCACGGCTTCATCGTATCCCATCATCCCCGAACCCTGCAAATGCGGGTTGGGTGTTGGTCCCGGCATACGACATTCGTCCAACGGAGTCGCCGTTGACATTGCCGAACAAGTCGACTTATCGTCGTGCATGGAGGCCGAGACCATGAGCGTTGCGAAAGTTGATTGCGAGAGGGCCAGCCGTCTGTTGGTGATGGTCGCCTGCGGACTGGCGGTCGTCGCCAACTCGTCGCGGGCCGCCGAGCCGACGTGGGCCGAGAAGATGTTCGAATCGAGGTCACACGACTTCGGCGTCATCGCGATGACCTCGAAGGTAACTCATCGGTTCCAGCTCAAGAACCTCTACCGCGAGACGGTCCACATTGCAGGTGTGAAGACCACATGTGGCTGCTCGGTTGCCCGACCCAGCCAAACGACGCTCGTCAGCGGCGAGGTGGCCTCGATCGATGTGACGATGGACATGCGGAAGACCCGCAACAACGACACGAAAAAAACGGCAGTGCTGACGGTGATCTTCGACCAGCCGACGTTCGCCGAGGTGAAGATCCCGGTCACCGCGCGGGTCCGCAAGGACCTGGTGCTGACTCCGGGTTCGGCCGACTTCACCGGAGTGGACCAGGGCGAGGGGGCCAGCCGCACTCTGAAGCTGCGTTACGCCGGCCGGGCCAACTGGTCGGTCAAGCAGATCGAGGTCAGCTCTCCGCACCTGTCTGCCCGGCTCGAGGAGACCAAGCGGGCGGAGGTTCGTCGCCTGGGCTTTCTCTCGAAGTTCCACGACGTGCGGTACGACCTGGTCATCGAGCTCAAACCCTCGGCACCGGCCGGGCTGCTTCGCGAGACGATCGTGCTGGTCACCGACGACAAGAAGGCTCCTCGCATCCCGGTGCTGGTCGAAGCGACCGTCGAGTCGGAGTTCACGATCAGCCCGATGGCCGGTGGAGTGGTCTCGCTGGGATCGCTGGTTCCCGATCGTGCCAAGCGTGTCTCGGTGGTGATCAAGGCCCGCAAGGACTTCCGGATCTCGAGGATCGAGGCGGGGAGTTCGAGCGGAGCGTTTCGCACGAAGCTGCCCAATTCGAAACGTCGCGTCCACGTGCTGCCGCTGACGGTGACGGCTCCCGGCGGGTTGGCCGAGATTCGCGAGACGTTCAGTTTGACGATCGAGGGCCGCGATGAACCACTGACGTTCATCGTCTACGGCCGAGTGGTGCCGGCGGTCAAGCCCTAGGGGGGGCGGTCCAACCGTTCTCCAACTCGACTCAGGATGACACGCCGGGTAGCCGACGGTTAGAATAGGGCCACTGGCAGTCGTTCCGGAACTCGTGCCATGCTGACCATCAATACCCGCAGCCGGTCGGTCTGCAACGGTCTCTCCCGTCGCGACCTGCTCCGCGTCGGCGGTGCCGGCTTGTTCGGGACATCGGCGTCTCAACTGCTGGCGGCTGAAAGCGTGCGGGCGGCCACGGGGGGGCGTGCCAAGTCGGTGATGTTCCTGTTCCTCTTCGGTGGCCCGAGTCAGCTCGAGAGCTTCGACATGAAGCCGTCGGCGGCCAGCAAGATCCGCGGTCCTCTGAAGCCGATCGCCTCGAGGACACCGGGCCTGCTGATCAGCGAGAAGCTGCCGCGGATGGCCGCCATCTCGGACAAGTTCAACGTCATCCGCACGATGACGCATCCGCACAACGACCACAACGCCTGCCACTACATCCAGACCGGTCACGCCTGGACCCGGACCGCTGCCAACGGCAACGATGTCAACGCCCGCGAGACCGATTGGCCGGCGATGGGTTCGGTGGTCGAGTACGTCGAACAGCACTCGCCCGGTTCACATCTCCGCGATTTCCCCGACTACGTCTACCTGCCCAACCGCCTGGGTCACCTGCAGAGTTACGACCGCACCGGCCAGTACGCCGGTTGGCTGGGCCGGGCCTACAACGGGCTGGCGACGGACATCCGCAAGAAGAGCAAGACCGACAACCCGTTTTTCCGGGTCTGTGACGACAAGGAACTGGACTTTCGGATCAAGGGGATTGTGCCCGAGACCGAAATCGGTCTCGATCGGCTCGACCGCCGCCGCGGTCTGCTGGAACAATTCGACATCGCCCGCCGCGAAATCGAAACGGCCAGGCGGATGCGGGACTACCACGGTATCCGCCAGCAGGCCCTGTCGCTGGTGACGTCCGATAAGATCCGCAGTGCCCTGGACATCCGTCGTGAGCAGGCGGCCCTGAGAGACCGCTACGGTCGTCACCTGTTCGGCCAGTCGTGCCTGATGGGTCGTCGGATGGTTGAGGCGGGTTGCCGGTTCGTGACCGTGCTGTGGGATGCTCCCGACGGCTACAGCTGGGATTCGCACCGCACCAGTGCCGATCTCGAAAAGTACCTGCTGCCCGGTTTCGACCAGGCCTACGCGGCCCTGATCGACGACCTCGATCAACGCGGCCTGCTCGAGGAAACGTTGGTGGTGGCGGTCGGGGAGATCGGTCGCACACCCAAGCCGGACACGTCGGCCTGGGGCCGTGGTCACTGGAGTCACTGTTTCCCCTGCGTGTTGGCCGGAGCGGGGATTCGAGGCGGCGAGATGCACGGCCGCTCGGATGCCGATGCGGCCTACCCGGCCGAGAACCCGGTCAGCCCCGAGGACCTGGCGGCGACGATCTTCGACTCGCTGGGCATCGGACACGACATCCGTCTTCCGGACGCTCAGGGGCGTCCGGTGCCGATGCTCGAGCGGGGTGAACCGCTGCGGCGTTTGTTCTCCAACGCCTGATCGCCCGGCACCGCTGGCAAGCGAAAAGTCTCTTCGCTAGGGTGAGCGTTTTGACTCACTCACCCCCAGCAGAAGAACCGCAGGTCTCATGCCCAAGGTCGTCAGCACATCGGTCAACGCGGACGGTGGTCCGCATTTCGAGATTCTCGCCAACGCCGGGTTTGACGTCGAACCGGTCGATCGCAGTGTCGACCTGTTTGTCGAGGGCAACCTGATCGCCCAGATGGCGGGCGTTTCGGCGATCTCGGCCGGGTCCGAGCCCTACACTCGCCAGGTGATCGAGTCGTTGCCCGACCTGCGGGTGATTTCGCGGAGCGGTGTCGGTTTCGATGCGGTCGATCTCGCCGCCTGCGACGAGCAGGGCGTGGTTGTCACGGTCACGCCCGGGGTCAACCACCATGCGGTGGCCGAACACACGATCGCGTTGCTGATGGGCGTGGCCCGCGGGTTTCCCCAGCGACACGACCGGGTCATGAGCGGTCGCTGGGTCCGCGAGCCGCACCCCCGCGTGATGGGCAGCACGATCGGCATCGTGGGGCTGGGTCGCATCGGCCGCGCCGTGGCGACGCGTGCCGTGGGCCTGGGCATGAACGTGCTGGCCTTCGAACCGTACCCGCAGCAGGAATTCGTCGAGACGTGGCGGATCGAGTTGGTTGATGATCTCGACGACATGCTCCCGCGCTGCGATTACGTCTCGCTGCACCTGCCGAACATGGCCGAGACGCACCACGTGATCAACGCCGAGCGGCTGGCGAAGATGAAATCCAGCAGCGTGCTGATCAATACCGCCCGTGGACCGCTGGTCGACGAGGCGGCCCTGATCGAGGCTCTCAGGGGCGGGTCGCTTCGTGCCGCCGGGCTGGACGTGTTCGAGGTCGAACCGTTGCCGACGGACAGCCCGCTGCTGGAACTCGACAACGTCCTGCTCAGCGGCCACGTCGCCGGGCTGGACATCGAGTCGCACGAGGGCACCTTCGAGATGGTTGCCGACACGATCGTCAAGCTGCACGCTGGCGAGTGGCCGGCCGATCGGATCGTGAACATGCAGGGTGTCACCGACTGGACATGGTAGGATGGCCTCCCTGGAGCACGTCCCACGATGACCCAGCCCACCAACCGCAATTCGCACGCGACGGTCTCCGACTACGCCCGCCAGTCGGTCGAGTCGATCTGTGGACCGATCGACGAGTGGCTCGAGGAGAATCGCCAGGTCCTGGTCGGGATCCGACGGCACATGCACATGCATCCCGAGCCAAGCGGCCAGGAGCGGGAGACGACCGAGTACCTGGCCGGGCGACTGGGCGAGGTGGGGCTCCGGCCACGGGTGCTCCGGGACGGGCTGGGCCTGATCGTCGATGCCACGGTCGGGAAGCCCGCACCCGATGCTCCGCGGGTGGCGCTGCGTGCCGACATCGATGCGTTGAAGATCCAGGATGCCAAGTCGGTTGAATACCGCTCGTGTCGTGAGGGCGTGATGCATGCCTGCGGGCACGATGTCCACTCGGCGATCGTGGCGGGTGTCGCGATGGCGGTGGCCGGGCGGTCGAACGGTGTCGGGCTGGAACCGGGGTGCGGGATGCACCTGAGGTACCTGTTTCAACCGGCCGAGGAGATCTGCCTGGGAGCGAAGTGGCTGGTCGAGCAGGGCGGTGTCGACGGTGTCGACGCGATCCTGGGGCTGCATGTTGATCCCGAGAGTCCGGCCGGGGAGATCGGTGTCCGGTTCGGGCCTCTGACGGCCGTGTGCCACGAGGTGGAGATCCGGGTGCACGGACAAGGTGGTCATGCCGCACGACCCCACCAGTCCCGCGACCCGCTCGCCGCCGCCGTCTCGCTCGCCTCGACCCTCTACAGCCAACTCCCCCGGGGTGTCGATGCGCGGCAGCCCTCGGTGTTCTCGATCGGACGCATCAGTGGGGGCACTCTTCCCAACGTGATTCCCGACGAGGTCGAGATGCTGGGTTCGTTGAGGACCGTGGCGACCGGAGACGACACGGTGTTGCAGCAGCGGATCCGGGAGATTGCCGCCGGTGTGGCATCGTTGACGGCGACCGAGATCGATGTCGCGTTCCCCGCATCGCTCGAGGCGGTCCGCAACGACATCGGTGTAACGACGGCGATCGAAGAGGCGGCACTGGCGGTCGCCGGCAAGGACGCGGTGCGGAGGATCGAGCAGCCGAGCATGGGGGGGGAGGACTTTTCGGTCTACCAGCAGAAGGTTCCGGGGAGCATGTTTCGCCTGGGCAGCTCCTTCGGGGAGGGACACTTGCTGCACACGCCGGAATTCGACATCGACGAGACCGCACTGGTCCCGGGAGCCCGCGTGATGGTCCGGGCCGCGTTGCTGTGGGGCCTGTCGCTGCAGAACGGACTCGCCGAAACCGGCAGTGACCGTGATGATGAAGCGGGGGGTTAGTGATCATGTCGACGCTGAAATTCGCCCGCAACGAATCTCCGACGATCGGGGTCGAGATTGAACTGCAGCTGGTCGATGCCGAGACGTTGTCTCTTTCGAGTTCGATCGAGAAGGTGATTGCCGGGTTGCCGGCTGGACTGGCCGAACGGGTCAAGCCCGAACTGATGCAGTGTTACATGGAGATCAACACGGGAATCTGCCGGACCGTGGCCGAAGCGGGCGAGGACCTGAACTCGACGATCGAGGCGGTCGAGCGGGTGACCGATGACCTGGGCCTCAGGTTGTTCTGGGCGGCGACGCATCCGTTCTCGAGCTGGCGGTCCCAGGAAATCACCGTCAACGACCGGTACTTCGAGCTGGTCGAGTTGATGCAGGATGTCGCCCGCCGGCTGGTCACCTTCGGCCTGCACGTGCACGTGGGGGTCGACAGCGGTGACAAGGCGGTGATGATCTGTGACCGGATGCTCCGGCACCTGCCGCTACTGTTGGCCCTCTCGAGCAACTCGCCGTTCTGGGAAGGCCGCGCCACCGGCCTGCACTCGAACCGATCGAAGATCATGGAGGGCCTGCCGACGGCCGGGTTGCCTCACCGGATGAGGAACTGGAGCGAGTACATCTGGCTGGTCTCTCACCTGGTCGACACCGGGTTCATCAACACGATCCGCGAGATCTGGTGGGACATCAGGCCGCACCATCTCTTCGGCACGGTCGAAATCCGTGTCTGCGACATGCCGGCCAATCTCGGGCAGGTGCTGGCTCTGACCGCGGTGATGCAGTGCATGGTGCAGGCGATGTCCGAGGAGATTGACCTGGGGACGTACCAGTCGGAGTATCACCCGATGATGGTGCAGCAGAACAAGTGGCGGGCCACGCGGTTCGGGCCGGACGCCGAACTGGTCAACAGCGATGATTACCAGCAGTACTCGGTGCAGCAGTCGATCGACCGGTTGATCGATGTGTTGCGGCCGACGGCCGAGAGCCTGGGTTGCGTGTCGGAGCTCGAAACCGCGTCGTCGTTGCCGCCGGCCACCGGCAGCCGGCAGCAGCTGGCGATCTTCGAAGAGACCGACAGTCGTCGCGAGGTGGTCCGACGGATGCTCGAGGTGAACAAGCCGCAATGACCGCCGATCCCGCAACCTCCGAGACGTTGCGCGAGACGGTTCGGCAGTTGCCGACCGGGCCGGGCGTCTACCTGATGAAGGACGACCACGCCCGGGTGATCTACATCGGCAAGGCGGTGAACCTGCGGAGCCGCGTCGGCAGCTACTTCACCACCGCGGCCGCCCAGGAGATGCGGACCGCGGGACTGGTCCCGGAGATCCGCGACGTGGAGGTGATCGAGACCGAGAGCGAGGTCGACGCGTTGCTGTTGGAGGCGAGGCTGATCAAGGATGTTCAGCCGAAGTTCAACCAGGAGCTCAAGGACGACAAGACGTTCCCCTACCTCGAAGTGTTTGTTCGTGAAGACTTTCCGCGGGTCGAGTTCACCCGCACACCGCAGGACCGCGGCACCCGGCTGTACGGCCCGTTCACCAATGCCAAGCAGCTCAGGGGTGCGATCGCTGTCCTGCAGCGGATCTTTCGGTTCCGCACCTGTTCGTTGGACATCGACGACGGTGATGAACGCTGGCAGTGGTTTCGACCGTGCCTGCTGGCGAGCATCGACCAGTGCACGGCACCGTGCAACCTGCGGATCAGCAAGGAAGATTACCGCAGGGACATTCGCCGGTTGCAGACGTTTCTCGACGGGGGACGTGTGAAACTGATGCGGGAGTTGGACCGGGAGATGCAGCAGGCATCGGTCGAGAAGCTCTACGAGAAGGCGGCACGAATCCGTGATGAGATTCAGGCATTGGAGGACCTGGACCTGCGGGGGGATCTCGAGGAGCACGCTCAGCCGGAAGTCTTCTACGTCGATCCGAAGAAGGGGCTCTCGGGCCTGAAACAGGTCTTCGGTCTCGATCAGATTCCACGACGGATCGAGGGTGTCGACATCGCACATCTGCAGGGGGGGCAGACGGTCGCCAGCCTGGTGCAGTTCATCGACGGGCTGCCCTTCAAGCACGAATACAAGCGATATCGCATCCGTTCGGTCGACGGTGTCGACGACTACGGTTCGATCCGCGAGGTCGTTTCGCGGCGGCTGGGACGGTTGGACCAGGAGGGCGAACCGTTTCCGGACATCCTGTTGATCGACGGCGGCAAGGGACAACTGAACGCGGCACTGGAGGCGATGGAGGTGATCGGGGTCGATCCGCCGTTCACGATTTCGCTGGCGAAGCGGGAGGAGGAGGTCTACGTGCCGGGCGAGGCCGAGCCCCGACGGCTTTCACGTCACGGATTCGGACTCAGGTTGCTGCAGTATGTCCGAGACGAGGCGCACCGGTTCGCCCAGCACTACCATCACATTCTCCGCCGGAAGAGCACGCTGGGCGAGTAGCGGGGCGAGTTCACTCCACGGCCGCAAACTCGCGGACAATCGCCCGCGCCGCCCGCATGCCGTCGACCCCGGCGCTGATGATTCCCCCGGCAAATCCGGCGCCCTCACCCACCGGAAACAGACCACTGCAACCCGGCGACTGGAACGTGTCGCGATCGCGGACAATCCGCACCGGCGAACTGCCTCGCATCTCCGGACCCACCAGCACCGCTTCGGGCAGGAACGCCTTGTGGTACTTGCGGTTGATCAACGGCAGGGCCCACCTGATGGTCGCGATCACCGTTGCCGGCAGGACCATCTCCAGCGATGCCGGCACGCTGCCCCGTTCGTAGGACGTCTCGATCCGGCTGGCCGGATCGGGTGAGCGTCCGGCCAGGAAATCCGCGGCCCTCTGCGCCGGTGCCAGGTACTCGCTGCGGCCCAACCGGTATCCGATCGACTCGAACTGCTGCTGCAATCGGACTCCGGCCAGCGGATCGTCCGATCCGAATTCCCCCGGCTCGATCGTCACCATCAGTCCACTGTTGGCGAACGGCGTGTCGCGCCGCGAGTTGCTCATGCCGTTGGTGCAGAACATCTCGGGTTCGGAGATGCTGGGGATGATGTGCCCACCGGCACACATGCAGAAGGTGTAGACGTTGCGGTCACCCTTGGCGACGAGGTTGTAGTTGGCGGCTCCGAGCAGGTCCCGGTACTCGGGTCGACCATAGGCCTCGGCGTCGATCTGATCCTGGGGCTGTTCGATTCTCAAACCCACCTGGAACGCCCGTGGTTCCATCGGGATCCCCGTCTCGACCAGCATCTGGTAGGTGTCGCGGGCACTGTGCCCGATGGCCAGGATGGCCAGCGAGGTGGAGATGCGTCCCTGGCTGGTCGCCAGGGCGACCAGCCGTCCGTCCTCGATCTCGAGTCCCTCGAACCGGCACCCAAACCGGTACTCGCCCCCGGCGGCTTCGATCTCGCGGCGGAAGTTCCGCACCACGAACGGCAGTCGGTTGCTGCCCAGGTGGGGCCGTTGTTCCCAGGCCACCGATGGCTGTCGGCTCAACTCGGCGAACAGCTCGAGTACCCAGTCGACATCGGGACCCGACAACCGGCAGGTCAGCTTGCCGTCGCTGAATGTCCCGGCTCCGCCCTCGCCGAACAGGTAGTTGTCGTCGGGGTCGTGTTCTCCGCCGGAATCAAACGCGCGGATGCTGCCGACCCGGCCCTTGAGGTCCGGACCGCGTTCCAGGATCAGCGGCCGGTAGCCGCGGGTTGCCAGGAAGTGGGCCGCCAGCAACCCGGCCGGCCCCGAACCGATCACCACCGGGCGTTCCTCCAGTGGGCTGCTGCCCGGCGGCGGATCATCGAACGTCTTGGGCAGGTACCGGTCGACTCCTTCGCGGTGAACGAGTGCTTCGAGCCGTTCCTCCTCGTCGGCAATCTCGACGGCGACCGAGTAGACGAACTTGAGGTTGGTACGAGATCGCCCGTCGAGACTCTTCTTGAGCAATCTCCAGCCGGTCACCTCGGGCAGGTCGACCCCCAGCCGGCGGGCCAGCTCGGGACCGATGTGCTGTTCGTCGAGCGTCACCGGGAGCCGGACGTTGGTCACCCGCAACGGCATGAGGAGGCCTGTCCGATCCGCGTCACGGTGAGGGGGGCTTCAGGAAATACGCCACGCCTTGGACCTTGGTCTTTCGCCGGTACACCCGGTCGCCGGCCGTGACGTACATCACGTTTCGTTTCGAGCCGCCGAAGACCACGTTGGCCAGTGACCCGCGATGTGGTTTGCCGATCACTCCGCCCATCCGCCCGGTCGGATCGAACATCTGCACTCCGGCGGAGGTGGTCACGTACAGTCGGCCGTTGGTGTCGACCGTCATCCCGTCCGAACCGGGCCGGTCGCGACCCGGCAGCAGTCGCAGCGGCAGGTAGTACCGTTCGCGATGAGACAGGCTGCCGTCGGGTTCGACGCGGTAGGTCCACAGGTGCGGCTTGTTTCGTTCGGTCACCACCAGCGTGCCCTCTCCGGGCCACAGGATCACTCCGTTGGGGCTGATCCCCTCGGCCACCACTCTCTTGTGCCGTTTCGCGTCGATTGTCCAGACCCGCTTGTTTCCCGGGTCGGTGACGAACAGCCGCATGTCGCTGCCGACGACCAGGTCGTTGCAGGGGATGTCGCCGGCGATCACGGTGTGGCTGCCGTCGGCGGCGTAGGCCACCACCTGCCTGTCGCCGTTGCGGCAGCCGTACAGCAGGCCGTCGTTGCCGAACATCAGGCCGTTGGTCCGAGCGGTCTTCTCGGCAAAGACCGTCACCTTGCCGGTCGCCGCGTCGATGCGGTGGATCCGGTCGTTGGGGATGTCGGTGAAGAAGACGTTGCCCTTGGCGTCGACCGCCGGGCCCTCGGTGAAACGGTAACCGCTGCCGACCAGTTGCCAGCCCTCACCGGGCAACAGGACCTGCGTCAAAGGCATATCCTGGGCGAAGGCGGTCGAGCCGGACAGCACCAGCACGCAGGCGGCCAGGAAACGGACGATCGGGTCGGGGCGGGGCATGGAGGTGTCCTGCGGAGACGTCTCGGTTGAATGCGGAGTGGAGATCGGCAGCGGGTCATTTTGCCTTCGGGGTGGAGGTCGTCTTTGTGTTCCAGCCACGCCACAGCCACTTCAGCGATTCGGGCAGGATCGCTCCTCCGTGCCGACCGTTGTGACCCCCGGTGCCCATCACGAACCTGTGGTCGTACTTGGAGAACTTCAGGGCTGCGGCCATCTGGCGGTTCGAGAGGGGCCAACTGCCGTGGAGGTTGTCGAGGTCGTTGGTGCCGTCCTGGAGAAAGGCGCGGATCGGCTTCGGTTCGGTCTTGCGGATCAATGCCGGGTAGACGTGGCCGCCACGGATGTTGGTGAAGCTACCGACGTGGCTGAGCACCTTCCGGAACCGGTCGGGACGTTCCCAGGCCACCGTCCAGGCACAGATGCCCCCGGAGCTGATCCCACCGATGGCCCGCATGGCGGGGTCATCGGTCAACTTGTGCTGCTTGCCCACCGAAGGCAGGATCTCCTCGAGCAGGAACCGGGCGTATTGGCCGCTGAGCGTGTCGTATTCGAAGCTGCGGTTCCGCCGCGGCCTGCCGCCGGCCTTGGTCGGAGGGATGACACCGGGGTTGAGAAAGATGCCGATCGTCACCGGCATCTGTCCCTTGTGGATCAGGTTGTCGAAGACAGTCGGCACGCGGAACGACCGCTTGGTGTTCACGTAACTGCCACCGTCCTGGAAGACCATCACCGCTGCGGGGATCTTGCCGTCGTACTGCCTGGGAACGTAGATCCAGTAGTCGCGGACGGTGCCGGGGAAAACCTTCCGGCTGGTCCACTTGTGCTGGGTGACGGTGCCCTGGGGGACGCCCTCGTGCACCATCGAGTCGGGTCCGAGCTTGTAGTTGTCCTGGGCGAGGGTCGGCGTGGCCGAGGCGAGGACCAGGGCGAGCAGCGTCAGGCGGGCGGTCATGGCGTGTTGTCCGGTGAGGGTAGCGGTGATTCAGTCCTGGCCCAGGAACTTGTGGTCTCCGGGTTCGAAGCCACGCGGTTGCGGTGTCTGCTTGGTGATGATCTGCCAACTGCCGCCGTTTTCCCGGAAGTCGGTGACATCGGTGGGCGTGTAGGCGACGTCCAGGTGGGGCGTGTCCAGGGCTTTCCCGCCCGAGTGGTAGCTGCGGACGGCTGTTTCCAGGGCCCCGGTGACCAGCAGGGTCCGCTCGGCCGGGTACGGTTCGTGGCCGTGGATGAACATGGCCTGGATGGCGTGCGAAAGTCCCTTGAACAGGCAGCGGTTGCCCCACGGGCCGTTGAACAGCGCCGTGGCCCGCGGCCGGGATTCTCCGGCCACGCGACAGGCAAAATTCCAGCGGTTGGAATCGTTGCCGACTTTCAGCACCGCCGCCTTCAATCCGTCGCGGTACTCGACCAGGATCGCGTGCGGCTTGGCGTTTTCGTGGCCGGCCAGCAATCTTTTCATCGACCGCGGCCGTCGGTCCAGTTCGGCCAGCATCGCCGCCTCGGCCAGGTCCATCGACCAGCGGCCCTGGCGTGCCGCTTCGAACAACGCGTCGCCTTCGAGTACCTGGATCCGGGCGATCCCCGTCTCGCCGACATCTCCCCGGGTTTCCACCATTGACTGGAGCACTTCGAGTCCGTGGAAGCCGTAGGACTCGAGCTGCCCGCCGTGAACCGAGATCGCCTCGGTGATCCTTGTCCCGCGGGGCAGTTCCAGGCACGGTCGCCGCTGGGCCAGCGGAACCGAGCTGCCGCCCAGCAGTGGCATCTGGTTGGCCCGGGCCACGTCGACCATGTCTTTGGCCCAGTCCCAGCGGTACGAGTAGTGCTTGTCGTTGAACAGGGGCACGAAGCGTCCGGCCCGTTTCATCACCGCCACCGCCGCGTCGAAGAACCGTTTCCTGGGGTACATCTTCTGGCCGAGGTCGTTGACCGGATAGTCGCCGTGTTCGCCGATCGACAGGACGGCATCGACGGCCAGCGACGTTCCACCGACACACATCGCCTTTTCGATCGAATCGAACAGCGGCACGTTGAATTTCCTGGCGACATCACGTGCCATGTCGGCGTCGGGAAACTGGTCGGCGTAGAACGAAACGATGTCGACGCCGGGATCGACCAGGCGGCCACAAAAGAGGTACGGGCGGAAGAAGTTCTCGAGGATGTTGTAGGCGTGCGAGCGGAACCGGAACTCGGTGAAGATCGCCGCGACGCGAGGTCGCCGTCGCCGTCTTCCGGCAGCCGCGGCTCCGGCGAACAGGCCGGGAGCCAGGGTCCAGGCGGCCGAACGGATCAGCAGGTCTCGGCGTGACAGTTCGCGGCCGGGCGTGGTCATGGGCACATGTCTCTGGTGGCGGATCCGGGCGGCCGATGGCCGATGCGAGCAGGCTCATTGTAGGTGTTGCCCCATTCGGCTGCACGCTATGATCGCCCGGACCATGAGCAGCTCGCCGTCGTCTCAACGCGGGGCCGATCACCTGGTGCAGTCGCTCGCGACAGCCGGCGTCAGCCGGTTGTTCACGCTCTCGGGCAACCAGGTGATGTCGGTCTTCGACGCGACGATTGGGACCGACATCGAGTTGATCCACGTGCGTCACGAGGCGGCGGCGGTCCACATGGCTGATGCCTGGGGCCGTCTGACGGGCGAGCCGGGCGTGGCGCTGGTCACTGCCGGTCCGGGGTTCACCAACACGCTGACACCGACCTACGTGGCGGCGATGGCCGAATCACCTGTCGTGGTCCTCAGCGGCTGCTCGCCGGTCGCCCGCGACGGGCAGGGGGCTTTCCAGGAGATGCCCCAGGCCGAGATGGCCGGCCTGGTCGCCAAGGCGTCGTGGAGGGCGACCGATCCGGCGACCCTGGGCCACGATCTCTCTCGAGCCTTTCGCCTGGCACGCAGTGGTCGACCCGGGCCGGTGCACGTCACGCTGCCCGGTGACGTGCTGTCGGCGACGAGCCGGCAGCAGGTGGCCGAGCCACCCGTGTCGGACGACTTTCATCCGATCGTGAGCCTGTTGGATCGAGACACCGCCGACGTGATCCTGCGGCTGTTTGCTGAGGCCTCGCGACCGCTGGTCCTGGCCGGTCCGGCGTCGGTCCGGGGTTCCGGTCCCGAGGCCCTGCGGCAACTGGAAGAGGCCACCGGCGTACCGGCCGTGGCGATGGGGAGTCCACGGGGGATCAACGATCCGGGCCTGGGCGCATTCGCCGAGGTTCTGGTCGAGGCCGACCTGCTGGTGCTGGTCGGACGCAAGCCCGATGTCGGCCTGAAGTTTCTCGAGTCTCCCTATGTTGACGACGATTGCCGTGTGGTGCTGGTCGATCCGGACGCCGCAGTGCTGGAACAGTTCGGCACGCGTCTCGAGGCCGCGGGACGGCTGGTTGCCGCCGACC
>CAUZRQ010000015.1:0-74254 GCA_963582065.1 Planctomycetota bacterium | reverse complement strand
GGGGCGCCAGGAACGACGGCAGCGGCACCAGGCAGAACCAGGTCCGCCGTAACCGGTACCGCAACCCATCCTGTTCGGGAAGCAGTTCGAAGCCAAGCCGCAAGGGCCCCCCCGCCTCGATCAACAGGTCACCGGACTGCCATTGCCGAGTCGGCATCAGGTGGGTGTCGAAGCACCGTACCCATCGTTCCTGATTTCCCGTCACGGCCACTTCAACGGTAACCGGGACCTCCAAGCCGGCAGGTGGCAGCCGCATCAGCGTCGCCAGCCAGCCACGCCAGCGACCAGCCCCCCGTATCACTTCAAAGGTACCCGAGACCTGTCGGGTCACTGAAGAATCGTGAAAGCGACGCAGAGCCGGAGCCAGCTGGTCGAGTTGATCACCGAGAATGCGACGATAAAGAGACGGTTCAACCATCGACTCAGCCCCTTCCAGACGACCGGGCGGAAACCTGCGTCCTACCTCCCGGTACCGCCTGTCGATCTTCCCTCTCTGCAGCCGACCATTCAAGTTGAGCCGCCCCTCCACGCCGTGTGTGAGGGACTCCCTGACTTATCCCGTGTTCACCGCGGCGTGCAAACGGGCGTTCGCTCAGGGCCGTTGACCGCCAGATCCGAACCACGCTCCCCGTCGCCCCACTCCACACCCGGCGTTCAACCCGCCAACTGCGTGCGCTACTGGTTCGATTCGGACAACGCCGGCTCACTCCTTGTGCGGTACAGAAACGCATCGGAGGTAAGCAGTGATACGAGCATCGCTTTCATGCTGCCGCGGCTGTCGGTATAGGCGCGATACGCATCCTGCAGAACGGGCGCGTCGTTGAGGGTTTCGTTGCGGCCCATCCAGAAGCGGAAGGCGTGCCGAACGAACACCTGTTCGGCGCGTTTGCTTTCGGCGAGCTTCTGGATCAACTCGATGGCGTTGGCGACTTTGCCGTCGAGCGCAGGATCGCCGGAATCGATGATCTCACCCGTGGTGTCGACCGGTTTGCCGAGTTCTGTTTCCCGATACAGTCCCGCGTGGTTGTACATCTCAAACGGCAGACCAAGCGGATCCATCTTCTTGTGGCACGTCCAGCAATAGGTTTCCCTTGTGACCCGCATACGCTCACGCAGCGTGTTGCGCGGTTCATCCGGCAGCATCGCGTCCACGGTGATCGGCACATCGGGAATGCCACCACCCAGCAGCCGTTCGCGAATCCATCGGCCTCGCAGGATGGCGTGATTATCCATGGCATCGGAGTGTGAAACGAGCCAGCTGGGATGCGTCATGATGCCGAGACGTTGGCCCTTGGGGACCGTGGCCAGGATACGTCCTGGTTTCATAGACCCGTTGCCGAAGCTGCGGCGACTTACCCGAGCGTAGATCTTCGGCCCCGACAATTTTGCCACGGTGACGTTGTGATTGGCGTTGGCTTGTCTCTTCTTCTTTTTCTTTCTTTTTGCCTTCGGCGGCTTCTTTCCCGGGTTGGCCTTCAACCACGCCGCGAGCTCGGCCGCCTCCTTCTTCGCCGCTACGGCCGCGGCCGTCTTCGCCGCAGCCACCGAGGCCGCCACTTCCTTCCTGGTACGCCTCTTACCGAAATACACATTGTCTGCCCGGGTCGTGACCACCTTGTCCGTCGTCAGCAACTGCCTGAACACATCCCTGTCTTTCTGCAGAATGAGTTCAACCAGGCGATCGGTGCTCACCGTCGCATCGAACATGGCTCGGTAGTGTGACTGTCCCCTTGTGCGAGCGCCGGTGTTCTTCAGGGCCTTGTTGTCCTTGCAGATGTAGCCACCAAGGTCGAAGTCGAAGTAGTCGCGGAAGAAACGCAGGATGCGCGGCTTCCGGTTACTGTCGTCGGCGAGCATGCGTTCGACTTCACGTTTGACATCGAACTTGGTCCTCATACGCCCTTCGACGATTGCCTTCCGCAGTTGGTCGTCCGGCTTGATGTATCGCAGCGCGTGATTGACCGCCAGGCCCAATTCCCAGTCCTGGAGCATGACACGCCCATGGCGATCCGGTTCGCCGCTCTCGGTAAGCTCCGATCGGAAGAGCGCGTCGCGGTCGAGAAAGATGGACGACAGGCCGAGCACAGCGCCGTCTTCCTTGCCCAGTTTTCCGATGGATTGCTTGACGATCGCCAGGTAAGCGTCCGATTCCTTCTTGCTCGGCGGACGGAAGGTCAGTGCTTCGTAGAGGTGGTCCACCGCAGCTTGCAAACGATCGTCGGTGACACCCTCGCCCTTCATGAGGTCGTGGACCGGCGTCAGCGGACGCAGGACCTTCGTGCTGTAGACAATGCTGGTCGGCAGGCCGCGAATATCGCCTTTCATCTTGTCAGCTATGGATTTGGGATTGTCCGTGATCTGGTACGGCTTGGCGATGCTCAGTGGACCATAGGCCATGTAGCGAATGATGTCCTCGGCGACGCCCATGATCTGTGTCGCTTCGGCGCTGTTGACCGTGTAGAAGTCGGGGTAGTTTTTCAGCCCGTGGTTCCGCGATGACGACAGGACGGCGGGCACGCTCTTGACGGCTGTGGCATAGGCCACTGTCCCGCCCTGCCATTTGATGATGCGATCGGTGCCAAAGTAGAGCTTGAGTTCGCCGCCGTGGTTCGTGGGAACGACATCACCATGTGTGCGAAGCCCTGGCTTTTCGGGATCGAAGTCCGGTTCCCTGTTGATCAATTCGTTCAGGCGTGTGATGTGTTCCTGTGGTGTTACCCGCCAGAGGCGTGCCGAAGATGATGTCGGTGCGAGCTTGATGCCATCGGGCAGCGGGCCGAACAGCAGGTCATGATCGACGAAGTTGGCCTTGTTCGGATCCAGGTGCGCCCGAAACCCGCCCTTGTCTCGCATGACGCGTGTCAGTTCGCCCACGATCCAGTCTGAGAATTGCAGCCGATGCACGACCGCCGGCTGCTCCGTATCCCTGGGCGGCATCTCCTTCAGCGTGACCTGGGCCCACACTCGTCTCCAGATGCCGGAGTTGACTTCACTCACAGGCCCCAGGTTATGGAGCGAGAGTTTGCCCGCAGGTTCCTCGAAGCCATGACATTCCACGCAATGGCTGACAAGAAACGGCTGAGCGAAGCTGCCGTAGTCTTTGTTGACCTTCTGTCCGGGCGTGTAAGTCTCGCCACTTGCCACGGACAGCAAGCCCCACGAGAGCATTGCGGCCAGAGCGCATCTGACCTTGGTCATACCAGCAATTCCCTGAGCGGGCCGGTACTCGCGTCGAACTGTTTGGCCAGCTTGTCGTTCATATTGAAGCGATCGCAATTCTGCCCGGCGGCTTTCAGGAGCGTCGCGTAGAGCGCGTTGATGGGGCGCTTGCCGTCCAGTTGCGTAAAGCAGCCGGTCTTGAATGCACCGTCGAAGTTGCCCAGGAGCATGACAGGCCAGTTGCCGCCGTTGGTGTGCTGCTTGTCCGCGTTGTTGCTGGTATAGACGATCAGCGTGTGGTCCATCATGGTCCCACTCCCTTCGGGCACGCTTTCCATCGCTTCTATCATTTTCACCAGCATGCGGCTGTTGTACTGACGGATCTTGATCCAGATTGGATTGTCGGGTTGCTTCATGTGCCCAAGGTTGTGGCCCTGTTGGTCGATGCCCAGCCCCTTCCATGCACCAAAGATCTCGCCGCGACCTGAGCCAACAGTCAGCGTATTGGTGATCCCCGACGTGAGTGCCGAGATGCCGAGGTCCAGCAGAACATCGTGCCAGTCGGTCTCGAACTCCGGGTTGGTGTATCGCTCGTCCACCGTAGGCGCGAATTTGCGCAGGTGATCGGCTACCGTGTCGAGGCGATCGCGCAGGCCGTTGACATCCTTGAATCCCTGGACGAATTGCCCGTAACGCTGCTGGTCCGTGGTCGGAAGCGATCGCCCCTTGGCGGCAGCCAGCTTTTCGATCTGATTCAACACGTTTGATCGGGCTTCGAATTGCCGTCGAATGTTGCCTGTGGAGATGCCGCCGTACAGCATCTGGAAAAGCTGATTCGGATTCGAATGCATGAATATCGGCTGGCCGGCGCCGCTGGCCGACAACGTCGCGATCGTGGGCTTGGTCGTCATGTTCTCAATGGAGTCCATGCCGATACACAGGTGGGGCAGTAGCGTCTGCGGCAACACCTTGCTCAGTGCATAATCGATCGTCGCTGCCCTGGGAGGCACACCGTCACCACCGCGATAGCCGCCGAGCGCGCCGAAGAAAGCGCTGTGTGTTGGGCTGGCGTGCATGCCGTGCAGACCGTTGATGATGTGCATTCGTTCCTTGTAGGGCTCGAGTGCACTGATTGGCTCGGGAAGCTTGGCTTTCGCCAGCGAGCCGCTGCCGTTCATCCCTTCCGGAATACAGGTCTTCGGATCGAAGCCCTGGTTCTGCAGGAAGAAAATGACTCGCTTTGGAGTCGAGTTATTGGTGGGCGATGCGATGAGACGTCCGGGAAGAAGTGGGACACCGAGGGCAGCACCGGCGCCAGCCGCCATTCCGTGCATCATCTCTCTGCGGTTGAGCATGATCGATCTTTCCGTACAGGTTCCGCGGGGGCGACAACAGCGGCAGGCAACCGCGAGTCGAAATGTGCGGAGATGTGGAACAGGATTATGTCAATTCGATGATTGAAGCGACATAGTTATTTTAGGTGCCTTGGAGAATCGACACAACTGGCATGTTGGCAGTGTGTTACGGCGGAAGTGTGATCCCGCGATTTCCCGAAAGTGTGTCGATGGTCGCCGGAGCAAGAGTGCCGTTGGATCGACTCCCGTAGGGGCGAGAATCTCCGCTGAACTCAAAGTGCCTTTTATCTCGCAAGGAACGGCACGTTGAATTTTCTCGTCTCCGCCGTATTCCCCAGTCAGCCGTCATCGAATCTTCCGCTTCATTGCCCCAACGATCAACCAAGGGAACGAACCAGACAATGCCAGGGACATGACCGAATTCCGTCCCCCACAAAACCACCCAGGCCCCCTGAACCCCTCACCCCCCGGGAAAACGGCCCCCCGGGAAAACGGTTAGCGCCTGTTGCCGGACCGGCTGGCCGATCGTCTGGCCGGACTGGATTGCGTGGAGCAATGCCTTGTGCGAACCGACCCTCTCGCAGAGGAAATCGAATGCATCGCCAGCATCACGAAGCGACTTTCCAATACGAGATCGAGTTCCGCTCCGCGGTAGTCGGGCGGTTAGTCCCCCATCAAGTTGCCGAGGCCACCCAGAACCGAACCTTCGCCCTTGCTGGATCCGCCGGCTGAAGGAGCGTGAGCCAGGATGCGATCGGCCAGCCGTGAAAACGGCAGGCTCTGCAATAACACGGTGCCGGTACCACTGAGTGTTGCCAGGAACATGCCCTCACCGCCGAAGAACATCGATTTCAGGCCGCCCGATCGTTCGATGTCGTAGTTGATGCCGGTGGAGAATGCCGCCAGACAGCCGGTATCCACGCGGAGGGTCGAGTTATTCAGTTCCTTCTCGATGACCGTGCCACCAACATGTATGAAGGCCTTCCCGTCCCCGGAGAGTTTCTGGAGGATGAAACCTTCACCGCCAAAGAACCCGGCACCCAGTGTTTTTTGGAAAGCGATACTGATCTCGGTACCGAGGGCGGCGCAGAGAAAGGCGTCCTTCTGGCAGATGAGTGTTCCCCCCATGCTGGCGAGGTCGATCGGGATGATCTTACCGGGATACGGTGCGGCGAAGGCCACACGACGCTTGGTCTGACCGTGGTTGGTGAAATGCGTCATGAAGATCGATTCCCCGGTCAGCATCCGTTTACCGGCACTGAACACCTTTCCCATGAAACCCTGGTCGGGCGCGGACCCGTCACCCATCTTCGCTTCAAATTGGATGTCGTCCTCCATGTAGTTCATGGCTCCGGCTTCAGCGACCACCGTTTCCTGGGGATCAAGTTCCACCTCGACAATCTGCATATCGTCGCCAAAGAGTTCGTAGTCAATTTCATGGCTCGGCATCGAAGGCTCCTTCGATTGTCAGGAAATTCGTAACGGGCGGAGTTTCAGCGGCGCATCATGACCAACTCCCGGCCGCTCTTCCACTCCGGCCCCGGGTCTCCTCTTTTCACCACCGACGTGCAGGACCAACTGCTCCGGATCATCCAGAGGGCCGAGCGGCAATGCCAGCCGAAGTCCTTCGAGAACCTCCGCGGCGCGCGGGAGACGGAACTCGCCGAAGACTTTCCCATGTACGTCGTCTGCGAGTGGACCGGCAACTCACAACCGATCGTGGCGAAGCACTACCTGCGGGTCACCGACGACCACTTCTCAAAAGCGCTGCAGCAACCCGCCGTTTTGCCTCGCACGGGGTCGCAAAGCGAATTGGCCCCAAGCACGCAAGCCCCTGTTTTGCATGGGGATGCGGCGAATTGCGAGAAGGTGCCAGAGGGGCAAGCTCCCCGAGTAGGACTTGAACCTACAACCTAGCGGTTAACAGCCGCTCGCTCTACCAATTGAGCTATCGGGGATTTCGTCGTCGAAGTCGCTTGTTTTACGAGGTTTCGATGATCACCGCAACTCCCATACGTTCGCAGACACTACAAAAAAGTTGCCTAGTATTTGCCTTGTATTTGCCTAGTCGCCCCTACGGCTGCCCGTATTTGGCCGAAATGACGGCCATTTCGAGCTTCGCCAGGTAGGTCAGCCGGCTTCCAGCCGCGTCCTACCCACTGCCCTGGATGTCGGCCGGAACGTCAGCTTCGCCGAATTTCAGGTCCGCAATTTCTTGCGAGAGGGCCTTGAATGTGCGTATGGCGGTCCAGGCCATCGTGAAGCCGACGAATGCGCGGGCCGTCCAAAGGACGGCGATCTAGATCGACAGCAGATCGTTCGTCCTCTTGGTGCGCGTGTTTACGACAACCCCCAACACAAAGCCTCAAAACCCCAACCCGGAACACTCTAGCGCCACAAAAAACAAGACGACCACGCCCAGACCGACGAGCAGACCGACGAGCACTTGCTCGTTCTTCTTTTGTTCCGGCGTTTGCGGCGAGTTCTCGAGAATCGTGATCCGGTCGGCTCTGCTCAGCTTGTTTTGTTCTTGCTGTTTCCGTTTCCGGCGTCGTTTTCGACGTGCCTTGGTAGATTCTTTTTTCAGCCGGGCTTTCAGGGCCTCTTCCTGCCCAGGCTCGCAGGCATTTCCGCTGATCCACACTAGGTCGGAAAGGCAGTTTTTGCACTTGCGGTACTCGCCGTCCAGCGACTCCCCACACACCGGACAGGGCGTGCGCTTCGAGCCACGTTTCTTTCCCCGCTGAATCTCTTCAAGCTTCTCATTTTGCTCACGTAGAAGCCGCTGTTGTTCTTCGCGCTGACGGATTGCGGCCAAGTTAGCGAGGTCGTTCAGGTCAAAACCTTCCACGAGACTCTCCCTTTTCACTCGTGTCTCGCAAGAGGATCTTGAAGTGCTAGGTCAGTCGCCCTCAGGTGCCAATCACGAGTACTCGAACGCCATGTCTGCGTGTGTTGAGGGCGGCAGCGTAACGGTTATGTGTCTGTAACCGTCTATGGACAGCGGTTAACAGCCGCTCGCTCTACCAATTGAGCTATCGGGGATTTCGTCGTCGAAGTCGCTTGTTTTACGAGGTTTCGAGGAATTCAGCAAGCCCCATCCGCTACGAGGCACATCCACAAATCTGTGCCGTAAGTGCCCGCACCGGAACGCACGTCTGCCCGGACTTGGCCGCAATGACCGCCATCTTGCTATTCGCTAGGCGAGCCATCAGCAGACTGATAGCGAAATCATCGCCTTCTCGCTGGGCCGCAGCGACACGACAAACGCACAGGTGTACTCAACGCGAACGCCTCTTCCACGGTGGAACGACCGTCACCTCGAGTTGGTCAATAATGACGTCCCCCTTCCCCTGCTCATCGACAGCAACCACCTTGGCCTTCAACACGTTGTCGCCGAAAACCGTCGGCAATGACGTCAGGGAAAACATGAAGATCGAGCACGTCTCAAACGGGCGTCCGAATTCTTTCGATCTCCCCCGGGATGGCCATGAGACCTTGATCGTCTCGGGGGGCACGACTGTTCCGTTGATGTAGAACGCCAACTTGTCCTTGGCCGGCGGCTTGAAGCTTCCGTCCCTCTGCAGCCTCGGCGGTCCCTTTTTGTCGGCGCCCGCAATACCCGAGACGGTCACGATCATCTCCGAGACCAGACCGGGCTGACGCATGTCTTCACAGATCCGGAATCGGTAACCGCCGCTGTTGCCGACCTGGCGCTTGAGCACGATGCGGTCGTTCTTGACGAATGTCGGATCATAGGCGCTGGGAACTCCTCCGGGAGAGATCCCGCCCCAGTGGCCGGCGTACAGGGGATAGAACAGATAGTGCCGGGGCCGTTGGCCGAGTCCGCCTGGATCGCGCATCTCCCGCAGCCACGTCAGGGCCAGGGGATACATGGCGGGGCCGGGCGGGTAATCGAGGGTCCGCCCAACCCAGTGGTACATGTAGTTGAACACCGAAATCCCATCGGCGCCCGCGGCGTACAGGTTCCGCGCTGCCGCCCGGTAGTTCTCCAGGCTCATGAAATGGTCCTGGTCCTGCCAGCACGTCTTGGGGTGCATGGCCGGGAACAGCATGCAGTTCGATGAACGCGTCAGTGCCGCGAAGTCCTCGAACTTGCCGTTGAAATTGGTGAAGAAGAAGTCGGAGGGAGCAATGTAGTCCACCAGCCCCTCCTTGACCCACGTGGCAATGTCATAACCCAGCGCCCGGCACTCGGCGAGGGTCATGGGCACGCGTGTCCCCAGGATCAGCCTGCGGCCCCGCGTCTTCGACTCGGCATCAAGCCGCTTTCGCATACGACGCAGAAGCCGCGTCATCAGGGGGTGACTCTCGCGAGCCGTCTTTCGCGGAAACACGTGCATCCAACGGCAATAGTCGAACTCGATCCCGTCCACGTCGAAACGCCGCAGGATCTCGTCGGCCAGGCCAAACACCCAGTCCCGCACTTCCTCGTGCGTGTAGTCCATTCCGCCATCCTGCACATCCGGGATCTGGAGATCCTTGCGGTTGGCCAGTCCTTTTCCCGGTCCTGGATGGCGATCGGCCATGCGGAACGTTGCCAGGAACTTGATCCCCCGTTTGTGGCATTGATCGATGGCGACCTTGATCGGCGGCTGGCCTTCCTTGGCGATCTGGTCGAAAGGTGTGTTCAATCCGGCCCAGTGCTCATGGTCGGGATGCTCCGGCCAGAACCATCCCACACCGTGCTTCTGGAACACGGTCTGAGCGAATATGTCGATCCCGCTGCCGGCATGAACGTCGATCACCCGCCGCAGTTCGTCAGCAGTCGGCGCGTTTGTCATCAGGTAGTGACCGATGTTGGCGTGATCCGAGGTGTAGACGATTCGCACGTCGCCGCGCGGCTTGGGGGCCATGGTGAGTTGTGGCACGTCCTGGGCAAAAACCGCCCCCGTCACCAAACCGCTTGTCACGACAGCCGCCGCCAGTGCCTGTGTCATCTTCATGGCAAGTCTCCGTATCGCTGCCCCGAGTTCATGAGTGGATGTGGTGGCCCACGTGATCCTGCTCCACAATGACCAGGGCCCCTGAGACCGCCACCATACCACCCTGCAGCGTGCTCACCAGAGCTTGACCGCAACGGTCATCTGTCCGTGAGTGCATCAGGTTCGGCGGTTACCAGCCGGTCGCTCTGCGGATTGAGCTGTCGAGGATGGCAGAGGACAGAGCGGTCAGGGTCCGCGGCGTTTCTGTCAGCGAGGCTGTTCGGCATGTGAGGCCAGTTGTTTTGCCTCGTTGGCAGTGGCTTCGCACATCTGGCGGGCCGCCGTGACCTTTGCCTTTCGTGTTTCCAGCTTCGCTTCGGCTCTCAGCAACTTCGCCTCAGCTTTGGCCAGCTTTCTCTCAGCCTTGGCCATACGCACTGTCGCCCGCTCTGCCGTGGTCAGTAACGGTTTCATCGATTCGCCTCCTGCAAGTTGGCACGTCTGCAGCACCTGTCGGCGCCGATCACAACTGGTTCATCTGCTCGCACACCCGTCCCCAGGCATCGGTGACCCCTCGGACCACACCACGAAACAGATCCGCCTCAAGGCCCGGGTGCGAATCCGCCCGGTACCCCATTTTCTTAGCTGATTTCACGAGCGACTCGACTTCCTTGCCGAGGATTTCACTGACTCGGACGCATTGTTTGATTTCCAGATCGCCGTCAGCCGACCACTGCACCATCGTGTGAATCGCGTCCGAATCCAGTTGGCACTCCAACACCAAACGGACGCCTTCGGCGTGGCCCAGCGAAACCAGGGCATCACGGTCGCCGGCCATCTGACGGCGGTAATGCTGTGCAGCAGTCGTCAACTGGCTGTCATCCGCATCGATCGCCCTCTGAAGTTCCCGGATCTCGTTCTCCAGGGCTCTCATGAACACCTGCGAAAAATTGATCCGTTTCCGCCAACGGTCGATCTCCTTCTTGGCCTTCTTCGGAACATAAATCGCAAGTTTCGGCATGGTCGGACCCATCGGTGGTGCGATTGAATAACCCACCGTAGACCGGGTATGGCCATAGTCAATCGGTATAGGGCCATATTTGTTTCTTCTGCCACCGGTTTTGGTTGGGGCGGCTCGGCACAACAGGGGATGTCCCGTCACAACCGGGATGTTAGACTGGATGTCGGCGTCGACGTGGACCACCAACAACGTCCCTCAGGTTGCTCGATGGGAGTATCTTTTCGCAGTTTGATCGTCGCCGTTGCGTTCGCGCAGGTTGCGGCGGCACTTCCGGCTGCCGAGAAGGCAAAGAGCCTGGCCCCGGAGATCGATCGCCTGATTGAGGCGGCTCTTCCGGAGTTTGCCACGCACGCGTCGTCAACCTGCAGTGATGCGGAGTTTCTGCGTCGGGTGACGCTGGATCTGACGGCGACCATCCCGTCTGGCGAGGCCACTCGGCGGTTTTTGGCCGACAAGCGACCATCGGCCGAGAAGCGGGACGAGGCAATCAAGCAACTCCTGGGAAGTCCGGCACACGCTCGGCGAATGCAGTATCTGCTGGATTGGATGCTGATGGAGCGGCGGACTTCCGAGAACGTTGCCTCCGCAGGATGGCAGGCTTACCTGCGAAAGGCGGCCACCGAGAACCGTTCGTGGGATCAGTTGTCTCGCGAGATTCTCGTCGATGGTGGTGCCGACGCAAAGACGCGTCCGCGGGCACGCTTTTATCTCGACCGCGAATTTGACCTCACCGTCGTCACCAGGGATGTCGGACGCATTTTTCTCGGCAAAGATCTCGAGTGTGCTCAGTGTCACAACCACCCGGTCGTCGAGGCTTACCTGCAACGGCACTTTCACGGCCTGAAGGCCTTCCTTGATCGCAGCTACCTGTTCACCGATCCGAAGTCGAAGAAGAAGTCCCTCGGTGAAAAGGCCGAGGGGGATGTGACGTTCACTTCGGCCTTTGATGACACCAAGGGAAAGACAGATCCCCGGGTTCTGGATCTCCCCGAGATCCCCGACCCCAAGGGGACTTCCAAGCAGTATGTCACCAAGCCGGGCAAAACGGCCGTCGGTGTCCCCAAGTACAGTCGTCGCCAGCAACTCGGACAGGCCGTGACGGCCAAGGAAAACCGGGCTTTCCGTCTGAACATTGCCAACAGGCTGTGGGCCGCGATGATGGGCCGGGGCCTGGTGGAACCTCTCGACCTGGCTCACGTTGCTAACCCGCCATCGCACCCCAAGCTGCTCGACCTGCTGGGTGATCGCTTGCACGCGCGTGGCTACGACATGCGATGGTTGCTCGGAGAGTTGGCCCGCACGCGAGCCTACCAGCGGAGCAGTCGCCCCAGGGAGGAGTCGGTCGATACGGCTCGTCGTCACTTTGCGGTGGGACTGTTGAAGCCATTGAGTCCCGAACAGTACGCCTGGGCCACGATGGAGGCCACCGGGTTTTTGGAGGCGGTACAGAACTCGACTCTCGCCAAATTGAAATCCGAAGCGGACAAGAAGGCCAAGGACAAGAAGGCCAACGATAAGAAGAAGGCTGCGAAAGATGCGGGCAAGGCCAAGAAGGACGCCGCCGGCAAGAAACCGGAGAAGAGCAACACCGAATCATCGCCCTCTCCAGCCGCGGTCGAAGCAGCCCTCAGCAAGGCTGTCGACGGACACATCAAGACCTTTGTGACACAATTCGCCGCTGATGGCGGCCAGAGCACGTCGTTTTCTGCAACGGCGCCCCAGGCCCTGTTCCTCGTCAACGGGCAATTGCTTCGCGAGTGGCTGAAGCCGACCAAGACAAATCTCACCGGCCGGTTGGCCAAGCTGGATGATTCGGCAGCCATCGCCGAAGAATTGTATATCGTCGTATTGAATCGCCTGCCGACCGCATCCGAACGATCCGAGGTGAGTGAATACCTCAAGAAGGTCACCAAGCGGACCGACGCGGTGACCGAATTGACCTGGGCCTTGCTGCTGTCGGCCGAATTCCGGTTCAATCACTAACGTCCTCCCGACACTCGAATTCAAGAGACCGATCCATGCAACGCGATCACGGATGCCACCGCATCGACCACGCGCTTACGCGACGCGGCTTCATGGCCACCGGAGCTGCGGCCGGAGTGGCCGGCCTGACGACGCCGGCCGTCTCTGAGCAACTCGAAAAGAAACAGAAGCGTGTGCTCCAGGTCTACCTGCAGGGGGGCGTGAGCCAGCTGGAGAGTTGGGACCCGAAACCCGGCACACTTTATGGCGGTCCGTTCCGGGCCATTCCCACGTCGGTGCCCGGCATGCACATCTGCGAGTTGCTGCCTCACACCGCCCAGCGGATGCACCTGCTGTCGATCGTCCGCGGCATCAACCTCAAGACCAACAGCCACCACGACGGCCGGCTGTTCATGGAGATGGGACGCCGCAGCGGCAGGTTCCCGTATGTCGGCTCGGTGGCCGCGAAGTACCTGATGCCCGACAACGCGCCCCTGCCCGGCTACCTGCATGTGACCACCCGCGGACTGACCGACTACACCAATGCCTTTCTCGATGCCCGGTACGGGCAGTTGAAACTGGCCGGTCCCAAGGTTCCCGCCAATCTCGTTCGGCCGAAGACCGTCACCGCAGACGCCGCGGTTCGCAGTCGCAACCTGCTGAAACGGCTCAACCAGCGGTTCTCGGGCCGCGGTGGCCAGAAGACGTTTACCGATTCGTACAACGCCTCGTTCGACATGGCCGAAAAGCTGATGGCCCGCCGCGATCTTTTCGAGGGTGAGCCTTCGGGCAAGGACCTGGACCGTTACGGGCGTCACCCCTTCGGACGCAACTGCCTGCTGGCCCGGACGTTGCTCGAGAACGGCGGAACGGTGGTCAAGGTCACCCACCACGGTTACGACACCCACGCCGAAAACTTCAACTTCCATCTCGAACAGCTCGGCGAATTCGACAAGACCTTCTGCATGCTGCTCGACGATCTGCACACATCGGGGATGCTCGAGAGCACGTTGGTGATGATTTACTCGGAATTCGGTCGGACCCCCAAGATCAACGTCCGCTACGGGCGGGACCACTGGGGCACGGCCTGGTCGATTGCACTGGGTGGACAGGGAATCGTGCCCGGAGCGATCGTCGGGGCCACCAACAAACAGGGCACCGCGGTGTCCGAACGGGAGGTCGATGGCGGCCACCTGTTCCACACCTATTTCCGGGCTCTCGGGATCGACAGCACCGCCTACCACACGCTGGACGGTCGCACGGTCCCGATCGGTGATCCGGCGAAGCAGCCGATCCAGGAACTGCTGGCATGAACCCGCAACCACCGCCACCGGCGCTGCCGCGTGATCTGCCGTTGTCGATCAATCCGAAGAAGACGCATGTTGTCCGGACATTCACGATTGATGAGGTGCCACTGACCACGTGCCGGATCGATCCGACGGGGACCTACGTTGTCGCCGCTGCCGAGAACTTCCACATCTACCGTTGGCCGCTGGCCGGGCCCCAATCGGCCCGCACGATCCTGCATGGGCACAACAGCTGGGTTCGTTCGTTCGACTTCTCTCCGGACGGGCGGTGGTTGTATTCGGGAGGGTATGACGACCGCATCGGCATCTGGCCCCTGGGCGATCCCGCACCCGTACCGGCGCGAATGCTGGTGGCCCATGACGGCTGGGTTCGCTGGGTGCGAACCAGTCCCGATGGCCGACTGCTGGCCTCTTGCGGCAACGACAACCTGTTGAAGATCTGGGACACCTCGACCTGGGAACTCGTCCGCGTCTTCAAGGGACACCAGCGATATCCCTATGCGGTGGTCTTCCACCCCGACGGCAAACGCCTGGCGTCGTTTGACCTGATGGGAGTGATCAACGAGTGGGAACTGGCCACCGGCAAGGTGACCCGGCAATGGGAGGCGAAGTTCATGTGGGGCTTCGACCAGAAGTTCCGAGCCGACATGGGTGGCGCCCGGGACATGCGGTTCAGTCCCGACGGCAAGTTCCTGGCCGTCGCCGGCTTGACCGAGGTCACCAACGCCTTTGCCGGCACCCACAAGCCGATGGTGCTGCTGATGGATTGGGAGAAAGGGGAATTCCGGAAGAAACTGCGGGTCGACTCGGGCGGCATGGCCTGGGGAATCCGTTTTCACCCCGACGGATTCCTCGTCGGTTCCGGGTCGCCGTCCGGGGCGCTTTGGTTCTGGAAACCGGACAGTGAAAAGCCCTTCCACACGTTCAAGCTCTCCGGGGGCGGTCGCGCCATCGACCTGGCTCCCGACGGACGCCAGGCAGCCGTGGCGCAAGTCGACCGGAAGCTGCAGATTGTGCAGTTCACCGCAAAATCTGCCTGAAGGTCATTCGGCCGGATTCTCACACCGACCGGGGCTTCAGTCGGCGGCGGCGTCGCGGACCTTTTCGAGCAACAGGCGATTTCCCGAATCGTTGTACTCGACGCGGCTCATGAACGACCGCATCAGCATGATGCCCCGCCCTCCCGGCTTGTCGAGATTCTCATCGGTGGTGGGATCCGGGACGTTCCCCACGTCGAACCCAGGCCCTTCGTCTTGGATGACGATGGTCACCCGATCCTCATCGAAGCTGCAGTCAATGTGGACCTCTTTTGACGGGTCCATTCCGTTACCGTGCTTGATCGCGTTGACCAGCGCCTCCTCCAGCGCCAAGCGGACTCCGAAGAGGTCCCGATCCGGAAAGGCCCGCGTCTCAAGCAGCCCGATGATCCGTTCTTGGACCGCGCGGCCCTGGGACGTTTCGCTGGCAATTTTGACGGTGAAATCGTCCGCTGAAGAGGTCATCAAGGGCTTGCCCGGCGAGGCGACTGGGGGAAGAGAAGTCCGTTGGATTCGTTTCGGGGTGTAAGACCCGAGTGAGCCGAAATCTTACGGACGCGACCGCGGAGTGGATCCCGCGGGCACCACAACTGGTCAGAATCCCTCCAGAGCCTGTTCTCGAGAATCGAAGATCGCGAAGAGCTTGTTGAGTCGAGTGATCTTGAAGACCTCGAGGATGTCGGGGCGCACAGAGCACATTTTCAGTTGCCCCTGTGCGGCCTTGACCTTTTTGTCCATGACAATCAGCTTGCCCAGCGCAGCACTCGAGAGGTACTCGACGTTACTGAAATCCAGCAGGATCTTGCGACGCCCATCATCCTCGACCAACGCAAACATCTGGTTTCCGATGACCTGGATATTGGTTTCATCAAGGATTTTCTTGTCGATGAATCGTGCCACTGTGACTTCACCGACATCCTCAAGATCAAGCCGGCGATGACTTGCCGCCATGCGAAACTCCCCTTCTGGTTGGCTCGAGAACGGCTACTACGCCATTTCATTTGAATCATGCGGTTTGCCGAATGCACTGTCAAGTAGTTGGCCGCGGGGCAAATACCGCGTGCCTTGGCGCAGCGGCGACCGGACCGCTAGAAACACTCAGAGTCCTCTTCGTCACCTCTTCGACACGATTTGCAGGAAACCGATGACGTCATCCACCACATACACTCAGACCTGGGATCTCGAATCTCTCGCCCCTTCACCCGACACCGAAGATTTCACGGCTTTGCTGAAAACCTATCGCACCGATCTGCTTGCTCTAGCCGATCGAGCCGATTCGCTGCCGGCACTGAATTCTGCAGATCCCGATGTGTTGGCCGAATGGGAAGATTTTCTGAAATCGTACGAGGGTGTCGCCAGTCGCGGCACCGAACTGGACGCCTTCATCGGCTGCCATGCGGCTGCCGATGCCAACAATCGACAACTTCATGGACTCGAGGCCGAACTGTCTTCACTGGGCCCACAACGAGCACGAATTGCCATGGCCCTGCAGTTGAGTCTTCAGGCAGCCAGTCCCGAGCAGTTGGTCGAATGCCTTGCGGCCAGCCCCGAACTGGAGCGAATCGGTTACTGGCTGAGCGATCAGCGAACCCTGGCCTCACTGCGACTTCCCCGTGACCAGGAACTCCTTGCGGCCGAACTCGATGTGGACGGACTCCATGCCTGGGGCCGCCTCTACGATCGTCTCTCCGGCGCCCTGCGGATCAGTGTGATGGAACAGGGAGAGTTGGTTGAGCGGTCGCCCGGTCAGATCCAATTTGACTCCGCCGACCGCACGGTCCGACAGAACAACTACTTTGCTTCGGTGAAGGCCTGGCGGAGTGTCTCCGACACCTGTTCAGATGCACTGAACCACATCGCCGGAACGCGACTGACCAAGTACAGACGACTTGGACTGCAGGACCATCTTTCGGCCCCGTTGCATTTCAACCGGATGGAGCGACAGACGCTCGAAGCAATGTGGTCCGCCGTCGACGATCGCAAGGACACTCTGCTGGGTTATCTCTCGTCCAAGTCCCGTCTCCTTGGACTCGACCATCTCTGCTGGTACGACCTGCAGGCTCCGCTGCCGACCACCCAGTCGGAATCGGCCGACATTGACTACGACACCGCCTGCGAACTGATCATCAATTCGTTCGGCCGCTTCTCGCCGGAATTCGGCGAATTTGCCCGAACGACGATTGTCGATCGTTGGATCGAGGCCGAGAATCGCGACGGAAAGCGTCAGGGGGGATTCTGCACCGGATTTCCCGCACATCAGCAATCACGCATTTTCATGACCTACGTCGGCACACTCGACAGCATGTCCACTCTCGCTCACGAGATCGGCCATGCGTATCACTCTTTCGTCCTTCGCGACCAACCGTTGTTTCTTCAGGATTACCCGATGAACCTTGCCGAAACGGCATCGACGTTCGCCGAGGCTGTGCTGGGCGAGGAACGACTGGAGGCCACCGAAGCACGGTCCGGCAAACTGGCAATCCTGGATACGATGCTCTCTGACTCGGTTGGGTTCCTGATGAACATTCACGCCCGATTCCTGTTCGAGGATCGATTTCATGCCGAACGGACAACGGGCGAACTGTCTGCCGAACGGTTTTCGGAGCTGATGGTCGAGTCCCAGGAACAGGCCTACCTTGGCGCACTGGGCGATGACGGCTGGAACGACACCTTCTGGATCTCGAAGCTGCACTTCTACATCAGCTCCCTGCCGTTCTACAACTTCCCCTACACGTTCGGTTACCTCTTGTCGCTTGGGCTTTATGCGTTGGCGCGGGAGGGCGGCGAAGGCGAATTTCCCGAGCAGTACCGTCGCTTTCTGCTCGCCACCGGTGACCGTTGCACCGAGGATGCGGTGGCCGATTCCTTCGGACACGACCTGCAACAGCCCGACTTCTGGAATCGCAGCCTCGATGTGGTCGCCGAGAGAGTGGCCCGGTTCGAGGAACTGTCCAGTTAGCGACGCAACTCGTAACCGACGGTGGCGGAAATGCCCGACCCGTCGACCCCTGATCCGTGCACGCGGTAAGGACGATCCAGGAGGTTCTCGACTCCGAGGATGACCGCCTGGTTGTCCGTCATCTGCCACCCGTAGCGGGCCGTGACGATGCTGTATCCGGGTGTCCCACCGTCGGGGATGCGCGAGTCGCGGATATCGCGACTGCTGAGCCGATCCTGGCGGGCGGCGAGCCAGCAGTAAACATCCAGCCAGTCGGCACCCTCGAATTCCCGCCAACGCAGGCCGATGACCCCCTGTGCCGGCGGGATTCGGCTCACCGGTTCGGAATCGGTGTGGTTGCGGCCGAGCGTGTACCAGAAATTCCCGTACGCCATCCACTCGTCATCAAACGTCCAGGACCCGTTGAGTTCCACGCCATCGATTTCGGCCCGGGCGACATTGCGACGCTGAAAGAAGTCCACGCCCGAACCCGGATCGGTCCCCACAAGTTCTCGCTCGATCAGTCCATCGATGACCATCCAGTAATAGGACACCTGTCCGCGAAATCTATCGAGATCCCAGCGAAGTCCGACGTCATGGCTGACAGCGTGCTCGGGACCCAACCCCGTGGTGGGCAGGTCGACTCCCTCGTTGACATTGTCGGAGTAGGAGGTCAGTTCATCCAAAAGAGGGGCCCGGAACCCTTCGGCGATTGACCCGGTGACGTGCCACTGCGGATTCAGTTTGAATACCAGTCCCCCCGAACCGGTCCAGTCCTGGTAGCTGGGCCCAATCGGCGTGTCCTGGGGTTCGATGTTGGGGAAAGCGGGATCAGCAGTATCGAACACGCCGACGGTTCCACCGGCCTCGATGTACGAATATCTCACTCCGCTGACGATGGTCAAACGCTCAAGAACCGGCCATTCCCATTCCAGGAACGTGCCGAATCGCGAGTAGTAGCTGTCGGGTGGAAATTGGGGGTTGCCGGGGACCGAGCCGCCGCCGACAAGATCAAAGCGATTGTTGACCGCATCGACATCGTCATGGTATCCGTCACCGCCGACGCTCAGCTTGCCCCATTCGCCGAGATCGCGGGCAAGCAGCAGGCTGAGTCCTGCGGTGTCGACGTCAAACTCCGAGCGGTCTTCTAAAGAACTGCTGGGGGGCCTGCGGCGTTGCGATCCCTCCTTGGTTCTCTGGTAGCTGAGGGTGGCGACAAAGGCATCGAACGGACCGTCGTCGAGCAATCCCTGCCACCGGACGTAGGCCAGGTTGCGTTGTTGCGGATCGAAGAATCTTTGTTCCCCGGGAAACTTGTCGGATCTCGGCACATCCATCTGCTCGAAGTGAACCAGTGCGACCGTCAGGGAGCGATCCGGTCCCAACGGCAGGTCGTAACGGATATCTCCGGCATACTGGCTGTAGCTGGTCAGGGGTTGACGACCGAGGGCTCCACCTCGATCGAGGTCATTGACGTTCAGATAGCTCGCTCCGCCCCAGACTCCCCCCTCGCCAGCGGGCCCCTCGAATCCGATCCGCGTGTAGGAGGCGAGGTCGGCTGAACGGAATCGTTGTGTCAGCAGGAAACCGCGGTCGTCGAGCATTCCGTCCAGAACACGATCGGCGCGGCGGGTGACCACGTTGATCACGCCGCCCAGGGCGTCGGATCCCCACAGCACGGATTGAGGGCCGCGGACCACCTCGATGTGATCCACCTGCCCGGGATCGATCGTGTTGAAGTACTGATTGGGTCCGAGACGGAAGATCCCGTTGTTGAGCCGGATGCCATCAATCAGGAGAACCGTCTGCGGCCCGGTGAGCCCTCGGAGGAAGGGGGACGCCTGGCCCTGGCCGGTACGTTGCACGAGAACTCCGACTTCACGCTCGACAGCCTGGACCATGTCCAGCGGCTGCCGGCGGCGCAATGCCTCGATGTCGATCACAGAGGTCTGTCTCGGATCGTCCCGAGCCAGACGGCTCGAACGGAGGACGCCAGTGGCGCGATCGAACCTCGTCTCCGAGGAGCGGGTTGATGCGGTGGGCGATCGCCTGCCGAGGACCGTGGTCTCCGGAAGAACCGCAGGCTTTTCCTGCGCTGTCGCGACGGCCGGGGCAATTGCCCCATACAAAGCCAGCAGCAGAACCGCGGCCTCCTGCCCGAGTCGCATCGAATCCCTCCACCACGTCTCAGCCATCCACTCCCCTAGTCATCGGCATCGTGTAACGTGCGCTGACAGCCCTTTATTGAAGGGAAGGCCATCGTTTACCATGCAAAAAAGAGATTCCCGGTTTGCCGGATGTGATCGGCAGGACCTTGCTGTGAGCCGGCTGGGAACGGAGGATATCGCCGTGGCTACCAACTCATCAGATGTCAGGTTGTGGCTTCTCGCGTTGTTGTGGGTCATTCCACCTGGTGTCGGCCCGAGTGTTCTCGCCGACGGACCAGGCAAGGTGGACTACAACCGGGACATCCGTCCGATCCTGGCCGACAATTGCTACAAGTGCCACGGGCCCGACGGCAATCAACGGCAGGCTGGGTTTCGACTTGATCTCGAGACGGTCGTCGGCCTGCGACTGGAATCCGGCCAAACGGCGATCAAGGCCGGATCGTCGGCCAAGAGTGCCGTTGTCCGCCGGATCCTCTCTGCTGATCCCGACGAGCGCATGCCGCCACGGGACAGTGGCAAGAAGTTGACATCGGGTCAGATCGAACTGTTGAAACGGTGGATCGACCAGGGCGCAGGCTGGCAAGGCCACTGGGCATTCCAGCCGCCCGCCCGCCGCACGCCGCCGACGGTCAACCGACCCGGCTGGCGGACGAATCCGATTGATGCCTTCATTCTCGCCCGGCTGGCGCAGCAGCGGCTGGACCCCTCGCCTGAGGCGTCCCGTGAGACCCTCATCCGCCGAGTCACGCTCGACCTGACCGGGCTGCCACCGACACTTGACGAGATTGACCGTTTCCTCTCGGACACCCGGCCCGGAGCCTATCACCGCCTGGTCGACCGACTTCTGGGGTCCGTTCGTTTCGGCGAACATGCAGGTCGCATCTGGCTTGACGCTGCTCGCTACGGAGACACACACGGCCTGCACCTGGACAACGAACGCTCGATCTGGCCGTATCGCGACTGGGTGGTCGGGGCTTTCAACGACAACATGCCCTTCGACCGCTTCACTGTCGAACAGCTCGCCGGTGACCTTTTGCCGAAGCCCTCGGTGTCTCAACTGGTGGCCACCGGCTTCAATCGCTGCAACGTCACCACCAGCGAAGGAGGGGCGATCGCCGACGAGTACCGGTTCAAATACGGTGTCGACCGTGTCGAGACCACCGCCACTGTCTGGCTCGGACTGACGATGGGTTGTGCGGTCTGTCACGAACACAAATTCGACCCCATTCCGCAGCAGGACTTCTATCGCTTCCTGGCCTACTTCAACAGCCTCACCGAGCGGGCAATGGACGGCAACGCCTTGCTGCCCCCACCTTCGGTCAAGGTGCCCACGGCGATTCAGCGATCCGACATCCAACAGCAGCAGGACCGTATCGCCGCGGCCCGCAAACTGATCGAGTCGACCCTGTCCGAAATCCGCTACACCGACCCGGGCCCGCCCGCGAAGGAGCACACTCCGAAACGCCGGGAGGTGATCTGGATCGATGATGACACTCCGCCGGGCGGCCGACGCCAAGCCAGTGGTGACGGAGGTGGCTGGAAGTGGGTTACGGCTCCCGGCCACCCGCCGCACAGTGGAAAGCGTTCAACATTGCGGACCGCCAAGGCGTTGGGGCAACACTTCTTCGAAGATGCAAAACCCGGACTGCAGGTCGCCGAAGGCGACACGCTGTTCGCCTGGGTGCGGATCGACCCGCTGAATCCCCCCAAGGAGATCATGCTGCAGTTCCACAGCGGAAACTGGGATCACCGTGCTTTCTGGGGCGAGGATCGGATCGCCTGGGGGCGGACAAAGACCCCCAGTCGCCTGCGACGCGGTGACCTTCCACAGGCTGGCGAGTGGGTCCGGCTGGAAGTGCCCGCCGCCGACGTCAATCTGAAACCGGGTTCCGTGATCCGCGGTTGGGCATTCACTCAGTTCGGTGGAACGGTCCAGTGGGACACCGGGGGCATCGTCACTTCCGCCCGGCAGGGGCCGCGACTCTTCGCCTCACTTGCGGCCTGGACGGCCCATGTCAGGAAATCGGCGCAGGGAGTCCCCGGGAACATATTGGCCGCAGCCAAAGTGGCCGACGGCAAACGAACCCCCGCACAGATTGCGGTGCTGAGAGACCATTTTCTTGTCAACGCCTGCCGACAGACCGCGGCCAAGTTCTCCGGCTCAACCGCCACCGTTCGAGAGGCCGAAACACGTATTGCCGAGATCAACAAGGGTCTGGCGTCTTCGCTGATTATGCGAGACATGCCCAAACCCCGGCCGACCTACGTGTTGAAGAGGGGGCAATACGACATCCCTGACAAGACGCGTCCCGTACAACCGGGTGTGCCATCGGCCCTGCCCCCCCTGCCCAAGGACGCCCCATCCAACAGGCTCGGAATGGCCCGCTGGTTGGTACAACCGGACCACCCACTGACGGCCCGCGTCACCGTGAACCGCTTCTGGCAGCAGTTCTTCGGGATCGGCCTGGTCAAGACATCCGAGGACTTCGGAGCGCAGGGCGAGTGGCCGTCTCACCCCCGGCTACTGGACTGGCTGGCGACCGAATTTGTCCGGGTCGAATGGGACATCAAGGCGTTCCAGAAACTGATCGTCACTTCTGCGGCGTATCGACAATCCTCGCGTTTTCACTCCGACGGTCACCGGGCCGATCCGGGCAACCGGCTGATCTGGCGGGGTCCCCGCTACCGCCTGGACGCCGAGGTGCTCCGCGACACGGCCCTTGCAGTAGCCGGCCAACTGGTCGAGCAACCCGGCGGGAAGGGCGTGAAACCGTATCAACCTTCCGGACTCTGGCGAGCCGTCGGCTATTCGGGCAGCAACACGGTCCAGTTCGTCCAGGACCATGGTTCGAACCTGTTTCGCCGCAGCCTGTACACGTTCTGGAAACGCACCGCGGCGCCCCCCACGATGTTGACGTTCGACGCACCTTCCCGAGAGGCCTGCAGCGTCCGGCGGGCACGTACCAACACGCCCCTGCAGGCGTTGCTGCTCCTCAACGACGTTCAGTTTGTCGAATGCGCCCGTGGATTGGCCGGGAGATTACTGAAAGATCCGGGCACAGACACTCAGCGGTTGACCCGTGGTTTTCGGATGGTGACCTCACGGAGTCCGACACCAAGGGAATCCGAGATCCTGGTCGAAGCCCTGGCAACCCATCGTCGTGAGTACCGCGACAATCCGAAGGCAGCCAAGGCCATGCTGGCCGTCGGTGAAGCTCCGCGACCACAATCCATTGATCCGGTAGAATTCGCCACATGGACTGTGCTGTCGAATCTGCTGCTGAATCTCGACGAGGCAATCACCAAGAACTGACCGGCCACCAACCGGCCGTGCGGAATCCAGCAGGACATCGAGACACGCCATGACCCTACCGATACTCCCGCCGACGCCTGACGCCTTGGCGGTGACCCGACGCCATTTCTTCGGCCGCTCGACCTGCGGCATCGGAATGGCAGCCCTGGCATCGCTTCTGGCCGAGGAAACCTCTGCAGCCGTTCCGGCTCGGGCTCGTCCTTCGTTGCCCACTCACGACATCGGTGTCATGGGAAGCACGCACTTCCGCCCCAGGGCCAAGCGAGTGATCTACCTGTTCATGTCGGGAGCGCCTTCGCAGATCGACCTGCTCGATCCAAAACCCAAGATGCAGGCGTTTTACGACAAGGATCTGCCCGATTCGGTGCGGAAGGGGCAACGCCTGACCACGATGACGTCAGGGCAGAAACGGTTCCCTGTCGCCCCATCCATCTACAAGTTCCACAAGCGAGGCCACTCGGGCACCGAGATCAGTGAATTGCTGCCGCACATCGCCACAATCGCCGACGAGATGGCCCTTGTGCGGACCGTACACACCGAGGCCATCAACCACGACCCCGCGATCACCTATATCCAGACCGGGGCCCAGCAGCCCGGACGCCCGAGCATGGGAGCCTGGCTGTCGTACGGTCTTGGCCGCGTCAACCAGAACCTGCCCGGCTTCGTGGTTCTGCACTCGACCTGGAGCGCCAAGCGGGATGCCCAGGCGCTGTACACTCGCCTTTGGGGCGCCGGGTTCCTCCCGTCGCGCCACCAGGGCGTGGCGCTGAGATCGAGTGGAGATCCGGTGCTGTACCTGTCCAACCCCGCCGGTGTCAGTAACGCCACCCGCCGCAAAATGCTCGATTCGCTGGCGCAGCTCAATCGACAGCAATTCCGTGCGGTTGGTGATCCGGAGATCGAAGCGAGGATCGCCCAGTACGAAATGGCCTACCGGATGCAGACTTCGGTTCCGGAATTGACCGATCTGTCCGATGAACCACGCCACATTCTCGACCTCTATGGCCCCGATGTCGGCAAACCCGGAACGTTCGCGTCGAATTGCCTTCTCGCGCGTCGCCTCGCTGAACGGGATGTCCGTTTCATACAGGTCTTCATTCGTGGCTGGGACCAGCACGGTACCCTGCCACGCGACCTCCCCATGATGTCTCGTGATGTCGATCAACCCGCCGCCGCACTGGTCAAGGACCTGAAAGCACGAGGCATGCTCGACGACACGCTGGTTGTGTGGGGCGGAGAATTCGGTCGCACCATTTACTGCCAGGGAAAATTGAGCCGAACAAACTACGGCCGAGACCATCACCCGCGTTGTTTTTCGATCTGGATGGCCGGCGGCGGTATCCGGCCAGGCATAGTGCACGGAAAGACCGACGACTTCTGTTACAACATCGTCGAGAATCCCGTTCACATCCACGACCTCAATGCCACGATCCTGCATTGCCTGGGCATCGACCACGAGAAACTGACGCATCGGTTCCAGGGACGAGACTTCCGCCTTACCGACGTCCACGGAAAAGTCGTCAGCGAACTGCTTGCCTGAGGACCCCCGTGGGCCACACATGACGATGGCCTTTCCTGTTCAACCGCCTTCAATCAGGTTGTCTCGATGACGCGTTCATCCTCGCTGGTGCTGGCCCTGGCACTTCTTGTGCCCGCGGATCCGGTTCTCGCCGAGTCGCCCAAGCTGGTGACAAACTCCCTGGGAATGAAACTCGCCCCGATCGCGGCGTCCGAGTTTCTCATGGGCGCGGGAAAGGCCATCCGCGACGCCGGAGCCGACGAGCAACCGGCTCATCGCGTTCGAATCACGCGTCCGTTTCATATTGGCGTCTACGAGGTCACCCAGGACGAGTTCCTGCGGATTATGAAATTTTCACATTCGTTTTTTGCCACCGACGGGCCGGGCAAATCGTTGGTCAAGGGGCTCGATACCAAGTCCTTTCCGGCCGAGCAGGTGCGATTTGTCGACGCCGTCGAATTCTGCCGCAAACTGTCGGCTTTACCCGCCGAACGACAGGCCGGTCGTTTCTATCGGTTGCCCACCGAGGCGGAATGGGAATACGCCTGCCGCGGTGGTACCGACACGGCCTTTCACTTTGGCGATTCACTCTCCTCCGAGCAGGCCAACTTCAACGGCAAGTACCCCTACCGCAGCCGCACCGGTCCATTTCGCGCTCGAACCACCAAGGTCGGACAGTTTTCGGCCAACGCCTACGGGCTGTACGACATGCACGGCAATGTCTGGGAATGGTGCCTGGACTGGTACAACGTCGACTATTACGACCTCGCGGTGGCAACAGATCCGCTCGGTCCCAAAACGGCCACCTCGCGGGTGATTCGAGGCGGTGGCTGGTACAGCGATGCCCGTGACTGTCGCAGCAGTTTTCGTTATGCCGAACACCCTCTGGGCACCTACTACGTGATGGGATTCCGGGTGGTGATGACGCCGGCCAAGGATGTGCCGGCCGCTCTCCGCCAACGCTGGGACAGCATCGATACCTCGGCTGCTCCGGTTGCACCAATGACCGTGTCATCCGCCAAGGATCAACCCACACGCAAACAACTCGTTGCCGTTGGCGGCGAGGCGTGGCCACGATGGCGTGGCATTCGGGGAAACGGGACGTGGCGAGGCCCGAAATTTCCGGCCCGCTGGCCTGTCGGCGGCCTCAGAACACTGTGGCGACAACCGATTGGCGGGGGTTATTCGGGGATTGCAGCTTCAGCGGGCCGGATTTACACGCTCACGAAACCCAAGAAACCGGCCGACACCGAGCAGGTGGTCTGCCTGGATGCCGCTTCGGGAAAGCGTCTCTGGACCCATCCCTACACTGCTGTCTACAAGGGCCTCTCCTACGGCAACGGCCCACGGTCGACGCCCGCGGTTGTCGGAGACCGCGTCTATGCACTCGGAGCCGTCGGTCACCTGTTCTGCTTCCACGCGAGCAGCGGCGAGGTGATCTGGAGCCGGGACCTGGTCAAACAGGAGAAGGCGCAGGTGCCGCTGTGGGGTTTCTCGGCTTCTCCGGTCATCGTCGACGACCTGCTGATTGTCCATGCCGGCGGCAACCCGAACGGGTGCTTTCTGGGCCTGGACCGCCACACGGGGAAAGAGAAATGGCGCAGCCTCGGCGACCCGCTGGGTTACGCCACCCCGCTGATGATCGAGCAGTCCGGTCGACGCCAGTTGGTCTGCTGGACACCTTCTCACGTCCGCGGCCTCGATCCCCTGACCGGAAAAGTGGCCTGGTCGCACGAGTACAAGGTCCACAACGGCGTATCGATCTCGATGCCGATTTTCCATCGCGGCATCGTACTGGTCAGCAATTACTGGGAGGGTGTCCAGGCCCTCCGCCTCGGCGACGATCTCGCTACGGCCAGCCTGGCCTGGGAGGATCGTCGCAACCTGCGGAGCCTGATGTGTCAGCCACTTCACCGCGGTGACCATGGTTACCTGCTCGACAAACGGCACGGTTTGACCTGCTTCGAATTGGCCACCGGCAAGAAGGTCTGGGACGACGGCAATCGCATGACCCCCAAGGGGCGAAATCCGCAGGCCACGATGGTGTGGCTGGGTGATTCCGACCGCGCGGTGGTCTTGAATTCCGACGGGGAACTGCTGCTGGTGAGACTTTCGCCCAGGGGCTACCAGGAATTCTCTCGGACGCGAGTGATCGGGTCGACCTGGGCACACCCGGCCTACGCATGGGGCTGTGTCTACGTCCGCAATGACGACACGATCGCCTGCGTCGAGGTGGTGCGGGCGGGGCGTTGATCCCCGGCCAGGGACCGGCTATCCACCGACCAATTCCGGCAGAATCCGCCCCGAGACGTCCGTCAACCGGTGATCGCGACCGGCGTGGAAGTACGTCAGCTTCTCGTGGTCGAGACCCATCAGGTGCAGCATGTTGGCGTGCACGTCGTGAACATGCAGCTTGTTTTCGACGGCAGCGAAACCGAAGTCGTCGGTGGCGCCGATTGCCTGGCCACCGCGGGCACCGGCTCCGGCCATCCAGGTTGAGAACCCTCGCGGGCTGTGATCACGTCCCTTGCCGCTTTGTCCGGTCGGAGTCCGGCCGAATTCCCCCGTCCAGAAAAGCAGCGTCTCGTCGAGCAGTCCTCGCTGCTTGAGGTCGGTCAGCAAGCCGGCTATCGGCAGATCGGTCTCGCCGCAGTGTTTCTCGTGATTCTTGTTCACGTCTCCGTGCGCGTCCCACGTATGGTCGCCGTGGCCGCCGCCGGAGTAGACCTGGACGAATCGGACACCGCGTTCGATCAGGCGTCGAGCCAACAGGCAACGCCGTCCGAACTTCTCGGTTCTCGTGCTGTCCAGCCCGTACAACTTCTGCGTCTGCTTGCTCTCCTGCGACAGGTCCACTGCCTCCGGAGCGTGCGACTGCATGCGGAACGCGAGTTCATAACTGGCGATGCGGGCCTGGAGGTCCGTGTTGTCGGGACTGGTGGCCGAGTACTTCTGGTTGAATCGCTTCAGCAGGTCAAGCTGCTGCCGCTGCTGGGCAACCGAAACGCTCGCCGGCGGCTGGAGGTTGAGGATCGGTTCACCGTTTGTTCGAAACTGTGTCCCCTGGAAGCTGGCCGGCATGAATCCGGAACTCCAGTTCGGAGGGCCGTTGATGGGCCCACCACGGTGATCGAGCATCACGACGTAGCCGGGCAGGTTCTGGTTGTCGCTGCCCAGCCCGTAAACTGCCCACGACCCGAGGCTCGGATAACCCTGCCGAACCATCCCCGTGTTCATCTGCAGCATTCCGGAACCGTGGGCAAAGCTGTCGGCGTAACAGCTGCGGAGCACAGCAATGTCGTCGGCATGCCGGGCGAGGTTCGGGAACAGGTCGGAGATCGGCAACCCGGACTCGCCGTGCTGCGCAAACTTCCGTGACGAGCCAAGCAGCGTGCCGGGATTACGGACCTTGAACAGGCGGTCCTTTTCGATCCCCGGCATCGTCTTTCCGTGGTACTTCGTCAGCATCGGTTTCGGATCGAACAGGTCGACCTGGCTGGGCCCCCCATACATGAACAGGCAGATACACGCCTTGGTCGGCCGCGACCGATGAGAGGGTTTCGGGGTCAACGAGTTGTCGGCCTGAGCCGTCTCGCCGAAAAACCCGTCTTCGGCAAGCATCGACGAGAGCGCCAACCCCGTGAAACCCCCGCCAACCTCCCAGAGGAACTCGCGACGAGTCTCACCGCAGGGGGGCGTCATCCGAATCATCCTGTTTTCATTCATGACTGCGCAATTCTCGCCGGGTCTCGTTCACCGTGTGTAGGCGAACTCGTTGGTGTTCAACAGCACCAGGCACAGGGCCTTCAGCGCCCGTCTTGCCGGGTCACTGTCGGGCTGCTTGCCCCTGGTTGGCAGCTTGGCCTGGCCCGACAGAAAGGCAATCGACAGCTGTATCTCGTCGGCAGACGGGCGGCGACACATCGCCAGACGAAAGGCCAATTCGACTTGATCCTGCCGACGCGGGCCCGCCTCGGCCACCAGGCGTTTGGCAAAGGCAGCAGCTCGCGACGTCATGAACGCCCCGTTGAGAAACGTCAACGCCTGCGGGCCGGTTGTCGACACAGCACGCTGAGAACAGCTGTCGGCAGAATTGGGCGCATCCAGCAACGCCAGTTCCGGAACAGCCAGGCTGCGTTTGGAGAAAATGTACACGCTGCGACGTCCTTCGCTTTGTGCCACGGCCTTGCCCCATCCGCTCCCTGGTCGCGACTGTCCGGCCAGGACGGCTCCGGGCAGCGTGGGGTACACGCTCGGACCGCGCATCGTCCGGTTCAGCTGGCCGGTAACGGCAAGAACCGAATCACGGAACGCCTCGGCATCGAGCCGCCGCTGACGAAATCGCCACAGCAATCGTTCCTGTGGATCGGCCATCGCCGATTGGACCTCTGTACGCGAGTCCATGCGGTAGACGGCTGACGTGACGATCTGTTGCAGCAATCGCTTGATCTTCCAGCCCGAATCGACCAGGTCCGCTGCCAGCCAATCCAGCAGATCCTGGTGAAACGGAACGTCGCCCATTTCCCCAAAGTTGCTCTCGGTGGTCACCAGCCCTTCACCCAACAGGTGCTGCCACACACGGTTGACGAATACACGGGCGACCAGCGGATTGGCGCGAGACGTCATCCATCGGGCCAGCCACAGGCGGCGGCCGGTGCTCGTTTTCAGCGGCTTCGGGGCCGGCAGTGTGCCGCTCCGCAGGACCGCGGGAACATTCGGACTCACGACGCGCTTCGGCTGGTAGGGATCGCCACGTTCAAACAATCGCGTCTGGCCGGCCTTCGGCGTGTCCTCATACCAGATGTACGCACGGGTGGGCTGTGCCGGCCTGGTGGCCGCAACCGCTGCGATCTCGGCGGCCAGTCGCAAACGCTCGTCACGTTCGGACTCGGAATATGACTCCGAAACGTGCTGCTCGACCTTCTTGGCGTTCTTCTTGACGAGATCCTTCTGTTGATCGTTCAACGTCTTGGCGTCAGCCAGGAAAGCTCGGGCGATCTCGCTGGAGATCTTCGGATCATCCCCACCCGCGGCCGCTTTGAGCACTCGAGCACGAACCCGTGAAATCAGCGTTGCCTGCTGATTCTTCAACTGATCGAGCGTCTGGTCACACTTCTTGACCCCCGCGCGATAAGCCGCCAGTTCGGCCGGCGTTCCCACTTCACGATCGAATTCCTCGCGGTGTGTCGCCGACTTGATCTTCTCGGGACGCTTCAACGGTGTGAACACCGCGAGAATGCCGTAGTAGTCCTCTTGAGAGAGCGGCTCGAACTTGTGGTCGTGGCATCGTGCACAACGCAGCGTGATACCGAGAAAGGCCGATGCAGTGGTGGCCAGGATGTCATCCAGTTGGTCAAACCGGTCGGCAAACGGATCAGCGGGTTCGTCATCCCATGTGCCCAGTCGCAGAAATGTCGTCGCGATCTGTGACCGAGCGTCACTGCCCTCGACCTCGTCTCCAGCCAACTGTTCCGCCAGAAACCGGTCGAACGGTAGGTCGTCATTGAATGCGGCAATCACGTAGTCACGAAACCGCCACGCGTTCGGCTTGGACCCATCTCGCTCGTACCCGTTCGATTCTCCATAGCGTGCCACATCGAGCCAATGCCTGGCCCACCGCTCTCCAAATTCCGGCCTCACCAGCAACCTCGCGACCAGTCGCTCCCAGGCACCGGGCCGGGTGTCCTGTGCAAAACGGCGTTGTTCAGCGGGGGATGGCGGAAGCCCCAGGAGATCCAGCGACACACGTCGATGCAGAGTCAGTTGATCGGCAGTCGGCCGAGGAACCAAGCCTTCGGAATCCAGTCGTCCGAAGACAAAGGAGTCGATGGGGTTTCGGATTCGCTCGGTGAAACGCGTGGCCGGTATCGGTGGCTTCTGGATTGGCTGAAAGGCCCAATGGTCACTTTGCCCAGACCCGTCGCCTGGAACTCCAGCCGATTCCTCGGCAAGGGACACACCCCTCATGCCGAGTGCCATACAGCAGGCGAGAATGATGGGTCCGCGCATATCAAGGCCGTTCCGGCAGGTCAGACGGTGGCATTCTAGCATCCCCCCGTTGCTCGACCCAAGGCGATCATGTGGACGGACTTCCCCCATGATATCGACCGGACTAGTCTGGGATGCTCACGTTGCCCTGTCGTTGGCCGGTTGTCCCGTGAAGATCGCCCTGGCCCAGTTGAACCCGACTGTCGGCGCCATCCGCTCGAATGCGGCATTGGCGCTTGCCGCCGTCGGGAGTGCTTCGCGCGACGGTGCCAAGCTGGTGGTCACGCCCGAGTTGCTCATCAGCGGCTATCCGCCCAAGGACCTGCTTCTACGAGAGTCCTTCGTGGACGCATGTGACCGCGTGGTGGAGCAAATCGCCGCCGAAGTGCCCGAGGGCATGGCCCTGCTTGTCGGGCATCCCACTCATCGCGACGTTCCCGATGGCCGGATTGCCAATGCCGCCAGCCTGCTGCACTCGGGTCGGGTTCAACAGACGATCCAGAAGACGCTGTTGCCCAATTACGACGTCTTCGACGAGCAGCGGTACTTCCGCTCCGGCGACAGCGTGCGTCCGATCCTTTTCGACGGACTGCGACTGGGAGTCCATATCTGCGAGGACGCCTGGTGGGGTGAACCGGACACGTTCTATCACGATCCGGCGTCGCCCCGTCCGGATCCGGTCGCCGACTTGGCCGCCGCCGGCGTCGACCTGCTGGTTAATCTCTCGGCCAGCCCGTTCGAAATCAACAAACCCGACCGCCGAATCGAACTCGGTCGCCGACAGGTCCGTGCGCACCGCCTGCCGTTGGCCTTCGTCAATCAAGTGGGGGGCAATGACGACCTCGTCTTCGACGGCCAGAGCTTCCTCCTCGACGACCACGGCTCCCTCGCCGCCCGACTGCCCGCCTTCGAGGAGTCTCTGGTGGTGATCGACACCGAGGATCTGTCGACGCCAGTTCCCGATCAGTCCCTGCCTCGAGAATTCGCACTATTCGAGGCACTGACGCTCGGACTTCGCGACTACATGAACAAGTGCGGATTCAGCGACTGCATCCTGGGGCTCTCGGGCGGCATCGACAGTGCCGTGGCTGCCTGTATCGCGGCGCAGGCCGTCGGACCAACCCACGTGCATGCCCTGCTGATGCCCAGTCGGTTCAGCAGTGATCACAGCATTTCCGACGCACGTGACCTGGCCGAAACGCTGGGAATTGACCACCAGGTGTTGCCGATCGAGTCCGTGCACGCGGCCTACACCGAGTCAGTGGTCGTCGGAGCAGAACTGGCCTCAGATCCCGCCGGCCTGGCCGACCAGAATCTCCAGGCTCGTATTCGTGGAGCGCTGGTGATGATCCGCAGCAACCACAACGGCTGGCTGGCCCTTGCGACCGGCAACAAGAGCGAATTGGCGATCGGGTACTGCACGCTGTACGGGGACATGGCCGGGGGGTTCGCAGTTCTCTGTGACGTTTTCAAGAACGACGTGTACTTGCTCGCCCGACACATCAACGCCACGTGGCCGAATGGGCCACCGATTCCCGACGGGACGTTGAACAAGCCCCCCAGTGCCGAACTGGCGCCCGGGCAGGTCGACCAGGACACGCTGCCCGAGTACCCGGTGCTGGATGCGATCCTCAAGGGCTTGATTGAGGAAGAGAGATCCCTGGAGAGCCTTGCCGACGAGTTTCCGCAAGAGACCGTGACGTGGGTCGCCAAGCGACTGGACCGCAACGAGTTCAAGCGACGCCAGATGCCGCCCGGAATCAAGTTGTCCGCCCGTGCATTTGGCAGTGGTCGCAGAATGCCCATGGCCGCCCGGTTCGAGTCACTGTGAGACACAAATGAATCGTCCACGAGTCGCCACTCATCATGCCCGACTTCATTTCGGCATCGCCCAACGTGATGCCACGCCGCCGGTGGGAATCTTCCACCGTTTCTGGGGCGCCGCGAACCACGACGTGGCCACCGGTGTCCATCGTCCGATTCGAGTGACGGCCACCGCATTCAGCGACAACGCCGACCCCACGTCCTGCTCGGTCCTTGTCACCAGTGACCACTGCCTGCTGCGTCCCGGCGACATGAAAGCCATGCGGCAGGGCGTCTCGACAGCCCTGCCGGGTGTCGACGATTCACGACTGGCCTTCTCCTTCGGCCATTCGCATTCGGCCGGCCACATCTGCAGTGAACGAGCCGGCCAGCCCGGCGGCGACATGATTGCCCCCTACCTCGACACGCTCCAGGGACTGACCGTCGACGCGGTCCGGGAGGCGCTCGACTCGCTGTCGCCAGCCCGGGCGTTGTTTGCCAAGGCGGACTGTGGCATGGCCGCTCACCGAGACTTCCAGGACCCGGCAGATGGTCAATACGTCTGCGGTTTCAACCCGGCAGACTGGTGGGAGATCCCGGTGCATGTTGTCCGTGTGCGATCTCTGGACGGCGGCGAACTGGGTTCGCTGGTCACCTATCCCTGCCATCCCACAACACTGGCGTGGGAGAACACGCTGATCAGCCCGGACTACATCGGTGCGATGCGGGAGACCATCGAATCCGGCACCGGTGCGCCGTGCCAGTTTCTCCTGGCTCCGTGCGGAGACATTGGCCCGCGTCACGGTTTTGTCGGTGACGTATCGGTTGCCGACAGTAACGGACGGCAGGTCGGACACGCCGCGCTGGGCGCATGGCACTCGCTGGATCATGCCGCAGGTGACTTCGAGTACCAGGGACCGGTCCTTTCCGGCGCCACGCTGGGAGAATGGCGATTCGAGGGTTGGCCTGACGATGAAATGCCCCTCTCGCACGACCGCTTCCACGTGGAGCTTGATTACCGCAGCGACCTTCGTGATGTTGAGACCATCGAGTCGGAATTGAGAGACTGGGAACAGCAGTCGCAGAACGCCGATGTGTCCAAGCCCGATCGTGCCGGAACGGCTCGCGCGATGGCCGAACGGTGTCGGCGCGAATGGGAGCGGGTGGCCCCATTGCCGCCGGGAGACGTCTATCCACTGCAGGTCGATATTCTGCGGTGCGGCGACGCGGACATCGTGCTCGTCGAAGGTGAACCGTACCACCAGCTGCAGCGCGATCTGCAGACTGCGTTTCCCGAACGCACGATCATCGTCGGCGTTCTGTCCGACGGATCGTGCTGCAGCTACCTGCCGACAAAGGACAGCTACGAAAAAGCCCTTTACCAGGTGCAGGTGAGCCTGCTCGCAACGGGATGCCTCGAGCGACTCCGCGACGCGATCATAGAACGGCTGTCTGTCCCGCGCTGATCACTTCTGTCGCCAGAACACCGACTCATCAATCCCCAGTTCCTCCAGCCGATCTCCGATGTCGTTCCGAAATCGCTTCGCGTCCACCGGGTACCCCCTCGTCGAGCGGACTTCCGGGCAGGTGGTGTTCCAGTAGGCATTGAACGCTGCCATCGCAATTTCTCGCGTGTACTTCGCCACCATCGACGCCAGTGCCACCGGGAAATGGCGTTCGCCTTTGGGCTGAAATCGAACATCCATCGACCCCAGCCGGTAACTGCTGCTGTCGGCACCCTCCTCGCGGCGCATCACCAGGCGGTCACCGAAGGCCTCGGACAGCAGACCGTCATATCGATTTCGTCCACCGTGCTTATCGGAAAGGACCAGCGTGGGGTGATCTCCATCAGGGTCGACCAACTCGGCCAACAGGCCCAGGCTGTGTCGAGACAGCAGCAGCGCCTTGTTCTGGGTCACTTCCAGGGCCGCATTGTAGGTGGCTGCCGTCAAGACGCGGGCAGCGACCAACGGACGGCCCAGGCCATGCTCATCACACAGTTCAGACCACCGATTGGCAAACCGGTTGATTCTCGATGCTTCAGCGGCGACGGGTATTGATGCCGCTGTCCCGCAGAACCACGGTGCCGGACCCAACGACACGCTCGTCGTCGGGCTGAGCGTGTTGCAGAGTTCCTCGAAGCTACGTGGATTCAGTCCACAAAGCCGCAGAAACGCCAGGACGGCTGTTTCGAGTCGTTCCAGTGACCCGCCCGCCGTGTAGATTGCCTTCGAATCACCGACCGGCAGCCGATCACGGTCCACCGGTGGGCGACCGAGGACATCGGCAAACATCATCCAGGCATCGAAATCCGATGGGAGACCGGGCGTGTTCCAGGCGGTTGCGGCGATGACCAATGGGCCCAGATTCGGCCCGTACCCGGCCTCGTCCATCCCAACCAACAGACCCATCTCACTCACGGTTCCAACCCACCTCTTCCCGCCGTGAGCAGCATCGATTCCCCGAAACACACCCCACGCGGGCAGTCGACACGTTCATCGACGACGCTCCGCTGACGGCCCACCCGCAAACGTCATCAATCCGGCGCCGATCGAGGGTGCTCCTCGCTCATCGGCTACGCCACCCCACCCCTGCCAACCGATGGCGGGAATTGTCCGCGTAAGCCTCAGTCCCCAGCAAGAGGCCGATGCGGGGCGGCCTGCAGCCAGTTCCGTCCAGGGAATCGCCATTTCAAACCGCCACGCGGAATCGTCGCTGTCGACGGCCACATGACAGCGAGGGTTCCAGGCGGGATCCTTGCCGCAGCGTTCGCTGACCTGGCCTCGCTCGTCGATCGTCAACTCGTAACCGAGCTGATAATCCCGATCCGTATCGAGGAAAACCGTCAGGCGGTCGAAACCCGTGTGATCAGCGTCGAAGGAACGGCCCGTCGCAGTCCCCTGGCCCGGCGTCGTGGTCCGTTCCATTCGAGCCCCCAAGTACAGGTGGCGGTCGTCGCATGCAACCAGCGCGAAGCATGCGTCTTTTGTGATCGACAATCGGCGAGTTGACTTCAGCCGCATCTCCGTCGCGTATTCCCAGCAGGGATCCGAGAGGACACCGTCAAGCACCGGCCTGCCAACCGCTTCCTGGCAGACAACCGACCGTGTCGGAGGTGTTCCGTTCCGGTCGGCCAGCCAGACCTCCTGCGCGGCGATTGACTGCCACGGCCCGGGCCGGGTGGCCAGTCGGCGATAGAATCGATCGGCCAGATGAGCCGATTGACGGGACCGAAACAACGCGGCCAGCGTCAACTGTGTCTCTGCAATTTCAAACAGCGCCGCCGATTGGCGTCTCAAGCCCTTGGCCAATTGCACCGCGTGGGCCATCTCGGCCTTGGCGGCTTCGGAACGCCAATCAGCCTTAGTGGCAAGTCGTATTGGACGTTCGAAACTCCGCGTCGCAATCGAAAAGCCACCTCCGGATTGCGTGCCGTTGGTCGGCCGCTGTGCGACGGGGGCCGTCACGACGGCCTTGCGGCCTGTCCGCTTCAGCCTCTGCCATCGGCGTTCCCGGCTCACCATGCCCCCCAGCAGTTGAATTGATGCCGCCGCTGACGCGTCGTGGCTTGGGTAGCGTGCCACCAGTTCGGTAAGCAGAGATTCGGCCAGCGGCAAATCGCCGGCGTCCCGAAAACGCTCGGCGAGGTTCCAGAGACTCCAGCCCGCTCGCCGGTCATCCATTCCACGCAACAGTGTCGGCAGTTCTCCCTGGAGAGCGGAAAACGGTCGCGACCCGGAATCTGCCAAACGTATCCATGCCGCCAATGCGAGACTCCGTCTTCTCGCGATTTCGCCATTCCGGTCGGAGTCCGCAAGAGCCGATGGAACACTTCGGCGCGCCTGGCTGCCGGCTGCGAGTCCGAGTCCCTGGCAAACCGAATCTCCCAGCGGACGTCCGCTGCCCACGGTTCGCTTCAATCCATCGCCGGTCCACACCCGACCTTGAGTCCCGGACAGCGTGAGTCGACTGCGGTGAACAACGGCCCCCACTGTCTCTGCGTGGCGATGGAGCAGCGTGTCCGGTCCAACCCGCACCGCTACGGCTCCCGAGCTCGATGTCCGCTCGAACAGTCGGCTCGCCGCCCACGGCGTCAGACCGGTCAGAGCGGCTGGAACCGCCCAACGAGTGGGATCAGCCGAGTGGCGGATCGCGCGGATCACAGACTGACGTACCAGGCGTGCGGCGTGATCGCCCTGGTCCCCGGAGTCGATAATCACAACGCTGGGTCGCCATGTCCGGAACAGTCCGATCAGACGGCCGACCAGCATGTCATCCAGTGGCTCTTCGGCTTCGATCCGCCATCTCTGCTCGAGTTGTTTTGCATTGCGAGACAATTCGGGCTGATCCACGCCCAGCCGCCATCCTGTGTCGACGCCCTGCCCGCCCAAAGACCGCACGGCCCGATCGGCTTCTCGCCACTCGGCAGGCGAAACCGAAAACAGAAAGCCTGCCGAGCGATATCCGGATTCGGCGCTGTCACGTGCGATCACGCCCAACGGAAGGGTGCTCGACGTGACATGGATTGCGAGCATCGCCAAGCGACGTCCGTGACCACGAATTGTTGTCCAGTGATCGCCGGCATCTGTGGTTCGCAGGATGACTCCAAGCGCCCCGACTGCGAATCCGTGCCCGTCGCTGTTGATGGAGATTGCATTGAGCGGCAATGTCTGTCCGGTAGCCTGTCGTTCCCAATGCCGACCGCCGTCGGGCGTGTGCCAGACCGTGCTCCCGGGAGATCCAGAGATCCAGGCCTGCTGGCCCGAGGCTGCCACGGCGCGGAAGTTTGTCGTGTTGGCCAATCCGCCCGGCAAAGGCGTCTCCGGAGTACTCCACGCCGAGCGGTTCGGAGACCGAAACAGGACCGCGGCAGCATCGCCGACCAGCCAGGCGGAGCGTCGACCGCCGATTGCGGAACCCCACCACGCCCGGCGAGTCCGCGGACCCCCGTCACTCGTCAGCACAGCGGCCTCGCTGATGGTCCCGGTCTGCAGACTGCCGCCAGCTACGACACCGTGGCCCTCATTGGAGAATGCCGCCGTCCGCCAATCGTCGAACAACGTTCCGGCGAGTGGTCTCCAGGTGTGGCCACCGTCCCGAGTTTCCACAACGCCGGAGGGGTTCCCCGCATTCCCCTGGCCGACGACCAATCCGTGCTGGAGATCGAAGAAGCGGACATGCCGGACCTGGTCGACCGGAAGCCGGATGGTCTTCCAGTGCGCCCCGCCGTCCCGGGTCGCCAACACGACTCCGCCGGCTCGGCCGGGACGTTCATCCGACCCGGCCACCCATCCGACACGGTTAGACAAAAAGCAGACGCTGCGGCATGCGACGTGGCCGGGAAGCGACACGGCCGTCCACGTCAGCCCGGCATCTCGCGTGGTCCACGCCACGCCCCGGTCACCAACAGCCCACGCCACGCGGCGCCCCACCTGCGTGACGGCGTGCAAGTCGGCGTCATCCTGGTCCGGCCGAACGGCCGACGCCTCGCACGGCGGTCCGGCAACGACCAGCAGCAGGCCCAGGACTGCGTTTCCGACCAATCTCACACGTATGGCCCCGACCGAGAAGTTCTGCGGGCGGGACTGTAGTCGAATGAACGAAACGTGACGAGAGCGGATGGCCGCTGCGATCACTCGCGAAGCGACGCCCACGGCTCGTCCTGGCTGACGTCGACCAGTATCGGGCCGTCACAGGTGGCCGGAGCCAGAATCGCCAGGAAGACAAGCGTCTGGTCGCCACCGTTCCAAGTGCCGTGCACCACATCCGCCGGGATGTGGGCGGTCTCACCGGGCCCGAGCAACCGCGACTCCCGATCGACCCACTGTTCGGCACAACCCGACTCCACGTAGATGATCTCTTCCATCTGCGGATGCCGGTGAAAGCGGTGGGCCTGTCCCGGTGGCATTCTCACTCGGACCAGCAACAACTGCTGTGCCGCCGTCAGTCCGGGCCGCGACAACCACTCGTGCGGACCCCATGGCAGTTCTTCGACTTCGATGTCGCCCGACTGGACGAACCGCTTCAATTCATCGGCCACCATCTACTGCTCCCCAGCCTGCCGAAGACTCTGCACCGCGTGGTCCGCCGCCAGGAGTGTCTCACCGAGCGGGGCCCTGATCACCAGGTCAGCCACTTCGTCACAAGGCGTCGCAGTGCCGTTGATAATGACCAGCCTCGCACCATGATGCTTAGCCAACTCGGGGATTCCTGCGGCGGGATGAACGACCAGCGACGACCCCAGGGCCAGGAACAACTGGCTCTCCCGGGCCCATGACGAGCACTGGCTCAGGACGTCGGCGGACAACGACTGCCCGAAAGAGATGGTTGCATGCTTGAGCGGTCCGTCGCAATCGGGACATCGCGGAGCCAGTCGATCAACGAGGTACCGATCGACCCACGGCCCCACATCGTCGCGCCAACCACAATCCAGGCACGTCACCTCTCTCGCCGTCCCGTGGATCTCCTGGATCTTCCGGCTACCAGCCAATTGGTGAAGCCCATCGATGTTCTGTGTGATCAGGCCATCGAGCAATTCCTGTTGCTCCCAGCGTGCGAGGACCTCGTGGCCGAAATTGGGTTTCGCGTCGGCAAATTCACGATATGCGAGGCTCTTCTGCCGCCAGTACTCCACCCGAGATTCCTCGCTGGCAACGAAATCGTCGAAGTAGATCGGTTGAGTCGTCGACCAGATGCCACCCGGCGACCGGAAATCCGGGATCCCACTTTCGGTGCTGATCCCCGCACCAGTGAAAGCGATCGAAGATCGCGATTCGGTCAGCCACTGGGCCAGTTGTTCAGGCACCGGTTGCTCCTGCATCCCCGTGCGATGACTCCGGGCTCCCGACGGCTACGGCCGCAGCGGTGGCGTGACTGCGACAGTGCGAGATGCTCACCAGAAAACCTGAAATGCCGGCGGACTCGGAGAGTTCCTTCACGGCACCGTAGACGTTCACTCGAGGCTGCCCACTCGCCAGAGAGACGACCTCGATGTCCCTCCAGGCGATTCCCTTGGCCCAGCCGGTCCCCAGGGCCTTCAGAACCGCCTCCTTGGCCGCCCAGCGACCCGCAAAATGCTGGTAACTGGAAGACCGCTTCTGGCAGTACGCCACTTCCTGCTCGGTGTACACCCGCTGCAGAAACAACTCTCCGTGTCGCTCGATCATCTCGCCGATGCGAACGATCTCTACGATGTCAGTACCGAGTCCCCGAATCACAACGCCCCTCTTTCGGAGTGCGGAAGCTCCAGCCTTCAGACCCGTCACAGCATAGGCAGCCACCGTCGGTCCGTCCAACGACGGGGTTGTCGCCGGTTTCGACGATGGTCATCATCGTGTGATCGTTGGGAGATAATTCAATGCGAGCCTGCCTGGCCGAGGGAATCGGCACATTCACGCTGGTCTTTGCCGGGACCGGTGCGATCGTATCCAACGACTTTTCCGACGGTGTCGTCACTCACGTCGGTATCGCCCTCACGTTCGGCCTGGCCGTCATGGCCATGATCCAGTCGATTGGTGACGTCTCCGGCGCCCACATCAATCCGGCGGTCACGATCGCCTTCTGGGTCGCAGGCCGGTTCCCGGGCCGTCGCGTGTTGCCCTACATCGGCTTCCAACTCGCCGGTGCGCTGGTCGCCAGCGGATTCCTGAAACTGCTGTTTCCCGACAATCACCTGCTCGGGTCCACCGTGCCCGCCGGCCCGTGGCACCAGTCATTCGTCTTCGAGGTCCTGCTGACCGGCACCCTGATGTTCGTGATCCTGTGTGTCTCAACAGGCTCACAAGAGAAGGGACTCATGGCCGGGATAACGATCGGTGCCGTGGTCACCCTCGAAGCACTGTTCGCCGGTCCGATTTCGGGAGCGTCCATGAATCCCGCCCGATCGATCGGCCCCGCCGTATTGGCCTGGCAACCCGAGACACTCAACGTTCTCTGGCTCTACATCGTGGCACCTGTCCTGGGTGCCGTGATTTCCGTTCCGTGGTTCCGTTGCATTCAGCCGATCGGCGTCAGTGAGACCGACGATTCGGCCGAAGCGACAAGCTGATCCGATCGCTCAGGCTACACCCAGCCCGCATGCCGCCCGAGCCCGGCACAGCACTTCAGCCGCTTTCTGCCTCGCCCGGACCGCCCCGGCCGCAAGAATCTCCTCAAGCCGGTCCGGGTCGGCCTCCAGTGCATCACGACGTGCCCTGGCCTCGGCGAAATGCTCTTGCGACAACTCGAACAACGCCTGCTTCGCATCGCCGTAACCCAGTCCGCCGGCACGATAGCGTGCGGCCAGGTCGTCGCTTTGTTGCTCGTTGGCAAATAACTTGTAGAGGTCAAACACCGAGCACGCTTCGGGGTCCTTCGAATCCTCGACAGGAGTCGAGTCGGTCTTGATCGACATCACCTTCTTGCGAACGCGTTTTGATGGTTCGAACAGTTCGATCACATTGCCGTAACTCTTGGACATCTTCTCACCGTCGGTCCCGGGCACCTTCGCACTGGCATCCAGTACCCGGGCCTCGGGCAACACGAACACCTCGCCGTAGATCGAGTTGAATCGCTCGGCAATGTCTCGCGTGACCTCGATGTGCTGCACCTGGTCGACACCCACCGGCACGATGTCACTGTCGTAAATCAGGATGTCCGATGCCATCAGGACCGGGTACGTGAACAAGCCGGCATCCGCGGCCAAGCCCCGCTCCTTCTTGTCCTTGTACGCGTGGCACTTTTCGAGCCAACTGAGATTCGTCACCGTCAGCAGCAGCCAGGTCAGTTCGGTGACCTCCGGGACGTCCGACTGCCGAAACAGCGTGGCCTGTTCCGGGTCGAGACCCAGGGCCAACAGGTCGAGTGCAGCATCGCGGGTCAGGGACGCGAGTTCGCCGGCATCGCGGATCGTCGTCAAGGCGTGCAAATCGGCGATGAAATAAAACGCCTGGTCGTTCTCCTGGAGGGCAATATACTGTCGGATCGCACCGAAGTAGTTACCCCAGTGGAATCGGCCGGTCGGTTGGATTCCTGACAATACACGCATCGAATCACCCCGAATCCGAAACTTCAGTTCGTTGTGCTGCCGGCCGGCGTGGCCGCCGGGGACGACGACAATGTCCCCACGATTTCACTGACCGAATCGACGCCGATTCCGGCAAGGCAGTCATCCAACTGCCCCGCCAGGCGGCTGGCCAATCCCGGGTCATAGAAATTGGCCGTCCCGATCTGAACGGCGGAGGCTCCGGCCACGATGAACTCCATGACATCGTCGAGTCCGGCGATGCCCCCAACACCGATAATCGGGATCCCAACCGCGCGGGCCACTTTCCAGACCGCACACAACGCCAACGGTTTGATCGCCGGACCACTCAGGCCACCGGTCACGTTCCCCAGGACCGGCCTCCGCTTCCGCCAGTCAACGGCGATTCCCTGGTAGGTGTTGACCAGCGACACGGCGTCGGCACCCGCTTCAGCCACTGCCCCCGCAACCGAGACGATGTCGGTCACGTTCGGTGTCAACTTGGCGATGACAGGAAGCGATGTCCGTCCGCACACTCGCTCGACCACCTCAGCCGCCAGCTTCGCGCTGGTCCCGAAATCGACACCGCCGCTGACATTCGGGCAGGAGATGTTCAACTCGATGCCTGCCAGCCCCTCGGTGGATTCCAACACCGACGCCATCGCCTCGAATTCGTCCACGTCGTGGCCCGCTATGTTGGCGATCACAGCCGTCGGCAACTCCCTCAGGTACGGCAGATGCTTCTCGACAAACGAATCCAGCCCGTCGTTGTCGAGTCCGATCGAGTTCAGGAGTCCGGCGGTGGTCTCGACGGTCCGGGGCGGCGGATTTCCGATCCGCGGATGCGGGGTCACCGTCTTGGGGATCACCCCGCCGAGATCCTTGAAGCTCGCAAATGACTCCATCTCCCGCGCGTACCCAAACGTCCCCGACGCAACGAGGATGGGGTTGGCGAGTCGTAGACGATTCAGGTCGACGGCGAGATTCGGCACGCGAGCCATACTACTGGCCCCCCTACGGACCGGCAACGGTCCCCACGGTCGCCCGAAATGGCCGCGTCGTATCCCGGCTCGACCCTAGATCACCCCGCCATGGGTGCGATAGGGGGTTGCGAGATCAGGCATTTCCAAGCCCCAGATCCGTTCCCAGATCCGCGGAATATGCCTCAAGCCTTCCGAGACGAAGATCAGTTGCCTGGTCCGGATGTCCCGTGACGTGTCGTAGATCGGGACGACACAGCCGACGGCCATGGCAACGATAAACACGGTGGACAACAGTTTCCTGCGCATCAGACATCCCTCCATGGATGCAGGCCGACACCGGGGAAATCGTCGAACACGACGAACACCTGCAGCGAAAGCCGAATCGGGTAGTAATCAGTGAAAGTGGGGGAGAGCAGAGTGAGAGTTGATCAACTCAGTTCGCTGCCGAACGGTAATGAGAGATCATTCGTCAGCAAACGGGTCGAACGAAACGTCAGAGTCGTCCGATTGAAACTCGGCGACAGGTGGGTCGGCTGGTGTGATCGCGGTGTTTGAGGAAACAACTGGTTCGTCAGTGGACCACTGTGATGGGACACTTCCCAATGCCCGAACCCTGGCTTCCATCTCCTTGCCGGGTTTGAACGTCACAACACATTTTTCTGGAACGCTGACTGCCTCTCCGGTGCGCGGGTTTCGAGCCGGACGAGCCGCTCGCTTGGTGACCTTGAATACACCGAAATTTCGCAGCTCGATTTTTCCTTCCGCAACCAGTGCGTCGATGATCTCGTCCAGCGTCCGTTGGACGATTTCCTTAACCGTCAACTGAGTCAGGTACAAATCGTCCGAGATCTTCTTGACGATGTCTTTCTTGGTCATGGGCTGGTCTACCGTGCGGTGTTGGGACCGTCGCGAAGCGAAATGATGTATCTTCTGGCTCCGCCGAGACTTAAATCTAATCTCCCGTTCCATTTTATGTCAAGACGGACCACTACCTGTTTTATCGGATCCGGACGACCGGCGTGTTCAGGGTAATCGTCACAAACTGCCTCAACTGCCGAAAAGCGTCGATCGAACTACTAGATATCTACTGCGGCCGCCATTTCCACGATTTCATCCAGCGGCACCAACGGTCCCTGCCCCGCGCCGGGACAGCCTTCCTGGGTCGCTTTCCATGACTCCGGCGATTCGAGGTTTGATCTCCAGAACGGCCACGTCCGACACTGTGTCGGCCTAACCGGGTAGATTCGACACCTCCGTGTCACGGCGTCAAAGAACGTGCAATCTCCGTTCGCGAATTCGGTCAACGACGTTCGTCCGGCGTATGGCCGAGTGTGCATGACACGAATTTCGCCTTCTTCTTTTCCGGTGTATTCCGCAATCCGCCCAATGTCAGTGTCATCGATCCAGACGACACCTGGTGCCCCGCTGCAGCAGTTGCCGCACTGGGTACACTCGAAGCACAGTCCATCCTGAAACCACTGCGTAGCCGACACGGGCGAAGTCTAGGCCAGAATGGCGTCGACACTCAACCCCGTCCTGCGATGCGTCGTCCCGTCGAGACACCTACAATTACCGTCATGCAGCATACGTCAGGCGTGACCGTCGGCGGAATCGTCCTTTGTGGCGGCCACAGCCGCCGCATGGGCTCGGCCAAGTACGCTTTGCCCTTCGGTCCGCAGACGATGCTCCAACACATGGTCGACTGCCTTTCTGGAACCCTGGCACCGGTGGTGGTGGTGGCGACCGCCGAACAACAACTCCCGGATCTCCCCGCGGACATCCAGGTTGCTCGTGATATTCACACTGATGCCGGGCCGCTTGCCGGGATCCACACGGGGCTCGTGGCACTGGCGCCGCACGCCGATGCGGCCTACGTCACGTCCTGTGACGCCCCGTTCTTGCGGTCGGCTCTCATCGTCGAAATGGTGAATCGTCTCGATTCCGCGGATCTGGCAATCCCCAAGGACGGCGACTACCATCACCCGTTGGCAGCCGTTTACCGGACCTCACTGACTGGCGTCATCGATCGTCTGCTGCGATCGGGAGCGCGTCGGCCTCTGTCTCTGTTCGATCAGGCCCGGGTCAACGAGGTCGACGTCGACACTCTTCGCGGCGTCGACCCCACGCTCGAATCGTTTCGAAACCTGAACAACCCAGACGACTACCGCCAGGCCCTGATCGACGCAGGTTTCCCGGCATCACCTTGACCCGCACTCACCGACCCGACACGTGTCCTCAGCCAATCCGCCGCCGCGTGATGTCCGCATGAAGGGGTTCGCCCAGCGAGCTCTCGTGGCTGACGTGCTCTCGTGGTTGAGAGCCACAACCGACCCGCTCGGAGTCGAAACCGTTTTCGTCGGCCATGTGGCCGGACGTGTGTTGGGGCAGCCGATCACCGCTCCGATCGATGTGCCTTCGTTCGACCGTTCGGCAATGGACGGTTACGCACTTGTCGCCACCGCTACCGACGGTGCCAGCCCATACAACCCGCTGTCGTTTGTGATCGCGGGGGAATCGCTTCCAGGCTCCGGATTTTCCGGGTCGGTCGATCCGAGCAGTGCCGCAAGGATCATGACCGGTGCACCGATCCCCACCGGAGCCACCTGCGTGGTTCCAGCCGAACACGCCAGCGAATCGGATGGTCGTGTCGAAATCACCAGTTCGGTTCCGCCCGGTCGTCACATTGGACGCCGCGGCGAGGACGTCCAGGTCGGCCAGTCCCTGCTCGAGCCGGGCCGGACCCTCAGACCACAGGACGTCGCACTCATTGGGTCACTCGGGATCGACCGTGTTGAGGTCGTGCGTCGACCTGTCGTCCGCCTGCTGATCACTGGCGACGAACTGGTTCTTCCGGGTGCATCTCGCCGCGAGGACCAGATCTACGAATCGAATTCGCTGATGCTCGGCAGCCTGGTGGAGCGTGATGGCGGTATCCTGGAAACTCCACCTCCGTTCGAACCTGTCGCCGACGATCGCCAGACCATTTCCTCGCTGTTGTCACGGCCGGGCGCCGACGTGATCCTGGTCTCCGGCGGATCAAGTGTCGGCACCGAGGACCACGCGCCCACGTTGGTCGCCGAACTCGGTGATCTTGCCTTCCACGGGGTCGCCATGAGGCCATCCAGCCCCACGGGCATCGGTCGTGTGGGGGACGCGCTGGTGTTTCTTCTTCCGGGCAACCCCGTCTCCTGCCTGGCCGCCTACGACGTATTTGCCGGCGAAGTCGTCCGACGCATGGGCGGCCTGTCACCTAATTGGCCATACGCGCTGATCGAAGGAGTCCTGGGCGACAAGATTGCCTCTGACATCGGGCGGCTTGACTACTGCCGCGTCTCGATCTCCGATGACGACACGACCATTTCCCCCCTGTCGATCAGCGGGGCGTCAATTCTCTCCTCCACCACTCGAGCCGACGGGTTCGTCCTGGTGCCCCCGGAACTGGAAGGGTACGCGGCCGGCCGGACAATCGGCGCCTGGCGGTATGATCTGCACCGATCGGATCGTGGTGAATCGGAATGACCGAATCTCCGTCTCCCGAAACGATTCGAGCCGCTACGCAACAGCAATTTCTCGAAGTTGTCGACCGTGACACTGCCGAGCAGCGGTTCCATGCGCATCTGGATCTCGGGCCGTTGGGTCCCGAAGCCGCTCCGCTGGATACCGCTCTCGGACGAATTCTGGCCGCAGACATCACTTCGGGCATCGACGTCCCGGGTTTCGACCGTTCCAACGTTGACGGATTCGCCGTCCAGGCATCCGATACGTTTGGTGCGATGGAAGAGCAGCCCCGACAACTGGCTCTCAACGACGAAGTGCTGGCACCGGGTGTCCGAGCGCTAAAGGAGGTGAGCCCGGGCTCAGCCACGACCATCGCGACCGGAGCTGTCGTTCCGCGCGGTGCCGACGCGGTGGTGATGGTCGAACACACCCGGGTTGATGAACATGGCCGATTGCTCGTCGAACAGGCCGTGACACCTGGTTCCAGAATCACTTTCGCCGGAACCGACGTTGCCAAGGGTGAGACGATCCTGCGGCGTGGTCAATTGTTGACTTCGCGTGAGATCGGCGTCTTGGCCGCAGTGGGCCGTAACACCGTCGAGGTCTTTCGACGCCCTCGTGTCGCCATTATCTCTACCGGTGACGAGATCATCCCACCCGGCGATGAGATGACGTATGGCGGGGTGTACGATTCGAACGCCGCGATCCTGGCGGCCGCGGTTGAAGAACTCGGCGGCCAACCCGTTGTCATGGGTTGTTTTGGGGATGATGAGCGCCAATTGACAACCGCGGTACACGCGGCGCTGGAGAACGACATCGTCGTCCTGTCAGGCGGAACCTCAAAGGGAGCCGGCGACCTGTCCTACCAGGTTGTCGAACGACTTCCGGCCCCGGGAATTGTCGCTCACGGAGTGGCCCTGAAGCCCGGAAAACCGATCTGCCTGGCAGTGACGGGCAACAAGCCCGTTGTCATCCTTCCTGGATTCCCTACCAGCGCGGTGTTCACCTTTCACGAATTCGTCGCCCCACTCATCCGCGGCCTTGCAGGAAGGCCCCAGGCCGACAGGCCCGTGATCACGGCACGGTTGCCGATGCGGGTCAATTCTCAACGGGGACGAACCGAGTACCTGCTCACCAATCTGGCCCCGGGGGAAGATGGCCTGGCCGCCTACCCGATGGGCAAAGGGTCCGGATCGGTGACCACATTCAGCGCGGCTGACGGATTCCTGACAATCCCGTCGCAAACCGAGTTCATCGAAGCCGGCGCTGAGGTCGAGATTCAACTGTTGGGGCGGGAACTCACCCCAGCTGACCTCGTCGTCATTGGCAGCCACTGCATCGGGCTGGACCTGCTGCTCGGAGAACTGCAATCGCAGGGGTTTTCCACCAAGTCCCTTTATGTCGGAAGTTCCGGTGGCCTCGCCGCCGCCAGTCGTGGCGAGTGCGACTGTGGGGGGATTCACCTGCTCGATCCGGAAACCGGGGAATACAATCGGCCGTTTCTCACTGACGGGATGCTGCTGGTACCGGGATACCAACGCATGCAGGGCCTCGTATTTCGGCCGGACGATTCGAGATTCAACCAGGTCACCTGGGAACTCGCCCTCGGAGAAGCCCTCAGCAACCCCGAGGCACGGATGGTCAACCGAAACGCCGGCAGCGGAACGCGCGTCGTGATCGATCGACTGCTCGATGGGGCCACTCCGCCCGGGTTTGCCATGCAGGTCCGGTCGCACAACGCCGTGGCCGCGGCCATCACACAAAAACGGGCCGACTGGGGAATCGGCATAGCCCCGGTCGCCAGGATGTACGACCTCGGATTCCTGCCGATTCAACCCGAGCAGTATGACCTGGTGGTCCCCGTGTCCCGATTCGAGCGTCCCGCCGTGCAGGCACTGCGAGGTTTACTCGAAAGTGACAGGATCCAGGCCAAGCTCGTCGCCCTGGGCTTCGAGCGTGGGGATTAGTCGCCGGCCGGCCTGACTCGACCCGTTTCGATCAGACCGGCGACCGCTCGTTGCTCGTTTCGTGACACGGCCTTCCGTTCGGGCCGGAACCAGACGAGGTAGACATCGAACAGGTCATATTGCCCCAACCCGTGGTGCTCGTCGGCCAACGCCACGAGCCGGTCGACCATGTCCGCCACCTCATCATCCCTCTCTCCGGGATCCCAACTCACACGCAACGTGACTCGCAGGATTCTCGGCGTCCTTTTCTGAATCTTTCGTTGCCCACCCTCCACCTGCGGGTCCGATGATGGGTACTCGGCGTAGATCGCATCCCGCAACGCGAGAAACGGAGCGGTGTGCATATCGGTGTACAGCCACAGAATCAGGATGGAGACCAGGCCCAGGCCCAGGATGCCGCAAACCACCCAGATCCCCGACGTTCTGTCGCTCTGATCGGTCATCTCGGTCCGAGGCTCATTGACCATGGGTCAGTGGTCCATGTCTGCGGTGACATCACGCACGGGCAACTGGACGTCGGGCTTTTGAGCGAGGGGGCGACCGCCGGACCAGTCCACCCGCCCGGCGCGGTCGATCGCGTACCACCTGGTCCTGCCCACCTCACCCTCGCCGCCCATCGCGCCCCATGCTCGGGCGGCCGATCCGGGTACCTGCCCAAGGCGGCCCCCGGCGTCCGAGAGCACAATTGGACTACCGCCTGGCCGACCGTCCACCTGACTCCGAATCACTTGCGGCAGGTCCTGGCTGACCACCAGCACGATTCTTGTGAACGACGGCTGTCCCACAGCCGCCACCACCGGATCCTCGCTCATGCTCGCACCCGTTGCCAAAAAGACAAGGTCCACACGATGCCGTCCGAGATAACGGGACAGGCGAACGGTCCGGTTGCGCGAATCGTACAACTCGAACTGCAGTTCCGGGCCCACGGACCGCATGGACCTGGCAACTCGCAGTCCCGTCCGCTCGACGGGAACACGATTCTGAGCCTGTTCCCAGAGTGTCACACCAATCAACACCACCGCGGCAACCGGCAGCGTCCAGAACAGTCGACGGCTCGTCATGTGGGTTGGTCTTCGAAATCGGTCTCTGGCAACTCACTCAGCGACTTCGCCGGCCTGCGTATCTGTGACAACCTTGTTGAGAGCCTTAAGGTACGAACGGGCACTGGCCTCGATGATGTCGGTACTGACTCCCTTGCCGTGATATTGGCGTCCATTCACGACGATTGCGACCAGTACCTCACCCTGAGCATCCTTGCCCTTCGAAACGCTTCGAACCTCGTAGTCTTCCAGCTTGGCATCGACTCCGGTGATGCGTTCCAGGGTACGAAACACCGCGTCAACCGGGCCATCGCCGGTCGCCGCATCACGTCGAACCGTCTGCTCATCGTGCTGCAGTTCAATTGTGGCCGTTGGGATCGTACCCGTTCCAGCCGAAGTGTGCAGACTGACAAGATGCCAGTGATCGGGCGTGTCCACGATCCGGTTGTCGATCAACGCCGCAATGTCCGAGTCGTAGACGTCCTTCTTCTTGTCTGCCAGCGAGGTGAAGTCCTTGAACACGGCCTGGAACACATCGTCGTCGAGCGTGTAGCCGAGTTGTATCACTCGGTCGCCGAACGCGTGCCGCCCGCTGTGCTTGCCCAGAACCAGGTCGGTGCCGGGCACTCCCACGTCCTCCGGACGCATGATCTCATAGGTGGTGGGTTCCTTCAGCCAGCCGTCTTGATGAATGCCGGCCTCGTGAGCAAACGCATTCTGGCCGACAATCGCCTTGTTCCTTTGGACCTTCATGCCGGTGATGCTCGAAACCAGCCGGCTGGTCGGAAACAGCTTGTTGGTGTTTATCCTCGTCTCACACTGAAAATAATCCCCCCTCGTCGCCAGCGCCATCACGATCTCTTCCAGCGCTGCATTTCCCGCCCGCTCTCCCAGGCCGTTGATCGTACACTCAACCTGCCGGGCCCCCTCGCCAACCGCAGCAAGGCTGTTGGCCACGGCCAGGCCCAGGTCGTTGTGGCAATGGGCGCTGAGCACCGCCTTGTCGATGTTGCTGACATTCGCTTTCAGGTGCCGAAACACCGACCCGAATTGTTCCGGTGTCGCGTACCCCACCGTGTCGGGAATGTTGATCGTCGTGGCACCGGCGTCGATCGCCTTCTCGACAACCTCGCACAGGAAATCCAGTTCCGTTCGAGCAGCATCCTCGGGCGAAAACTCCACGTCGTCACAATATCCGGCCGCCCGCTTGACCATCTCGACAGCCGTATTGACTATCTGCTTCTCGTCCATCTTCAGCTTGTGTTCCATGTGAATCGAACTCGTTGCCAGGAACACGTGCAGGCGTCGCCGCTCGGCATCCTGTAGCGCCGCCCACGCCCGATCGACATCCTCTTGTCGACACCTGGCCAGTCCACAGATCGTCGCCCGATCGCCAAACTCCCGGGACACCATTTGCACGGCTTCGAAGTCACCGGGTGAAGCAATGGGGAACCCGGCCTCGATGACATCAACCCCCAGGTCGACCAACGCGCCGGCGACCTCGAGCTTTTCGGCTGTCTTCATACTGCAGCCGGGAGACTGTTCGCCGTCGCGAAGTGTCGTGTCGAAGATCGTGATCGTTTCGGTGGACATTGCCTGAATTCCACTTGAGCCAGGCGGTGCCTGGCTCGCCATCGAAAAACAAAAAAACCCCGAGTCCTGTGAGAGGTCTCGGGGTCGTCTTTGGTCTGTTCCAGATTCAGAGTGTCGACAGACTAAGCCCTCCCACCTCTCGCGGGGCTAAGCAGAAGGCCCAGCAGCAAGTGCTCGGTCAACGTCATTGTCTGGGACACCTGGAGTACCTGGTTCAGAACTCAAATCAAACCTAACAGATGCCAGAAGCGAGCGTCAAGGACCTGTCCGAACCGGCACTCCCACCTGTAGCGTTCACGGCACGAGCAACGCCATGCCGTCGGCGCCGGTATCGGCCGCTCCGCTCAACTCACCGCTGTCCGGATCAATCGCCACCGCGTGCACCAACGCCAGCCCGCCGTGGCTACGCGGGATCCGAACCACCGGATGCGATTTGCGGATCTCTTCACAGACCGACTCCGGGATTCGTCGCTGACACTTGATCAGTTCGCCCTGGCAGTCAAACCGGGCCACATGCACCGCATCGGTGATGCTCATCCCGAACTCAAGATGGTTGAGAATCACCTGCAGGACCGAGGTGATGATCCGTGTTGCGCCAGGTGCTCCCAGGACCAGGACCGGACGTCCATCCTTGAGCACCAGGGTCGGTGTCATCCCCGTGGTCCGTCCCTTCCCGGGCGCAATGCTGTTGGGGCGTCCGGGGAGCGGGTCGAAGTTGACCATCGAGTTGTTGTACATGAACCCCAGGCCGTCGGTGATCACCCCGGAACTGGTGCCCAGCGAGTGGGTCAGGGACACGCAGTTGCCGGCGGCATCGACGACACTGACATGGGTGGTGCCCGAGTCGGCCTGCTGACGTCCGACATCGATCGGCTGGCCCGATGCGATCACCTCTCGCCACTCAACGGCTCGCTCGGCCGACGTCATCCATTCCAGTGGCACCTCTTCGAACTGCTCGTCCGCCATGTGCCGGTTGCGATCGGCAAAAGCCGCCTTCATGGCCAGCGAGACCTTCAGAATGTACGCGGGTGAATTGTGCCCCAATCCGGCGAGATCATCATCTCCGAGAATGTTCAGGATGGCGGCCAGTGTCGGGCCACCGTGGGGCGGCTGATTGCTGACAACGGTGTACCCCTTGTACTCGGCGGTCACGGGCTCCTCGGTTCGAGGCCGGTAGCCGGCCAGGTCGTCGGCAGTCACCCAGCTGCCGTTGGCTGAAAGGTCGGCAGCCATCTTCTCGGCCAGTTGTCCGGTGTGAAGATCTTCCGGCCCCGCCTCGGCCATCCGACGCAACGTCACAGCATAATCGGGGTTCACCAGGGTCTCGTGCATCTCATACGTCGAGCCATCGGGCTTGAGGTAGATGCGTTGGGCCGAAGGTGTGACATCAAGTTTCTGGCGGCCGGAGGATCCTTCGTAGAACCCGGGGGGTTCCTTCCAGCGTGCCGCCTGAAGGGTCCCCACCATCCAGCCGTCCTCGGCAATCCGAATCGCCGGAGCAAGCAGCTCGTCCCAGCCCCGACTGGCCCAGCGATCGTGCACCAGGCCCAGCCCCCGGCCGATCCCGGGCACACAGACACTCTGGTACCCGTCCTCGTTGACCTTTCCCTCGAGGAAATACCCCCAGCCCTCGGGGTTCGGCCGAATCACGATGTCCTGCCACATCTCCGGTGACACACCACTTCCGGCCACCGCCGGCGCGTCGATCACCGGGTTGGGCTCACCGGTCTCGGCCGAGAACGATGTCATCACCATGTAGCCGCCCGCCCCACACGAATGAGGATCGACCAGCCATTGCACCGCCGCGCAGGCGATGGCTGCGTCGAATGCGTTCCCCCCGTCGGCGAGCATATTGGCCCCTGCCTCAACGGCCAGGGGTTGTGGAGCCGAAATCATCGCGGGCATTGCACTCTCCGTTGGTTTGCCGTTCTTTGAAGAGATCCCCGCCGGTCAGGCGGACGGCACGGGCGGCTCCACGGGTTCCTCCGGCGGTGCCGGTTCGCCCGGATTGCCCTCCCTGGAATTGACCAGCACGGTGGCGACAAACAGCCCACCCCCGCCGATGTTCAGCCACATGTCGGGGTAGAGCAGCATTCCAGCCGATGCCAAGAACATCGAACGCTGCAACCAGTTGGCTTCTTGTCGACAGAATCCGGCAATCCCGGCAGCCAATGCCACGACGCCAACGATCGCCGTCGAGACAGCCAGCACCAGTTCATCCCATGGTGCGTAGGCCGCCTGAGCGTCCTTGAGCAACTCGGTGGCCTCTGCCAGTTGTCCTGACCGGTTGGCCACATCCCAGGCCTTCCACTTCGCGCCGTCCATCAACAGCAATGCGGGGCGATAAACAAACATGAACGGAAGAGTGAAACCGACCAGGGAAAATCGAAACGCGGCGAGGCCGGTCTGCATGATCTTCGCCTTGGCTATCGACGCGCTGGCGTATGCGGCCAGCGCGACCGGCGGAGTCACCATCGACATCATCCCGAAATAGAAGATGAAGAGGTGGGCGGCGAGTGGAATCACTCCGAGTTCGCCAAGCAGGGAGCCCATCAGCGTGGCCATCAGCAGGTAGCAGACGACCGACGGCACGCCCATTCCGAGGATGATCGAACAGACCATGATGCCGATCAGGGCCAACAACAGATTTGTGGCAACAACGCCCTTGATCACCGCACTGAAATCAGTCGCGATTCCAGTCTGTTGCACAACGCCGATGATGATGCCGACGCATGCACTGGCGGCCACCAGCGACACCCCGTTCTTTGCAGCTCGACCCATCGCACCCAGCATCGACGGGCGCCACGACTTGTGCCACAGCCCAAACAGAAACAGTCCGACCGTGCCGATGATCGATGAATTCAACAGGCTGCCCATCACCGCCCGCCGCGTGAGAGATTTCACGCTCGGGTCGGTCCACGCCCCGGGCTGATAGGGGCCGAGGAACTCGGCAATCGTGTCGGGCAACCAGCCAGACCACATCCACTGCAACTGGTTGATGACGACCACGGCGGCAAAGGTGAGTATCGCCGCAACACGCACCCTCTTCCCCAGCGGAAGTTCCCGCCGAAAGATGCTGCAAACCATGATCACCATCAGGGCGCCCGAGACAGCCTTGAACGGTGTGTAGTTGTCCAGCAGCAGGCCGATCAAGGCCACCAGGGCCCCGAAGAACACGGTGGCCTCGAACTTGGAGAGTCGTTTTGCCTGGCTCGGATCGAACGCTTTGGCGGCCTGGCCGACTCGTCGTGAGTAAAAGTGCACGATCATCCAGATCGAGAGGTAGTAGAGGATTGCGGGGATGGCGGCCGCCGTGGCCACTTGGACAAATGTCACGTTCGGCTCGACGATCTCGAGCATCATGTACGCTCCGGCCCCCATCACCGGCGGCACCAATGCCCCCCCGGACGCCGCAGCGGCGGTGATTCCGGCGGCAATATGTGGGCTGAAACCGACATTTCGCATCATCGGAATGGTGAAGGTCCCGGTGGTCACTGCATTGGCGACGGCACTTCCGGAAAGCGACCCCATCAGCCCGCTCCCCAACACGGACACCTTCGCCGGCCCGCCCGGACTTCCACCGAAGACCCGCTCGGAGAAATCGATGATGAACTGCGTTGCCCCGGACATCTCCAGAAACGAACCGAAGACAACGAACAGGAACACGTATTTGAACATCACCCCGGCGGCCGGCCCAAAGACTCCGAGCGTCTGGATGTAGGTCGTACTGACGATGTCGCCTGCACTCTGGCCCGAATGCGGCAGCATCCAATCCGGCATCTCAGGCAGGTCGTACTGGATCGACGCGTAGCAGTAATACGTGTGAGCGACGAACACGAGCGCCAGCGCAGGAACGATCCAGCCAATTGAGCGGCGCGTCGATTCGAGGACCAGCAGCAGGCCGATCGACCCGATGATGATGTCGAGCCCGGTCTCATTTCCCGCCCGATCGCCCAAGGACTCTCCGCCGGACCACCATCCCTGGAAGGTCGGTTCGAGCTGGAGCACGACGTAGCCGCAGGTGACGATCACTGCCGCCGCGAGAATCGCATCCAGGATCCGCAGAGAACGCCAGTCCTTGAGCTTCTCGTGGACGGGGCTCTCGAGAAAACAGATCACCAGGCCCATCAGAATGAACAAGGCCAGCGCCGACTGCTGTTGCAGTCGAGGAAAGTTCATCTCAAGAACCGTGAAGAGGCACAACGACACCCCGAACACGGTTACAACACCCTGGCGAAGCCGATCTCCCACGGCTTGGGCACTCCCCTGCCGAATTACTTCGCTTTGACGTCCTTGGCCTCGGACGCATCGTCGGACGGCTTCTCGGCATCCGCCGCCGACTCTCCGTCGTCACCCGCAGGCCAGATCCCAATTTTCTTGTAGAAGCGAACCGCGCCCGGATGGAATTCCGTCCCCGTATAGCGAGCGGCGTTCTTCTCGTTGATCGCACGACCGGCAGGGTGCTTCCCGGCAATTTCGGCACGCTGTTCCCAGATCGTTTTGGTCAACTGGTAGGCCACTTCGTCATCCAGGCCGGCGGAGGTGATCAGGTGCATCGAACCGACATTCAGACCCTCGAAGTCCTTGTCGAGGTCCGAGTACTTGTCCTTGGCAATAGTGAATGGCTGGAAGAACTCGTAGTCCGCCACCAGCTTCTTCCTGACCGCCGAGTCGAAGGGAATGAAGACGATGTCATGAGAACTGCAGGCCTGTGTGACCGCACCGGTCGGCACGGCACCGCCAAGGAAGGCTGCATCGGCGTTTCCATCAGCCAGCAGGTCGACCGCGCCGCCCTGGGTGTTGTTCAGAGGAGAGAAATCCGAGTAGGTCAGGCCATGCCCCTTGAGCAGCGGACCGACAAACATCTCGAAACCGGCTCCGGAAGGACCGACCACGACCCGCTTGCCCTTCAGTTCGGCAATGCTGTTGATGCCGGTCTCCTTCTTGGTGATGAACATCGCCACGTTAGGTGCCAACGTCACGATCGCGCGAATGTCGTATTTCTTGTCCCAGCCCGACATCCCCCGTACGGCAAAATAACTGATCGCCGAGTTCGACAGGGCCAGTTCCAGCTTGTCGTTCTGGATGTCGCGGATGTTGGCCTTCGAGCCCTTGGTGCCCTTGGCCTGGACCTTCCAGTTGTTGTCACCCTTGTGATTGTTGAGCACCTCGGCAATCGCACCACCAACCACGGGAAATGCTCCGCCGACCGGTGCAGTGCCCATGCTCAGGAACTGACGGCGTTTCGGTTTCGTCGCCCCACCCGATGCTCCATCGCTGTCTCCTTCACTGCCACATCCCGATCCGAACAGAAACAGGCAGGACACCAGACAGAGAGTTACCGGAAACAAACCGCGCCGACTACACATAACACAGGTCCTTTGGAGCCATCGATCGCCTGCGTTCTTTCACTGTGGCAACACCGGGCCGGGGGATTCCTCTCCGCCGGCCGGGCTGGCCGTCGACACAGGCTACCGCGATCCTACCATCCCCTCCAGGACCCTGCCAGCGCGAGCCACGGCCGCTCTCACTCACCATCACCCTGTACATCGGTGGCCGAGATTTCGTCTGCCTGGGCGGCTGCCGCCCCCGCAGCAGACACCTCGGGACCCGGCTTCTTGTGCCCCGTTCCGTGAGGAGTATTCGAAGCCACCAAGATAATTCCGACACCGGTCAACAGGATCCCCACGCCCATCATGGGCCTCATTCCGCCATGAGTGATTGCCGCGTGAATGCCGACGATCGTCACCGCACCGCCGAACACGATTGGCATGACCAGCTCGGGGATCGGCTTACCGGTGAAAGTGGACATGGCAGAGGTCAGACACAGTGCCCCCAATGCGCCCAGAATTCCGGCTGCAAAACCCCAGGTGAGTGCCGGTTTCTGCGTTCCCCAGAAACTGAAGCTGTCGCCCTTGACCTTCATCATGATCAGTCCACCGATAATCGCCAGGACCAGATACGCCAGGCCAATCCCGACATAGGGCTTGAATGGACTCCAACCGTCCGGCGGAGGTGCCGGCGGGGAACCGGGAGCACGGGCATGCTGCAACGTCGGTCCGTACAGCCCCCAGCACAATGCGGTTCCCAAGGCAAAGAGAATCGGCAACTGGTGTTTCATCGGAATCCCTTCTGCTGACGACAATGCTCCCCGCGTCGGCTGCGTCCATCTACAATCAACTCCGGATCAGCCGACCACGAGTGCGGACATCCTAGAGTTTTCCCACGCCGACCGCATCCCCGTCGGGATTCAATGACCGCGCGAGGATCACTCGCTGCGAAGGGACTCGACTACCGGCGTGCGGACGGCTTCGGCCACGGCCAAACCAGCGGCGAGCATCCCGACCACGACGACTCCGGACAAGAGTTGGCCCAGTCCGCTTGCCAGTTCCCAGACATCGGCTCCCGCGGTCAAGAGGTGCGGAGACATTGCCAAAAGCGCCGAAATGGTGCCGCTGAACAACCCCCAGCTCAACAGGAACGCATTCTCACTGAGCACCAGCCATCGCAACCCCGAACGACGGAACCCAACCGCTCGCAACAGTGCCAGTTCGCTGCGGCGTTCCAGTACATTTCGCTGCATCACCGTCGCCAGACCGATCGTCCCCAGCAGTAAGCCCAGGCCACCCAGCACCTGGAATGTTGCCAGGTATGTGTTCTGGACGGACAAAAACCGGCCCAGGCGATCGACCACCGGCTCGGCGTCAAATCCGTAGTTGCCCAGCTTCGCTTCCAGCAACTCCACCTGCCCACTGCGGACCCGGTTCAGTTCGGCCAGGTCTCCCGGTGTTTTTCCCGCATTTCCGAAACGAGTGTCGCCGACCAGGAAATACCGGAATCCCACTTCCTCGGGAAATGCCTTCCTGAAATGGGCCTCCGACATCACCAGTACGCCCTGAAAGACACTCGCGTCGAGCATCCCGACAATCTCAAGCCACAATGTCGGAGCTTCCTCGGTCGGGTAACCGATCCGGTCTCCCACCCCCTTGTGCAGACTGTATTGCAGCGTGTTCATGTCTCCGACAACCGGAAACACGGGAAGCGGTACAGCGGATCCTGCAGACGAATCCGCCTTCGACATATCTTCAAGCAGCTTCCATGGATTCGCTTCGGCAGCCCCGACAAACCGGAAGCCACCACGATCAATCGTCCGTCGGCTCATTCCCAGAATCGTCGGCAACCGCGTCTGGTACAGGTTCAGGCAACTGGACTCCTCGCCGGCTTTCATGCGGAACGAGTGGAGATCGATGGACTCCAGGAGAGTTGCCTGATCAGTCGACACGTCGGCGGAGATGTCCAGTTCCGATTGTCCGTTTTTGGTTCCGGGATCGAAGACCAGCGACTGGCTCGACTCGGCTACCAACAGGAACCCACCGGATCCGCTTGAGCGATCGGGCCATTCGGCAACCGGGTCACGACGACCGGCAGCAACAGCCGTAATCAGGAACGCGGCCGAGGCGATCATCGCGACCGACAACACACTGCGAGCCCTGTGCCTGGCGGCATTGCGAAATCCCAGTCGGATGACGGCCACCGCTCCCTGACCACGCAGGCCACCCTTTCGCTCCAAACCCAGCACGATGGCCAACACGGCGATCGCAGCGACCAGGAAAGACATGCCCAGCACGAAGAACAGAACGATGCGGATCGTCAGACCGGAAAACGCCTCCTTCGACAGGACGTCGTCGGGGGTAAACACGCCGACAAGGAGTCCGGCACCCGCGCAGACGAGCGATACCCAGAACACGCGTCGGCTCCGACCGATGGCATCGGCGCCGTCAATTGCCCGACGGACCAGACCGGCCAGCAGTTCCCGTGACGGCACCTTCAGCAGTCCGCGGGCTGACAAGAGAATTGCGGTAAGCGCCACGACGGCAGAAATCGCGAATCCTGCCAAAAGGCTCACCACTCGCACGTCGACTTCCAGGAACGACGTGCCCACCGCGCCGACCCACCAATGAGTGAGGCCGAAGACCATCAGGTGGGCATAGGCGACTCCGACGGCCGCACCGACGGCGCCACCGATCGTGACCACCACCGCGCCCTCGGCAGCCAGCAACATCAGGACAAGGCGAATCGGGAAACCCAGCGCCAGGACCAGCCCGGTGCTGCGTACGCGTCGTTCGATTCCCAGTCGAAACAACAATCCGACCAGGATCGTTGCCGCACCGATCAGGAAGAAACTGAATCCGACAAACAGCCCGCTGAATGGTGTCGTCCCACTGGCTGCCCTGACGCCGTGTTCCTTGACCGGCTGTACCGACAAGCCGAGTGCGGGAAGATCAATGTTCGCCCGAATCGCGCCATCCAGCTTCACCAACGCGTCTTTGTCGGCCGGATCGATGGCGATCCGCAACGATGTCGATTTGCCGTAACGGCTTTGCCACATGCCGATGGCTGCCCGCCGCGTCACGAATGCCTTCGGCGTCGCCCGAAACTCATCCCAATAGTCATCATCGCGGTCAGTCAACGCGTCGAGGTCCATCTCGAATGGCTGCCGCCAGTCACGAAACGTCCTCACATCGGTGATGCCCGGCACGTGAGGTGTCAGGCCGCGATCATCAGCCGGTCCGGCCAATTCGACGACCGCGTGTACGCGAAAGGTCCGCTCCTCCTCCGGCAGTTCACCAGCGGACCCCACCAGGTGGTAGGTCATCTTCAACCGCCCGCCAACCTCGAGCTTCAGGTCCTCGGCCAACCAGCGGTTGATGACAATTCCATCGTCGGACAGATTCGACATGGCATCGGCAGAGGTGTCACCGGCGGCGAAGGGCCCGAACGGCGCAGCGGCCACTTCATCGGGTTCGAGCCCCCCGACAATCGAATACATCGAGTATTGCGTCGGGTCGTCGGCATTTGAGAGCCGGTTTGCCAGGTGAACCAGCACTCGCGATCTCGAAGCGGTGACCGTCTCGGCAGCTGCGACCATCACGTCGTCGAGCACCATTCGATTGCTCTCCAGCGCCACGTAACCGCGTTTCTCCAGCCGCCGCAGGCTCAGGCCGAGATCGTCCAGCGTGATCGCCTTCCCCAGCGCATCAGCAACCGACTGTGGATCTCCACCGGCGACCACCAGCGTATTGACTCGCGCCGGATACACCTCTATCCGTCTCTGTTCACGGTTGCGGACCCGACGTGATTGCAGCCGAAACGTCTCCTGCAGCGTCGACAACGCGACAAAGGCCACCTTGGGCAGTTGCTGGCTGGGATTCAGGTCAAATCGACCAACGCCGCGGCGGGCTTCCGGATCACCCGATCCAACCACAGCGCGGACTTTCAGAGGCAGGTCGATCGTGTCGTTGTCGCGTTCTCCCAGCAGCGTATCTCGCGGAATGAAATTGGGCATTTCCATCCACAGTCGCACATCCTCGCCGGCTTGGACGGCTCGGCCCAACTGCGCGGCAACTCCTTCCGACAGCACGACTTCACCGGGTTGCGGCGGCTCCAAGGCGCCATGCTGTGTCAGCTTCCAGAAGCGGTCATCGATGCCGTACACCATGACGCCACCGACCCGCAGTCCCGTACGCTCACCAATCGCGTCGGCACCACCCGTCTCCAGGCTTCCACGGATCATCATCAGCGGAGCAACCTCGACATCGCCGCCGATCACCCGTTGAATGTCATCGGCCAGTTCCTCGCGCACGAAGCGATCTCCTCCAATGATCGCCATGTCCACGCGTCCCAGGCGATCGAGATGCATGTCCAGCAGGCTGGTCTGCACGGAATCACCGACGACCAGCGCGCCGGTGATCACGGCAGTGGCTGCGACGACGCCCATTCCGACGGCCAGGTTAGACCGCCAATGGAACCGCAACGTCGCCAGCAGCAAGCCCCACCGTGTCATCCGCCTGTCTCCAGTTCGACCAGTTGCCCGTCGGTCAATTCGCAACGTCGCGGGAACCGCGAGGCCAACTCGAGGCTGTGTGTCACGCAGATCAACACGGCCTGCTGCTCCTCGGACAGTTCCAGCAACAGCGTCCCCACCCGGTCGGCCGTTTTCTGGTCCAGGTTCCCCGTCGGCTCATCAGCCAGCAGCAACGAGGGTTCGTTGATCAATGCCCGACAAACAGCAACCCGTTGACGTTCACCTCCGGAAATACGAGCCGGCAGGTGACCGCTCCGTCCCGACAAGCCCACACGCTCGAGCAGGCCTCGGGCTCGAGCCTCACCGGCCGCTCCGGCTCCATCGGCCGCTATCAACGGGATCATGACGTTCTCCAACACCGTGCACTGCGGCAGCAAGTGATGGTCCTGAAAAATGAACCCCACCTCGGTGCTGCGAAAGTCAGCCAGGCCGGTGTCGTCACGTTCGAAGGGATCCGTTCCGGCCACCTCGACCGTTCCCGCCGTCGGTTCATCGAGCGTCCCGATGATGTACAACAACGTGCTCTTCCCGGATCCCGATGGGCCGGTGATCGCCAGTCGATCCCCTCGATCCATTTCCAGGTCGAGCCCCGACAGCACCGTCAGCGGCGAATCGCCACTCCGAAAGGTCTTCTCCAGGCCGCGGACCCGCAGATGCGGCTCCCGATGTTGTTCGTCTCCGCTCACGCTGTCACTCCGTCTCAATCAATTTGTCCAGTTGGTCACGCAACGGGCCGGGAATCTCGATCGCCGACAGTCCCGTGTCACGTGCCACTCGACAGCAGACCGTTTTCATCCGTCCGCTGGCGATTCGTGTTTCTCCACGAGAAAACTCGTAGCCGAGGGTCAACGACGACCGGCCCATCCGCTCGACAGTGATCTCCACCACCAACTCATCCTCAAAGACAGCCGGGGAATGAAACTCGCACTCGGTCTCGCGTCGCGGCCAGCCGATCGTGGCACCATCCTCGTCCCGTTTGACTACGGACGTCCCCAGAGACCTCAGAAATTCGTGTTCGGCCGATTCCATCATCCGAAAGAACGTCGTGAAGTGAATCAGGCCGGCCATGTCCGTGTCGGCAAACTCGACACGCCGCCTTGTGGTGAAAGCTGCGGACATCCCGACCCCTTTCAGTCCGGCAATTCGGGCACGTCCGGTATCGCCCGGCCGCCGCTCGAATTTGGAGGAAAAAACTTCGCCAGAGTTTCGTTCGAGGGTGGACGTGTGGCCAGCGAGACCACGACCAGGGCGATCGTCGCCACGGCGAGGACCGTCGCAACCGGCAACATCCCGAGGAACTTGTACCTGGGATCCGGTGGATATCCGCCCATGTCCAACAGGAACAGGGTCAACCACGTCACAACCATGGCCAGGACACTGGCCACGGCACCGGGCAGCGTCAGTCGACGCCAGTACAAGGCGGCCAGCACCAACGGCACCAGGCCGGTGAATCCGGCGAAACACCAGAGACCGAGATCGAAGATCCCTGCCGGTTCTCCGAGACTCAACAGGTAGGTCACAGCGACGATCGCCACGATGAACAAGCGTGCCATTCGCACCACGCGGCCATCATCGCCCGTCTCGTTCGCCTCACGGCGGGCCAGCACGATGTCGTTGGTGAACATTGTCCCCAGGCACAGGAATTGGCTGTCGAGCGAAGACATCACCGCAGCGAGAATTCCCGCCGAGAGCAGCCCCGAGAGCACCGGGCCGGCCACCTTCCCCAACAGAATCGGCAACACCGTATTGACGTTCCCGGGCGGTTCGGCAAAGACCTGCTGCCCATCGACCACCGCCGACGTCGCCCACACCCCGACCATGACACACGGCACCCACACGATCAGGATAAACAGCGGATGCACGATCACCGGCAACTTGAACGCCGCCGCACTCCGCGCCGTCAGCCAGTGTTGGAACAGGTGCGGAAACATTCCGGCAGACAGCGGAATCAGCAGGAAGCTGAAAAAGAACAACTTTGGCGGCTTCATCACCAGCTTTTCGGGGTGGGCCTCCAGCACCCGGGCCGTCGCCCCTCTCAGGCTGTCGAGAAAACTCTCGCCACCCCCGATTTCACGGGCGATCACGACGAAGGTGACAACACCCAGCACCATGAACACGGCCGTCTGAAACGTGTTGGCCCACGCGGTCCCTCTCATGCCCCCGGTGAACACGTAGGCGAGCACAACCAGGCAGATCGTCAACGAACCCAGCCAGGGGGGCACGCCATGCCCTGAACTCGCGAACGCCTCGTCGAAGGTGCCCCGCGTCACGCCATTGACGACCGCACCGGCACCCAGGACGCCGATCAACAGATACGGAATCACCAGCCCGACCAGCACCGGAAACAACAGGTAGCCGAAGGCGTGTGACCCCAGGCGATCGCGGAAGAACTCGACCTGCGTGGTGTAACCGTGCTGTTGTCCGAGTTTCCAGAGTTTGACCCCGATAACAAAGAAACAAAGGGAATGGACAATTCCGCTCGAGGAGGCCATCAGTCCATAGACACCAATACCCAACTGGTACGACTTACCGGTCGACCCGACCAGTGCAAAGGCGGTCATCGTGGTCCCGAAAAGCGACATCAACAGCAGTACCGGGCCGATGGAGTGACTTGCCAGCAGGTAATCGCGGCTGGTGCCACGCGAGAACCTCGCCGCCACGGCCCCCAGGCCCAGGAGCAATACCAGGTACGCGATGATGATCGCCAACTGCGTCACGACGGTTCCCCCGTCGCTGACACCTCATCCTCGGACGGCCCGGTTGTCCGAACCACCTCGGCGTCCGACAACAACGCCTCCGGACCCTTCGTGTCATCTGGCCAGGCAACGATCGTTCCGACCCACCACACGGCAACAGCCGCCAGTGACACCATGACGTGATAGAACAACGGCGCTGGCAGGAACCCCAGCACCAGCGTTTCGGAAGACCAAGACCCCGACCACTGCTGGGCCCCGACGAGCAGCAACACGACCAGCCAGAACGCGGACCTGGACAGCCGTGATCCGGGCGGGTTTTCCGACATGCCTCAGGACTCCTCGTCGGCCATCTGCAGCATCGCCGACTCGTCGTCACGTGGCGGCACCACTTCACCCATTGCCTCGAACAGGGCTCCGACACCTGGCTCGAAGACGTTGCCCATCAGGATATTGGCCAGGTGCCCCGTGCACTCGGGGTGATCACGAAGCAAGGCACCGAAACTGAATCCGGGTGTGTAGAAGGCGTAGACCAGCTTGTGGAAATGCATCACGCCTTCGTCGTAGCCCGCTTTCCACGCACCAAGCCGTTCGCCCGAGAGGTCGCCAGTCGCCAACCCCGCGACGACCGCGTCGGCAGCCAGTTCTCCCGACTTCAGTGCCAGGAACACGCCGGAGGAATACACCGGGTCGATGAAACCCACGGCATCACCGACCAGCACCCATCCGTCACCGGCCGCCTTTGTCGCCTTGTAGCTGAAGTCTCGCGTTGTCCGCAGCGGCCCCTCTCGTGTCGCATTGGCCAGCCGGCACTGCATGGCCGGGCAGCGACCCATTTCTCGCTTCCAGAGAGCTTCGAGATCGACACCGCCGCCCGGGAACATGTAGCGGAGATTCCCGGTGCAGCCGACGCTCACGACGTTGTCCGGAAGCGGGATGTACCAGAACCAGGATCGCTTTCCCTCGGTCTGCAGAATGATCGTGGCCCCTTCGTCGCGGCCCTCGTCGCGTGCGCCACCCCGGAAATAGCCCCACACGGTGGCCTTCCGCAACAACGGATCGGATTCCTTCAGGTCCATTCGATTGGCAAGAAATGCCGACAGACCACTCGCGTCAACCACAACTCGTGCCGCCACAAACTGCGGTTCACCACCCTGATCACCCGCCCCTCTGACCTGAACACCGGTGACCTGGTCGCCGGCGAAAACGACTTCCGTCACCTGGGCCTCGCAAACAACTTCGGCACCACGTTCCTCGGCACATTCGATCAACATCCGATCGAAATCGTCCCGCCAGACCTGCCAGGTCTGAGAACTCTCATGAGGCTTGAACTTGTCGAAATAAAACGGTGCGGTCTCTTTTCCGGTTTCGGTGACGAATTGAACACTGAACTTCTTCGGGTAGGCACTGGCTTTGAGCTGCTCGATCAGCCCCAATCGCTCCAGGGTCCAGTATGTGGCCGGAATCAACGACTCACCGACATGAAATCGCGGGATGGACTCGCGTTCAAACACAACCACGCTGTGTCCCGCCTCCGCGATCAACGCGGCAGCGGTCGCTCCGGCGGGTCCGCCGCCGATCACAACCACGTCGGCACCGCTGGTGCCCAGGGAATCAAGACTGATCATCGATGTTCTCACCCGTCTCCAACGGTGCCGGTATCTCGAGCAGATCGACCGCGGGGTGCTGGTTGCAGAATATTGTCGCTAACCGGCCGTAGGTCACTCCACCCGAGGGCATCTGCAGCAAGCCGGCGAGTTCGTCACCGGCAGTCACTCTCAGGATCGCCCCGAGATCGATATGACGCAGGACATTGTGATTGATCAGAACCCGTCCCAGCGGTGTCCGACCGGCAATGATCTCGTCACGCACCTCCTCGGTGACATAGTGGAAGTTGAACCGGACGATCCCGAATTGAACCACTTCCTCGGTGTCCAGTTTCAACAGCACAATCTTCCGGCAATACAGATCATCGCAATCCACCTGATCCACGATCCTCACTTTCACCGCGCTACCGTAGTGCTCCTCCATGGTCACCGTCATGTGGTGATTGTGGACGAGCATCTCCCTGTACGGAGACGGTGTCAGTGCCGCGGACACGTGCTCAGCGGATCGCACCAGTCGTTCGCCGCCATCAAACAGCCCGGTCAGGGCGTTGAGTTCGTCATGAGGATTCACGGACTTCTCTGTCGCACCCGCTTCTAGGTGTAGCGAACCCGACGATACTCGGGTTCGAAGTACTCCGGCAACAGGCTGTCGGCCTGCAGCAGTCCCTTGCGGGTCAATCTCACCGAATCACCAACCACTTCAAGAAAACCCGCTCGTTGCTGATTTCCCAGGGCTTCGCTGAACTCGTCGATCGCACGCACACCGAACTTCTCGTCCAGCACCTTGGTGTCGACCACGCCCTCCTTCATCTGCAGCACGAATTCACGAATCAACCGCTGAGTTTTGCTCGGCCGCAGCGCCCGGTTGATCGGCAAACCACCCGCCTCGACGGCCGCCTGGTACTCTTCGATGGCATCGAGGTTCTGGTAATGCACGCCCTGGAAGTGCCCGAAGCTCGAAACGCCCAAGGCCAGGATATCCGAGCCACGGAACAGGTTGTCGCGGTAGACGAATCGATCTGTTTCGAGATTGCTGACCATCTCGTTGCCACTGGAAACGTGATAGCCGGCCGCCTGCAGTCGGTCCATTGCCTCGCTGACCCACCGTCGCTTCGTCGGCCAGTCGGCGACCGGCGAGGCGATCCCCTCGTCCTTGATCTGTTGTGAATAGACCGTGTTGAAGGGCAATTCCATCTGGTAGATGGTGATGTTGTCGGGTTGCATCTCGATCGCCTTCGAGACACAGGCCGCCCAGTTCTCCTCGGTTTCACCGACCATACCCGCGATCAGGTCGATGTTGACCTGGGGAAAACCGACCTGCTGGATCCAGTCGTAGGCGCGGAAGATCTCCGGAGAGAGATGCGCACGACCGTTCTCTTCGAGAATCCCGTCATGAAAGTTCTCAACTCCAAGGGACACCCTCGTGATCCCGATCTCCGCCATTGCCTGCACCTTGTCGAGGCTCAACGTGCCCGGCTCACACTCGAATGTCACCTCGCGTGCCGTTTCCCAGGTGAACGACTCGGCCAGTGACTCCCTGAGAAAGCGGAGCTGGCGGGAACTGAGGTACGAAGGGGTGCCTCCACCGAAATAGACGAAATCCAGTTCACGGCCGGCCACACCCGGACGCCCACTGACCATCTTCGCCTCCGATGCAATCGCCTCGACATAGTTGGCAATCGCCTGGGCGTTCTGGTTGGTGTAAACACGAAAGTAACAGAATTTGCAGCGTTTACGGCAGAAGGGAATGTGCAGATACATTCCCAACGACACCGGATCGGGATCAGCAACATCAAGAGCATCTTCGATCTCGGCCACCGCTTCGCCGGTCCATTGCGAGAACGGTGGATAATTCGAGATGAAGTAACTGCCGACTTCTGTCGTACTGCTGGTATCGGTTGCCATCACTTCCCACCGAAGCAGAGCAGACGGGCCTGAGATCCTTCCGATCCGATCAACAGCCGGCCACCGGCGATCGACGGCGCAGCATTGAAGTCGGACTTGCCCCGGAACTTCCACACCGGCTTTCCGCTCTCCAGTTCCACGGCATAGACGTTGCGGTCGGCTGATCCGAAATACACACGGTTTCCGGCAATCACCGGCGAGCTGTTCACCTGGGCCCGGGTGGCAAACACCCACAACCGTTTCCCGGTCTTTCTATCGATGCAGTGGACCCGCTTGTCCTGGCAACCGACGACGATGCGATCGCCAAGGATGGCGGCCGACGCGTGGTAGGGCTGCATCTTCTGGGGATCGCTGTACCGCCAGGTCACCTCCTGCTTCTTCCAGTTCACGGCCAGGAATTCGCCGTCGTGAGTGCCCACGTACAACATGTCGCCGACGATTGCCGGCGAGGCAATCATGAAGCTCCCCAGTGCCATGTCGTGTTCCTGCTTGCCGGTCTGGATATTGATCATCCGCAGGTGCTGATCACATCCGGTCACGAACGTGTACTTTCCGGCAATCGCCGGCGACCCATTGATCCGATCGGCGGTCTGAAACGTCCAGATCGTCTTGCCGGTCTTCGCGTCCACGCAGTACAGGTTGGCATCATAGGAACCGAAGATCACCCGGTCACCGACAACGGCGGCGGAACTGTTCACCTCAGCCTGTGTCTTGACCACCCATCGCTTCTTACCGGTCTTGCGGTCGACAGCGTGAAACACCCCGTCCTCGTCCCCGACGTAGACCAAATTGCCCGAGACGGTCGGAGCCGCCGGGAAGCCTGGAATGAAGGTGTCCGGCTCGGGCTTGGGGGCGGAGAGGTACTTCCAGAAGATCTTACCCGTCTTCAGGTCAAGGCACAGCAACTCACCGCCCAGCGTCGAGGCATAGACCCGGCCACCCATGACGGCCGCTGCCGAGGTGTAGACCATTCCGTCGGGGATCGGTTGCGACCACAGCAGTTCGAGTTTCTCGGGCAACGCCGCACCGGCGACCCCTCGCAATTCATGACCGTTCCGAAAGTTCGGCCACGCGGACGCGTCGACAGCCGCGGTGTTCTTGGCCGGGGGTGCCCCCACGCCCACCGACAGACACATCCCGAGGATCAGGAGGAGTTGCGTTGAGGTGCGGCGCATTCGTATAGGTCCTTGAGCGTTTCGGCCGAAACCGGCTTCGGATTGAATTGACCAGTCCATTGTTCAGCCGCTTCAGCTGCCAACTGGTCCAACAAGTTGTCTTGAATATCGCATTCGGCCAGCGTGCGTGGCAATCCCGCATCGCCGACCATCTGTTCGATTAACGACGCGATTTGTTCGCCGGCCGACATTTCCGGGACTTCAACGGCACCAGCCACGACCAGCAGATCCCCATAAATCTCGCCTGCAACATCCTGGTTGAAACGAATCACGTGAGGCAGCATGACACCAATCGCCACGCCGTGCGTCAGGCCGTAGTGGGCCGAAAGGGGGTTGGCCAACGCGTGCGCCGCGCCCAGCATCGAATTCTCGATCGCCGCTCCGGCCAGATGGGCCCCATAGAGCATCTCCTGGCGAGCACCGATTTCCGTGGGATGCTCGATCACTCGGGGAAACGCGGTGGCCAACCGTGCCCAGGCCTCGCGGCTGAGACGGCTGGAGATGCCGTTGCGTCGAGTCGTGACGGCCGTTTCCAGTGCGTGGCTGATCGCGTCAATTCCGGTGGCTGAAGTGACAGCTGCGGGCATCGTCAGTGTCAGTTCCGGATCAAGGATCGCCACCCGGCACGCAGCTTTCTTGTCTCCACAGGCCATCTTCATATGCGTCTCGGCGTTGGCAATCAGGGCAAACGACTGCGCTTCACTGCCGGTTCCGGCGGTGGTCGGCACGGCAATCATCGGCAACATCGGTTGATCGGCCTTTCCGACCCCCCAGTAATCCTCAATCCGCCCGCCATTTGTCAAAAGGAAATTCGCACCCTTGGCACAGTCCAGGCTGCTGCCGCCACCGAGTCCGATGATCAGGTCGCTGCCGTGATCACGTGCCACCGACAGGGCTCGATCCACGTCCTCGGTCGTGGGATTGGGCCTCACATCGCCGAATACCGCAACGCTCTCGGAGTCGAAACCCTCGTCTCTGAGATATCCCAGCACACGTTCCTCGTGGCCGGCCTCCCTGAGTCCACCATCGGTCACCAGCAGAAGCCGTTGTCCACCCAGGTCCCGGGCCCAGCGACCCACGCTGGCCAGAACTCCGACACCTGACTCGACCCGGGTCGGCGAGACGGCATCGAGCAATTCCTCGATGCCAAGCGCAGCCAGTTCGTCTTCGGCAAATGTGCCTGTGGTTTCCGAGGGAACCTGCATCTAAACGCCGAGTGCAAAAAACAAGGAAGCCTGCAGTTGCAGGAAGTCGGGGTGGGACGAATTCGAGGCGGGTGCGTCGTGGTGGAGCACAGGACGACGAACAAACGGCGAAGTGCCGACGGGGTGGGGTCGGTCGACAGCGAACGTGCATTCTAGTCCGCAGCTGACTCTTCGGCAATTCGCCGTCGCAGCGCAAAAACAGGCACCGCACCGGAACTTTGCTGTTCCGACGCGGTGCCACGATTCAACACCGGAAGTTCGACATCACTTGGCAGGAGCCTTGATCGCAAACAGTGTGGACTTGTTGGCAATATACAACACATTGTTGGCGACGATCGGAGTCGAGTAGATCGAGTTGCCCATGTTGATCACTCCCAGCGCAGGCTCCAATTCTCCGTTGACCTCCTTGAGCGCCTTCTTGGGATCAGCCGTCAGCGGGAAGATGGCCACATCGCCGTCCTCGTCACCGATGTAGACTTTGTCCTCGACGATCAACGGCGACGCCCATGACGCCGCAAACATATCGTAGGTCCAGTACGGCTTGCCCGTCTTGGCGTTGAGACAGTGGAACAACCCACTGAAGTCAGCGATGTAGAGCAGGTCTTTCTTGATTGCCACCGTGCCACAGGACCGGTGCATCTGTTGCTCGAAGTCCGTCGCGTTGTACTCCTGCTCATCCTTCTGGCCGTAGTGCCAGACGACTGCCGAATTGGAATTCGGCTTGGTGGTTTCTCCGTCCTTGGAAATCACGTTCTGCAATCTGCGTCGCTGATCGAACGGGATCTCCTTCCCGTCTTTCGTGTAGGCCTTGGTCGGACTGGTATCACCGCGCTTGGTGGGATCGATGGCCCAGAGGTGGCCCATCCCCTCTCCATGCTCCGGATCCTGGCCAACGGCCACGAAGACCAGGCCATCGTAGATGACCGGAGTGGCGATGATGTTGTTCCTCGTGCCACGTCCACCGAGAATCCACTTCGCGATCTTCGGGTTCGAGTCGAAACGCCAAAGCAGTTTGGCACCGCCTTTACCGTCACCCTTTGGGTCGAAGCTGTACACCCAGCCATCACCGCCGGCAAAGACCACCTGCGGCTGGCCGCCCAGCACGCTGTAGGTCGGGCTGGACCATTGGCCGTGCAGAATCGCCGTGGCCGGCGACCGGTCGGTCCACAGCACCTTGCCGGTGTTGCGATCCATGGCGACGAAACTGGCCGCCTTGGGGGCGGGAATCCCGAGATGTTCGAAGCTGACGCCGTTTGACGTGTTGACGAACAGCACATCGCCTGCACACGTCACCGAGCAACTGCACATGTTGTGCTGCGAAACACCCAGTTCCTTCATCATGTCGAAGGACCAGATCACATCAGCCTCGTCCTTGTTCTCATTCGGTTCGGCCGTGTACGGCCCGTTGTTCTTGCCGTCGTGGAATCCCGCGGTGTCCAGGCAAGCGACCGTTCCACGGCTCGTCACGTACCACACCCGGTTTCCATCGACGTAGGGGGAATCGCAGATCCCCTGCAACGGCCAGTCGTGCACACGACCGGTGGTCAACTTCGGGTTGGAGTGCTGCCACAACAACTTGCCATTGGATGCGTCGAAACACAGCAGGCATCCGAGATCGACAGTGGCCGGATATCGCTTGATGTGGCCGCCGCCGTTGTTGGTGCCGACGTAGATCTTGCCGTTGGCTGCGACCGGGTTCCCGTAGGTCTGCGAGCCGAGTTTGGACTGCCACTGGATATTCTTGCCGGATTCAGTGTCCCAACTGACCGGGATGTTGACACCCTGCGGAGTATTGTTGCGACCGCTGGAACCGCCCCACTGGGGCCAGTCGAGCTTGCCGACTTTCAGCGTGGCGATCTCGGCCATCGCCACCGCAGTCGGGTCATACGGCCCGGATTTCTTCGCCTTATCCTGAGCCAGGGTCAGCGGCGCGACCATCAATGCGGCCAAGCAAATCCATGCCGACATGTTGAGGGTTCGATTCATCGTCTCGGTCCTTTGTGCGGGGAGTCTCTGGAGGTGGGTTCCCGTGAGGGATGAGGTGACTACTTACCTTTGGTCACCGTGATGTTGTCGTAAAATATCTCGGCATCGATGGCGTTTCCGAACAACCCCGGGCTGCCCTTGACATTGGGCACGTCATCGACCGCCTCGACCTGCCACTCGGCTGGTTCCTTTTCGCCTCGCACCCAGACCTTGCCTTTGAGAATCGCTTTCTGGGTCCCTGCGGCGTCCTTTTGCACACGGGCTTCCAGTTTCATCGTGTACCACTTGTTCGCATCCCACTTGAAGGGAATTGTCTTGGCCATCCTCAGCTGAGTCGGCCAGGTGCGGATCTGCAGCTTCTGATTGGCGCCAAGCATCGTCAACGTGTATCTCTGGGCACTCAGGCCGATGTCCGGCTGCTTTTTGTCCTTGATGGCCCCCAGCACATCCGACTGAATCGTGTAATTGAAACCGTCGATGAACCCCATCCAGCCCTGGCTGCGAGCCCCCTTCGGGATCGTCTTGATCTTTACGATCACCCCGTTGCCGTCGACCTTGCGGCCGCCCCGTGTTATCGCCAGTTGGATGCCGCCCTTCGGAGCCGACCAGACGTGCTTGGCGACGAATTTTTCTCGCGTCAATATCGCAATCGCCGGATCGAGTTTCGCCTTGGCCTGGACAACGTTCTTGACCTGCCCCAGCAGACCCAGAAAACGGAGCATCGTCGACCATGTGCGTCGCGGCGAGCCATCGTTGTAGACCTGCGGAGCCTTGCCGGTGGTGATCGCCGGATTGTTCGAATTGGTGAAGCTGGTCATCAGGTACATATAGAGCTGCCCGGCCAGGGGGTTCTCCTTCTCCGCCTTCTTGAACAAGTCGTAATCCATCGAAATGTGACGATAACGACACCCCACCCACGTGACCGGAACCTGGCCATCGCTGAAGTCGAACTTCCAGTTGTAGTCGGGCACCAACCGGATCCGCGAGGTTCCCACGAGCTTCCCGAACTTCGCTGTGACCGCCACGGCCGTGTGGACCAGTGTCTTGGGCGTCGCGTACTCCCATCCCTTGCCCGTCCCCCCGGGCAGGTCTCGCTTGACGATCTTTCCGGGCCCCTCGATCGAGAATTCCACCTCGTCCGCCTTGGCCATTCTCAGATACTGACCCTTGGCGTTGTAGAGTCTCACCTGGAACTCCTGGGCCTGCCCACCATCGACGGTCGGTTTCAGCAGACTTTCGACCGGAACGACCTGGGCGTGGGCCACCTCGGCGTCCTCTTCTCGAGGGGTCTCTTTCGGAGCGTCGGGACGCTTGTCGGCCGACGCCTTCGCGTCTTTGGTCCCCACGCAGTACAGAGCTCCGGTCGTCGGAACGTAGAGTCGTCCATGCGAGACGATCGGTGAACCGTAGACCTCGATTCCTCTCATTCGCTTCGGCTTGCCCGTGACACCGGTCTTGCTCGGTTTCAGCGTCCACCAGATCCCGTTGGACGTGCAGATGAAGATCTTTCCGTCCACGTACAGCGGACTCGCACGGACCGGACCTCGCAATTTCAGCTTCTGGACCAGCCGGCCATCAGCAGCCTCGACCACCAGCAGCGTGCCCTTATCCTCGGCGGCGTAAATCCGGCCATCCACATGGATCGGTGAACTCTTGCCGACAAACCATTCGGACACCCGCCATTTCTCACCGCTTTTGGTGATGTCGCCGGTCTTGGAACCATCGATGGCAAACAGCGCCCCCATCTTGTTCGAATCGATGTTCTCTTCACTGTGGCCACCGTAAATCGTATTGCCGACGACCAGCGGAGTCGTGTTCACACCGCGGCGTGACACGTTGTACGTCCAGATCTTCCGACCGGTCAGCGGCTGGAAGGCATGGATGCCACCATCGCCGGAACCAAACACCATCAACCGTTGCCCGTTGATCACGGTCAGAACAGGCGAACTGTAGGTCGTGTCGTAAGGCAACGGGCGGGTCCCCTCGAACCAGACCGGCTGTCCGTTTCTCTTGTCGAAACCGATGAACCTGTGGGCCGGCTTGGCCATCTTGCCCCAACCAATCACCACCGCACTGATGACGACCACCTGTCCGTGCACAATCGGAACATTGGTCCGGCCGCCATAGGTGCTGAGCAGCCCATATTCCTCGCTGAGTGAATGTTCCCACTCAACGCGAAACGACTTGCCGACAACCTTCAGGCATTGGAATTGGCCGCACACACCCAGCGCGAAGATGTTCCCGGTTTCCGGATCTCCGGTGACGGACGACCAGCCGACGCGGGTGTCGGGAACGTCCGACAGAAACACGTTGAAGGCGTATTCGCATATCTTCTTGCCCGTCGCTGCATCCAAACAAAGGACCTTCTCACCCTCATTCTTTGTTCCCGCATTATTGCGGACGATCATGTAGAGCTTTCCGTCCATGATGACCGGAGTCGAGCGTCCCCCGGCCTCTTCACTCTTCCAGAGGACATTCTGCCCCTCGCCGGCCGGACTCCAGGTGTCAACGATCCCCTTCTCTCGTGAAATACCGTTCATTTCCGGTCCACGCCAATGTGGCCAATCCATGGCATCGGCAGCCTCTGTTCCGGTTGTCGGCACGAGGAGCAGCGTGCTGAACAGGACCACGAACATCCCAGTGTGCCACGAACCAGTCGAGAAGTTATTCATCGGAAATGTCACGTTTGGAGGAAATCGATGTGGAACCGCAGCCCCCGACACCCGGTGCGGCCGCGAGAATTGTCCCAACCTTACCCAACCACTCGAACACGGGCAAGCACCCCCCCAACGAGTGACGTCATCGCCTAACACCGCGACATCTGGAGTTCACCGAATGTGATAGGATCACGCTCATGTGGCCCCGAAAACGACTCGACTTCGGATGGATGGACATCTCTGCAGTCCGCTTGGCGTTCGTCTTCAGATGGAACCGGACCCGGGCACTGAACCAACTGCTCAATGAATGGCCGGCCGACGGCCACACTGTTCCTGCGATGTCAGTCCGCAGCGGATTGCACCTGATCCTGGGGCAACTCGACTGGCCCGAGGGATCCGAGGTCCTGATGTCGGCAATGACGATTCCCGACATGGCCCGCATCGTCCGCCACCATGGCTATGTCCCGGTCCCCGTCGACCTGGATCTCGACACCGCCGCCCCGACTCTTGAATCCCTGAAACAGGCCACCACGCAGCGCACTCGCGGCCTGATCGTCGCCCAC
>CAUZRQ010000014.1:0-76525 GCA_963582065.1 Planctomycetota bacterium | reverse complement strand
TCCTCGCCATCACCCTCGGCGGAAGCCGCCTGCTGAGCGCGTGCCTGTTCCAGGACAGACATCGCCGGTTTCTCATCAGGCTTGGCCGACTCCTCGCCACCACCCTCGGCGGAAGCCGCCTGCTGGGCGCGTGCCTGTTCCAGGACAGACATCGCCGGTTTCTCATCAGGCTTGGCCGACTCCTCGCCACCACCCTCGGCGGAGGCCGCCTGCTGAGCGCGTGCCTGTTCCAGGACAGACATCGCCGGTTTCTCATCAGGCTTGGCCGACTCCTCGCCATCACTCTCGGCGGAGGCCGCCTGCTGGGCGCGTGCCTGTTCCAGGACAGACATCGCCGGTTTCTCGTCAGGCTTGGCCGACTCCTCGCCACCACCCTCGGCGGGGGCCGCCTGCTGGGCGCGTGCCTGTTCCAGGACCGAGGCCCCCTTCGCGGATGGTTTTTTTCCGGCCGGCTTGCCCGCACCACCGGAGCCCTGTTTTCGGGCCTGTTCGAGAACCGAAGAGGGCTTGGCAGCCGGCTTTCCGGCTGGCTTGTCCACTCCGTCGGAGCCCTGTTTTCGAGCCTGTTCCAGGACCGAAGAGGACTTGGCAGCCGGTTTGTCTTGAGCTTTGGCTGCCGGGGCAGGCGCGGGCTTGTCTGCGGCGTCGGGGGCCAGTTGCGGTGGGTTTTCGTATATGGCCGCGACGATCTTCTGCAGATCACCGTCTCGCTTCAGCCACTTTCTTTGCCTGGCCACATCCTCGGCCACGTTGATGGCCGCGTTGGCGCTGGTATCGAGCTTGCTCGAGATCTCCGAAATCAACTTGTCGGCCAGGAACTGCATCGAGGCACACTGGTAGGGCACCTGATCGATGAATGTCTCGTTAGGCACTCGTGTGGTCACCAATCTCGGCAACACCTGCTGGAACGCCAATCCGACGACACCGCTGAGGATGATCACCGCCGTGGTCAACCACAGGCCAATTTCGACCGGGCCTCCCCAGCGAAACCCGGCGTGGAACAGGATGAAGGCGACGCTGAGCAACCCGAGCCAGATATGCCCCTTGAGCCAGAACTGGGCACTGCCGATCCGCCAGGTCGGCACCTGCCGACGCGCCGAGAGCAGGCCGGCGAAGATCATCATCGCCGTCCCGACCAGTCCAAACACGAGGCCGGGAAGGCTCCCACCGGACACGCCGGTGGGGCCGGAGGCGTAGACCGCATACGAAACGGACCCGATACCGAGCACAACCAAGGTGAGCAGGAGCCACTGCCTGTGTGAACGATCGAGAATCAAGAAGCCAACTCCCGGTCACCGTTGTCGCCGGCGATCTCCACCGACTCGAAGAAAAATCCCCGGGCATTGACTCGGATCGCCGCTTCGTGCGGGCAGGCGTAGACACACGAGGGTTCCCCGCCCGACAGCGAACTGCACATGTCACAGACAACAGCGCGATTGTTCACCTTCTTGACCTCCGCGCCCTCTCCCAGCAGTTTCCGCTGGTGCTCGTCGGGTTCGACCGGTTCGGGCAGATAGTTCATCTGGATCGAACCGTACGGGCACTGATCGGCACACAGGCGACAGCCGATACACCAATTGCGGATCTGGATCTCGCCACTGTCCCCTCGATTGATGGCTCCGACCGGACAACCGATCATGCAGACCGGGTCGAGGCATTTGCGGCAGGTCAACGGGACCAGGTAATTCTCGTACCGGGGTCCGTCAAGGTAGAGTCTCGTGTTGCCGTCATCGTGAGCGGCAATGCAGGCGTCGACACACGACCCGCAACGCGTGCAGCGATCCAGGTCGATCAGCATCAACTGCTGCCCCTGGACGAGTCCGAGTTGTTCAAATCGGGGAGTCTGCTGTCGCAGCGATGCGGGATCGACGGCGGTTCGTTTGGCCTGGTCCTGCCTGTCGCGTTGGCGACGGCGAACGATGTCGTCGATCGAAGACTTCAGTGAATCCGATGACTCCATCATCTCGTGCAGTATGTCGCGGGGGATGCGGACCAACTCGGCGCGCGATGGCACGGCCCCCGTCCGCGAATCCGGAATCCGCTGGTGGAAACCACTGTCCGGATGGTCGTAGGCCACGCACGTGGCGTTGCGTGGTTCATCGAGCACGACACCCATTTCGCCAAGCGAATCGCCGCGGCCCAGGTAGGCCAGCGTCCGCCGTGCCCCCACCGACTCGTCCCGCCTGGGGATCCCGGCGGGAAACGCAAGTTCGAGCAACCAGCGGCGACAGGTCCTGAACTCAAGCTGCGACCAGTTCTGGCAATTGTCGGGGTAGCCTGCCAGCAAGTCGTCAAAGTCAGCGTCGCCGAACAACGTCGCGACCTCTTCGGTCGTCTTCCCCAACTCCTTGGGAATTTCGTCACCGAGGATGAACGTATTGAGTGCATCGAGAATCTGCTGGTTGATCTCGGCCGAGACCTCGCCCGACTCGGCTCTCGCAATCAACTCACCTTGCAGCGACTCGTCGAAAACGGCGGCCACCATACCCGCCACCAGTTCGGCATCTTCGCGACAGGCTGACGCGAGATCGGCATAGATCACAGTCCAGTCGCTCGCTTCAAACTCGGCCATCCGCAGGCTCGTCCAGGCATTGGCGACCACCTTGACCACCCCGCTGCGGATCACGTAGATGCAGTCCGACTGATCGAATTCCTCGCAGATCACACCACCGGACTCGAAGTCGACCAGTTCGACATGTTCCCGCAGCTTCGAGAACTCGGCCTCGTCGAGTTCCTTGAAAAGCGAGAGTTGGCGGATGTGACCCTCGAGCACCCGCTCGCGGTACACCGCATCCATCCGCAGCTTGTACTTCGGGTCGTTGTGGAGAGTGTCGAGGACATTGCGGACCATCTCGAGCAGGTAGCACGGCCCGGTGGCCACGACCGTTGCCGATCGAGGAGACCGGTTCATGCAGCTCATCTCGCCAAACAGTTCACCCTCGAACAACGGTGCCTGGCGGGTCTCGCTGTCGATGTCCGAGGGACCGTCGATGGGGATCAACCGGGACCCGTCGGATCCGGCCTTCTGCCGGCGGCCGCCAAAGAGGCTGTTGAGCCACCCCTTGATTCCCCCCGAGCGAACCGTGGGCTCCAGGGACACGACCAACTGAGCTGCGGCCACCTGCTCGAGTTGCCTTCGGGTCGACGCGTCGGCGGATTCGAGCTGTCCGCAACGATCCTCGTACCCGGCGATCTCCGCCTCGTACTCGACGGCCAAGTCGGCCCGCTCTTGTGCGTCAAGCGGCTCGAACCCACGGTGATCGACAGGCTCGCCGGCGGCCATCGACTGCAGAGTCTGGAGTTGCTGACGACGGATCGCGAGAACATCCTGGCTGGTCAGGATCGCGAACGCCGTCGCTCCGGCTTCGCCCTGCTCACAGATCACTCGTCCCGGCTCACAACGTCTCAGGACGGTAAAACCCGGAAACCGGTCAAATGACGGGGTCTTCTTGAGTTCATCGAACAGAGAAATCTGCTGCAACTCGTCGGCGGTCAGCACCTCGTCGTCTTCGCCGAGCGACTCGGCAATCTCCGAGAGGTCCGGGGGCAACATTGCTGCAGACTTGGCCATTCGCTTTCCTCAGGGGGAATCTCATGATGCTGAAAGAAAACCGATTATGGCCTACGTCTCATCTCACGGCAAACCGGCCAAGTGCCGAACTCGACAACCGGTCTTGCAGAAAATCCACGCGGTCATCGACACTGGAAAGCGGATGGTGGCAACTGGACCCCGGGGCTGGTGCTCGTGACCTTGCACGAACTGAAATTCGTTCGCCAGTACGAAGGGGAAATGCTGCGTCGTTGGTTTGACGACGACGAGGGCTTCTTTGACCTGATCGCCTGGATCGACGACAACGACGTCGTCTCTGGCTTCCAACTGGCCTACAACGTCAACGGGGAAGAACGCGCGATCACGTGGCTGGGGGGTGCCTTCAGCCACCGCGACGTCGATCCCGGCGACGACTCGCCGCTCTCCAACGACAGCTCGGTACTGGGTGACACGACGATCCACCCGATCATCGAGATCATCAGGCGATTCGAGCAGAGCAGCCAGGACATCGCTCCGGACGTCCGCTCCCTGCTGCTCGAGAAACTCGGGGAATTCGCCGAGACACTGCAGACGGGACCCTCCGACCAGCCTCCCGCCGGGCGCTAGAGCAGTTCGGGAACCGGACGCCCGCCCTCGGTGACGATCGGGATCGGCCGTCCGCTGCGGTTGGTCCAGTGAGTGTCGAGTCCGATACCGAGGTGCCGGTAAGTGGTCGCAGCGAGGTCCTGGGGACGAACCGCGCCGGCCTTCACCGTCGACCCGTTGCGGTCGCTTTCGCCGATCACCTGCCCGGCCGGCATTCCGCCACCGGCCACCACCATCGACATCACCTTCGTCCAGTGGTGACGCCCGGCCTTCTCGTTGATCTTCGGCGTACGGCCGAATTCTCCCATCATCATCACAAAGGTGTCATCGAGCAGCCCGCGGGTCTCGAGATCGGTCACCAGCGTCGCCATCGCGCGGTCGATCCGCGGACAAAGCGGTGTCAGTCCCTTGCTGATCCCGCCCCAGCGGACATCGTCGCCGTGATGGTCAAAGTAGCCCCACGCGCCGCTGACCAGCACGAACGTCACGCCGTGTTCGACCAGTCGCCGCGCCAACAACGCCTTTTCGCCCACGCTGCAACGTCCGTACGCGTCGCGGGTGGTGGCGGCCTCCTGGGACATGTCGAAAGCCTTCTGGACCTTGCCCGAGACGACCATCTGGTAGGCCCGCCTCTGGTTCTGATCGAACCGGTCCAGCGTGTTGCGTTGATCAAGATCTCGACGGAAGCGATCGAACTCCTGGCGCAGGCCGGCCCGGTCGGCCAGACGGGACGCCGCGATCCCCTTGGGCAACGCGAACCTGCCGGTCAACTTGAGCCCCTTGACCGGTTCGTGCGTGGGTCCCATTTCCCCGGCACCGTAGACGTCGCTGGTCCAGCTATTGGCCAGTCCCACGAACCCCGGCATGTCGGGGTCGTTGCCGCCGTGGAACTTCGAGACCACCGAGCCCATCGAGGGGTAACCGCCGCCATCCTTGCCATCGTTGGTCCGCCGCGCCAGCGGATTGCCCGCCTGCATCGTGATCGGTGTGTGGTTGCTGGCACTGCAGTCGACCGCACGCAGGATCGACAGCTTGTCGGCCATCGCCGCCTGCATCGGCAGGTGTTCCCCGAAACGCACGCCGGGAATTGCCGTCGGGATCGTCCCGAAGGGACCTCGGACCTCAAGCGGCGCATTCGGCTTGGGATCCCACATGTCGAGCTGGCTGGGGCCACCCGAAAGCCAGAACAGGATCACCGACTTGCGATTGTTTGAACCGGACACACCACCGGCAGCCGACGCCTGGCGGGCCGCCAGCAACTCGGCCAACGACAGGCCGCCCACTCCCGCGGCTCCCGTCTGCAGGAACCAACGCCGTGAACCGACACGGATCGTGTCGTCAGCAGCCGGGCGAAACGGCGAAGCGTGCGTGCGGTCGGCGTGGTGAGCGTCGTGCTCGCACCCGTGGCTGGCTGAACTCGTCATCGGTAAACCCCGTTGAGTGACCTCGCCTGGCGTCGACACCTCTATCCCTAAGAAATCGGTCGTCGACGATTGAACCTCTAATCCCGTTAGTGGATTGTATAAGCCTTCACCGATCCGAATCAATCTCATCGTTTCCCGGAACCCGCTTCCCATGCTCCGATTCCACCACTCCGCGATCGTCCTCCTGTTGCTGACCGTCACCTCGCTTCCGGCCGCAAAGCCCCTGAAAGCCCCCGACGGCCTGTTCAAAGATCTCAACGACTCGAACGCCGCGAGCGTGATCCTGCTCAGAGAGACCGAGTTGTTCATCGACGGTCGGCTGATCTCCTCGATGAAGGGAGCCCGCCGAAAACTGAACCAGCCGGTCAAGCACAAACAGAACCCGGTGCTGGTCGCGGACAAGCCGTGGGAAGTGGGCGGGCCCGGATACGGGACGGTGCACTACGACCCGAAGACCAAGTTGTTCCGGATGTGGTACCAGACCTGGAAAAAGAAGAAGGGGATCTCCGAAGGCAACCTCTGCCTGGCCACCTCCCGGGACGGGGTGAAGTGGACCAAGCCGGTGATCAACAAGGACACCGGCAGCAATCTCGTCTCGCCACCGGACGTCCCCGGATTCCAGTGCCCGGGAATCATCCGCGACGAGCACGACCCCGATCCGGCACGGCGTTACAAGATGCTCTTCAGCTGCGCTCCCAACAACAAGTCGAGCTCGTGGATGAGCAGCGCCGGCTTCTCACCCGATGGAATCCACTGGAAGACGGTCAAGCCGCTGAAGATCATTCCCTTCAGCGACACGCAGGTTTGCCCACTGTGGGATTCCCGCAACCGCCGCTACATGGCGATCCTGCGATTCGGCCCTCCCAACGTGCGACTGGTCGCTCGGACCGAGAGCGAGGATTTCCTCCACTGGTCGCCGAAGGTCACCGTGTTCCGCCGCACAACCCGCGATGAGGTGCAACAGACCCAGTTCTACCAGATGGCCCCCATGCCCTACGCCGGTGGCTTCATCGGCCTGATCGGGGCCTACCACAACGAGTCACTGAAACCGATCACTCCTGACAAGCCGTGGACGGACCGGCAGGACCTGCAACTGGCCTACAGCCGCGACGGGGTGATCTGGTCGCGGGTCGGTGGCAGTGGCACGGTCTCCTACTCCGAGTTGATGGCGAAGCGGGACTGGGGTCCGCAGGCCCGCGCATCGGTGTTCCTGCCCTACGGCAACATGAAGAAGAAGGACTGGGACTGGGGCTATGTGACGCCGTACTTCACTCCCGACCCGATCGTCGTCGGCGACCGCATTCACTTCTACTACGCCGGCACCAACGCCAAGCACTGGTGGACCTGGACCGGCGATCCCCCCAAGCTGGACCCCAACCCCAAGCCACCCAAGAAGGGCGTCGGCCTAGCCACTTTGCGAGTCGACGGGTTCGTCTCGGTCGAAGCCGGGCCCAAGGGTGGTTCGATGACCACCCGGCCGATCCTGTTCCTGGGCGACACGCTGACGGTCAACGCCGAGGCCAAGGGCGGTTCGCTGACCGTCGAGGCGCTCGATGCCGATGGGAAACCGATCAAGAACTTCGGGATCGAATCCTCGGTGGCGCTGACCTCCGACAGCATCAGCCACAAGCTGGCCTGGAAGGGACAAGCCGACCTGCATCAACTGCAGGGACGCCCCATCAGGCTCCGCTTCCATCTCAAGGGTGCCAAGCTCTACTCGATCACGCCCGGCACCCGACACGCTCACTACATCCAGTCCTACGACCAATGATCGGGCCGCCTCGATGACCCAATGCCTGGACTACGGCCGGTCGTTCATCTGCAACACCGCCGGCTTCAACGCCGTGCGGTTCTGGATCGAGAGCCGCACGGTGCTCCACGACGACCGGCACGGCAGCCAGGTGACGTTCCTGCAGTGCGGATCGTGCAAGAGCGAGAACACGTTTGCCGAAACCGACCTGTTCATGTCGCCCAACTACGACTTCATGCCGATCTTCGGCGGCGACCACCAACTGATCCTCCGGCGACACGTCGATGCCCGCGAGACCTACCGTGAGATCCGCTCGGCTGATCTCTGGGGGCCACCCGACTACCGACTGGTCTACGGCGACCCGGTCCGCGAACTGACAACGTTCGAGGAGATCCGGGACGTGACGGCCACCGAGGTTCCGATCGTGGCCCGGACCGAGATCGCCAACAGCGAAACCGGGCTGCGGGCGGTGATCGAATACCCGGTCAAGACGATGAACATCAGCCTCGATGACAGCATCTACCAGGTCGACACCGGCCCGGTCGCGTTGCCGGATCTTTCCGAACGCCACCAGCCGGCCGTCGACAGTGTGCGGCTGGCTTACGTCGCGTTCAACGCGCCGCACTTCGCCGATTTCGTCATCGAACAACCGGCCCCGGTCACACGCGACGGCCGGGAAGTCGCCAGCGTCATTCACTACTCGAACCCGATCAGTCGGCCGGCCATCAACTCGGTGTTCGCCGTCGGACAACTCGGCTCCTGACCTGACACCCCGGAATCACGCCAATGAATCTTCTGCCCGTCGTTCGTCTCGGCCTGCTGGTCCTGGTCTCGTCCACGATGTTCGCGGTGGCCGATGCAGCCGAACCCGGCTCGGATTCCCCGAAACGGTATCGCGTGATCTTCAACAGCGATGGTCACGGCGTCTTCAAGGACGCCAAGGGGGATCTCAATCAGTGGATCGCGAACCTCTTCGGTCCGCTCGAAAACAGCCACGTCGACGCGTTGTTCTGGTGTGACGGAGCCGGAGGAAACACGGCCAACTACGACAGCCGGGTGCTGGAACGAACCGGGGCCCGAGTGGGAAAAGCCGACCCGAAACTGCAGGCCCTGATCGACCAGGGTAACGATCCGCCACGGGTGGTCGTCCGCGAAGCGCACAAGCGAAAACTCGACGTCTTCTTCTCGTTCCGGATCAACGACATCCACGACTCGTTCATCCTCGGCGAGCAGCCGACGTTCAAGATCAAGCACCCCGAATGGCTGCTGGGAAAGAAGAAGTACGGAGCGGTGACCAGCTATCCGACGGCACTGAACTTCGCAGTGAAGGAAGTCCGTGACCTGAAGTTCCGGGCGATCGAGGAGATCTTCACCAAGTACGATTTCGACGGACTCGAGGTCGACTTCCTCCGCGGCGCCCCCTATTTCCTGCCCGGCACCGAGAAGAAGAACGCACCGCTGCTGACCGAACTGGTGTCCAAGTACCACCGGTTGCTCCGGCGACAGTCGAAAAAGCGAGGCCGCCGACTGCAGTTGGCCGTCCGCGTTGACGAGTCACTGGATGCATGCGGTCGCGACGGTTTCGAAGTGGCCAGGTGGATCGAGCAGGGGCTGGTCGACCACGTGATTCTCGGCAGCGGGGTGATCGACATCGAGATCGCCCAGTTCCGCAAGCTGGCCCGACCCAGGGGCGTTCACGTCTACCCGTGCCTCTACGGCTGGCCCAGTCGCTACTCGCCGATTCCCCGCAAACTGGCCGCCGCCACGGCACTCAACTACTGGCAGCAGGGAGCCGACGGCATCTACCTGTTCAACTGGTTCCCACACACCCGCAACAACTCGGAACAAACCGCCAGCTGGATGGCGGGGATGCTCGACCGCATCGGCGACCCGGCGAGCCTGCGGTCGAGCGAACGCGAGTTGATGTTCGTCGTCGACCGGGGCCGACCGGCCGGCGAATACCCCAGCAACTGGCTGCACTGCGTACTGCCCGAGGTGCTCGAGGAAGGCCGGCCGCTGGAACTTCGACTGCGGGTCCGCGAAGACCTCACGCGGGGAACAAAGTCACTGACGCTGAGACTGCAGGTGGACAACCTGCAGACCGAAGACCGGATCACCGTGACGATCGGCGGCAAGAGGGTCACCGGCTGGAAACCGGCCGGGAAGGACCGGCTGGAAACGCGGGTCTCCGCCGCCCTGATCGCCCGGGGCGACAACCCGTTGAAGCTGGTGCTCGACCGGCAGTCGACTGCCAGCAAGGCCAAGCGGGTGGCACGGGCCGTCGAACTGGACGTCCACCGCTAGCGGTCGTCCAGGGGCCAACGCGGGACGACATCCCCGTTGACGATGTTCCCGGCAGACGGCCAACGGCCCTCGAGGACATCGACCAGGTTGGCGACGCTCCCACCGGTCACGTCCCGGCGGCTCTCGACGCTGAAGGCGGCCACGTGAGGCGTCAGCACGATGTCGTCTCGTCCGAGCAGCGGGTCGCCGGTCGGCGGCACCTCGTCGGGATCGTGCACGTTGATCCGCTCGAATACGTCCAGACCGGCTCCACGCAGACGTTTCTCATCCAGGGCCGCGACCAGCGCATCCTCGTCGACGATCGCCCCCCGCGAGGTGTTGACCAGGATCGCGTCGGGCTTCATCCGGGCCAGGGCCTCGGCGTCGAGCAGGTGACGAGTCGCCTCGGTCAGCGGAAGGTGCAGCGAGACGTAGTCAGACCGGGCGAGCAGTTCGTCGAGCGACACGATCTCGACCCCGAGTTCGTCCGTGTCCGGGTCCTGCACCGCGCGACGTCGCGTGGCCAGCAGGTGCAGTCCGAATCCCCGTGCCCGCTTGGCCATGGCCTTGGCCGAGCGTCCGAAGCCGACCAGCCCCAGCGTGCGGCCGGGCAACCGGTGGTTGCGTCCCGAGGCCGTCCGCGAACCGGTCCAGTGGCCGGCGGCCGTGTCGCGGTCCATCCGCTTGAGTTGTCTCTCGAGGGCCAGCAGCATCGCCATCGCGTGATCGGCCTGCTCCTCGACGCAGAAATCCGGAACATTGGTCACCAGGATCCCGCGGCGGGTGGCCTCCTCGACATCGATCCGGTCGGTGCCGGTACCCATTCTCGAGATCACCCGGCAGCGGTCCATTGCCCCGATCACCTCCGCAGGCAGGTTCACGCTGACGGCAAAAACCGCATCCGCCCCGGCCACCACCTGCTGCAACTCCGCCGCCGTCCCCGCCTCGACCGGCACCGGCTCGATCCCAAATCGTCCACACGCCTCACGTTCCTCCTGCGACGGGGGAAACAGTTCGGCGTTGAGCCGCACGATGCGGCACTCGGCAAGCGAGGCGGGATCGGGATGGGTCATGTCCTGGACCTAGCCGCGGCGACCACCGCCCGATTCGAACCCGTCGGCCGACTCGGCCCGCAGCCAGCCGGGAGTTCCACCGGCGTTCATCGCCAGGTTGCCGCCATCCATCGGGATCAACGCCCCGGTGATCCAGCTGCCGGCATCAGATCCCAGCAACAGCGACAACCCGCGGATGTCGTCGGGCACCCCCATCCGCCCGGCGGGGATGCCGCCCAAAAACATCCGCTCCAGGTGCGGATCGGATTCCATGCGGCGGGTCAGGCCCGGGTTGATCACCTGCGCGGGCAGGATCGCGTTGACCCGCACCCCGCGACCGGACCACTCGGTCGAGAGCTCCCGGGTCATCTGCACGACGGCACCCATGGCCATCGAGTAGGAAAGGTGTCGTCGGCCCAGGGCACTGACCGAGGCCAGCGAGCCGATGTTGATGATACTGCCCCGGCCGGCGGCCAGCATCCGTTTGCCCGCCTCGCGACACGACACGAACCGGCCGATCACCAGGCCGTCGAAAGCCTCGAGCAACTGCTCGCGAGTCATCTCGTCGGGCTCGGCGAGCACCCCCTCACCGGCCACGTTGCCTGCGACATCGATCCGACCGAACTCCGAATCGATCGTCCGGTACAGCGCCTCGACCGCGTCGCAGTCGGACACGTCGCAGGAGACCGGCAGGGCGCGGCGACCGAGTTCCTCGATTTCGGCAGCCGTCTGCAGGTTGGATTCCTCGTCACGGTCGACCACCACCACGTCGGCACCGGCCCCGGCAAAAGCCAACGCCATTGCACGACCCATGCCCCGGCCGGCTCCCGAGACCATCGCCACGCGGTCGGTCATGTCAAATGTCTCAGACGGTGTCATCTCGGTGCGTCTCCAGTTGGTCGAGCCGGCAGCGGCGTTCGGCGTCTCTTGAATCAAGCGGACGACGATTCTCCCCCTGCCGTCAATCGGTTGCAACGCAAGCCGACCTCGATCCTGATATCATCGCCGGGCTGTCGAGGCCGCCGACACAAAACGTGAACCGGACAAGGACCCCCCCGATGCGTCTTGCCTCCTGCCTGCTGCTCGTCCTGGCCACCTCGGCCGGATTCGCCTCGGCCGCCGATTGGCCCCAGTTCCGAGGCGTGGGAGGACGGGGACTGGCCGAATCGTCCCGGGCGTTGCCGACCGAGATCGGGCCCGATTCGGAGCACATCGCCTGGAAGATCGCTTTTCCCCCCGGCCACTCCTCGCCGGTGCTTCACGGCAAGCGGCTGTTCCTGACCGCGGTCCGCGAGCAGGCGCTGGTGACCGTCGCCGTGTCCAAGGCGACCGGCGAGATCCTCTGGGAGCGGAAAGCTCCGTACAAGTCGCTCGAGGAAATCCACGCCATCGGCAGCCACGCCCAGCCCAGCCCCGCCACCGACGGAAAACACGTCGTCAGCCTCTTCGGCTCCAGCGGTCTCTACTGCCACGACGTCGACGGACGGTTGCTGTGGAAAAAGCAGATGGGGCCGTTCAACAACGACTTCGGCGCCGGCACCTCGCCGGTGATCGTCGACGACCTGGTGATCACCGTCCAGGACCACGACACCGACAGCTTCCTGGCCGCCTACGACAAAAAGACCGGACGGCTGGCCTGGAAGACCGACCGGTCCGAGTTCCCCCGCAATTACTGCTCACCGGTCATCTGGACCGTCGGCGGCAAGAAGCAGGTCATCGTCGCCGCGACGCTGCGGGTGGTCGGCTACGACCTGAAGACCGGCAAGGAAGTCTGGACGGTGCGAGGCCTCTCACGAGCCGTCTGCAACACGCCGGTCGTCGGAGGTGACGGCAAGTTGTACGTCGCCGGCTGGGCCCGGGGTGGTGACATCGACGAGCGGATCAGTGTCGAACCGTTCGCCAAGCTCGCCGCGACCCGCGACAAGAACAAGAACGGGACACTCGAACGCGAAGAACTCGAAAAAGGCCACGCGATCGAGCGGCGATTTCCGCAGGTCGATCGCGACAAGACCGGCACGATCACCCGCAAGGAGTACGAGTACTACCGCAACCTGTTCGATGTCGCCCGCAACGTGGTGCTGGCAATCAAGCCGGGGGCCAGGGGTGACGCCACCAAGACACACGTGGCGTGGGAGTACCGACGACACATCCCGTTCTGTGCCTCGCCGCTGTTCTTCAACAACACCATCTTCACCGTCAAGGACGGTGGCATCCTGACCAGCCTCGATGCCCGAAGCGGCCAACCGCTGCAGACCAAGCGGGTGCCGGGCGCGGGCAACTACTACAGTTCGCCGGTCGCCGGTGACGGCAAGGTCTACCTGCTGGACCAGAAGGGGCGTTTGAGCGTGATCAGCGGTGAAGGGAAATGGAAGGTGCTGCACCGGGCACAGTTCGGCGAAGAGACCTACGCGACGCCGGCGATCGTCGACGGGCGGATCTACCTGCGGACCAGCGGGCACCTGTACTGCTTCAAGTAGCCGTCCGGGGTCGGGCGTGATGACGTTCACTGTCGGTCCAACGGCCCGTTGATTGGCGCACGCAAGGGTGGCTGTAGTCTCGAACACGAATGAGCTGAGCAATCCCACACGCAATCGATGCGGGTGAAGTGCAGTCGCGCGAGGGAATCCGATGCCGCGAGTTCATTTTCTTCTGGTGCTTTCCTGTGCGGCCTCCGCTCTGATTCCGGTCGACGGGCGCTGTGACGAACGAGCAGTTGCCCCGCCCCTCGCCTCGCGTGACTCGCAAATCCAGGAAATCCCGGCTTCCCGGCGAAGCCGGGGTCCCGGTGATCACCGGGTCGACGTCAAGACCGACCGGCGGGTGACGATCGTCCCGCCCGGTTCCGGGTTGAAGCGTGCCATGCTCGGCATGGTGCGCCACCCCGACGGGTCGATTCTCTTGAACCTGCAGACGCAGCCGATGTTGCTCAGGAGCCGCGATAACGGCAAGAACTGGACGCGGGTACCGGTGAAGCTCCCCGATGCGCCGCCAAGACAGAAGTCACACGCACTTGGTGTCAGCCGGGACGGCCGTCTCTGGTTGATGCATCAGTCGTCCGGCGGCAAGGACCTGTTTGTTTCCGTTTCGAAGGAACCGTTCCAGACAATCCCGGTCGCCCAACTGACCTGGATCACCACTCGCATCGACTACGCCTCTCTCTCGCCAAATCGAAAGCGGCCGTTCGCCTCGTGCAACAACGACTACAACACGTTCTTCCAGCAGCCGGACGGGCGGATGCTGCTCGGCGTCGGGTTGCGCTACGCGGACTGGAAAAACTACCAACAGCCGAACCAGTCGCGGCCCGGGTTTCACGAGACGCTGATCCGTACGCGCGACGGCGGCCGGACCTGGGGCGATCCGACCGAAGTGCACCCGCACGTCGCAGAGACCTGCTACGCCGTTGACCCCAACAACCCGAAACACGTGCTGGCCATGACCCGCAAGCAGAGGATGCTGTTGCGCGACGAAGACGCGGCAGACGTGGCCCGCCGGGCTGGGGTGCCGCCGGGCACCGCGTGGCCCTGGAAGGGAGCCATCCTGCTGGAATCCCAAGACGGTGGCCGGTCGTTCCGCGAGGTGCCGGGGAGCTACCTCGGCTATTACAGCCATCGCGGCACGATGCTGTGGACGAAAGAGAACATCATCGTCGCACCCCATACGGCCTCCGGCCCAAACGATTATCGGCTCGTCGTGAACATCAGCCTCGACGGTGGAAAGACATGGGTTGACGGAACGAAACACGGGGCGCGTGTGATGAGCAAAGCCCGCGACTTCGAACTCGTGCCCAATCCGCCGGGATTCTCGTTCACGACCCCGACGGTCCGGGTGTCCCGCAACCGTTTTCTGACCGTTTACTGCTCCGGCACACCGATGGCGGTGAAAGGAGTGTTTTGGCACATCCAGGAGAAGGGCGATGGGTCACGGCTCGACGAGGATGATGGAGAGCGATCAGGCAGGCGTGGAACCGACGAAAAGCCGCTCACCATCGGTGGCACGCGGCAGCTCTTCATCGATGATCACATCATCGAATCGCTTGACGGCGTTGCCAAGAAACTGAACCAGCCGACCAAGCATTCCGGCAATCCCGTCCTGTCGCGGATCTCCGAGGGGAAACCGGCGTGGGAAGCGGGCATGCCCCTGTCCTTCGCCAGCGTGCTGTACGACGAGCGACAACGGCTCTTCAAGATGTGGTACAGCCTCCATCGTGGAAGTGGCGGTGACGAGGAGTCGGTGCTCTGTTTCGCCACGAGTCCGGACGGGATTCGGTGGCACAAGCCACTGCTGGGGATGTTCGAATATCGGGGGACGAAGAAGAACAACATCGTGATGCCACACAGCGGCCTGGCGTGCGGTGTTTTCATCGACCCTCGCGAAACGGACCCCGCCAAGCGGTACAAGATGGTTCACATGTGGCGGGACTACAAAGTCTACGCGTCGCACTCGGCCGACGGGCTTCGCTGGACGCCGTACAACGGTGGACAACCGGTCTTCTTCAAATCGCCCGGGCACGACAGCCACATGATTGCGTACTGGGATAAGGCTCTCGGCAAGTATGTGGCGATCATTCGGGACCGCACCGGTCGCATCCGTGACGTGCGGCCGAGGCTGGTGAGCGACGCGGCCGGCCGACGAGGTTGGCGGAAGCTCTGGGATCCGCAGAAAAACCGCTCGCCGGAAAACCACAGCATCCGCCGTGTCAGCCAGATCGAGAGTCCCGACTTCGTTCACTGGACCGGCTACCGAGTGATCTTGGGGGCGGACGCTGACGATCCGCTCAATCAAGATCAGTTCTACAACATGGAGGTGCTGCCCTACGAGAACCTGCGGATCGGACTGATGACCGTCTTCAGCTATGACCCGGACCGCTGTCGCGGCGCCGTGCAGTTGACCTTCAGCCGCAACGGACGCAACTGGCACCGAACCGCGAACCGTGACGTCTTTCTGCCGCTGTCCCAACGGCCGGGCGACTTCGATTGGGGTGGAATCTATCCGCTGCAAGCTCCATTGGTCGTCGGCGATGAGATCTGGATCTACTACACCGGCGTCGGCGTCGATCACAATCACCGACCGCCACCCAACGTGATGGGATTCCCCAATGGGATCGGCCTGGCAAAGCTCCGCCTGGACGGATTTGTCTCCGTCGATGCCGGAGCGAACGAAGGGACACTGACCACCCGGCCCTTCGTCTTCGGCGGCAACAAGCTCGTCATCAACGCCAAGCCAAGAACAGGCCGGGTGCTTGTCGAGATTCTCGACGCGGACGGCAAGCCTCTGGCCGGGTTCAACAAACACGACTGCGACCCCGTGCATGAGGACCACATCCGCCAAACGATCAGCTGGAACGGCGAATCGGACCTGGCGAGTGTGGCAGGCAACCCGATCAAGTTGAGGTTCTACCTGAAGAACGCAAAGCTCTTTTCGTTCCGGCTTCGCTGACTCGGGACAACAGGGGCCCTCCCGCGTCGACTGCGTGATCTTCGCCGTGACAGACGCGAACAGGGAGCCGGACCCCAGCGGTCCCGACTCCCTGTTCGGCTTCAACCGGTCGCCTGACCCAGCGACATGGTCTCGTCTCCGTCCGGCGTGGCTAGGGTGCCAAACCAGTCAGTTGGCTCTGGCTGAGGAACCCGGCCAGGCGTGCCCGGCGACGGGGGTCCTGCAGCTTGTCGAACGCCTTGGCCTCGATCTGACGCACCCTCTCGCGGGTGACACCGAAGATCAGGCCAACCTGTTCGAGCGTGTAGGGATACCCGTCACCGATGCCGTAACGCAGCTTCAGGATTTCCCGCTCGCGGTAGGTCAGCGTCTCGAGCACCTGGTTGACCTCCTTGCTGAGCATCTTTTTGGTGGCCACTTCGGCCGGCCGCGCCGAACCGTTGTCCTCGACGAAATCGCCCAGGTCGGTGTCGTCGGTGTCGGAGATCGGTCGATCGAGACTGGCAGGTGACCGGGCGACGGCCAGCATCGCGCGGGCTTCCTCCAGCGGCACCCCGGCCGTTTCGGCCAGTTCCTCGATCGTCGGCTCGCGGTAGTTCTCGTGCAGGAAACGATTGCGGGCCTGGTTGAGTGCCCACATCGCCGAAGTCATGTGCACCGGCAGCCGGATGGTGCGGCCGGCGTCGGCGATCGCGCGGGTGATCGCCTGGCGAACCCACCAGGTGGCGTAGGTCGAGAACTTGTGACCGCGGAGGTACTCGTACTTCTCGACCGCCCGCATCAGCCCCGAGTTGCCCTCCTGGATCAGGTCCAGGAAGCTCAGGCCTCGCTTGCGGTACTTCTTGGCGATCGAGACGACCAGCCGCAGGTTGCCGTTGGCCAGGTCCTGCTTGGCCTGTTCGTAGTCGTCGTCGGCGACGCCGATCCGCCCCAGTCGTTCGGTGATCGACGCGGGTGTCTCGAGGGTCAGTTCCCTGAGTTGCTTCAGTTCGGCCCGCGCCTCGGCAGCCCGCCCGTTCTTGGCCCGCCGCAGGATGGCCTCCAGTTCGGTCATCCGAGCGGCAATCTGCTCGAACTGCTCGATGATCGGCCCCAGCTTCTGTTCGCGGAGCCCGAGTTCCTCGAGCAGCCTGACCAGGCGACGACGGGTGGTTTCCATCCGTTGCGTCACCTCGCGGCGGACCTTCTGCGACGTTCTCGAGAGGTTGGCAAGCCTGAAATCGTCGGCCAGTTCCTGTCGCAGGCGGGCGATGGTGGACAGGTTGAACCCCAGCCGCCCCTGCACCTGGCCCTTCTCACGCCCCTCGGTCACGCAGACCTCGATCGTCCGGTCAAACGGCAGTTTACCGGCATGGACTTTCGAGAGCATGTCGACGGCGCGGTCGAAGATGAACATCGCGCCCAACACCAGTCGGCGATACTGCTTCCGCGTGATGTCGATCCGCTTGGCGACCGAGATTTCCTGATGGCGGTCGAGCATCGGCAGGCGGCCCATCTGGCGGAGGTACATGCGGATCGAGTCGGCGGTGACACCCTGGTCACTCCCCTCCCCGTCGCCACCACGCTCGGGCTTCTGAGGCCTCGGGGCCAGCGCCGTGGCAATGTCGCCGCAGGCCGACCGGTCGGCGCGGACCCTCAGCCCACGCTCGGCCAACGCCTCGAGCAGCAGGTCGAGCTTCTCGCAGAGCTCGGCCTTGTCCGGCAGATAACCGCAGACATCAATGAAATCCAATCCGCCGTCGGCCTCGGCCGCGGCGACCAGTTCGTCAAGCCTCTTGTCAAAACCGTACACGTCTCTGTCCTCACTCGTCGGCAACTGTGCGTTCGTGTTTTCTGTTTTCTGTGTCTTGCCGTGTCTTGCCCGGCCCCTGTCGGCCCGGTCGATCGACCGGGCCATCTACTCTCAGGCTGTGGTCGACGCGTCGGCCTCGCTCAATACGTCGCGGATCGCCTCGGGTGTTTGCGCCTGCAAGAGGAATTGCCGGAACCTGTCTTCCTGCAGATGTCTCGAAACGGTCTCGAGAGCCTGCAGGTGATCCTGGGGTGCGTCCGGGGGCGAAACGAGCAGGAAGAAGGCACGGGTCGGACGGCCGTCAAGGCTGCCGAATTCGACCCCGGCCTCCCCGACCCCGACGGTCGCCACCACGCGATCGACCGCCGGGTGCTTGGCGTGGGGAATCGCAACGCCGTTTCCGATCCCGGTCGTTCCGAGTTCCTCCCGGGCAATCGTCGCCGAGACGACACTGTCGCGATGTTCGGGCGACAGAGCCTCGGCGGCCACCAGCGAGTCCACCAGTTCGCCGATGACACCGTCCCGGTCGCTGGCCGAGAGCGAGGTTGTCACCGCGTCGTCGTGGACGAATTCCGAAAACTTCATGAGTCGAGTCCTCATCAAGCCGATGGCTCAGATCGCCAGCGGCTCGCCCTGCTCCTCAACCACGTCCTCGGAAACACCGGCCGTTGACTTCGACACGTTCGACGCGGCACCCAGCACCGCCGAAGTGACAGCCGCCTTGCTGTGATCGCGACGGTCTCGCTCGTCCCACAGCGGCACGCCGGCCACGTACCGGGCCTGCAGCATCATCACCTTCTCCATCGACCCCGGTGCTGCCACCGTCGGTTCCTCGGGATCCAGTTCCACAACGTCAGGCGACCGCCCGACCCAAGGCCCCTCGGTCGACGCCGAACCCGCCGCCTGATCCGTCACCTGTTTTTCTCCGTTCCATCCAACCGTCATCTCTTCTCTGTCCTTCCGTCTTTTGACCCCCGACGCTTGCACCGGGCGTTCCGACTTGTTGTTCGTGTCTGTTCGTGCTTTCGTTCTCGAAACTCTTCGTCTCCCTATCTCTACACGCCTCCGTGGCCCGAGTCATCAAAAACCCCTGCCACCCTGCCTCGGTCTCTCATTATTTTCCCTGATGATTCGGCTCGCGTACTCTGGTTAATCTGAGATCCCATCTGGGAGGATTGGGGAATAACAGGTTTCGGGGAAGCCGTCATCCTACGATGCGACACCCGGGGTCAATTCGTGCTGTGACGAACCTGCATCCGATGGGTTGTAAACGTGACCAAGTCCTGTCCGTCGATCTGGTTGCTGATCCGACTATTAATCCAGGTGCCGTGGCCCGCAGTTTGTGCATCAACCTCCAGATGCGTCCTCTGTACATATACAAATCACGTGCTCATCCACGTGCATCGACCTCGGGGTTTCAGAGACAAGCGTCGCTGCGGCCAGTGCGACAAAGGGGGTCGCGAAGGTGGGAAATCAGGAACCGCAGCAGGCTGTTGGGCGGGACGGGGCCACGTTTGTGGAGGACCCCGCGGGTCTCATGGTGGGTCGTTTTGGTCTCTCGGTACCCGGATCATTGAAGCAAGTCATTCTCAGTCTGTGTCTCATGTAAAGTCAACCCCCCACATCACGATTTGTCCCGGTTTTTACTGGTAAAATGTGGTTGATGCGTTGTCGGTCAACCCGTCAGATCGGCGACTGTCGCGGCAGCCTTGTCGCCGGCCGCAACGCTCTGATACGTTGACCGGCCCGCCGTCCCGGCGGAGCGGTCCTGTTTGCCCATCCGACTCATCTCAGCGTCCCCCCCGAGATCCACGCCATGGCTTCCGATGACCCCGCTTTGTCCGGATCCGAGGACTCCCCGGAGGGGACTTCGGCCACCTCCGGTTCGCCCGGCTGGAAGCCGCCTCCGCGGACCTGGGGCGGCACGCTGCTGGCGATCGGACCGGCCATCGTCGTCAGCGGTTCGGTGATCGGCTCCGGCGAGTTGATCAACGTGCCGGTGCAGGCGGCCAAGTTCGGCTTCGTACTCTTCTGGGCCGTGATTCTCAGTTGCGTCATCAAGTACTTCCTGCAGGTCGAACTCGGCCGTTACTGCCTGGTGCACAACCGCACCACGATCCAGGCACTCAACCAGTGCCCGGGTCCGAAGTTCCGTGGGACCGGCTGGATCGGCATCATCTACCTCGTCGGATACACGCTTTCGGTGGTGACAGTCGGCGGAATCCTGGCCTCCACCGCCGGACTGCTCGACAGTGTCTTTACGCTGAACGGAGTGATACCGGGAATCGGCAGTGCTGTCGCATCGAAGAACACATGGGGGTTCATCAGCTTTGTGATCGTGTTTGCGATTCTCTGGAAGGGCGTCTACGGACACATCGAGAAACTGATCGCATTGCTGGTCTGTGGTTTCAGCCTCTCGGTCGTCGTGGCCCTGGTCCTGCTGCTGCTGTTTCCGGACCCGCGTTACCCAATCTCGCTCGCAAGCGTGGCCTCAGGCTGGTCGTTCTCACTGGGTGACATCACACCCGGCCTGGCCGCGATCGCCGTGATCAGTCTGCTGGGAGCGCTGGGGACAACGGCCAACGAGATGTTCATGTACCCCTACTGGATCCTGGAAAAGGGGTACGCCGAAAATGTCGGTCCAGACAGTGAAGACGGCTGGATCGAACGGGCCCGTGGCTGGATCCGCGTGCTGAGAGTCGATGCTGGGGTGGCAACGCTGCTGGCAACGCTGATCACCGCAGCCTACTTTCTCGTCGGCAGCGCGGTCTTCAGCACAGATCAACTGACGGTCAATTCCGACGGAAGCTCGCCGGAGATCAAGGACTGGAAGCGAATCTGCACCAACCTTCAGTCGGCAAGCCAGTCCGAGACGAACGGTCCCGCAAAACGGATCTGGAGTTCCCTGACACCGGACGGACAGGCCTCCATCAGGCAGGCCGCCGCCGCCACCGAAACCACGGTGAATTCCGACGAGGTGGGACTGGCGGCGTTGAACGCACTCATCGGGAGCCGGGACCTGTACTCGGCTGAGGCGTTCGCAACGCTCCGTGATGGAGAGAACGACAACCAGGAAATAACTGAACAGGGTGTCACTCTGGCCAAGCAGGTGGACACCAACGGCATCGATTCACTCTCTGCCAACGAAGTCCAGAGACTCAATCGCGTGCTGCTGGATGCGACTTTTGGCGACGAGGCCATGGTGCCAACCGTGCCCACCGGGACGTCGATCGTTCACCAACTGTCGAGGATCTACACCGACACCTACGGACCCTGGTCCTACGGCATCTTCATGTTCGGCGGCTTCTGCACGCTGTACTCAACGATCATCGTTGTCGTCGCTGCTTCGGGTCGCATGTGGACCGATCTGCTCTCGAGCATGGGAGCAATCAACTACGAGGACGCGAACACGCGTCGCCGTTACAACCGCATCTTCCAGAACCTCTACCTGATGGCCTTCTTGGGAATCACCTGGTTCATCCCCAGCAGCCCGGAATTCCTCGTCATCCTGGGCCAGACGATCAACGGGGCCTTCAACACTCCACTGCTGATGTTTGGGATTGCCTGGCTCGCTTTTCATACCGACAAGCGTCTGCGGATGGGCCGGGCTACGAGTGTCCTGCTGATTATCACCATCCTGATCATCGCCGCGTGTCTGATCTACGGGCTCGTGCTAACACTGACGGCTGGCGGTGGAGGACATTAGGAGACTGCAAGAGCCAGCAACTGCGGCCTTCCTCCAGACCCGCAGTGCTGTTCTTGCCAGTGAAGTCGGCGGTTACCACCCCCGCTGGTAACGGGTGTTGTACCTGCGATGCAGCCGGTCACGGGCCTCGATCGGGCGGCCGGTCGCGGGCAACGGTTCCACCGTGCTGCCGTCGCCGGTGTAGAGATCCATGTCCTTGCACCAGCCGACCGTCTCGAGCACCAGCCGCCGGGTCCAGCCCTTCGGGGGCCCGCTCTCGGGGGCCTCGAACTCGAAGTGGATCTCCTCGCCCGGACCGAAGATCGCCACCGCGTCGTCCGCGGTGCCGACCAGTTCCTCGACCTCTCCGAACCGGGTGTAGAACCCCTCGGGGTCCATGATCTCGGGGTGTGCGGCCCGGGTGGTGTAGTCGAAGTGCGGCCGGAACTGTTCTTTCAACTGTCGCACCATGAAACCGCTCTCCCGCAGGTCCGCCACGACCAGCTTCATCGGTCGCCGGGCCAGTTCCGGGCAGTCCTCGCTGCGGATCACCGTCAACCGGTCCCAGTAGATCTCGAGGTTGGTCCTCAATCTCAGCGCCGTCGTCCCCTGCGGCAGCCTGTCGATCGGCAGCGGAAGAGCCATCTGGCGGGGCATCCCGCCGGGGTACCCGAAGCTCGCCGCCAACTCGACCCAGTTCCCCTTCGCGTCTCGAGCCTCCAGCGTCGGCGGCTCGAACGCGGCCTTGGCCTGCCAGGCCGAGAACGCCGTCTGCGAGTAGGGGAATTCGACCCAGCCATCGGCCAACAACACCGGTCGTCCCGGCCCGCGGTCCAGCGGCTCGGAAAACTCCATCACCAGCACGTGTTCGCCGGCCAGGCGGCCCAGGAACCGGCGATCCAGCCGCCCCACCTCGGCCGCGCGGTGGTCGACGCTGCGGACCCGTGAGGTCACATCCTCGCCCCGTTCGTTGGTGACCCGCTTCGGATCCTGGACAACCCGGAAGGTGATCGGCCGGCCCGAGGGATCCGGCAACGCAGTGGCCAGTCGTTCGTCGAGCGCCATCTGCCATCCCGGCGGCACGTCCCAGGCAACCAGGCCCACCCGGTCCAGGTACGTCAGCTCGGGCATCGGCTCGGTCAGCTTCAACCGGAATCGCCCGTCGGCCGGCCGGGCCAGGCCCGCCGGCAGCAGGAAGTTCTCGGTCGGATCCGACGGCGCGTAGGTGCCCGGTTCGACCAGGTAGCCCATCCCGCCGACGGCCAGCAGGTCGCTGACGAAGCGGTAGCCGGTGCCATCCCAGGCGAACAGCACCGGGCAGCTGGTCGGCATCTTGTCCTCTTCCTCGATCACGTGGCGGACGCCGGCGGCCAGGTTCAACCGGGCCTGGGTGACCCCCTCGGACCAGATGATCTTCAGAAAATCGGCCCGCTCGGCACCGGCCGATCCCATTGCCAGGGGCTGCAGGCTCTGCCCGGCCCCCGAATCGGCCGGCAGCGAATCGCCGCGGATAGTCCGGCCCCCGACACGGACCAGCACCGTGTTTCCCAGTCCCGACGCGTTGGACCGTTCGCGAAAGCTGCCCTTCTTCTTTCCCGACAGCGCGATCGAAAAGAACCGATGGCGACCGTCACCGGCGGCCCACGCCATCGGTGCTCCGTCGACCGTGGCGCCGACGACCGCCGGACCACGGGCGTGGTCGATCACGACCGTGGTCCACGTGCCCAGCGGATCGTGTTCACCCGAATCGGCCAGCTCGAACAGGTCAAACTTCTTCAGATCGGTCGGCAGCACCCAGGCCGACCAGCCGCTGGTCCCCACCAGCAGTTCCACTCGCCCGTCGCCGGTCACATCCGCCAGGGCGATCCGAACAGTCCCCTCACCGATCGCACCCGAAGCGTCACCGAACCCCAGCAGCATCTTGTCCCAGCTCCCGTCGGGCTTGCGGGTCCAGCGGACCAGCGAGGCGGAATCGACCCCGTAGATTTCGACCTGTCCGTCGGCATCGACGTCCCCGGCCACCGCCGCCGCGAACGGTGCCGCGGCCAGTTGGCCGAGTGTCTCGTCGGCGTGGTACCGCCAACTGCGGTCGTTCCACAACAGGGTGTTGCCGACCGGTTTGCCACCATCCGCTTCGCCGAGCGGTCCCAGCAACAGGATATCCAGGTCACGGTCGCCGTCAAAATCGGCGACCACGGCGGATGCCGAGATCGCACCCGAGCGGTCGACGCCCACCTTGGCGCTGATGTCCTCGAACGTGCCGTCCCGGTTGTTGTTGAGCAGTTGGGCAGGCTTGTCGCGGTGGATCAGCAGCAGGTCCAGGTCGGCATCGTGATCGAGATCCAGGCAGACACCGTCGATGGTCTCGCCGTCGGCCCCGGCCGCGGAGGCCTTGGCCGTCACGTCGACCCACTCCCCCGCCTTCGACTGCCGCCACAACTGGTTGGGTCCCTTGCGACACAGGTAGACATCGACCAGTCCGTCGTTGTCGAAATCGCCCCACAACGGAGCGATCACGTCGGGCACCGCTGCCAGCGGGTGGTCCTTGGCCATGGAGAATCCATCGAGTCCCTTCGCCGGGTCCGCTCCCAGCAACACGCGGTTGCCGTCGGCAGCGACCAGGAACAGGTCCTGGTATCCGTCGCCGTTGACATCGCAGGTGGTCAGGCTGGCCCCGGCTGGCACCCGGACCGACGCGGCCGCCGCGATCGGTGCCGGCGGATCGAACAGCGGACCCTCGGGCCGCTTGATCGGCCGCACGTCGTCGGGGGAAAGCCCGACGCGGATCGCCATCCCCTTGGCGCCCATCAACGTGTACTTGTAGTCGAAGATGACCGAGAGTGGATGGTTGCGGAGCAGGCTGAACTCCTCCATGTGCCGCCCCGATTCCTCGTACTTCTTCTCCTGTCGCAGCAGGTCCCAGCAACGGTAGTGAGCCGACTGGAAATACGGCTCCAGTTCCAGCGCCTTCTGGTACCACCCGATCGCCTCTGCTGCGTGATCGTCTTCCAGGCAACGGGCCAGGAAGTAGGCCGAGTGCGGGTCGAGGGGGTCCTGCTTGACGGCCCGCTGGAACTGAACCTCCGCCTGGCCGATGCGGCCGCCGTGGAACAGCGAGATGCCCAGGCAGTAGGTCGCCTCAGCGTGGTCGGGATCGGCGGCGACGACCTCCTCGAGAATCGGGACGGCCGAAGCTCCCTTCTGGGTGTGCTGGAGCACGGCGATGGCCAGGTTGACCTTTGCGTCGAGCCAACCGGGATTGTCATCGACCAGCTTCTGGAAGACCGCCATCGCCTTGGAGTAATCGTACTGCTCCATCAGCCCCGCGCCACGGTTGTTCTCCGAAACCAGTTCGGCGGTCGCCCGGAACGGCGGGTCGGCCGCCTGGCCGTCCTGGCCCGAAACCTCACTTCCCCCCGCATCAGGGGCCGGCGGGTCGTCGAAACAACCGGCCGCCAGGCCCGTCAACAGCAAGGCAAGTCCGCACCAGGACTGCGGCACCCGGCATCGGTCCTCGATCATCGGTTCTCTCCCGTCGTTGCAACCGGACCCGTTCCCAATCGTTCCCGCCCGCGGTCGATCCGCCCGCGGATCTCGTCGCCGGTCAGAGGATGGCTGCCGGCCGACGGCAACCAGGACTGTTCGAGGTAGGTGTGGACTTCGCTGCGCAGATGGCTCCGCATGTCATGGCCGATCCGCCGCTGCCGTTCGGCCCGCAACGCCGCCAGGTCGATCGGAGCCACCACCACCTTCTCGCCCGGCCCCGCATCGGCCTGGGCCAGGATCCGGCCGTCGTAGTCGACCAGCATGCTGCCGCCGGGCCAGCTGAACGGCGGGTAGTTCTCGAACGCCGCCCCCTGGTTGCAGGCGACGACGTAGGCGGTGTTCTCGACCGCGCGGGCCCGGTTGAACAGTGTCCACCAGTCCATCGGCGGAGTCGCTCCCCAGGGGTCCATGTAGGCCGAGACCCGGATCAGCACCTCGGCCCCGTTGAAGGCCAGTTGCCGGATCGTCTCGGGGAACAACCAGTCGTAGCAGATCGCCGCGCCCAGCTTCCCCAGTTCGGTCTCGACCACCGGAAACGGATCGTCGCTGTAACCGTCCAGGTCGTGGGGGCTGGCGTGCAGTTCCCACGGGATCCACGGGTTGACCTTGCGGTACTTCGACAGCACTCCGTCGGCCCCGACCAGGCAGGTGGTGTTGAACAGCACCCCGGGCCAGTCCGGGTCGGTCTCGATGAACGACCCGGTCTGCACCAGGCAGCCGTACTTGGCCGCCAGGGCCTGGTAGGCCTCGGTGTGTTCGTTGGGGATCTCGACGGCCAGCCGCGCGGTGAGCATCTCGACCGAGTCGTAGATCGGAGCGGCGTGAGCAAACTCGGGGAAAACCAGCAGGCGGACATCGTGGAACGGTTCGTAACCGACGATCGTCTGCTCGGCGATCGCACACATCCGACGCGTCCGGTCACCGATCTCCTCCCGGTCCGACGGGCAGGGAAAGTCGGTCTGGCAACAGGCGGCGTAGTAGCGTTCGGTCATGGTGACCTGCTGGGTGAAGACTGGCTGGGGTTCCTACGAACAGGCGACGGGAAGCGAGAGAAGGAAACCCGTCAAATGATCAACCGCACCCCACCCAGACTTGCCTGGTCGTACTTGAACTTCTTGCCGTGCGACCCGATGAACATCAGGTTCTTGGGAATTCCCCACTCCTTGGAGCAGCGGTTGATCAGTGCCGGGCCGAACGTCCCCTCCAGTTCGACGAACTCGAGATCGATTTCGGGGTAGGCATCGTCAAGCACCTTGAGATCCATCTCGAGCTTGGTGGGCCCCGCGGACGGATGCTCGACCACCGTCACCACCTTGATCCGCTTGGTCTGCTCGTTGTCACGGACGTACTCGACGGCTCGCCGCAGGTTGTCGACCATGTCTCCGCGGGTGAAGAAGACAACCTGCTGCGAGTTGATCTGTTCAATTTTCTTGTCGATGCCCCTGTAGATGCTCCCCAGGAATCTTGACACCCACTGGCTGTGGTACCGGACGATCAGGTACACCGATTTGAGCAGATGGACCCGCCAGAGCATGATCATCACGACCACCAGTGCGGGGATGAAGTAATACAGGAAGACCATGAAGTCGTCGGGCTTGTCGAAGGCGATGCCCACCAGCGCGGCGGCGGCGGCGGCGGTGGCGATGAGTACGAAGATCCAGGGTGCCCGCTCGGGCTGTGCGCCGGCCAGCCGCGAGCGACGCACTTTCAGCAGCATGTTGCCCACCGCGAACAGGACCATCACCGACAGGAACGACAACGTGTAGACGCCGGCCAGCGCCTCGAGTGCTCCGCCGGTGACCACCAGGACCGAGACGGCCAGGATGAAGAAGGCGATGATGATCCGATGCGTGGTGCCGAACCTCTTGTTCTTCTTCAACAGGAACTGGGGCAGGCAGCGGTCGAGCGTCATGCGGTGGACCAGGCCGGTCACGCCGACATAACTGGTCAACACGGCTCCACTGAGCACCAGCGCGGCGTCGACGGAAATCAACAGCTTCAGCCAGGGGCCGGCGGTCACATCGCCCAGGTGGGCCAGGAGGTGATCCTTGTGGAAGCCCACCTCCTCGACCCGAAGTACGGCCAGTGTCAGGAAGGCCATGGCGGGGTTGAGGATCGAGACGGCGATCCACATGTTTCTCAACGTCTTGGGAAAGACCCCCGGCTCCTGCTCTTCGACGAAGTTCGCCGAGCTCTCGAAGCCCGAGATTCCCAGCATCGCGGCACAGAACCCGAAGAACAGCGCCACCAGCAGGCTCGACTCGGTCAGCACCGCCAGCCGCCGCTCCTTGCCGCCGTGCCCCTCCTCGGCACCCTCCTTCACCTCGTCCTGCTGGACCAGCACCTCGACTCCGCCGGTGCCGATTCTCCACCGCCCCGGAGTCCCTTCGACCGGCGTCACCGTTTCGCCGTCGACATCGATACCCTTCTCCTCGAGGTACACCGCGAGCGATGCCGGAAGAGTCCCGTTCTTCAACTCGGTCTCGACATCCTCGATCACCTGGTTCTTCAGGTCCGTCGTCCGGGCCTTCCGGTCGAGCATCTTGCCCGAGACGATCTGCTGGCGATGGACGGGTGCCGACAGGTCGGCTCCGCCCTCGAAGTTGTCGTCGAGATGAGCGTCGTGGCTGCAGACCCAGACGATACCGATGATGATCAGCAGGCCCAGCACGACCAGGTGCGTCAGGAAGATCCCGATCGCCACCTTGGCGCTCTCGGTGATCCCCACGATCGTCAGGATCATGAAGACCGCCAGCAGGCCGATGGTGGCTGCGATCTCGGGCAGTCCGTCCCATATCGAGCGGACATAGTGAACCGCTTCGATGGCCGAGATGACCGCGGTGGCCATGTAGGAGAGCAGCGTCAGACAGGCGGCGACCGACGCGCGGGACTTGCTGGTGGTGTTGAGCAGCGCGTTGTAGGCACCGCCGTTGAGCGGCAGGGCCCCGACGACCTCCGCGTAGATCTTGCGGAACAGGTACAACACCGCCGCAACGAGCAGCAGTGAGAACGGCGAAAGGTGTGCGGCGGCCATTGTGGCCAGCGCCGAGACGTACAGGCAACTCGACGTGATGTCGTTGCCGCAGATGGCCGTTGCGGCCAACTGGCCCAGTTTCTTGTGACCGGGTTGCTCGGGACTCGCCATGTCCTGTCCGAAACTCCCGCGATGCGGCACCGTGTCGTGCCGTTATCACCAGAAACCACTCACTCCAAGGTGACCAGCCTACAGACCCGATCACGGTTTTCACAACATCGACCGCCGACAGACCCGGCCCAACGACCCGACCGACGGGCTTGACCGGACAGGCGACCGGATGGTACCGAGGCTCCTGTGAGGATTTCTTCCACCAACCCGTCAACCGTCTCCTCGGCCACCGTTTCGCCGGGCCCCACGGTCGGACGTCGCGAACTGCTCAGGCTCAGCCTCGGCGGGCTGACTCTCCCCTCGCTGCTCTCGGCACGAGCCGCCGCCGAAACGTCCACCGCGGGCGACCGCACGGCGGTGATCCTGGTCTGGTTGCAGGGCGGGGCCAGTCACATCGAGACCTACGACCCCAAGCCGCTCTCGGGTTCGGCCTACCGGGGCCCCTACGACCCGATCGCCACCCACACTCCCGGAATGCAGATCTGCGAACTGCTGCCGCGGCACGCCGAGGTGTCGAACCGGTTCAGCCTGCTGAGATCGATGGTCCACACCGGGTTCTGCCACCAGCAGGGAACCCAGCAACTGCTGACCGGACACCCGGTGAGAATCCTCAAGCAGAAACCCGATCATCCCGACCTGTTCTCGATCGCGCACCGCCTGCGGCGAGGTGCTTTCAACGGCCTGCCCAACTACGTCGGCGTGAACCCGGTGCCGTATGCGGGCGCGGCCTACCTGGGACCGGCCTACGAGCCGTTTGCCGTCACCGGCGACCCCAACGGCAGCGGATTCCAGGTGCCCAACATCGGGCTCAGCGACAAGCAGAAGCTGGCCCGGATGCGCGAGCGGATCGGGCTGCGGCGGAGCCTGGATCGGCTCAGCCGCGACGCCGACCAGTACCACCGCATGAAGGCGCTCGACAAGTTCGAGACCCAGGCCCTGAACGTGCTGACCGGTCCGGCCGCCAAGCGGGCCTTCGACCTCGAACAGGAAACCCCCGCGACCCGTGACCGCTACGGGCGGAACCGGTGGGGCCAGCAAGCCCTGTTGGCCAGGCGATTGGTCGAATCGGGAGTCGACCTGGTCACCACGACCTTCAACGGGTCGCTGTGCGGACGGGTCGGCAACTGGGACGATCACGCGGTCAACCACAACGTCTTCGAGGGCCTCAAGCACCGTTGCCCGTTCTACGACCAGGCGGTCGCGACACTGATCGAGGATCTCTTCGAACGGGGACTGGACCGGCGGGTGATGGTGGTGGTGACCGGAGAATTCGGACGCACCCCCAAGATCTCGCACGTCGCCAGTTCGGGCAAGGGCGTCGCCAGTGCCCCCAAGGGGACCGTCCAGCCGGGTCGCGACCACTGGCCCCGGGCCACCTCGATCCTGTTCGCCGGCGGCGGGATCACGCCGGGGCAGGTGATCGGGTCCACCGACACCCGGGGCGAGGATGCGAACGATCGGATCGTCGGTCGAGACGACTTCCTGGCGACGATCTACCGCCACCTGGGCGTCGACGCCGACCACCTGGCGCTGGCGGACTTCGCCGGCCGGCCGATCCCGGTGATCCGCAACGGCACGCCGATCCGCGAACTGACCGCCCCTGATTAGCCGATCTCGGGCAGACCGACCGGGACCGTCGAGTCGGGTTGGTCCGGTGATGCGGACTGTGAGACGTCTGTCGCGCGGTGGTGGCCAACCACCGGAAACCGGCACCGCGGCGGCAAGAAACTTGTTGAGACGCCGCCGTGGGTGTGTGAGCATGAAATGACCATGCTGACCATCTGCAGTGATCCCCTGCCACGCACCGACCTGACCTACGCGGCGTTCCGAGCCAGTTTCCACGAAACGCTCGAACGCCTCGTCCTGGCCAGGCAGTTCGAACAGGACCCGTGGCAGAACTTCGGGTTCCTGACCCAGGTCCCGTTCCTGAAATCCGTTCCGCCCCAGGTCCAGCTCGACCTGCTCGCCGAGACCTGGCACCGACATGTCTGTTCGGAGACCCATGTCGCGTCGTTGATCGACGAAGCGGTGATCTTCGCGGCGTGCGAAACCGCCGCCCGGATGGCTCGAGTCAACCTCGAGGAACTCTCGGACCTGCTCGAACGCGGGCCCCAGAAACTGATCCGGGATGTCCAGGGCGAACTCGCCGAGGCCATGAAACATCTCCACATGGCGGTCGACTGCGAGGGCGACTTCCTGGTGATCTCGCAGTTCGAAGACCTGCCGCCCGAGGAGGCGCGGCGGATGAAAAGCGAGTTGTGCCTCGAAGAAGAACGGCTCGACGAGTTGTTCGACGTGCTCGGTCGCTGGCGTGTCAATCCCGGGTTCGAGCGTCGACTCGAAGGCCTGCTCTCGGAACGGGAAATCCGGCACGCCCTGCAGGTCGTCTCCGACTGACCCCCCTTTCTCGCCAGCAACGGTTCGCGTCCCATGGCACGCAAGAAGACGGTCAAGAAAACAGCCACGGCCAGGAAGGCAACCGCATCCGGCAAGAAGGCCGCGACCAGGAAGAAGTCGGCCTCGCTGGGACGCCCCCGGATCGCCGGCACGGCGGAACTGGACATGGAATTCAAGGGCGACTTCGGCGCCCGGCAGATCTTCCAGTTCCTCGATGTCCAGACGTTCAAGGACCTCGAAGAGTTCAGCCCCCAGGAAATCACCGACCGGGTGATCACTCCCCTGGTTCAGGCTGTCGAGCGGATCCGCAAGCAACTGGCAATGGCCAACCGGCATCTCGCCGGTGACCGGAAGTTCGCACGGGCGTTCCAGTCCGAGTTGTCCAAGGTGACCGGTGCCGCCAGGCGGTGAACGCCGCCGCCGCACCCGGACGGTCCGAATTGACCGGTATCCTCGGGTGCGGCTAGTCTGAGTGCTGGTCTCGGAGCCTGAGTTTCTTTCGGACCGACACGAACCAGACCTCACGCGGGAACCGCATGCGAGCTCTTTCGGACCTCATCCCGATCACGGCCCTCGTCGCCGGCCTGCTGGCTCCCGCCTCGCTCGCCCGGGTGGTGGTCGCGGCCCCGCCCCGGGCGGCGGTCTACGAAACCGACATCCGGCCGTTGCTGGTGGCCCGCTGCGGCCGCTGTCACGTCGGCGGCAAGCCCAAGGGCTCGCTCGACCTCGGCAGCCTGACCGGCATCCGTCGTGGCAGCGAAAGCGGTGCGGTGGTGGTTCCGGGGAAACCCGAAAAGAGCCTGCTGGTCGAGGTGCTCGCCGAGGGCAGTATGCCGCCGGACGGAAAGAACCGGCCCACCAAGGCCGAGGTGGCCACGATCACCAGGTGGATCCGTGACGGTGCGAAGACGCGGGGGGGGAACTTCAACGCGAAGGCGGCACTGACCCAGGAGGACGTGCTGCCGATCCTGTTCACCCGCTGCGTGGTCTGCCACGGCGGCCGAGAACAAAAGGGCGGCCTCGACCTGAGGACCCGCCGGTCGATGCTCAAGGGCGGCAAGTCCGGGCCGGCCATCGTGCCGGGAAAACCCGGTGACAGCCTGCTGGTCAAGAAGATCCACGACCGCGACATGCCGCCGCCGAAATTGCTGGTCGATTTCGGGATCCGGCCGGTCGAGGTCGCGGAATTCGAGACGATCCGCAGCTGGATTGCTGCCGGAGCCCCCGAGGTGAAGGTCGTTGCCGACGTGGCCGGTTCCACGCCCGATCGGTTGGTCAGCGAACGCGATCGCGACTTCTGGGCGTTTCGTACACCGAGGAAACCCGGGGTGCCACCTGTGACGAACCGGGAACTGGTCGCCCGGGTCGCCAACCCGATCGACGCATTCCTGCTGAAGACACTCCAAGGCAAGTCGCTGTCGTACTCGCCCGAAGCCGACCAGTTGACGCTGGTCCGTCGCGTCGCGTTCGACCTGACCGGGCTGCCGCCGACGTGGAAGCAGGTCGAGACGTTCCTGGGCGACAAGCGGCCGGGGGCCTACGCCCGAATGATCGACCGGTTCCTGGCCAGCCACCACTACGGCGAACGCTGGGGCCGCTACTGGCTCGATTTGGCCGGATACGCCGATTCGGAAGGCAAGCGGTCGGCCGACCCGATCCGACCCCACTCGTGGCGGTATCGCGACTACGTGATCCGCGCGTTCAACACCGACAAGCCCTACGACCGCTTCCTGCTGGAACAGATCGCCGGGGACGAACTGGCCGATGTCGCCAGCGCCAAGACGATCTCCCCGGAACTGATGGACAACCTGGTGGCGACCGGGTTTCTCAGGCAGGCCCCCGACGGCACCGGCAGCGACATCGTCAACACGGTTGTCGAACGTTTCGAAGTGGTCATCGACGAAATCGACGTGCTCGGCTCGGCCATTTTCGGACTGACCGTCAAGTGTGCCCAGTGTCACAACCACAAGTACGACCCGATCCCGCAACGGGACTACTACCGGCTGGTCGCCGTCTTCCAGGGAGCCTACGACGTCTACGACTGGCTCAAGCCGTCGTTCGTCCCCGGACAGACCAAGAGCAAGGCGGTCGGCCGCGTGTTGCCCTACCTGACCCCCGTCGAGCAACAGCGACACGCGGCGTCCCGGGCGGTCGTCGAAAAACAGATCGCCGACGTCGAACAGGCCCTTGCCGACCGCCAGGCGGCGCTGCAGAAGCAGCACGCCGAGAAGCGACTGGCCGGTCTGCCCGCGGTCCTCCGTGATGATCTCCGCCGGATGCTCGCCACGCCGAAGAAAAAACGCGACGCGGTGCAGAAGTACCTGTCCGGCAAGTTCGAGAAACGGCTGACGATCACCGTCGCGGCACTCAAGAAACAGGACGCCCAGTTCAAGAAGCTCGCCAAGACCACCAACGACCAGGTCAAGCAGCTGCAGGCCGAGATGCCGGTCGAGCCGCGGATCCGGGCGCTGTGGGACCGTGGAACCCCCTCCCCGACCTGGCTGTTCCGCAGGGGGCAGTACAACAAGCCGGGCCACCGTGTCGGTCCCGGTGTCCCCAGTGTCCTGACCGACGGGAAAACGCCGCTGGAGATCAGGCCACCCTGGCCGGGCGCCCGCTCGACGGGTCGTCGCCTGGCGATGGCCCGCTGGCTGATCGACCCCGACCACCCGCTGACCGCCCGGGTGATGGTCAACCGGATCTGGTTTCACCACTTCGGTCGCGGCCTGGTCGAGACGCTCTCGAACTTCGGCAACACCGGCAGCCGTCCGTCTCACCCCCGGCTCCTCGACTGGCTGGCCCGCACGCTGATCGAACAGGGCTGGAGCATCAAGCAGATGCACCGGGTGATGATGAACTCGTCGGCCTACCGTCAGGTCTCGGCGATCCGTCCGGCGGCCGAGGCGGTCGACCCCGAGAACCGGTTGTTGTGGCGGATGCCGTTGAAGCGGATGGACGCCGAGGTGGTCCGCGACAGTATCCTGGCGGTTGCCGGCCGGCTGCACGACACGCCCTACGGACCGCCCGACCCGGTTGATGTCCGCCCCGACGGACTGGTGACCTCGCGGGAAACCCCGGACGGATGGCGGCGATCGGTCTACATCCGCCACCGCCGCAAGCACATGCCGACGATCCTCGAGACCTTCGACCTGCCGCAGATGATCCCCAACTGCGTCGAGCGGCCCGATTCGACCGTCGCCAGCCAGGCGCTGCACCTGTTCAACGACAGCATGATCCGCAAGCTCTCCGACGCGTTCGCCGAACGAGTCGCCCACGAGGCGGGTCAACAACCCTACAGGCAGCTCGAACGCGCCTACCAGTTGGCATTCAACCGCATGCCCAGCGACACCGAACGCGAGGTGGGGCTGGCGGCGCTCGAGGAACTGACCCGGCTGTGGCAACAGAAGGTGGCCGGCACACCCGAAAAGACGAAGACCCGGAAGAAGGAACCCGAACCGGCCCGGCGGGCCCTGGCAACCTACTGCCACACCCTGCTCAACTCGGCCGGCTTCCTCTTCATCGACTGACCCTCCCCCACGACGCCTCTCCCTCCGGGAGCCTCCCATGACCAACCCGCTCGCCCGCCGCGATTTCTTCCGCAGTGCCGCCGACGGGCTCTACGGCACCGCTCTGGCCTACCTGTTCGGACGCGATTTCTACGGAGGTTCGGGCCTGCTGGCCGCCGACGCCCCGTCCCCGCCACGGCTCTACGATCTCGCTCCCAAGCGGCCTCACTTCCGGCCGCGTGCCAAGGCAATCATCCAGTTGTTCATGCAGGGTGGTCCCAGCCAGGTCGACCTCTTCGACCCCAAACCAACTCTCGAACGACACCACGGCCAGTCGGTCTTCAAGGACCTTGCCGCCGACGTGTCGAGTCCCGAGGCGGCCGGGGGCCTGATGCGGAGCCCCTGGAAGTTCGCTCGGCACGGCCAAAGCGGCACCTGGGTCAGCGAACTGCTGCCTCACATCGCCCGCCACGTCGACCGGATTGCCGTGATCCGCTCGATGTACAACACCCACCCCAACCACGAACCGGCGCTCTACAAGATCCAGTCGGGCAAACTGCTGCCCGGACTCCCCTCGTTCGGATCGTGGGTCGCCTACGGTCTGGGGACCGAGAACCAGAACCTGCCGGCCTACGTCGTCCTGGACGACCCCCAGTCGAGGCTGCCGGTCAACGAGATCCAGAACTGGCAGTCGGGCTACCTGCCACCGGTCTACCAGGGCACGCGGATGCGGCCCACCGGTTCACCGATCCTGAACCTGACGCCCGAGAAATCTCGACAGCGTCCCGAGGCGGTCGTCGCAGCCAGCCGGCGGCTGCTGGCGCGGCTCGACCGGATCCACAAGAAACAGCGGCCCGGCCAGTTGCGGCTCGACGCCCGGATCTCCAGCTACGAACTGGCCGCGCGGATGCAGATGACCGCCTCCGACGCGCTCGACATCGGCCAGGAAACCCAGGCCACCCAGCAGAGCTACGGCATCGGCGACAAGGTGACCGACAACTACGCCCGACGATGCCTGATGGCCCGGCGGCTGGTCGAACGGGGTGTGCGACTGGTGCAGATCTACACCCGCGGCCAGATGTGGGACAACCACAGCAACATCGGCACCAGCCTGGTCGGCGCCTGCCAGCACACCGACCAGCCCGTCGCCGCCCTGCTCGACGACCTGGGCGAACGCGGCCTGCTCGACGACGTGCTGGTCGTCTGGGGCGGCGAATTCGGACGCCTGCCGATCGCCCAGATCCGGCCCGGCACCGATCCGAAAAAAGCCGGTCGGGACCACGGCCCGGCCGGGTTCTCGATCTGGATGGCCGGAGCCGGGATCCGCGGCGGCACGGTCTACGGCACGACAGACGAAATCGGCTACAAGGCGGTCGAGAAGCGGGTCAGCGTCGCCGACTGGCATGCCACGATGCTCTACGCGATGGGCATGCACCACCAGGACCTCTACTTTGACCGGCACGGATTCCGTGAACGGCTGACCGGGACCGACCAGGTCCGGGTGGTCGAAGAGTTGTTTGCCTAGGACGGGTTCAGCACCGCCAGCGCCACTGCCGCCGCGACCGACGCGTTGAGCGAGGCGATCTCGCCCCGGGGTGACAACCGGCAGACGACGTCACAGTGTTCGAGCGTCAGCCGTCTCAGGCCCTGCTCCTCGCTGCCGATCACCACCAGCCAATCCCGGTCCGCCTCGGACAGCTCCTCCTCCCCCCGCTCGCTGGTCCCCATCACCCACAACCCCGCGTCGCGCACCTGGCGAAGTGACCTCGCCAGGTTGCTGGCACGGGTGAACGGCACATGCTCGAGACCGCCCGAGGCAACATCGTAGGCCACTGCCGAGAGCGGGGCGGACTGGTCGGTGGTCAACAGCACGCCCCGCACTCCGAAAAACGCGGCCGTACGGAAGATCGCCCCGATATTGTGAGGATCCTGCAGCCGATCCAGGGCCAGCCAGATCCCGTGCCGTTCGCCCCCGGCGGTGGCAAGCAGTTGTTCGAGACCGACGTCGGGCCGCTCGCGGACGCTGGCCACCGCCGCAGGAGTTCGACCGCCCGATCCGTCCTTGTCGCCCCCCTTGTCACGCCGTTGCCGGCGACCTCCGTCCGCCTGCCCCATTCGCCCGGTCCGGACCGGCACTCCCAGGCTCCTGGCCAGTTCCGACACCTGTTGCCAGGCCCCGTGTGGCGAACGATCACCGAAGCGAACCTCGACCACGTCACCGGCCCGTGTCTGGAGCGCCGCCAGCACGCTGTGCGGGTTCTTCAGCTTGAGCATGCCGGACCGTCCTTCGCATCTCGCCTCTGGCGGTCGACCTCGTAGAGCAGCACACCGGCGGCGACAGCCGCATTGAGCGATTCGGTGCGGCCGGACTGCTCGATCCCGATCCGCCCGTCACAGATCTCCAGCACGTCCTCGGCGACACCGTGACCCTCGTTGCCCACCACCAGGGCCACCGGCCCCGCCAGGTCACAGCTCCGAGCAGCCCGGGAGTCCCCCCCGGCAACGGCTGCCAGCACGGTGACGCCGTCGCGACGCAGCTGCATGACCAGCGCGACCAGGTTCGCGGACCGGGCGATGCGGACGTGGTTGGCCGCACCGGCTGAACTGCGGGCGACGTGCCCGTTGATCGGCGCGTGGTTTCCGGAAACCACCACTCCGTCGACCCCCAGGATTTCGGCCGAGCGGAGGATGGCCCCCAGGTTGTGGGGATCCTGTACGGCGTCCAGCAGCAGCCACAACGGCGGATCGTCCGCCTGCGCAAGCATCGATTCCAGGGACAGGAAGGGGAACTCGCCCATCCGGGCCAGCACTCCCTGGTGCTGATCGGTGTGACAGCGGGCGCGGATCTCCTCGCCGTCGGCCTTCTGCAGCTCCACGTCCAGCTGCTCGGCCAGGCCTCTCAATTCCTCGGCCACGTCCTCCTCGATCCGCTCGGACACCCACAGGCCCCGGATCGGCCAACGGCCTCCACGCAACGTCTCGAGCACCGCGCGGCGACCCCAGATCCAGTCGCCGGGCCGGTTGCGATCGGCCCGGCCGCTACTCTTCCCGCCTGGGGACCGCCCGTCCATACTGAATTCCTCGCCTACTGCCGGCCCGCCACGACGGGTCTCATCCGTACCCGATTCTGGAAACTGCCGTTTGCCGCGGCAAGCCCGTCGATGGTCTCTCCACCATATCCCATCGAACCGGTCACCCGGCCGGTCAGCGGTTCGATCCGTCCACCGGGCTCCAAGAGCCTGAGCAACCGGGCGTTGGTGCTGGCCGCAATGGCCCGGGGCGAGTCCCGGCTGAGCGGGGTCCTGGAGAGCATCGACACGCGGATGATGCTCGACGGACTGTCGAACCTGGGATTCGAGATCAGCGAGGGGCCGACCGACGGCCAGGTGCGGGTCGTTGGAGGTGCTGGAACGGTGCCGACCAGGTCGGCCGAACTGGATCTCCGGAACAGCGGCACCAGCATCCGGTTCCTCACCGCCCTGGTCGCCCTGGGAACCGGTCACTTCACGCTCGATGGCAACTCCCGAATGCGGCAGCGGCCGATCGGCGATTTGGTCGAGGCCCTGTCCCAGTTGCAGGTCGACGTCACCTGTCCGGCCGGAACCGGCTGTCCGCCGGTGTCGGTGGCGTCGGACGGCCTGGCCGGCGGACGGGCGACGCTCGCCGGAAACACCTCGAGCCAGTTCCTCAGCGCCCTGCTGATGATCGCCCCCGCCGCGGCAGCCCCGGTCACGCTGGTCGTCGACGGGCCCCTGGTCTCGCGACCCTACGTCGACATGACGGTGGCCCTGATGGGCCGCATGGGTGCCGACGTGGTCGAGGATCCCCGGGGCAGCTTCACGGTGTCACCGACCGGGTACGACGCCATCGAGCTCGACATCGAACCCGACGCCTCGGCGGCCAGCTATTTCCTGGCCGCCGCAGCGGTGACCGGGGGCCGCGTGACCGTCGAGGGCCTGGGCCCCGGAGCACTGCAGGGCGACGTGGCATTTGCCGATTGCCTGGCCCGAATGGGGTGCACTGTCGAGGCGACTCCCGAGGGGCTTTGTGTCACCGGCGGCGACCTGGTGGGGATCGACGTCGACATGAACACGATCAGCGACACCGCCCAGACACTGGCGGTGGTGGCGGCCTTTGCCACGGGCCCGACCCGCATCCGCGGAATCGCTCATGTTCGCCACAAGGAAACCGACCGGGTGACCGCGATGGTGACCGAACTGGAACGACTGGGCCTGGCCGTCGACCAACACGACGACGGGCTGACGATCCATCCCGGGCCGCTTTCCGGCGGCGAGATCCAGACCTACGACGATCACCGGATGGCGATGAGCTTCGCGGTGGCCGGGCTGGCTTCGCCGGGGATCGTGATCGCCGACCCGGACTGCACGGCAAAGACCTACCCCGGCTTCTTCGACGATCTCGAGCGGTTGTGTCAGGACGGTCGATGACGGCCCCCCCGAAAACCGCACGCCAGATCGCCTTCGGAGTGCTCCGACAGTGGCGGCAGACGGGCCGCTTCGCCGGCCCGCTGCTCGAATCGGCGTTCTCGCAGGCGAGCGATCTGATTCCGGCCGACCGCCGATTGTCCAGCGAACTGGTTTACGGGGTGATCCGTCGCCAGGCAACTCTCGACGCAGTGCTCAAACCGCGGCTGAAGCGGCCGCCGGACCAGGTCGAACCACCGCTGTGGACGCTGCTGCAACTGGGCACCTACCAGCTGCTGTTCCTCTCGCACGATTCGCACCACGCGGCGATTCACGAGACCGTCGAATTGTGCCGGTGGCTGGACAAGTCCCGCTGGACCGGCTTCACCAACGGTGTGCTGCGATCGGTGCAGCGCGACATCTCCGACAAACCGGCCGACGCGGCGGCAGCCGACACAATCCCCGCCAGGCGGGACCATTTCCTGCGGCTGACCAGCCCGCTGATGCCGGATCCCGACAGTGATCCCGACGGGTACATCGCCACTGCCGGCAGCCTGCCCGACTGGCTGGTCGGAAACTGGTCGTCGCGATTCGATTTTGACGAACTGTTGAGGATGGCGGTGTGGTTCAACACTCCGGCGGCGACCTGGCTGCGGGTCAACCCGCTGCGGACCGACGGTCAGCAGTTGGTGGCCGACCTGGCCGCCGCCGCCGTCGACGCGACAGTCACCGACAGCCCGCAGATGGTCCGCCTGGACGGCACCGCCCACGTGCCGAGTCTGCCCGGTTTCGCCGACGGCCACTTCACCGTCCAGGACCCCTCGGCCGCCGCGGCCGCCAGGCTGCTGGCCCCCGCGCCCGGGCAGCAGGTGCTCGATCTGTGCGCGGCGCCGGGGACCAAGTCGACTCACCTGGCCGAGCTGATGGAGAACCGCGGCCGGGTCGTGGCAGCCGACTCACACCCCGGACGACTCGAACTCATCGCTCCTGCCGCCGACCGCTTGGGACTCTCGATCATCGAGACGGTGCCGGTGGACGAATCGGGCGAGGATCTGCCACGGGGACCGTTCGATGCGGTGCTGGTCGATGTGCCCTGTTCCAACACCGGGGTCCTGGGCAAACGGCCCGAAGCTCGCTGGCGGCTGGAACCCGACGAACCCGAGCGGTTGTCCGGGCTGCAATGGAAATTGCTGGAACAGGCGGCCGAAAGACTGGGACCCGGCGGGCGACTGGTCTACTCGACCTGCAGCATCGAGCCGATCGAGAACGAGGAACTTGTGGCGAAGTTCCTGGAGAAACGTCCCGAGTTCGAGCAGATCGACGTGATACGGCATGTCCCGGGTTGCCCCGGAGACGGGGGGTTCCAGGTGCTGCTGGCCAACCGCGACGACTGAGCCACGCCCAGTCGCTTGTCCACGGCTCGCACGGCGGATTACACTGAAGAAACCAAGACGAACTCAAACGACACTTCTCAAGAGTCACCCGGGAACACCCATCATGCGTCGACTGACCAGCCTCTTCGCTCTCACCGCTCTGCTGTTGATCCTTCTCGGTGGACCCGCCACCGCCCAGGACAAGAAGGACAAGAAGGACAAAAAGGCCGCCAAGAAAGCCCCGGCGGCCAAGAAGATCTTCCCCGACGCGAAGCTCCAGGCCGTCATCAAGGCGATCCTGAAGAAGAAGCAGGCCAAGACCGACCAGATCCAGGAAGCCGACCTGAAGACGATCTTCTTTCTCGAGGCGCCCGGCAAGGAGATCACCAACCTCTCCGGTCTGGAAAAGTGCCCCAACCTGGCCCTGATCAACCTCTCGAAGAACGGCATCAGTGACCTGAAGCCGCTGGCCGGACTCAAGAACGTCCAGTCGCTGGACCTCTCGAACAACAAGATCGCCGACATCGCCGCGCTGAAGGACCTGGCCAAGTTGCAGTACCTGCAGTTGGAGCACAACCAGGTGGCCAAGCTCGACGGCCTGGGCGGACTCAAGAAGCTCTCGGCCCTGTACCTCAGCAACAACAAGGTCGCCTCGGTCGCCCCGTTGAAGGGTCTCGAGAAGCTCTCGAGCCTCTATCTCGACAACAACCAGGTCGCCGACCTGGCCCCGCTGAAGGGCCTCAAGTGGGTCGCCAACCTCGCGCTGCGAAACAACCAGGTCAAGGACGTCACGGCCCTGGGAAACATGACCGAGCTGCGGTACACGTTCCTGGAAGGCAACAAGGTGACCGACCTCGGGCCCCTGGTGACGATGGCCCAGAAGGACGCCAAGGGCGACCGCCGTTTCGCTCCCTACTGGAATCTCTACGTCTCGGGCAACCCGCTCTCGGACGCCGCCAAGGGCGGCCAGATTGCCGCCTTGAAGAAGGTCGGCGTGCGGGTCGACCCGAAACCGAAGGCGAAGAAAAAGGCGAAGAAGACCGCGAAGAAGAAGTAGTAGGGCCGGCCCGGGATGAGAATCGGGTCTCAGCCGTTTTCACCGACGCCGTCGCCGGCGGCTCGCAGCCTCCACGACGAATCGGCCGCGGCCTGTGCCGCGCAGACCGGAATCACCTCGGTCAGACTGATGCCGCCGTTGAAACAGACGTCGACGTCCCCGCCGGGATCGCGTGGGCGGTTGTAGTAGTCGATCCCGTAGAGCACTCCCTGTCCGGCGGGGTGGTAGGCAACCGGGAGAGGGTGAGGATCGAGCGAGCACTCGACCAGCCGCGGCTCTCCGGTCACCTCACGCGGATCGGGAAAGTTGACGTTGAAGTACCCCCCGGTGGCCGGGCGTCGCTCGAACAGATTCTCGAGCGTCCTGCGAAGCATCGGCGCCACCGTCGACCAGTCGAAAGGGCCGTATTGGCGGATGAACAGCGACAGCGCTATCGCCGGCACGTGAAACAGCCCCGCCTCGCGGGTCGCTCCCACCGTGCCCGACATGTAGACGTCGACCCCGAGGTTGGCACCGGCGTTGACCCCCGAGAGCACCCAGTCGACCTCGAGCTGCTGCTCGATCAACCCGATACGGACACAATCGGCGGGGGTCCCGTTAATCGAGAACCGGTCGCGGCCGTGTGATTGGAGCGTCAGCGGCTTCTCGACCGTCACGCGGTGACTGCAACCCGAAAGCGGCTCGTCGGGGGCCACGACCGCCACCTCGCCGAACTCGGCGGCCACCTCGGACAACAACTCCAGCCCCGGCGCCCCGATTCCGTCATCATTGGTCAGCAGGAATCTCATCGGCATCGGCTCGAACTGGCGGTGACGGGGAACTGGCGTAAAATCGACGCGGCCGAGTGTAACAACTGCGATTGGTGTCGGGGAGTAGGTCGATGACGGTGCGGGTACTGGGTGACGGGGATGTCGAGCGACTGATCACGATGTCCGAATCGGTCGAGGTGATGGCCGAGGCGTTTCGTCGGCACGCGGCCGGCACCCAGGTGGCGCCGGCCCGCCTGGCGGCCCCGCTGGAGTGGGGCCAGTTGGTCTTCACCGCCGGTGCCTACTCGGACCCGGCCGGCGGTCGGATCGGCTTCCGCGTCTATGACATGGCACACTTCGGCAGCGCCGAGCGGGACGAACTGGTCGCCGTCTTCGACACGGCCAACGGGTCGCTGCTGGGACTGGTCGCCGGCCGCGCCCTGGGACCGCTGAGAACAGGCGCCATCGGTGGGGCCGCCGTCGACACCCTCGCCCGGGCCGACGCCCTAACGCTCGCCCTGGTCGGCACCGGCAAACAGGCTCGCACCCAGTTGGCGGCCGCGTGTGCGGTGCGGGAGTTCACCCGGATCCGGGCCTTCAGCCGAACCGCGGCACGATGCCGGGAGTTCTGCCGCGAGATGTCCGGGTCGGTCGGCATGGACATCGAACCGGCCGATTCGGCCCAGCAGGCGGTGGCCAACGCCGACGTGGTGATCTGTTCGACGGTCAGCGACAATCCGGTGCTCGAGGCCGACTGGATCGCGGCGGGAACCCACGTGCAGAACGTCGGTCCGAAGTTCCGGGACAGCAGCGAACTGCCGGTCGCCCTGTACCAGGCGGCCGACGTGCTGGTCACCGACGCCCCGGCCCAGTTGGACGACTACGGCGACCGGTTCCTGGTGGCGGGCACACCCGATGCCGAACGGGTCGTGTCGTTGGGCGAGGTGATCTCGGGTGCCGTGGCGGGCCGCACCTCCGACGACCAGGTCACGCTCTTCTGCTCGTTGGGGTTGGCCGGCACCGAGGTGGCACTGGCCGACCGGTTGCTGGAGTTGGCGGCGGGTTGACCCGGGCCGCCCCATCACCCGGGATCACCCCGCCGCGGCCACGTTCTCGGCCAGGTGCCTGGCATTCAGGCTTCCGACGATCAACGAACTGACACCCGGCTGACCGAGTACGAACCGGATCGACTCGGCCGGTGGCAGACGCCCGGATGCGAGTCCCTTCTTGACAACCACACCGATCCCCCGCTCGTGGGCCTCACGAATCACCGTCTCGTGCGACCGGTCCTCCCGGTGATACTCGACCATCAGCACGTCGGCCCACTCGATCGCCCGCCGCGCCCCGTCGACGGTCTTGCCCGAGAAGCCAACCGCTCTGACCAGGCCCTCGGCCTTCAGTTCCAACAGCGTCCCCACCACGCCGGTGGCGTCCTGGATCGACAGGTCGTTGCCGTCGGAGTGGACCAGGACCACGTCGAGCATCTCGCGACCCAGTCGCCGGGCACTCCGCTCGACACTCGCCCGAGTCGCCTCGGCCGAGAAATCGTACGTCGACACACCGTCCTGAAACGTCTCACCGACCTTGGTCGAGATCACCGGTCGGGACGGGTGATCGGCCAGGACCCGTCCAAGACGTTCTTCGCTGAGCCCGTAGGCGGGGGCGGTGTCGATGTAGGTGATGCCCAGTCCCAGGACACGACCCAGCAACTCCGCGACACCCGATTCGTCGGGCAACTCGTAGGTCCGCTCGTACTTGCTCCCCTGGTTGCGACCGATCTTGAAGGCTCCGAACCCCAGCGGGGAAACTTCCAGGCCGGTGCGTCCCAGCGGGCGAGTGTTCATGTTCGGGTCTCGGACCTCGCAACCGGCATCCGGTCTCAAGCGGCCTGCCGCGAATCTCCAGCGGTCGCCAGCGGCACCCAGTCGGTCGCCGTTTCCCACGGCGGTCGAGCCACCTCCGGACGTGGCCAGTCGATTGTCTCGAGATCCACCGAAACACCGGCAACGGCCGGCGGCGGGAGATGATCCAGGGCCCCGGCAACCTGTTGGGCAAGTGCCGGTGCCAGGGCCAGCTTGGTGGGCCAGACGGTGATCGTGTTGCCATCAACCAGCAGGCTCTGGGTCGCGGGACGTCGTCCGTCTTGGGTCGCTGCCTCGGCACGGTCCACCCGGTAGGAGGTCGCCTCCAGCGGCACACGATCCAGCCCCGGCAGGACCTCGGCCAGTTCTCTCGCAGCGTGGGCGACCAGTTCCCGCCGCTCCATCGCCACGCCGTCCTCGGCCACCTGCCCGCCCAGTTGCCAGACGGTGCGACCACCCGAATCGATCGACGACGTGATCGTCATTCGCGTGTGAGCACCATCGACCTGGTGCCCGCAGAGTTCGGGCAGACTCCCGGCTTCCCCCCGCACCATCACCATGTGCAACGCTCGCCTCTGCATCGCCCCGGTGGACAGTTCCGCCCGCTCGCGGAGCATCGCGTTTCCGGCTCCGGCGGCCAGCACGACAGACCGGGGAGCGATTTGCAGCGTGGCACCCGGAAGACTGTCCCACGGGTGCCGAATCCTCAGGTCGGTGACCTGTCCGGGCCCGGACAGTCGCCAGTCGGTGCGAACCGGATCGTAGAGGAACAGCCGGCAGAGATGCCGAGCGGCCAGGCACGCGAGCAGGCTGGCCGGATCGATCACCGGTTCGTCGATCACCGCCACCGTGCCGGGGTGATCGACAAGCACATCGGGACAATCGCCCGGGGCAACCGGCCGCGGGGTGACTTCGAGACCCAGCCGGGCCCCGAGAAAACCGAGTCGCGATCCCAGCGATTTCCCGCGCCAGAGCAGGCATGTCTGGCTGCGAACGATGACATCACTGAGATCGGGGTCGCGGCGTCCGGCCAGGCAGTCGGCCCAGACACCGGGCATCTGCCTGATGCCCAGTGCCGAAGCGGTGGTGGTGCCCGCCAGCGAGTACTTCAGTCCACCGTGAATGATTCCCTGGGCCGCGATGCTCTGGCCGCTTCCCAATCGCGAGGCCTCCAGCAGCACCGCGTCGTGGCCCCGCCGGACGAGTTCATCGAGCAGCCAGAGACCGGCGACGCCGCCTCCGAAGATCACCACGTCCGGTCGTGCCATGGCCTGGGGTCCTGGTGAGCCGACGACGCGTCCGCCTCCAGCGACCTTGTACCCGGTGTGGGCGGTCGGGGGAAAGATCAGTCGGCGACCTGGACGATCACCTCGATCTCGACCGGGATGTTCCCCGGCAGAGCTCCCATGCCGACGGCGCTGCGGGCCGCACGACCGTTCTCGCCGAACACCTCGACCACCAGGTCGCTGAAACCGTTGATGACCTGCGGTTGTGTGCCGAAATCGGGGGTGCAGTTGACCATCCCCAGCACCTTGACGAAGCGGGTGATGCGGTCGAGGCTCCCGAGGTGTGCCCGGAGCGTGGCGAGGATGGCCAGCCCGACGACACGTGCCGCGGCGTTCGCCTCCTCCTCACCCATCTCCTCACCCACCTTGCCGGTGATCATCGTGCCGTCGGTCTGCACCGGGCCGTGACCCGAGACGTAGCAGATATCGCCGACCTGCACGACCGGCATGTAGGTACCGCCGGGGGTCGGGGGGGTCGGCAGTTCGAGACCCAGTTCAGCAATCCTGGCTTCGGCACTCATCGGTTTCTCCTGGTCGGTCTCTACGAGACTGGCCTGTCGGCCAACCCGAATCGGCTCCGAGCATACGGATTGGCGTCGGCCGTGCCAAACGAGAATCGGCCACGGAGCGTCAGCCGCTTGCACGCTGAACTCTGAGACCTAGAATGGGGCGATAAGTGTTTCCGCGTCGATCGCGTGGGAGCGCAAATCGTGGATTCGAAGGAATTGACCCTATGTCTCCATTTCTCTGGCCTGTGATCTTCATCGGCGGGATGTTGTTTCTCGTCTTCCTCTGGCTGCTGGTGCCGTTGTTCCCGACGTGGATCCGGGCGTTGACCAGTGGCGCAAAAATCGGGCCACTGAATCTGGTGCTGATGCGGCTGATGAGAATCAATCCACACGTCGTGGTCCAGGCTCGGATCATGGCGGTCCAGGCGGGTCTCACCGACGTCGAGACCAAGGGCCTGGAGGCGCACTACCTGGCCGGCGGCAACATCCTGCGGGTTGTCCAGTCGCTGATCGCCGCCACGCGGGCGCGGCTGGGATTGAACTGGGACACTGCCGCGGCGATCGACCTGGCCGGCCGTGACGTTCTCGATGCCGTCCGGACCAGCGTCGACCCCAAGGTGATTGACTGTCCCGACCCTTCGCGACACGGCCGCCACACGCTCGACGGCGTCGCCAAGAACGGGATCCAGTTGAAAGCCCGTGCCCGGGTGACCGTCCGCACCAACCTCTCTCAGCTGGTCGGCGGTGCGACCGAAGAAACCGTGATCGCACGGGTGGGTGAGGGCATCGTCAGCGCGATCGGATCCTCCGACTCCCACGAACGCGTCCTCGAACAGCCGATGCTGATCGCCAAGGCCGTACTCGACAAGGGCCTCGATTCCCAGACGGCCTTCGAAATCGTTTCAATCGACATCGCCGACATCGACGTGGGTGAAAACGTCGGGGCGAGGCTGCAGGCCGACCAGGCCGAGGCCGACATGCGGGTCGCTCGGGCCAAGGCCGAGGAACGCCGTGCTCAAGCCGTGGCCCAGGAACAGGAGATGAAGGCCGAAACGGTCGAGAACCGCGCCGAGGTGGTACTGGCCGAAGCCGAGGTGCCCCAGGCGATGGCCAACGCCTTCCAGCAGGGCAACCTGAGGGCCGAAGATTCGATTTAACCGCTATCAACCCACCGAAACGTCCGGGTCCCAAGCCAGCCACCGGCTGGAGTCGAAAAGAGACACGAGCGGGTGCTCGAACACGAGACCGGCGGATTCAACAACCGGGACGGACGGGTGGATTGGTCATGAAAGAGATGACGCAAGTGGAATTGACGACGGCACAGCGTGGCCTGTTGCTTCGCGGCCTGCAATTCGTCCGCAGTTCGGTGAAGCTCGCACTCGGCGAGAGTCGCTTGCCGGACGAGCAGCGGTCCGAACAGCTCGAGGCAATCGAAACGCTGGAAGAGCGGCTCCGCGAGAACCTCGCCAACCAGCCTTCGGCAAACCTGTCCTGAGCCCCGTCCCCCGCATCCACAAACGCCCATGCGGTTCCAGCACGTCTGTGTCGAGGCCCTGTGCTATCGGCTGCCCGACGAAGTGGTGACATCGGCGGACATCGAGAACCGCCTGGCCGAGATCTACCAGCGGCTCGATCTGCCCGCAGGTCGGCTCGAACTGATGACCGGTATCCGCGAGCGGCGGTTCTTTCCGCCGGGAACGCTGCCCGGGGAAATCAGTGCCCTGACGGCTCGTGACGCCGTGGCCACCAGCGGGATCGATCCATCCCGTTTCGGTGTCCTGGTGCACGGATCGGTCTGCCGGGACCAGTTGGAACCGGCCACCGCCAGCAGCGTGCACGCGGCCGTCGGATTGCCCCCCGAAACCATGATCCTGGACGTCAGCAATGCCTGCCTCGGACTGCTCAACGGCTGCCTGCTGCTGGCGAACATGATCGAACTCGGGCAGGTCACCGCGGGAGTCGTGGTGGGAACCGAGATCGGTCGCGGGCTGGTCGAGGGCACCATCGACTCTCTGCTGAACGACCCGCAACTGACCCGGCAGACGATCAAGCCCGCCTTCGCCTCGTTGACAATCGGCTCAGGATCGGCCGCCATCGTGCTCTGCGACCGCCGGATCTCGCAAACCGGTCACCGCCTGCTCGGCGGCATCGTCCGTTCAGACACCGCCGCCCACCAGCTTTGTGCAGGCGCGGTCTCGAAACAGGACCACGGCGACGACCGGCCCCGGATGGAGACCGATTCGGAGGCGTTGTTGCACGCGGGGGTCGAATTGGCGGCTGCGACCTGGGACGAAACCCGGTCGGTGCTGGGCTGGACCAACGACAGCGTCGACAAGTCCTTCACTCACCAGGTCGGACGGGCTCACCGCAACCTGCTCTACGAGCGGCTGGGACTCGACCCGGAGATCGACTACTCCACCGTCGAATTCCTGGGCAACACCGGGGCCACAGCGTTGCCGATCGCCGCGGCGATGGGTGCCGAATCCGGCCACGTGACCGCCGGCGAGCGTGTCGCCTGGCTGGGTATCGGCAGCGGGTTGTCGAGTGTCATGCTGGGGTTTGAGTGGTAGGCGGGTCCACACCCAGCCCCCGCCCGGTCTCGCACAGCGACTCCCACGTCCCGGCATCCAGCGGCACACCCTCGGCCAACCGCTCGGTCATTGTCGCCGCACTGCGGTCACCGGCCAGGCGAATCGACTCGACCCCCGGCTTCCGGTTCACTCCCCGCACGAATTCGATCAACTTGTCCGCCTCGCCCAGGAAATGCCCGGTCCCGGCAAATCGCTCGGGATCCCAGACCACCAGCAACACGTTGTTGGTCCCCGGAGCCCCTTCGGCCGCCGGCGGACAACTGCCCCCCGAGAGGCCGCCGACGAGGATGTCCAGCAGCAACGAGAGCCCGAAGCCCTTGTAGCCCCCCATCGGCAGGATCGTGCCCCTCGGGTCGCTGAAGCGAACCGCCGGATCGGTGGTCGGATTGCCGTCGGCATCGATCAGCCACCCCTCCGGGCACGGCTGACCGGCGATGTGCTGCACCAGCACCTTGCCGTTGGCGACGACGCTGGTCGAGATGTCCACGACCAGTGGCTGGCCGCTGGTCGGCACGCCGATCGCAACCGGGTTGGTGCTGACCGTCGGCTCGGTCCCTCCGGGCGGCGCCACGCACTTGAGCACTCCGTTGTCATTGACGGTCACCAGCGCCGCCCTGCCCCGCGTCGCCACCGCCTCGGCCCATTCCCCCACCCGCCCGACATGACCGCAACGAACCAGCGTCCCGCAGGCCACTCCCAGCCCGTCAACCTTGGCCTCCAGTCGCTCGATCAGACGAGTCATCTGCACCATGCCGAAGCCGAAGGCGGCATCGGCACAGATCATCGCGGGCGTCTCCGAATGCACCACCAGGTCGGCACCGGCCACCAGTTCGCCGGTCTCCAGCAACGGCAGGTAACCAGGAATGCGGACGACACCATGAGAGTCGTGGCCGCGGAGGTTCGAGCCGACCAAGCTGGTGGAGACCAGGTCGGCCTCGTCGAGGGGAACCCCGGCGGCCTGGAACAACCCCGACGCGAACCGTACCAGGGAATCAGCGGCCACCCGAATGCCCGAGCCCATCTATTCTCCCGTCTCGTCCTTCGATCCGCTCTTGCCATCCTGCGAACCGGCCAATTGCCATGCCGAATCGAACAACCCCGCCCACTTGATCGACTCGTCGTAGCCGCCCGCCTTGTTCCTGGAGAACGCCTGGACGGCGATGTCTCCCAGCCGGGGGAACAGCCACGAGTTGGAGTTCTTGAAATCGGGCTCGTGGAAGGTGTGGCCCGAGTTGATGACGACGTAGCGGTTGGGGTTCAACGGGTTGGGGTAGATCATCGAGAGGCCGTGCGTGGACGGGTCATAACTCTTTCCCGCCACCCGGATCGCCTCCCGGGTCCATTCAACCGGCAGTCTCTGGATCACCCTGGCCATCACGGCATTCGAACCGGGATCGCCGAAGAGCACCAGGTTGTTGGCGGCGATCAGTTCGTCGTCGACCGCGGTGTCGGCGACCACCCGGATCCGCCCGCGGAGCCACTTGTCAAACTCGCGACCGAAGCGATCCAGCGTCCAGAGTGCCCAGTCGTCCTGCGACTTCGTCCAGGGAGTCCCGGTGCCACGGACACACACGAACGGCTGCATGAAGGCATCGTCGATCGGCCCCTGGAGATTCCGCCGCTTGTTAAGATCGACGTTCTTCTGGAAGTTCCTCGAGTTGTCGTAGTTCAGGACGTTCCAGTCCTTGCCGTTCTTCCGGTAATAGACGCCCGGCAACAGACCGTCCGCGGCGGTCGCCAGCCGGTGCCTGACCCCGTCGATCTCGATACGGTCGGCCACATCGCGAGAAACCTGCAAAGCGACGACATTCCGTGTCCGCAGTCTCAGCGTCCCATCGGTCGCCCGGGTCGCCTGCACGATCGCCGGCCGGTACAACTGCTCCATTTCCTCGACCGTCAACCACTCACAGACGTTGTACTTGACCGTCCAGGTGACAAACCGGATATCGGTTCGACCGGGGTAGGGACGACGCCCCTTGCGGGCGTGCCCGTCGTGAAACGCCATGAACTCCTTGAACGAGTCGGGGTGGAACCGGTGGCCGGTCCCGGGGCCGACCAGCAGCTTGATCGGCACGCCCAGCCGCTTGGCCCGCTCGACCATCGTCGTGCTGGCCAGCAACTGCTTGTCGATCTCTCCACCGTAGGTGCAGACCGGGACGTTGTGGGCATTCAACGCGTAGGGGACGACGTCGTAGATCGAAAGCGTCCTGTGCTGGTGGTCGGGTCGCTGCCGGGTCTGCTCCTGGTACTTGTAGAAATCAACGAACCCGGCACCGGCACCCACCGAGGACCAGCGGCTGGGGTGATGCAGCCCCAGGTGCCAGGCACCGGCGCCCCCCATCGAGAATCCCCACAACGTGATACGGCGGTTGTCGATGCGGAACCGCCGTTCAACGTCAGCCAGTGCCTCGAACACGTCGGTCTCGCCGGCGTATCGATAGGCATTGTTGGTACGGCCGAAGACATCCAGTTGCAGAAACACCTGGCCCTTGGGCAACGCCCTGCCCTCGTGCTGGGCGATGAAACGGAGTTCGTTGAGCGTGGCCCCACGGCCATGAAGTTTCAGGTGCAATCGATGGCGGGTGCCGGAACGCGGGTTGATGCCGGTGGGCAACGAAATGGCGTACGGCTGGACCGACCCGTCGACCTTCGAGTAGTAGCCTCGGATCGTGCTGCCCGGCCGAAGCACCCAGGACGGTTTGCCGGCGGCCAGTTCTTCGGCCCGCCGGGTGCCGATCTGCAGCGCCTTCTCGGCATATCCCACCCACGCCGAAACGCCCTTGCCCGATCTCGGTGCATGGAACTCCCGGTGACGCACCGCCCATTGGATCGCCTTGGCGAATACCTCGACATCGGCCACCAGTCGGCGGTCGATCGAGTCGTCCTGCTTCAGCTTTTCGACTCGCGCGGCCAGGGCCTTGCGGCCGGTCTCAAGCCGATCGGCGACGTCAGCCGGAGGTGCCTGCGCCGAGGCGACCGGTGCGAGGCCGGCGGGGGACATCATCGCCAGCCAGATCATCGTCAGCCGTCGGACCAACGTTCGAGTGCACCTTCGGTTGCCTCGCGTCATCGCAACTGCCTCGAACCCGTTGGAAAGAAGAGACCCGCCGACCCGGTGGTCAGGATCCGCCCGCCGTCTCGGCCGACTCGAACCCGCAGTCACGGTGACTGCCGTCGCAGAAGGGCCGATTGGCCGAAGCTCCGCACCGGCACAGCGCGAACGAATCTTTCTCGCCCAGGTCGAATGCGTCGCCGTTGGGATCGGTCAATTCAACCGGGCCGCTGACCAGAAAGGGCCCGTTCTCCCGCACGCTGATCTGCACGTCAGCCATTGTGTAATTCATCCTGTGAAATTCGAACCGGAGAAAGTGCCGTCCGTCGACGGGGCTGGTCAGAGACTAATCGCCGTTCCCGGGAAACGCAAACCGCGTCGAAGGCGGCCGACGTGGACTGGAAAACTCACCGGTTCTTCACGACAATCCGCCAGCGATGTCGATCCCGCCCCGCAGGCGGGCCGACACTGTGAGACATCAGGGAGGATCGACGGGGATGAGCAACGAGCCTGCCGAGTCGACCGACGAGGAGCGTGGGGCGGTCGTCGACGAGTTGCGCTGGAAGAAGTTCGGCGTGCTCGACGACGGCTTCGTCTGCCTGGTCGACGTGATGGGGGACGACGGATCGGTCGTCCAGGCCGCCCGGGTCAGTTACGGTGCCGGCACCCGCAAGGTCTCCGACGATCGCACCCTGATCCGCTACCTGCTCAGACACCGGCACACGACCCCGTTCGAGATGGCCGAGATCAAGCTGCTGGTGCGGGTGCCGATGGACTGCTGGCGACAGTGGATCCGGCACCGCACAGCCAACGTCAACGAGTACAGCACCCGTTACTCGATCGCCATCGACGCCTCGCAGACGACCCCGCCGGAGTCCTGGCGATCGCAGGCCGAGAGCAACCGCCAGGGGAGCGGTGAGCCGTTGGAGCCCGAAGTGGGCCGGGAGTTGAGCCGGACCGAACAGGAACTGCAGGATCACTCGAAGCGGGTCTACCAGGAACGGCTCGATGCGGGTGTCGCACGCGAGCAGGCCCGCAAGGACCTGCCGCTGTCGACCTACACCGAGGCCTACTGGAAGGTCGACCTGCACAACCTGTTGCACTTCCTGGCGCTGAGAATGGACAGCCACGCACAACAGGAAATTCGGGACTACGCGACGACGATCGGCGAAAAGATCGTGCAGCCGCTGTTCCCGGTGGTCTGGGAGGCGTTCCAGGACTACCGCATCAGTGGGCTGTTCCTGACACGGCTGGACCGCGAGGTGGTGGCCCGGCTGATGGAGCGGGCCGGCCGGGCCGGCCGGGCCCCGCCGTTCGACGAAGCAATGTTCCTGGACGCCCAGGACGACAAATGGAGACCGCTGACGCGGTGCCGCGAGCGGGACGAATGCCACGACAAGCTGGCCGAGATGGGGATCGTCGAGCCTCGTGGCGAGCAGTAGAGAGTCGGTCCCGAAGCCGACGCTCAACCTCACGCTTTCGGTTGGCCACCGCCAATGGTTCTGCTACGGTAGTCCCTCCCCCCAGGACACGAAGCACAACGGAGACATCCCGTGGTCAAACTGCGTCTGCGTGACAACGAGAAGATCCAGGACGCGGTCAAGCGGTTCCGCAAGCTGGTCGAACACGCCGGCATCAAGAAGGAAATGCGGCGTCGCGAATACTACGAGAAGCCGAGTGATGAGGCCCGTCGGTCACGTCGTCGCGCGGCGCGACGGGCGAAGATGGGCCAGAAATAAGGGGCAACCCGACCGGAGTCAACGACGGCCATCAGCCGGGCTCGCTGCCCGGCTGATTGACTTTAATCCGACCGTGGAACCGACGACGACCGGAGTCTACTCGTCCTCTGCGACCTCCGGTTCGGGAATGATCTCTTCCTTGATCGGCTGGACCCAGAACAGCTTCTTGCCCTTGGCCGTGAGCTGGTCGGCCTTCTTGTCGGCGTCCTTCCGTTTGCCGTAGTCGAAGCGAGTCTCTTCACGCATGCCGCTGCTGTAGACGCCCCAGATCAGCCGGTAACGGATCGGCTCGGCCGACTTCCTCTTCCTCGTCGTCCGTTTGGCGACCTTCTTCTTGGTCGTTTTCTTGGCCTCCGGCTTGTCGACCTTCTTGGCGGTCTTCTTGGTGGTCTTCTTCTTGGCCATCAGCCTCGTTCTCCCAGACCGCATTTCACGTTTCGGATTCCCTGCCGCGCGAGCAGCCGGGACGGGGCTAGGATATCATCTCCGACAGGATCGGACTACTCTCACCGCCCCCCCTCTCCCGCCAAGGAATCCCACTCGATGGGTCACCTGAAATACGCCAAACCGAAGGAAATCGGCATCGACGCCGATCGTCTTGAAACCGCCTACCGGCTGCTGCGGAAATGGACCTCCGGGCCCGAGCCACCGGTCCCCGGGGGTGCGATTCTGGTCGGACGGCACGGCCGGATCGTCCCGCCCCGATTCTTCGGACGACAGGGACCCGAACCGGGTGCCGAACCGATCCGCGAGGACGGCCTGTTCCTGCTCGCCTCGATCTCCAAGCCCATCACCTACCTGGCCGGAATGCTGCAGGTCGAACGCGGTCAACTGAACCTCTCGGACCCCGTCAGCCGCTACATCCCCGACTTCGCTGCTCAACACAAGGAAGACACACTCGTCGAACACCTCTTCACTCACACCTCCGGAATGCCGGACATGCTGCCGGACAACGCCGAGATGCGACGTCAGCACGCGCCGCTGAAACGGTTTGTCCAAGGCGCCATCGGAGCCACTCCGGTCTTTGCCCCGGGAACCGACCACAAGTACCAGAGCATGGGGACACTGGTGACTGCCGAGTTGGTACAGAGGCTGACCGGGCGACCGATTCGCGAGGTGCTCCGTCGCGAGTTGTTCGAGCCGCTGGATCTTGAGGACATCGCGCTGGGCAGCCGAGGGCTGGATCGACGACGACTGGTGAGGGTCGAAGTTCCCGAATATCAGATCGGGTCGGACTTCGGCTGGAACAGTCGCTACTGGCAGGAATTCGGGGCCCCCTGGGGGGGAGCATTTGCCTCGCCCGAGGACCTGGCGGTGATCTGCCAGCTGATGCTCGGAGACGGCCAGGTCCGAGGAACCCGGCTGCTGGCCCCGGCAACCGTCCGTTCGATGACCGAGAACCGCCTGGCCACGATGCCCGATATCGACTCGCGACTGGCTGCCACCCGACCGTGGGGCCTGGGATGGAAACTCAACCACCGTGGCACCTCGGGCAGTTGGGGGGATTCACTCGATGCCGACGTGTTCGGTCACACCGGGGCAACCGGAACAATGTGCTGGATGGACCGCCGACGCGACGCTTTCTGCATCCTGCTGACCAGCGCCATCCGTTCGAAGGCGCCCTGGCGGCTCGTCCACCTCTCCAACGCCGTCTCCGCAGCCATCATCTAGGCAGGTCACCGAAATCAGCCGCAACGAACTTCCTGAAACTTCGGAAACGAAATAACCAGAAAAGTTTATCCAACCGGAGTAACTCGTCCGATCAATAGAACCAGCATCCGTGTCTGTGCGCGGGGTTTCTCGTACGCGGTTCGTACGCAACTGAGGAGAGTTGGTTCATGCGACGGTTTCAAACATGGGCGGTGTTGGTCACTCTGGTAATGGCCACATACAGTACGAGTTCCGCGGGACTGCCATCGTTCCGGGAACTGTTTGGGAGTAAAGGAGCCAAGGCCAAGGCCAAGGCCGAGACCCCCACCACGGCACAGGCCGCAAAGGCCTACAACACGAAAATGGCCGAGTCGATTGCCTCGGCGCTGCGAGCTGCGGGCCTGAGCGGATACGACATTCAGATTCGCTTCCAGGCTGGCAAGGTCGCGTTGACCGGAACAATCGCCGACGTGGGCCAGAAGGCCGCGGTGACCAGGGTGGTGACCGGGGTCGGCGGCGTTCAGGCGGTCGACAACCAGTTGAAGGTGATTCCGGTCCAACCGGTCACGGCTCCAACGGCCACCAAACCGGCGGCCACCAAGCCGGCCGTCCAGCCTGCCGCCTTCACTGCACCGCCTGCGGCAACTCCAGCAGCCGACAGGCTCGCCAATCAGAAGAAGGCCGAGCAGATCGCCAGGGCACTGGGAGCAGCCCGGTTGAGCAGCTACGACATCGAGATCCGGTTCCGACAGGGAACCGCTCAACTGGCCGGCACGGTCAATTCCCCGCAGGAGCGGGCCTACGCCGAGCAGATCACCGCAGCGGTTCCGGGTGTGAAGCGGGTCGAGAACCAGCTGGCACTCGGCCGTCGACCGTCTGGAATCCAGCCGGCAGCCTACCAGCCGGCAGCCTACCAGCCGGCCGGCCAGGCTCCTCCCGGACCCGGTCCGGCGGGACGACCCGGTCCGGCGGGACCGGGAGCGGGCCCGGCGATGCCGGCTCCGCCCAGTTACGGACACCCCGGCGGTACCGCCTCCAACGTCGTCTACGACATGCCCAACATGCCCAACTACGCCTGGCCCAGTTACGCGGCCTACCCCAACTACAGCCAGGTCTCTTATCCCGAGCAGTACAGTGCCAGTGCCTGGCCGTACATCGGACCGTTCTACCCCTACCCCCAGATCCCGCTGGGCTGGCGACAGGCTCAACTCGAATGGGATGACGGCCACTGGAGCCTCAACTTCCGTCCGCGGACGGACAAGTGGTGGTGGTTCCTCAACCCCGAGAACTGGTAGGAGATCGGGTCGCCGACCGGAAATCGACGTATCTCCCCCCATCCGGGGGGGGCGTTCTACAGAGAAGCGGAGCCCGCGCAGGGAACCAACAGATGACACGGAACAAACGACTTGCCTTGCTCATGACGCTGGCCCTGGCCTGCTCGGTGAGCAGTGGATGTTACGTCTTCAACGGCTTTGTGGCCGTGATCATCGACGGAGCGAAGTTCTTCGTGACCACGCCGCTCATCCCGGTCAGTCCGTACTTCAGCGAGATGATCGAAGACACCTATCACGAGGAAGAGCGTTACGGCAAGGTGCCGGTGCTCGATCCGGTCGAGGGCGAAAACGCTCCGCTGTACTGCCTGGATCCCCCGTCGGAGGACGAGGTGATCCGGTCGCTGCCCGACCAGGCCTCCGGGGGCTACGCGTTCCTGGCCGAGACGACCCGGAACAACGTGAAGATCGTCGTCGAGTTGATCGTCGACCGGATCGATCCGTGCCGGTTCTACCCGATGGTCGGACCGGCCAAGCTGCACCACTGCCACTACAAGGCCACGGTGTACTACGACAAGACAATCCGGTCCCACTGGCCGATACCGTTCACCAACACCGATGCCACCAAGGACGTGGTCTACGTGGACCACGACCACCTGATCCGTTGTGCCGGACCTCCGACACCGCGTTGATCCCGCGGCACAGGGACACCGATCGACCACCACGAGCCCGACGAGGCAACCGCTCTCGCCGGGCTTGTGCTTGATGGGTTCGCCGCGAGACGGCTACCATGTCGGTGGAGACCGGTTGTGGGGCGTGACGGGGAGACGGTGGGCCACTCCCGAAAACCGCAGCCGTGTCCGAGTTTCCGCCCCGTCGAACCGATCCGTTCATGCGCCACTCGCCACCCCGTCCGGCCTCGAAACTGGGTCTCGCCCTGCTCACCGCGGTGCTCGTTGCATCCGCCGCGCTGGCATCCCGACCGGTCTTCGCCCAGGCCACCGCCGATGACAACTACCGGCTGGGGTTGGGGCACTACAAGCAGAAGAGGTGGCCGCTGGCAGCCGAGCACCTTCGGGCCTACATCAAGGTCCGTCCGAAGGGTTCCAAGACAGCCTCGGCCCGCCTGCTGCTGGGCGTCTCGCTGACCCATCTCAAGAAGTACACCGAGGCCCGCGTCGAACTCAGGCGGTTCACCGCCGACTTCCCCAAGGACCCCAACCGACCGGAGGCCCTGTTCCGGATCGCCGAGTGCAGTTACCTGCTGGCCGACTGGGCCACTGCATCGACAGGACTGAGGACCTACCTGAAGGCCTCGCCCAAGCACCCGCTCCGCGATTGGGGCCAGTTCTACCTTGGCGACGCGCTGGTCGAGCAGAAGAAGTTCACTGAAGCCCGGGCGGTTTACCGGGGTTCGCTGGCCGAGTTCCCCAAGGGGAGGCTGATCAACGAGGTTCGGTTCGGATTGGGCATCTGCTGCGAGCGCAGCGGACAAGCCGGCGAGGCTCGAAGAATCTACAACGCCCTGGCCGCCGACAAGACCTCCCGGCACGCCGACAAGGCGCTCTCGCAACTCGGATCACTCGAATTCAATGCCAAGCGGTTCAGCGAAGCGGCCGTGGCCTGGGATCGGCTGGCCAGGGACTTCCCCAAGAGCCCCGAGGCAGCCGCGGCGCAGCTCAACGCCGGTTACGCCCGCTTCGAGCTGGAACAGTACGCCGAGGCGATCTCCAGTTTCCAGGCGGCCCGCCTCCGCCCCGACCAGGCTGCCGAGGCGGATTACTGGCGGGGCGTGAGCCTGAAGGCGTTGGACCGGACCGACGAGGCGATCAAGGCATTCCGGCAGGCCGAGACCGGCAAGCCCGGCACGAAACTGGCGCGAGACATCCAGTTTCAGTGGGCTGACACCGAGTTTCGTGCCGGACGGTACTCCCAGGCGGCCGGCCGCTTCCAGGGTGTCGTCACACGCTGGCCCAGGCACCCCGCCGCTGACCAGGGACTGCTGTTCGCCACCGAGTCGATGCTGCTGGCCGCCGAGGAAATCAGCGAACCGGTCCCCCGGCGACGGACTCTCGACCAGGTCCAGAAACTGGTCGACCGATTCGAACGTGAGTACCCCAGGAGCCAGTTGGCGACACGACACCGTTTGCAGGCCGGACGACTGAAGGTGGCTCGCGGGGGAGACGCCAACCTCAAGGCCGCCCAGACGCTCTTCCGCACCGCAATTGCCCAGGGCGGGTCGGAGACGATCCGCAACCGGGCCAGGTACCAACTGGCACGGGTCGGCAGCCGACTGGGCAACGACCAACTGGTCTTGAACACCCTCCGCCCCATCCTCGCCTCGATCAAAGACTCGAACCGGCCCGGCGAATTCGACGACGCGCTGGTGCTGGCGGCTTCGAGTTTCCTGGCCGATAAGCAGCACAAGCCTGCAGGCGACGCCGCCGAGAAGTACCTCAAGAAACACCCTCGAGGACCCCTGGCCGCCGATGCGCTGGCGGTGCTGGCCGAATCGAAACAACGGCAGGGCCTGACGGCCAACTCGGACCTCGCCCTGACGCGGCTGGCCAACGGCTTCGGCAACAAGCCGATCTACGCTCAGACGGTTCGACGGATGGCCGAATCATCCTACGCGGCAAAGGATTACCAGCGATCCGACCGGCTCTTCGGCCATCTGGTGGCCCTGGGTCCCCGCTCGCCCTTCCACGCCGCGGGGCTCTCGGGCCGAGGCTGGAGCCTGTTCGAATCGAAGAAGTACTCCGATGCGGCCTCGATCTTCGAACGGGTGGTGGCGTTGCATCCCCGGGAAAAGCTGGCTGCCGAAGCGGCCTACAAGGCGGCCGAGTGTTACGAAAAGGCGGATGACGCCGAGAAGGCGGCCGAAGCCTACCGGATCGCCACCAAGGCCTATCCGGAGAGTTCGTTCGCCTTCCTGGCCGCACGTCGATCCGCCCGACTGCTGGCTCTCGACAAGAAGACCACCCAGGCCGACACGGCCTACAGGACACTGCTGAAACAATTCCCCAAGGCCAAGGACCGCGACGGGCTGCTCTTCGAATGGGCCGGGATGCACGCCGACGCCGACGACTTCAAGAAGGCCGACGTGCTCTTCAAGCAGCTGATCCAGGAACACCCCCGCAGCCGTCACGTCACCGCCGCACGCTTCAGCCTGGCCGAAAGTGATCTCCTTGCCGGACGACTCGTCCAGGCCCAAACCGCATTCCTGCAGGTTGCCCGCTCGCAGACCGGAGACGACGAAGTCCGCCAGGACGCCCTGTTCCGCCTGGTGGGGATTGCCACCGAGGGGAAGCAGTGGGATCAGGTCCGTGAGCACGGCAAGGCGTTGAGAGCGCGGTACCCCCAGAGCCGACACGGCTGGGAAGTCCGCTTCCAACTCGGGCAGGCCGCACTGCACCTGCGAGACTACCGGGCGGCACAAGCGGAATTGAACGCGGTCCTGTCGCAAATACGCAACGACCAGGTCAGCCAGGCCGCCTGGTTCGACGAGGCCTGGGTGCTGCTGGCCGAAACGCGGTTTCGGACCCGCGACTACGACGGACTCGCCCGCTCGGTCAGCGATTTCCGACGTGCCCGGCCCCGCTCCAAGGTGCTCTACAAGGCCGACGAAGTGCTCGGCCGAGGACTGCTCAAGAAACCCCGCCCCGACTTCGCGGCCGCCCGCGAGGCGTTCAGACGCGTCATCGGTTCGACCGAAGGTCGCAAGACCAAGACAGCCGCCCGCAGCCATCTGCAGATGGCCGATTCGTTCTACGTCCAGAAGAACTTCCGCGAAGCCAAGAAACAGTTCCTGGCCGTGGAGATCCTGTACAAGTACCCCGACATCCAGGCCCCGGCGTTGTTTCAAGCCGCCGCCTGCCAGGAGCAGCTCAGGGAATTCGCCGAGGCCGTGAAGACTCTGGAGTTGCTGACCCGGAAGCACCCCGGCAGTTCATTCTCTGTGATGGCCAAGAAACGACTGCCTCGAATCCGACGGCTGGCCGGCTCATGACCGGTTTCCCATCGACCTTGCGGCGGCTCGAAACCGACCGGCAGCCGGATCCGCCGGCAGCCGGATCGTCGCGGTACTGGATCCGGCCGCTGCTGCCGGTCATCCTGCTGGTGCTCGTCGGAGGCGTGGTCGCGGCCCAGGACGGCTCTTTGGAATCCGGTGACACCGTCCCGGCGGCCCCCCCCCAACCGGCGACTTCCTCCACGGACGCCAGCGTCATGATGCCGACCGACCCGGTCGGCATCATGAAGCAGCTGGGCTGGATGGGCTGGGCATTCCTGGCCCCCTTCGCCATTGCCACGCTGATCGCGGTGTGGTTCAGCGTCGAACGGCTGGTGGTGCTGAAACGCAGCCGGGTGATCCCCAAGCCGTTCGTCGAGCGGTTCCTCGAGCACCTCCACCAGGGCAAACTCGACCGTGACAGCGCGTTGAAGCTGTGCCAGCAAAGCGACAGCCCGGTCGCCGCCGTGTTCGCCCACGGCATCCGCAAGTGGGGCAAGTCGAGCGTCGAGGTCGAACAGGCGATCATCGATGGAGGCGAACGGCAGGTCAGCGAACTGCGGGCTCACCTCAGGGTCCTCAACGGCGTCGCCACCGTGACTCCGTTGCTGGGACTGCTGGGAACCGTGCTGGGCATGATCCAGGCATTCAACGACATCGCCGCGGCCGGTTCGATGGGAAAAACCGAGCAGTTGGCCGTGGGAATTTCGTTGGCATTGCTGACGACCGCCGGCGGCCTGTTGATCGCCATCCCCACGCTGATCATGTACATGTTCCTCTCGGGGCGTGTCGACACGCTGGTGATGGAAATGGACTACCTGGCTCAGAGTGTGGTGCAGTCGATCTCGGCCGAGGCACTCGGCTCGCAGCCGCGGAGACGTCGAGGATCCGGCGGCGGTTCCAAGCAGGCGGTCTGACTCGACTCCAGTCCCTCGCTTCGGACTGGTCGATCCCGGTCTCATCTTGACCGGCAGCAGGCGGAACCCTATCTTCCCGCCGCCTCAGCAGGTTCTCTCACTTCACACTCACTGCTCCTGCACTTCCAACACCCCGTCGTGGCACTTCCGGACGTGGCCTCGCGCCTGGGGTCCGTTGTCAGTGACGGGATCCCGGCGTATTGCGCCAACGGAGCCTCACGGATGAACTCCCCTCAACGCCATCACCGATCCCACCCTGCCGGCCGGGACAGCTCGAACCCGGTTCCCTCGACACCGGGCCGCCGCCTGGTGCTGGCCACCGCCTGCCTGTTGACGGCCATCGGATGCCGCGGCCCCGGGTTCATCAATCCCGGCAACAGTTGGTGGCCCGACTCGTGGAATTGGTCGAGCCGATCCCAGAGTCCCGGTGACTCAGCCGGCTCGAAGAAATCGGACGCGGACCGGAATCCGTCGGAAGTCGGCGACTACGTTTCGATCAGCGGACTGGGCATGATCACGCTGGAAGGAGTCGGGCTGATCACCGGCCTGGACGGAACCGGTGGAGACCCCAGGCCGTCGCCGTTCCGGCTGGCACTGCTCAAGGACATCCGGCGGCGAGATGTCCCCAATCCCAAGGCACTGCTCCGGTCGCCTCGCACCGCGCTGGTCATCGTGCGGGCCTACCTGCCGCCGCTGATCCGCAAGGGGGAATCGTTTGATGTCGAGGTCAGGCTGCCACCGGGCAGCGAGGCCACCAGTCTCAACGGAGGCTGGCTGATGGAGGCCGACCTCTCCGAACGAGCTTTCATCCCCGGCGAGGGAGTGCTCTCCGGCCACGTCTTCGCACGCGCCAAGGGTCACGTCCTGATCTCTCACGGCGAAGGGGACGTCGGGGAACTCGCCGGGGTCGTCCGTCGAGGCCGGGTGCCCGGAGGCGGGATCTCTCGTCGTGACCGCGACCTGACGGTGGCACTCAAGAACCGTTACCGCAGCGTGAGGATGGCGCGGCGGATCGCCGACCGGATCGGCACCCGGTTTTACGCGTACAACCGGCACGGAGTCCGCGAACCCCTGGCCAGTCCCAAGACCGACCGCACGATCGTGATGAAGATCCACCCCAAGTACCGAGACAACTTCCCGCGGTTCCTGCAGGTGATCCGCAAGATCGCCATGCGCGAGGACGACGTGTCACGACAGGTGCGGATGCAACAACTCTCGAGCCAGATCGAAAAACTCGAGTCGGCTCGTGAGACCGCCCTGTCCCTGGAGGCGATCGGACCCAAGGCGATCCCGTTCCTCAAGCCCGCATTGGACCACACCGATCTCGAGGTCCGGTTCCACGCCGCCACCGCCCTGGCCTACCTCGACGACAACTCCGGAGCCGCTGTGTTGGCCGAGGCGGCCAGGCACGAACGGGCCTTCCGGGTCTACGCGCTGGCCGCCCTGAGCACACTCGAAGACGCTCCGTCGCAACTGCTGCTCCGGGAACTGCTCAAGCCGTTGGTGATCTGTGACACTGAGGGCTGTTCGCACCGGGGCAGCCCGATCGAAGGCCCCTGCCCACGCTGCCAGGCCGCCGGACGGTTGAAACAGAGTGCCGAACTGCAGTACGGAGCCTTCCGAGCCTTGTGGACCCGGGATCGACTCGATCCGACCATCCGTGGAGAAAAAGTCCGTGACCTGTTCACCCTGCACGAGGTTCAGTCGAGCGGTCGCCCGCTGATCCACCTGACCCAATTGCAACGCCCCGAGATCGTGTTGTTCGGGACCGACCAGCAACTCAGAACCCCGCTGGCCATCCAGGCCGGCAACCACATCTGGATCAACGCCCAATCCGGCTCGCCGACGGTCACCATCAGCCGTTACCAGGTCGGACGCCCCCCGGTCCGTCGGACCGTATCGACCCGGGTCGCCGACGTGATCCGGGCGACCGTCGAACTGGGAGCCTCCTATCCCGACATTGTCCAGATGCTCGTCCAGGCCCAACGCCAGCAGAACGTGGCGGGCCAGATCGCCATCGACTCGGTGCCTCGAACCGGCCGTGTCTTTTTCCGGGGCGGTGGTCCGAAGACCGGGACACGCACCACGCTTGGCTCGGCCAACAGCACCCCCAACCTCTTCTCGACGATGCAATCGAATACCGCAACCGGATCCGCCGGAAAAGCGGATTCGAGCAAGGACCAGCAGGCGGTGACTCCTGCGGAGACCGACCAAGAGCAGGACGACCAGAAGAACGCATCGCGCGAGGGGACCGGGGGAGCAGCCAGCCTGGCCGATCGCCGAGACACCGACCAAGTGCCCGATCCCGAAACTCGATCACAGGACGACTCGGGATCTCGATTCCCGTTCCTGGAGAAGCTCTTCCGCTAGCCCCCCGGATGCTCCAGTCTCTCGACCTTTTCGGCTTTAAGAGCTTCGTCGACCGTACGCGGTTCGACTTCGATCCCGGGATCACCGGGATCGTCGGGCCCAATGGCAGCGGCAAGAGCAACGTCGTCGACGCGATCAAGTGGATCCTCGGCGACCAGAGCCCCAAGAGTATGCGGGGCAACGAGATGACCGATGTCATCTTCAACGGAGCCTCGGGGCGAAAGTCGGCTGGCTTCGCCGAAGCCAACCTGACGTTCAACAACGAGAACCAGCTGCTGCCGATCGAATCAACCGAGGTGCAGATCGGACGGAGAATCTGGCAGAACGGGGACAGCGAGTACCTGATCAACGGCGCAACCAGCCGGCTGAAAGACATCCGCAACCTGTTTCTGGGCACCGGAAGCTCGGCCTACAGCATCATTGAACAGGGTCGTGTCGATTCCATCCTGCAGGCCAACCCCAGCACCCGCCGGACGGTGTTCGAGGAAGCCGCCGGAATCAGCCGCTACAAGGCCCGACGGATCGAGGCTCTCAGAAAACTCGAACGGGTCGGACAGAACCTGCTGAGGCTGACCGATATCGTCGACAAGGACGAGGTCCAGCTCAACTCGACCAGGAACCAGGCACAGAAGGCGGCGACGTACCGGAGAATCTCCGAGGAACTCAAGACATGGTGGATCGGGCTGGCCGCCGACGACTACCGGCAGCACTCGGCACGTCTCGCCAAGATCGAGAAGACCGTCTCGGACTTCGCCACCCAGGTCACCGAACTCGAAACGCGGAAGCGAGAATCCGAACGGGTGCTCTCGGGAATCAACCGGGACACCAACTCGCTCGATGACCGCATCCGCCGGCTCGAGAGCCTCAGGGGCAGCGACCGCGAGCAGATCGCGGGGTTGGAAGCGACCGTCGAACACCAGCGGCGACGCGGTGAAGAACTCGACAGCGATCGACTCGAACTGACCCGCATTGCCTCGAGACTCTCTCAGCGGTTCGGAGAGGCCGAGCGGCTGGGAGAGCATGCCGAGGTGGAGCTCGAGGAATTCGTCGGGACTTTCGACGAAGCAACTCGGAACCGCTATTCGGCCGCTGCGGAACTCGAGACGATCAACCGACAGATCGAACTCGATCGCGGGAGACTCGAGACGATCCGGCGGACCGAGCTTGAACAGGCTCGCATCGTCGCCGCCTGCCACGAGAAGGTGACGGGACTGGAAAGCCGGCTGGGGACGCTGGAGATTGAACAGGGTGAAACCGCCGATCAACTCGAACAACTCGCCGGGCTCTGCGCCGCGTGCCGGCGAGAACACGAGTTGCTGCAATCGCGCGTGGCCGAGGTGAAGCAAGACCTCGAGGTGATCAACAACAACGTGGCCGCGGCGGAACAGATCCACGACGGCCTGCTGTCTCAACAGGACGAAGCCGTCAAGGAACTCTCCGCCGTCCGTGAACGACGCAGTGGCCACCAGGCCCGCATCGGGGTGCTCGAGAAACTCGAACGACGACAGGAAGGCATCGGACTGGGAGTCCGAGAGATCCTGCAACGCGCTCACACCTCCGACCAGTCCCCCTGGAGCCTGATCCGGGGCAGCGTCTCGGACCTGCTCGAAGTCGACCTCGAACGTGCACCGCTGGTCGACGTGGCACTGGGACAGTCCGCCCAGTGGATCGTCATCGATCAACTCGCACCGCTGGGAGACTACCTGCTCGAACACACCAGCCGGCTCACCGACCGGGTCGGATTTCTCGCCGCCGATGCTCCCGAGACATCTGACTCACACGCATCACCGGACCTCTCGAATCAACCCGGTGTGCTCGGTCCGGTCGCCGACGGGGTGCAGGCGATCGGCGAAAACGAGTGGCTGATCGAACGGCTGTTGGCCAACTCCTGGATCGTCAACACTCTCGCCGATGCCCTGAGATTGTCACGGGGTCCCGGGCGGGGTGCCAGGTTCGTCACGCTGCAGGGAGAGCTGATCGAGCGCGACGGGACGCTGCTGGCCGGCCCCATCTCCACCGACGCCTCGCCGCTTTCGCGCCGTAGCGAACTCCGCCGACTCCGCACTGAACTCGACGACCTCGAGGCGCAGATCGAAGCCGACCAGGACCAGCGGGAAAACCTCGACGAATCACTCGTCTCGGCCGAGTGCGACCTCACCGCCGCCAGATCTCAGCGCGAGGCCGCCGCCGATCGGATGGGACGCCTCGAAAACGAAGCTCGCGACAAGCACCGCGAACTGGAGAACACCACCGGGCAACACGAGGTCCAGGCCGCCGAGTTGGAGAGACTCGAGCAGTCCCAGAAAAGGAGTCGGCAGGAACTCGACACCGCACAGCAGGAACAACAGACCTCCGCCAAGAGGCAGCAGGAACTCGCCGCCCAGGCCGCCTCGATCCAGGCTGACCAGGAAACACTCCGAGAACAACGGACCGCCAAGGAAGAAACTCTCGATCTGGCCCGGCTCGAGGTCACCCGCCAGGAGGAACGACGCAGCAGTCTCCAGGACACCTGCACGCGGCGGCTCGAAGACGTCGACCGGCATTCCGACGAACTCGACGAAGCAAGACGACGACTCGAACAACTCGTCGGACAGCACCAGCACGTCGCTCTCCAGATCCTCAACACCGGCAGTCAACTCGCCGAACTTGCACTCGTCGACGAACGACACGGTCGCGACATCGAACTGCTGGTCTCCGACCGGAACCAGCTCAAGCTGAAACGCATTCGGCTGGCCACCGAAGACAACCGCCTGCTCGAGGACATCGGACAACTCAGGCAGGAACAGCACGCCGAGGAACTCAAGGCCCAGGAGATCCGACTGCAGTTCGATTCGATGAACACACGGCTCCAGGACGAGTACCAGATCGGACTCGATGACCTCGAACACTCCGATGCCTCTGCCTTCCAACTCCACCTCGCCGAATTGTCCGGGACCGACGACCAACACGATCTCGACGACGACCGGGCCGAGGCGGAAATCGAAGACGAGCCGGCGGATGGGATGCTCCCGGAAGAGGACAACGGGACGGAAATGGACGAGGGCCATCAGCCGTCGCTGGAGGAAACCGGGAACGAGGAGAGTGGACCGCTCGAACCACCGCCTGGTGTCACGTTCGAGACGGTCCGAGACGAGCTCGAGGCCAGAGTGTCCCGGCTGAGACGAAAGCTGAAGATGATGGGGAGCATCAACACCGACGCGCTGGAGGATCTCGAGGAACTCGAGGAACGGTACGGGCACCTGCAACATCAGCGACGAGACCTGGTCGAAGCGAAGGCGACGCTCGAGGAAATCGTGCGGCGACTCGACGAGGAAAGCCAGCGGCTGTTCCGCGAGTCGTTCACCGCCATCCAGGTTCACTTCAAGGAGATGTTCCGCAAGCTGTTCGGCGGAGGCGAAAGCGACATCATCCTCGAAGATCCCAGCGACGTGCTCGACTGTGCCATCGATATCGTCGCCCGGCCGCCCGGCAAGGAACTCCGCAGCCTCTCGCTGCTCTCCGGCGGTGAAAAAACCCTGACGGCCGTCGCGCTGGTGATGGCGATCTTCAAGAGCAACCCCAGCCCCTTCTGCGTGCTCGATGAGGTCGATGCTGCTCTCGACGACGCGAACATCGAACGCTTCACGTCGATGCTCACCGAGTTCGCTGAGACGACACAGTTCATCATGATCACTCACCGCAAGCGGACGATGACCGTCGCCGACGTGATCTACGGGGTGACGATGGAGCAACCGGGAGTCTCGAAGCGGATTTCCGTGCGTTTCGAGGACCTGAGTGAAGATGGTGAGATTACGTCGACTTCTCCGGATGGGGAAACTGACGCGGCGTAATCGCCGGACCGGAGCGTGATCTCCGGTCGTCCGGCCCCATGGCAGATCCCCGCAGGCGGCTGCGCGCTGGTCGATTGCCCTGGTGACGGCCAAGAACCGAGGATTTGACGGTCCGATCGGCCTCTGAGCGGCCGTTACAAGGCCAATGATCCTAAAGTCCCTCCCTCACTTAGGTCGAAAGTAGAGATCAGACACGTGGGGGCGGAAGGTTCTGCCACAGGCGTTGTGCTGGTTGCAGGGACGCGACCGGCAGGACCGAAAACTTCGACGGGTCTCATTTTGATGGGGGGGGATAAACGGATTCCGGGGGTGACCCATCCCGGAAGCAGGAGGCTCTGGTAACAAACTCTCGGTCCCACCTCCCCGCATTGGTGGATACGACAATTCCGGAGGAACGTTTCGAGGAGAGATCCAAGCGGCCCGTTCTCGTGGATCCAGGCCAACATCTCGGGTTGGTGCAGATCGTCAAGAACCTGGTCAACCCGGCTACCCGACGCGACTGCTGTGAGCGGCTGGTAAACGGACCCAAGACTGAGTGGGACATGTTCCCACGGGCTGACGTTCCTCTGAGACTGAGATAATTTCGACTGGAGCCCGCAATGAAAACTATCTTCACGACCGGACAGGTCGCCAAGATCTGCAAGGTGGCCCCGCGCACCGTCAGCAAGTGGTTTGATTCAGGCCGCTTGCGAGGATACCGGATCCCTGGTTCGCAGGACCGCAGAATTCCCCGTGAGCATCTCATCCGGTTCCTCAAGGAACACGGGATGCCGCTGGGAGAACTCGAAGACGAGGCGATGGGCAAGGTGTTGCTCGTCGGCGTCGATCCGACCATCCGGGCCGGTGTTGTCGAAATGCTCGACAGCGACGACTACAAGGTCGATTCCGCGATGAGCGGTTTCGAGGCCGGCATCCAAGCCGAGTCGTTGCATCCGGACTGCGTGATCGTCGACTTCGGAATGGGCCGATCCGAGGCCCTGATGATCGCCCAGAACCTTCGCAAGAACGGCGAGTACAGTGAGACGGTGCTGATCGCCTTGCTGACTGACGACGACAACGCGAGCGGTTTTGACCGGACGATCTTCAACGAGACGTTCCGGAAGCCATTCGACACCGGATTGCTCGCCGAACGCGTCCGCACTCTGATCAGCCGCAAGAAGCAGCTGGCCTAGGTCTGGACAACCGGGAAGGGCTCCACGGAAGAAACCCGCAGACACACGGCCCCAGGGATGAATTGACCGGCCATCGACCCCGGCCGTCCGAGATGACGCGGTTTCAACCAGAGGGAATGCCCGGCCAGGATGGCCGGACATTCCTTTTTTTTCGTGGCTCCGGTTGGCGATCTCGTCGACGCGCATCGTAGAGTGACTAGAGACCCTCTTGGCCGTCCCGCCCATGACCGCCCATGACCGCCCCAGCCACTCAACCGGCCAACCTCGAACCCACCGATGTCTCGCGGCGTGTCCGCCTGGCTCTGGCGACCCTGGCACTGCTGGGGCTGCTGGGAGTGGTCTCGAGTTTGGACGCCGCGGGTGACTATCCCGGCCTGGGCGAAGGGCCGGGACTGACCGTCGACGAGATGTTCAATGTCTCCGAGGGGTTCCGGCTGATCGAGGCGACCCGGTTCTGGTTCCTGGGCGAGTTGACCTGGCAGCAGATCTTTGGTCAGCAGGAGGACCTGCAGGCGGCGGCCCCCGCGGGCTACCACCTGGCCGACCATCCACCACTGGGCCGGTTCGCTCTGGGCCTGGCCCATGCGGTGGTCACCGCCGTATCGGCTCCGAGTCACTCCGAGGCGACCCCGTTGGCACCGACGGCCGCCCGGTTCGCATCGGCGATCGCCTTCGCCTGGATGATCTACCTGGTGGGACGGACCACCGCCGGCTGGTACGGCCCGGCCGCCGGATTTTCGGCAGCCGCCTCGCTGCTGCTGATGCCACGCCTGGTCGCCCACGCACACCTCGCCTCGCTGGAGATGATGATCACCCTCGCCTACACCGCCTCGGTGCTGTCACTGTCTGACCGCTGGGCCTCCGGCTCTTCAGCCCCGCGCTGTCGGCAGGCGGTGGTCCCCGGACTGCTGCTGGGACTGGCACTGCTGACGAAGATCCAAGCCATCCTGCTGGTCCCGGCGGTCGCCGCCTGGGCCCTGTGCAGATTCCGCACACGGGCCATTCCGCCACTGGCGTGCTGGACGGCGATCGGCGCGGCGGTGTTCCTGATCGGCTGGCCCTGGCTGTGGCTCGATCCGCTGGACCACCTGGTCGAATATTTCGCGCGAACCACCGACCGGGCACAGTTGTCGGTCTATTACCTGGGCCACAAGACTCCCGACACGCACGTCCCCTGGCACTACCCGCTGGTGCTGTTTGGCGTGACGGTCCCGCTGGGCCTGCACGCGCTGGCGGCCTGCGGTCTGGTCTTCCGCAACCGGAGATGGTGGCACGACCCGCGGGCCGTTCTGCTGGTCACCTGCATCGCCTTCCCGCTGCAGGTGTTCATGACACCGGGCGTGGCCGTCTACGACGGAACACGACTGTTCCTGGTCGTGTTCCCCCTGTGGGCCGTGCTGATCGGCCGTGGCACCATGGTCCTGTCCGAGTGGCTCTCGCAACGACTGACCAAGCTGCCCCGAGCCACCGCCTGGCTGCTGCCGTCCGCGATTCTGCTCTCCTCCGGCTGGGGCCTGATCGTCACCCATCCTTGTGGCCTGTCGTTCTACAACATCGCCGTCGGCGGGCCGGCGGGCGCCGAATCGCTGGGACTCGAACCCACCTACTGGGGTGACAGCCTGACCCGCGGTTTCCTGGTCGAAGTGGCCGAGCAGGTTCCCGAGAGCGACACGATCGCGGTGTTTCCAGCGCTGCATCCACTGCAGTGGCCCGCCTTCGTCAAACACGCGCGGGTCTGGGATCGATCCCCAAGGAGACTGGCTCTCTACGGCACGCCAGAGGCTTCGAAGGCCAACTGGGTGATGATCTTCCGGCGGAAGGCTGATCTGCCGGACCACCTCCGAGACGACCCCCCGGATCTGCGACGTGTCGCCGAAGTCCGACGAGCCGGCGTGCTGCTGGCGGCGCTGTATCACCGGGACACACCCCGGAATCCGGCCGCCGAACTCCGCAAGCCCCGCCCGGACACCTATACTGAAGCCAACCACTGACCCCGGTCTTGACCGCCGCGAACCCGATACCGATGTCCGAACTGACGCACTTCGACGAGTCCGGTGCCAGTCGCATGGTTGACGTCGGGGACAAGCCGGTCACCCAACGGGTGGCGGTTGCCGAGGCGGTCGTGAGGATGGAGCCGGCAACGCTCGAACTGATCCGCGAGGGCGGGATGGCCAAGGGAGATGTCTTCGAGGTGGCTCGCCTGGCCGGCATCGGGGCCACCAAGCGGACATCCGAGCTGATCCCGCTGTGCCACCTGCTGCCGCTCGACTCGGCCAGGCTCGACTTCGCCTGTCCCGACGAACGGACCGTCAGGATCGAGGCGCGTGTCAGCAACCAGGGGCGGACCGGTGTCGAAATGGAAGCGTTGGTGGCGGTGACGGTGGCCGCTCTGACCATCTACGACATGTGCAAGGCGGTCGACCGCGGAATGGAGATCGGCCAAGTCAGGCTGCTCGAGAAGTCCGGCGGTCGCAGTGGCCACTTCCTCCGCGATGACGCGGGCCGAACGGAGGACTAGAGGGTGCTGGCCGGACCGATCTTCACCCGCGAGGCGACCACGGCCCCCCGCCAGTTGCGGCACTTCCTGATCCGCGCCGGCTACGTCGCCGCCCTGTTCGTACTGATGTACACCGCCGACCAGGCGGTCTTCGGCTGGCAGCAGGTCCGCAACATCGGCGACACGGCCCGCTTCGGCGGCCTGCTGTTCGAGATCTTCTCGATGGTCCAGCTGCCGCTGGTGCTGTTCTTCGCGCTGATCTTCTGTGCCGGCAGCATCGCCCAGGAAAAGGACCGTCGGACGCTGCTGCTGCTGTTGATGTCCGACCTGACCTCCCGCGAACTTGTCCTCGGCAAGCTCGGCTCCAGCCTGCTGATCGTCATGGTGCTGCTGGGTGTCTCGGTCCCGGTCTTCTTCCTGGTGCACCTGCTGGGTGGAGTCGGCTGGGAACAGATCGCCTGGGTGCTGGCACTGTGCGTGGCGGTGGCACTGGCCGCGGGCAGTTGGGGAGCGATGGTCGCATTCTGGAGAGAGAAGACATTCCAGACACTGGCCATCAGCGTGCTGGGCGTTGTGGGCTTCCTGGGCACCGTCGAAGCGACCCGGGCCCTGACCGGTGACTCGGCCTGGGTGGAGGCGCTGAATCCCTTCCGAACACTGCTGACGGTTCTGGACCCCTTTGCCCGTGACCGCGACCTCGTCGCCCTGAGATCAGTCGTTGCTCTCTCGGGACTGGGATTCGCCCTGATCACGGTCACGGTGTGGCGACTCCGGATCTGGAACCCGTCGCGGGCGACCTTCGTGCAACCCGAAAAGGAGACCGACGACGCGTCGGGTAAGATGCGGGTGCGACACCGCCGGATCTGGTCCAACCCGGTCATCTGGCGAGAAATCCGCACCCGCGCCTACGGTCACAAGGTTCAGCTGATCAAGGCGGCCTACCTGCTGCTGGCCACGGCGGTGGTGTACCAGGTCACCGTCGCTGCGGACGACGGCCTGGTGCTCAACATCATCTCTCCCATCGGCCTGGCGATGGTCGGTTTGTCGCTGTTGAGCCTGCTGCTGATCAACGCCCAGGCGGTCACCGCACTGACCAGCGAACGCGACGGCAAGACGCTGGACCTGCTGCTGGCCACCGATATCTCGGCCAAGGAGTTCATCTACGGCAAACTGGGTGGGATCGCCTGGAACACCCGCGAGTTGATCGCGGTGCCGCTGGCGCTGGCCGGATGGCAGGCGACCATCGGAGCGATCCTCTGGGAGGAATTCGTCTACCTGCTGGTGGGGTTCTCGATGCTGTCCGTCTTCGCCGCGATGCTCGGACTGCACTCGGGCCTGACTTTCGAAGCCTCCCGGCTGGCGATCGGCAACAGCCTGGGGACGCTGTTCTTCCTGTTCATCGGGATCTTCGTGTTCCTGATGCTGCTGGTCGAAGCCAGCGGTTCGTTCGCGTCTCAGTTGTTGAGTTTCATCGTGTTCATCGGGCTGGGAGGCATCGGGCTGTGGGCCAGCCTGACCCACAAGAACCCCTCGCCGGCACTGACCCTGGCAGCCGGCTGGCTGCCGTTTGTGACCTTTTACAGTATTACCGAGTTCCTGCGTGAAGGGACGCTCAGCGTCTGTCTGGCAATCGTGGCCGTCTACGGCTTCACGTCGCTGGCGATGCTGGTCCCGGCCGTCAGTGCCTTCGACGTGGCACTGGGGCGGACGACAGGAGACCGGGGCTAGCCACCTGGCGAAGAACGGGACGGACAGAGGTGTCTGCGTCGGAAACTTGGTTGCCCGCGATCCTGGCGATGGCCGGACTGGTCCTGGCCAGCGGGTTCTTCTCGTCCAGCGAGACCGCACTGTTCTACCTTTCACGGGACGACCTGATCGCGTTTCGAGTCGGGTCGCGTCGCCAGAGGTTGGTGGCCGACCTGCTGGCCGACCCGGACCGTCTGTTGACAGCCGTGCTGTTCTGGAACCTGCTGATCAACCTGACCTATTTCGCCGTCAGCGTCGTGCTCGCCCGACGCCTCGGTCACGACAGCACCGCAACCACCGCGGCGATCCTTCTGGGCAGCCTGGTCGGCATCATTCTCTTCGGAGAAGTCATCCCCAAGAGCCTGGCGATCGTCTTCCGACGTCGCTTGGCCACCGTGGTGGTGTGGCCGCTGTCGGCCGCTGTCCGGATCTTCGACCCGATCGCTCCGGTGTTCCGGGCCACGACCGAGTTCCTGCACAGGGTCTTCTGGCCGCACGTCACCGTGGAACCGGCACTCGAAGCCGACGATCTCGAACAGGCCGTCGAGAACTCGATTCGCACCACCGAGATCTTCCGACAGGAACGACAGGTCCTGCACAACATCCTCGATCTCGGCGAGATCTCTGTAGAGGAGGTGATGAGACCGCGAGGCACTTGGAGCACCCTGCCGCAGCCGATCCACCTCGAAGACCTCGACGCCCAGGCCATCGAAGCCGGCTTCGTCGTCCTGGCCGGTGACCAGGACATCGTCGAATCGATCGTCCCACTCGATCACCGCGCCCCGCTCACCACTCGACACCTCGAACAACTCTCAAGGGAGGTGATCCCCGTCCCCTGGTGCGCCCGGTTGGCACCCGTGCTGCAGCGGATGCGGGACACGAACGCCAGTGTCGCCAGCGTGATCAACGAGTACGGCGAGACGATCGGGATCCTCACATACGACGACATTCTCGACACCATCCTCTCGCCGGAACCCAGCCGGGCCCGCAGGCTGCTCAGACGCGAGCCGGTCGAATCGGTGGGCGGGGACCGTTACGAGGTCCAGGCCCTGACCACGCTCAGGCACCTCTCGAAACGACTCCGACTCGAGTACGAACCCGATCCCGAACAACAGATCACCGTCAGCGGCCTGCTGCAGGAACAACTCGAGCGAGTGCCGGTGGTCGGAGACGAGTGCCTGTGGCAGGGTTTCCGGATCCGGGTGATCGAGGCCTCGGGACGGGGACCGGTCAAGGTGCTGATCGCACCCGCCGACGACCCGCTCGAGGACCTCCCGTCGGCCCCGGGGGCCGGGGGGGTGGCCGGATGATGATTTTCACCGCACTGCTGATCTTCAGCCTGGGACTCTGGCTCTCGGCCTTCTTCAGCGGGTCGGAGACCGGGTTCTACCGAATGAGCTTCGTGAGGCTGAGCATCGATGCGCATGCGGGCGACCGGTCGGCCAACCGCATCCTGTGGTTCGCACGTCACCCCTCGGCATTCGTTGCCACAACGCTGGTCGGCAACAACGTCGCCAACTTCCTCACCGCACAGGGCGTCACGCTGGCCGTCACCTCGCTGGTCGTCTCGCCCGGTGTCGCCTGGGAGATCGGTAGTGTCCTGGCCATCTCCCCGATCGTGTTTCTCTTCGGTGAACTGATGCCCAAGAACCTCCACCTCCGTTCCCCTCAACAACGCCTGTTCCGCAACGCTCCACTGTTGGATGGCTTCTTCTACCTCTTCTTTTTCATCACCGCCCCGCTGATCCTGATCACCCACTGCCTGAAGCGCTTCGGCAACCCCGACCAGCAGGCCATGCCCCTGGTGCTGGGCCGCAAGCGGCTGGTACGGGTGCTCGAGGAAGGTCATGAACACGGGCTGCTGGCCGACGTCCAGAACCGACTGATCAACGGGCTGCTCAACACCACCCGCGTCCCCGTCGAATCCAACCTCGAGCTGGGCGACCACGTCCCCGGCCTCCCCGCCACCGCCTCCCGGGACCACATGCTCGAACATGCACGCCACCACGGACTGGCCGAGATCCCTGTGCATCGCGAACAGGAACCCGGCGAGTGGTTCGCCTACGTTCGTGTGATCGAATTGGCCGCCGGTGAGACTCCGATCGAAGAACTGCTGGTCGAGTTGCCCCGCGTCACTCCCAACACCAGCCGCCTCGATGCACTCATGCAACTCAACGTCGCCACCGCTCCGATTGCCGTCGTCGTCGATGGCAACCGCACGGTCGGACTCGTCCATTACCGTCAGCTCACCGAACAACTCTTCGAATGGCAGGCACCGGCATGACGGCACCGGATTCCACGCCGCAAAGCTGCCCGCAGGGTCACACGGTCTCCGACGAACTGGACGATTGTCCCATCTGTGGAGAAGCCGTGGTCGGGACGGAGGCCCAACCAGGCCGCAGCCTGTGGGAAGTGATGGGACAGACCTCCACTCCAACTCAGCCCGTAACGGTCGAACCCGACGAAGACGAAGACGAAGAAATCCGGGACGACACGACGAACGAAGACGAAGCCGACGAGAGGGGCGAGGAGACTCCACGGCCGAAAGGGTTGTGGAGCATGATGCAGCCGGACCGGGACGCCCGGCAGCCGGAGGAGCTGGGGGCGATCGAAGCCGGGCCGCAGCTGCCGGAGATCGAACCGGTGGAACTGGCCGAGGCGGTCACCGACGACGAGGCGGAGTGGGCGGAGAGCGACGGAACGGAGTGGGACGAAGGCCGGCCGGAAGAACCTGACGAGCAGGCGGATTCGGACAGTGTCGAGTCGGGACCGACCGTTTCGGACATCCCGCTGTCCCGGTCGTGCCGGACCAGCCTGCTCCTGGGCGTCGCGGCGCTGCTGCTGGCCGGGCTGGGGCTGGTGCCACCGACATTCTGGACCAGCCTGCCGGCGTTGGCTGCCGGGCTGGTGGCCGTCTACACCGGGCTGGTGGGAACCGGCGAGACCGGAACGGCCTCGAGAGGTCTGCGAGGACGAGGAGAGGCGATGGTTGGAATCGGTTTGGGCACCCTCGGCATGTTCCTGCCCCGGCTGTTGCAGATGTTGCTCTAGAAGAACGCTGCAGCACCGGGAACGGTCTTGACCCACCGAACCGAAATCCACTAAAAGCCCGCCTCACTCGACGCGGACGGCAGCCACCCTCGCCGCCGCGGACTCGCTCGAACCTCTCCCGTCACAATCTCATCGCGTGGTAGGACTGTGCCCATGTCTGTCAACATGACCCGATTCGCCTGTGCCATCGCATCACTGCTGGCCATCCTCGGCGGCGACGCCCACGCCCAGTTCCTGACCGGAACCGGGTCGTGCTACTGCATCCGGCCGGTGACACAAACCTACTACCAGGCGATTCCGGTGACCGAATATCGCCAGGTCACCCGGACAGTTCGTCGACCGGTGATCGAGACCAAGTACGTCAACCAGTCGGTGACCGAATACCGCCCGGTGACCGAGGTCAAGACCGTACAGATGCCGACGGTCAACTACCAGACGGTGACCAGTTACCAGACCGTCCAGCAACCGGCCGGCCAGTGGGTCACCCGGTTCCACCAGATCTCCCGCATCACTCCCTGCCAGTACGACAACCGCCCCGACCTTTTCGGGCTGATCAACCGCACGGCGTTCGCAATCCGCCAGGCCTTCACCCCAACGGTGGTCGCCAGCCGCGAGTACGTCGGCGGCATGATCACACAACAGATCCCCGTCACGAAAACCGTCGCCATCCAGGGCACCAAGCAGGTCTCCTACAACGTCACCCGTATGGTCGCTCACACCTCCACTCGCAAGGTTGCGGTCAACTCGGTCCGCTACGTCAGCCAACAGGTGGCGATGCTGCAACCGGTGACGGTGATGAGGAGCATTCCGGTCGGCACCCGCACCGTCTACTCGTACTCTCCCTACAACACCATCGGCGCACGGATCGTGCTGTTGCCGACCCCGGCGGCTCCCAACACCACTCGCGCAGCCCAATCGCCCCGTCGTTTTGACGCCGGCGAAGCCAATCCGGGTCGTTCGGCCACCGGCGGCACCAATGACAACCGCACGTCACGGAATCGATCCGGCGTCCGCGGATACCTGCCGGCAGCAGCCGTCCTGACCGGCTGGCGGACCCGCACCACGGCCAGCCGAACGGCTTCCGGCCCCCGGCTGATCGTCACCCGCTAAGGGCCAACCGGTGCCCGGCAACGGGCGCCGACGCCATCCCGGGATACGCCGACGGGGGTGACTCCACCACCCGGCCGGCGTAAAAGACCCTCGCGAGGGTTGCACACCC
>CAUZRQ010000013.1:0-77745 GCA_963582065.1 Planctomycetota bacterium | reverse complement strand
ACCAGGACCAGGACCAACAGCACCGTTCGCACGACGGAACGCCGGCTCGATGACGGCGGCGGGCCCGAATGCTCGGTCGCTGGTTCCATTACCGGCTGTCCCCGGACTCCTCGATCTCCACCAGTTCCCCGGCGGCAATCGGACCGGGCACCACCTGGGTCTTCCCAGTCGGCCAGTGCACCTCGATCTTCTCGACCACCTCGGCCGCACCCAGTCCGAAGTAAAGCGGCATGCGACTCTGGGACAGGTAACCGCTCTGGCCATCGTGCACCTGGACGTACCGCTTGCCTGCGGCATGAACCGTCACGCGGGCTCCCAGTCCGTCACGGTTTGATTCGACACCGACCAACCGGACCTGCACCTGCCGCACCTTGGTTCGCTTGGTCAGGTCACTGACCAGCACCAGCGGCTCGGAATTGAAGTCGTTGGTGACGATGTCCAGGTCGCCGTCGCCGTCCAGGTCCAGAATCACACTCGAGCGGCTCCCCAACGCCCCGTACATCGTGAACGTCCCCGAGCGGCCCTCGCAGAACTCGTGGTCGGAGTCGCGGCCGCCGGCATCCAGCTGGTGCCAGGGCACCGCCGTCCGCCCGTCACGCCGCGGCTCGACCCCCAGCACGAATTCGCTGAGCACAAATCGGCCGCCGGCGTCGTTGAGCAGCACGTGGTTGGGGTGGTACCGCCAGGGAAAATTCATGCTCGAGGTGACGAATACGTCCTGGAAGCCATCGGCGTTGAGGTCGCCGACGGAGATCCCCCACGGCCAGTAGGTCTCGGCACCGATCCGGTCCGACACCTCTTCGAAAGCCCCGGGCCCGGTCCGGCGAAAGAAACTGTTGCCGAACAGGCTGGTGCCATCGGTCTTGAGAATGCTGTCGGCAAACGGAGTGGGTGACTTCTTCTGCTCCCGGGCCACCAGCGGGTTGGCCCGCAGAAACTCGACCTGGTCACCACCCATGTCCGAGTGCATGTCGGTGATGTAGATGTCGAGCCGCCCGTCGTTGTCGAAATCGAAGACCTTGATGCCCATCGCGCCCCACGAGGTCCTGGGGAACAGCTCGCGGCTCCGCTTCCTGAACGTCTTCCCCTCGACGTTCTCGTAGTACTCGTCGTTGCCCTGCATGTTGAGGACATAGAGGTCGGTCCAGCCGTCGTTGTTGGCATCGATCGGACTGGCCGCCCCCGTCCAGCTCTCGTCGATCAACCCGGTCGCCTCGGTCACATCGACGAACCGACCGCCCCCCTGGTTGCGGAACAACCGGCTCCGCTCGGTCCGACCGGCGTGCAGGTGCCCGGCGAACGCATCGGTCATCCCGTCGTAAAAACGAAACGCCTTCCCGTCCCCGGCCGCCTCGCGACCCGAATCGGTCTGGTCCCCCTGGACGTCCCGCAGCGAGTCGTGCGTGTACTGGCCGACGTTGCACAGGAACAGGTCCAGCAACCCGTCACGGTCATAGTCAAAGAACACGGCCGAGGAACAGTGGCCCTTGTGCGCCAACCCGGAGCCGTTGGAGATATCGGTGAATTTTGCCCGTCCGTCGTTGAGGAACAGCTTGTTGCCGGTGCGGACGTTGGTGATATAAAGGTCGGCGTCCCCGTCGTTGTCGATGTCGGCGAACGACGCGGTCACCCCAGTCGGCGCCCGCACCGCCACTCCGGCCGATTCGGTGATGTCTTCGAACCGGCCATCACCGCTGTTGCGGTAGAGCCGGTTGCTGCCGACCTGGTTGGAAAAAAAGAGATCAAGCCGCCCGTCCCCGTCAACATCGGCAACCGCCAGGCCGTTGCCGTGATCGTAGTGCACCGCCTTGTAGGTCCGCCCCGCGTCATCGACCACGCGGTGCCGGAAACCGATCCCGCTCTCCGGCTGCCGGTCGGTGAAGCTGAAATCGTGGAAGACCTTCCACTGTTTCGCGGCGGAGATCTGTGTCGCGGCCCTCTTTTCGAGCCAGTCGGGCGAGACGATCTGCGGGGGAATGACGACCCGCTCGTTGAGCACCTGCTCGATCGCCAGCATCAGCTTGCGACCACCCTCCTCCTTCATCCCGTTGAAGACGCCCCGCAGGTGTCCGCGGTGATCAACCAGGGCCACCTTCACCGTGTGCACGATCGGCTGGTCCTTGCCCACTTCGGCCACCGGCAGCTTGAACCCGTCGGTGATCAGCGAAAAGATCTCGGACTTCTTCCCGGTCAGGAAACTCCAGTTCTCCAGCTTCGCGCCGTAGTTGTCGGCGTAGCGGGCCAGGGCATCGGGCGTGTCATTCTCGGGATCGACCGAGAGGCTGACGATCTGCAGCTGGTCCCAGAGAAAGTGCTTAGGTCCGCCCCGCTCTTCGGAGCTGTGCTGGTGTTCGATCTTCCTGGCCAGCTGCTGCTGGAAGGCGACCATCCGCCGGGTCTGCTCGGGGCAGGTCAACTGGCAGCGGGTGAAGATGAAGTTGACCAGGTACGGTCGCCTGGCCAGTTCGCGGCTGCCGAATTCGCCGCCGGTGCTGTCCACCAGCCGGAATTCCGGCAGCGTCAGATCCAGCGGCAACAGCGTCGGGGCCGCCGCGGTGGTCTTCGGGACGTTCCCCTTGTCGATGCCCCCGTCGGGCGGCGGCTGGGCAGGAGGATCCTCGAAACAACCGCCGGTGGCCAACAACAACGCGGTCGCCAGGACCATCGAACCGCTGCGCCACGCAGATCTCATGGTGGTGGTTCTCGGACTGGGGAGGCCATGCTCTGATCGGGGGCGGCTGCGCCCCCCCCGAACTGTCGACTTGAATCGTTGGACAGTGTGCTGTCAATGTTCTCTCGAGGAGCTTGCGGGAGGTTTCTCCACGGGCCGGTAACCGATCCCGTCATAAGCCGGACAACGCGGAAGAAACCGCTCGTCGAAGTCGGGGTCGGGTGCGTCCAACGTGTTCGTCCCGGCGTCGATCGTACCCCTCAGATCCGCAGTCGCCCCGCCGAACATGCAGCCGCTGACGTTCTTTCCGTCGACGATGTCCAGTTCGTATCGCTCCTCCGGCGAGATGCCGCCGGCGAGGATGTTCTGCCAGAAGATCGACCGGGTGTAGTGATTGCCCTCGCCCTTGTCGTCGACACCGTTCCAGTTGCCCGTCCAGGTGCAGCCACTTGCCCGAACCCGAGAACCGGGAAAGACAGTCAGGGCCCCCGATCCGTGCCGGGCGTTGTATGGTTTGCCGGGCGGACTGACCGTATCGGGGCCGGTGTTGGCCACGTTCCCGGTGAACAGGCAGTTGGTGATCTCGGCCCGGCTGCCCGGCAGCACATCGATCGCCGACCCGGTGACCTGGCAGTGGTTGTCTCGGAAGATCGAGTCGCTGATCCGCACGGCGTCCTGCTGAAAACCGAGATGCTGGATCGAGACCCCTCCGCCGCAGGGGCTGGCCACGTTGCCGGTCACTTCGACCTGTTCGATCCGTGGGTAGCTGCGGCCGAAGATCTTCATCCCCCCGCCGTCGCAGTAGAAGAACAACAGGTTCTGCTTGCCGAGTTCGGGACGGTCCGGCTCGATCGGTTCCGGTTCGTCGGACCGTGTGTCGAAGCGATTGGCGCCGGTGATGGAGAACCCGCGAAAGACCGTTTTGGCGGAAATCCCGTCGCCGAAGTAGACGACGTGGTTGACCACCGCGGGATAACTCTCGGCGTCGCGATCGGCGATGTCGGAGTTGGCTGCGGTCAACACGACCGTCCCTTCCGCCGCCAAGGTGATGCCGTCGTGTCGACGATTGAGCCAGACCAGGGCCTGCCCCGGCCGGTCCGGACGGTAGGTCCCCTCGTGAACAACCACCCTCCGCCTGCCGTCGGTCGCCGCCGCCCTGTCGAGAGCTGCCTGGATCGACTGGCCCGGATGCACGTGCCAGGCGTCGTCACCATCCACACCGCCGGGCGAGGTGTCGCCACCGTCCCGGCATCCGGCCATCCACAAACCCAGGCACGAGGCTCCGTGTGCCAGGGCCGTGCGTCGCCGGATCAGTCGTCTGGGTTCCGCGGTCATTTGACCAGTGTCGCCAACCAGTCCTGGAATGCCGAGTCGTCCTCGATCTTCAGCCGGCCCATTTCCTCGTCATGAGAAAACCGGACGGCACACATCGGATCCGAGAGCAACTGGTAACTGCCCACGCGATCGGCATCGACTCGCAGGGTGTGCACCAGTTCGGGAACCGCGATCTCCTCGAGTTGCAGTTCCGGCAACGACAGCGTGTAGATGTAGTCGGTGCTGGTCAGCTTCAGGTCCACCGTGCGGCCGCGGGGCAGGTGGAGATGCTTCTTGCTGACCAGGTCGTCGTCGGTACCGAAGCGACCGTCTCGGCCCGGGTACCGGAAGCTCCACTCGAATCGACTGCCGGTCACCTCCACCGGACAGACATCACTCGCCCCCGTCTCGGGCCACGCCAGCGGAAGCCGACCCCCGCAGCCACCGCTGCCACCGACGATCACCACCGCCGCCAACAGTGACGCAATCCGAACAACCCCGGGGCCGCGGTGACAATCCATGACTCCGATGATAGGACACGGCTTCGGCCGCTGACCAGAGGCTGATGGTCTCCGATGACCGGCCGGCGTTCTCGGCTTCGACTGCCCCGGTGGCTGTTGAACGCGTTTGGCCAGGGAGTGGCTTTGGCACCGCCCGCACGCCAGGTTCTGCATCCTCCAGCGGCGATCCGCGGGTGGAGCGAATCCGACGGTCAACCGATCATCGTTGCCACGCGGCCTCCCGCGAAACGGTTGATCGCCTGCAGCAGCGAACCACCTGTTTGACATGCTCGATCGATGACCTGACAATTGAATGCGACGGGGACCGTCACCGATGACTCCCCGCAGGCACAATCGTTTCTCGAGAAGGACAGGTTCCATGTCGGCCATCACCCGTTGCCTCCTGCTGTCGTCCTGTCTGTCGATGCTGATGACGTCCTCCCTGGCGGCTGCCGACTGGCCGACCTGGCGGCACGACCCGGAACGCTCGGGAACCACCGCCGAGAACCTTCCGGCGACGTTGAACCTCGCCTGGAGCCGGCAACTGGCCACGCCGCAGCCGGCCTGGCCCGAGGATCCTCGGATCGGCTTTGACCTGGTCCCCGAACCGATCGTCGTCGGTCGCACCCTGTACCTCGCCTCGACTCGAACCGACAGCGTCACCGCCTACGACACTCGGACCGGCAAGCGGAAGTGGCGAGTCTTCGCCGACGGCCCGGTGAGGTTCGCTCCACTGGTGGCTGACGGACGCGTCGTCTTCGGATCCGACGACGGTTGCGTCTACGCGGTCGAGGCCGCGACCGGCAAGTCCCTGTGGACCTACCGGGCGGCTCCGGCCAGCCGCAAGGTGCTGGGCAACGACCGCCTGATCTCGGTCTGGCCGGTCCGTGGCGGGCCGGTGCTCGATGGAAACCTCGTCCGCTTCACTGCCGGTGTCTGGCCGTTCGAAGGGGCATTCCTGTGCGCCATCGACGTGACCACCGGCCAGCCGGCCGAACTCTCCGGTCCCGCAGCCATCGGGCCACAGCACGCCGTCCGTACGCTCAACGATATCACTCCCCAGGGCTACCTCGCGCTCTCGTCGAGAAAACTCTACATCCCCTGCGGCCGCGCCGTGGCCGCCTGCCTGGACCTTGAAACCAACCAGTTCGTCTCTCACTCCTACAGCACGTCCAACACGACCAACTACCACGTGGTCGCCCAGGGCCGCTGGCTGTTCCACGGCTCAATCGCCTACGACACCACGACCAAGACCACGCTGGGCACCCGCAACCACAAGCCGGTCACCACTCCAACCCGGGCCTTCGTCGCGGAAGCCGGGAAGGTGGTGGCCTACGACCTCGAGAACCCCAAGAAGGTGACCAGCAAGGACCGCCGCGGCCGCAACGTCACCAGCACGGTGCTGACCAAGCTGTGGACGCTGGCCAACGCCAGTGTGCAGAAGGTCCCCGCCGGAGTTGCCTACAAGAAGTTCCTGGCAGCCAACCCGCTGGCCATCGACCTCAAGGCCGGCAAACGACTCTACGGACACCAGGGCTCTCTGCTGTTCGCCGTCGACCCTCCCGCCGCCGGCAAGCCGGGCCGGGTGACCTGGAAGACGACGATCACCGGCACGCCCGGTTCACAGATCGCCGCCGACGGACGGCTGTTCGTGACCACCCGTGACGGCCGCCTGCTGTGCTTCGCAGCCGAGAAGGGGCCCGGCGACGTGAGCGAATCGGTGGCCGACTCCAAGCCACCCGCCTCGCCCCGCGCCGCCAGCATCCTCAAGACGGCCGGTTCCGACTCGGGCTTCGGCCTGGTGCTGGGCATCGGCGACGGATCGCTGGTCGAAGCCCTGGCGCGGCAGAGCCACCTGCGGCTGATCTGCGTCGACCCGGATCCGGCCCGCATCGATGCGCTCCGTCGTCGACTCGACCGGCACGGACTCTACGGTCATCGCGTCGCGGCCCTGGCCGCCGACCCGCTGACCTGCGGCCTGCCCCCCTACATCGCCAACGTGATCACCAGCGAATCGCTGGAATGGGCCGGCGGACCCGACAACGGTCCGAAGCTGGCCCAGTTGATCTTCGGCTGCCTGAGGCCCTACGGGGGCACCGCGGCACTGTCGATTCCCGGCGAGGGATCCGCGGCATTCATCAAGCAGGTGACCGGGCTGAAACTGCCCGGCGCCCGGACCAGCGTCACCGATGGGCTGGCGGTGGTTCGTCGCGAGGGCGCCCTGCCGGGAGCCGCCGACTGGACACACGAGTACGGCGACCCCTCCAACTCACTGATGTCACAGGACCAGCTGGTCCGCGCGCCCCTGGGCGTGCTGTGGTTCGGCGGCCCTGCCTCCGACGGCAGCCTGTTCTACAACCGTCACTTCTGGGGCCCGAGCATGGCCGTGATCGACGGCCGCATGTTCCTGCAGGGTCCCGGCAAGCTGTCGGCCGTGGACGTCTACACCGGCCGCATCCTCTGGCAGACGCCCCTGGTCGATGACGAGAACTACCGGGCCGGCCGGCGCGGCAACGACTTCGAAAAGTCGCTGGCCGGGTTCCACTTCCTGGCCGTCCGCGACGGCATCTACCTGGTCCACAAGGGTCGCATCCTGAAAATCGATCCCGCCAGCGGCAAGCAACTGGCGGTCTTCGCTCCGTCGAAGAAGGGCGACACCTGGGGCCGCATCCGTGTCCAGGGGGACCTGCTGATCGGCACCGTCCACCGGGTGCAGGGAAAGCGGGGCCGGGTGCCCAGCGAACTGCAGGTACTGAACCGCCAGACCGGCAAGCTGATCTGGAAACACACCGCCGAGATGACCATCCCGCTGGTGGCCGTCAGCGACAACACGCTTTACTGCCTCGACGGCATCCTCGAAGGGCTCTTCAAGGACTGGGCTCGCAGGGGGCTGGTCCCCAAGTCCGATCCGATCCGCTACCTCAAGGCACTCGATCTCAAGACCGGCAAGCTGAAGTGGAAGTACACCACCGACCTGGTCGTGACCTGGATGAACTACTCGAAGGACCACGACGTGTTGATGGCCTCGAACAAGAAGGGCATGGTCGCCTACCGCGGCAGAGACGGAGAGCCGCTGTGGAAAAAGTACAGCGAGGGGAAGGGATTCCTGGGCCATCCCGAGAGTTACTGGGATCGGGTGATCGTGTCGGGGAACCGCGTGATCGACCAGCGGGGTCCTGGCAAGGCGTACAACATCCTGACCGGCGAGCCGATCATGCGACGTGATCCAATCACCGGAAAAGAAGTGCCCTGGGAGTTCACCAAGAGCGGACACCACTGCAACTACGCGATCGCCAGCCCGCACCTGTTGACCTTCCGGGCCGCCTCGGCGGGGTTCACCGATGTCGAGACCGGCAACACCGCCCGGCTGCAGGGATTCCGCTCGGGTTGCCGCAACAGCCTGATCCCGGCCAACGGGGTGCTCAACGCTCCCAACTTCGCCCACGGCTGCGTCTGCGGATACTCGCTGTTCACCTCCCTGGCCTTCACCCACGTGCCCCGGGCCGAGATGTGGAGTTACAGTGCGCTGAAGCCGTCCGATTCGACGGTCAAGAGGCTGGGCATCAACCTCGGTGCCCCCGGCGATCGAATGGCCAACGACGGAACACTGTGGCTCGACTACCCCAGCGTCGGCGGTTCATCGCCGGATGTCCGCATCACCGCCAAGGGCAAGCCCCGCACCTTCCGCCAGCACACGTCCTTGGTGACCGCCAAGGACCACGGCTGGGTCGCCTCGTCGGGGGTCACCGGCCTGCAGACGTTGACCATCCGGCTCGACAAGACGGCCAAGACCCCGCGGTCCTACACCGTGCGGCTGCACTTCTGTGAACCCGACGACCTGAAACCCGGGCAGCGGGTCTTCGATGTCCGCCTGGGCGGCAAGTCGGTTCTCGAACAATTCGACGTGATGGCCACCACCGGCACCCGCCACAAGGCGGTGGTACGGGAGTTCAAGAAGGTCGCCGCCGTGACCGAGCTGACCATCGACCTGGTGGCCCGCACCGGCACGCCGATTCTCAACGGGGTCGAAATCGTCGCAGAGGACTAGAATGGGGAATGGTCACAAGGCCGACCGGCAGGCTAGACTGGACCGGTCGACGTCGATGCCTGCTGACCAACCCGACCCTTCGACATTGTGCCCACCATGAAACAGAGCCGTCGCCTGACGCCCCTGGCCACCGCGATCGTGCTGACAGCCATGGCGGTGAGCGTGGCCCAGGACGCCGCCGCCCCCAGGCAGCCGGTCTACCCGCTGGACGTCTCCGTCACCGCCGATGCCAAGACGCTGTACGTAGTCGACCGCAAGCTGCCGGGACTGTGGAAGGCCGGGGCGGACGGCAAGCTGGAGGTGTTCTTCCAGGCCAGCAAGAAGTTTCGTACTCCGCTCAACGCTGTCCGCTGCATCGCCGCTGACGGCAAAGGCGGGTTGCTGGTGGGAGATTCGGGAACCCGCGAGGTCTACCGGTTCTCCGCCGATGGCAAGTCCACCCCCCTGACCAACGGCGGCATCGGCATCGCCATGGGCATCGCCGTCAACGCCAAGGGGACCATCTTCGTCAGTGACCTGGAGTTGCAGAGGATCTGGACCGTACCGGCCACCGGCGGCGACCCCAAGGAATTCGCCGTGCTGCCGGCCCCCAGGGGAATGACCTTCGACAAGAACGGCCAGTTGTGGGTCGTCTCGGGGGGGCCCAGGAACCAGCTGGTCAAGATCGCTGCCGACGGCAAGATCTCTCCGGTCGTCAGAGATCGGATCTTCATCTATCCCAACGACGTCGCGGTCGCTGCCGACGGCACCGCCTACGTCAGCGACGGTTACGCCGACTGCATCTGGAAGGTGGCCGCCGACGGCAAGGTGACCAAGTGGGTCAGCGGCAAGCCGCTCGACAACCCTGTCGGACTCGACTGGCAGGGCACCAGCCTGCTGGTGGTCGACTCGAGGGCGAAGCAGCTCTTCAGTATCTCCCCCGACGCCAAGCTCACACCCGTCAAGCTTGGCAAATAGGGCGTGCTCGGCAGGCCGCCGCAACCGACCCGGGCCGGACTCCACCGATGCGTTGCTTGACTGGTTTGCCCAATCGTCACTTCCGTCGGTCGAGACGTACCGGACTCCAGCAACATGTTGACGACGGTCGAAAACCGGTCCTATACTCGAACTGACACGTTCAACCGACCGCGGCCCGACCGCGTGGAACAGGAAACCAGCTCCCAGGTCTCTCCGATGCCCGCTCCCCGGCACCAAACCACCGTTCGATCGGCACTGCCGCGTCTTGGTATCCTGGCCGCGGTCGCCGGGCTGATGCTGGGTGGTCGGCTGGTCTCCGAGGCCGAGGCGAGTTGCGGGGACTACCTGCACAGCAAATCGACCGGGGCCGTGACGGCACCGATCGAATCCGGCGACACCGTGCCGTCTGACACTCCGGCCGAATCCCCCTGTCAACACGGCCGTTGTGACAACCCGCCGCCGCCGATACCGGTGCCCTCGGCGCCGGCACCGACCTCGCACAACGACGAGGTCTCCGATGTCGGCAGGACCGCCGTGGACGGTTCGTCCAGTGCCGCGGTCCGCCTTGACGACTCCGGTGACGACCGCGGGCAGGCGGGTCACCAACTCCGCATCGAACGACCGCCACGCGGCTGATCCGATCTCGATGTGACGCGACCGGTCCGTCTCGATGACACCGGTCGCCGGTCTCCGACCGCCGTTGCCGGCAACAGCCAGTCTTTTTGTACCCGGCTGTCCGCATCCGCGGCAGATCCTCACCCGGGGGTTTCGTCCCGATGTCTCAACACGAACAACAACCGACCGCCGCGACACCGGATCCACCGAAGAAGCTCTACGTCCGCGCGGTCACGCCGGGCCTCAGGAAACTCCTGTGGATCGTCTTCATCCTGGTCGCGCTGCTCTCGGCCAACGCCGCCTACCTCTCGGCGATCACCGGCATGCAGTGGGTCACCGGCGAGGTCTACCAGACACACTTCTACTTCCTGATGCTGCTGGGCCACATCGTGGTCGGTCTGGTGCTCGTTCTGCCGTTGATCGTCTTCGGCGGCCTGCACATCCGCAACGCCCACAACCGCAGCAACCGGCGAGCGGTCCGGGTCGGCTACGTCCTGTTCACCGTGTCGATCGCCGTGCTGGTGACCGGCTTCGCCCTGGTGCGGGTCGAGAACGTCATCGATCTCAAGCACCCCCTCGGCCGCAACGTCGTCTACTGGCTGCACGTGGCATTGCCGCTGGTCGCCGGGTGGCTGTACTGGCTGCACCGCCTGGCAGGCCCGCGGATCAAGTGGCACATCGGCGGGCGATTCGCCGCCGTCTCGGCGATCGCCATCGTCGTCATGGTCGCGATGCACTCCCAGGATCCCAGGCAGTGGAACGTCGTGGGCTCCGACGAGGGAGTCCAGTATTTCGAACCTTCGCTGGCGCGGACCACCAGCGGCAAGTTCATCCCCCGCGAAGCCCTGATGATGGACAGCTACTGCAAGAGGTGTCACCCCGACACGCATGCCGCCTGGTCCGACAGCGTCCACCGTTTCAGCTCGTTCAACAACGCCGCCTACCTGCCCAGTGTCCGCGAGACACGAAAGGTCTCGTTCGAACACGACGGCAACGTCCGTGCCTCCCGGTGGTGTGCCGGGTGCCACGACCCCGTGCCGTTCTTCAGCGGGGCCTTCGACCAGAAGGACTACGACGACGTCAACGACCCCACCGCGCACGCCGGTGTCACCTGCACCGTCTGCCACGCGATCACGCACATCAACAGCAACCGGGGCAACTCCGACTACACCATCGAGGAACCGCTGCACTACCCCTTCGCCTACAGCGACAACCCCGTGCTGCAGTGGATCAACAACCAGCTGGTCAAGGCCAAGCCCGATTTCCACAAGAAGACATTCCTCAAGCCACACCACAAGACGACCGAGTTCTGCAGCGTCTGCCACAAGGTGCACCTGCCGCTGGCGCTGAACAAGTTCAAGCAGATCGACGGCAACAGCTACCAGAAACACTTCATCCGTGGACAAAACCACTACGACGCGTTTCTGCTGTCGGGACTGGGCCACGGAGCGTCCAGCTTCTACTATCCGCCGAAGGCCGAGACCAACTGCAACCGCTGTCACATGCCCCTGGTCGCCTCGAACGACTTCGGGGCTCAGCCGTTCGATGACAGCGGTCAACTGCAGGTCCACAACCACCTGTTCCCCGGTGCCAATACCGGGATCGCCTGGTTCCGCAACCGTCCCGAGGTGATCGCCACTCAACAGGAATTCCTGGCCGGCACGATGCGGGTCGACCTGTTCGGGATCCGCGACGGCGGAGCCCTTTCGGGCCAACTGCACGCTCCGTTGCGGCCCGGCGTTCCGACACTGAAGGCCGGAACCAGCTACCTGCTCGACGCGGTCATCCGCACCGTCAAGCTGGGGCACCTGTTCACCCAGGGCACCGTCGATTCGAACGAGGTCTGGCTCGAGGTGACCGTCAGCTCCGGCGACCGGGTGATCGGAGCCAGCGGCAAGTTCGACGCCGATCGCGAGGTCGATCCCTGGTCGCACTTCGTCAACGTCTTTCTGCTGGACGTGAACGGACGACGGATCGACCGTCGCAATCCGCAGGATATCTTCACTCCGCTCTACAACCACCAGATCCCGCCCGGGGCCGGGCAGGTCGTCCACTACCAGCTCGAACTCCCCGAACAGCTGGACGGACCGATCACCGTCGAGATCAAGCTCAACTACCGCAAGTTCGACAAGCAGTACACCGACTTCATCGCCCGCAGCCACAAGCCCGGCGACCGCGACATTCGTGGACTCGATGTCGGCACCGGCCAACTGCCCAACCGGTTGCCGGTCACCGTGCTGGCCGTCGACCGGATCACCTTCCCGGTCGAAGAAGACGACACCAAGGTGACCAACGACCCGTCGCCGGTGAAGACCTGGATCCGATGGAACGACTACGGCATCGGGCTGTTCCTGAAAGGCAAGAGCGAACTGCGTCAGTCGGGAGCGGCGTTTGCCGAAGTCGAGACGCTGGGTCGATTCGACGGTCCGCTGAACCTGGCCCGCGTGCTGTTCCGGGAGGGACGATTGAACGAAGCGGCCGAGGCACTCGCCCGAGCCTCGAGGCACACCGACCCGGCTCCACCGGCCTGGACCATCGCCTGGCTCTCGGGACTCGTGGCCCGCGACCTCAACCAGTTGGAGAAGGCCGAGAAGAACTTCCGCAGCGTGATCGAGGATCGGACACCCGAGATGGCACGGCGCGGATTCGACTTCAGCAGGGACTACCGCGTGGTCAACCTGCTGGGCCAGACCTATTTCGACCGGGCCCGCCAGTTGAGGACACCCGGCTTGGCGGACCAGAGAAAGGCGTTTCTCAAGAAGGCGGTCGAGACGTTCCACCGGGCACTGGCGGTCGATTCCGAAAACGTCACCGCACACTACAACCTGCAGCAGCTTTACCGGGAACTGGGCGACAACCCGAAGGCCCAGCACCACACCGACCTGCATGCGAAGTTCAAGCCCGACGACAACGCACGCGACCAGGCGGTCGGCCGGGCCAAGGCCCGTTACCCGGCGGCCAACGCCGCGGCCGAAGAACCGGTCTTCTACCGACTGCAACGGCTCGGGGCCCCCGGGTTGCCCTCGGCCGTGCGGGACCCCGACAGTGAACGACAACTCCCGAACAAACCGGAAGAGACGCGTTTGACGACGCAGAGTGGAGTGGACGAATGAGCGATCAGCCTCCCGAGCCGAACATCACGCCACAGGTGCCCGAGTCGTCGGTCGACGAGTCACCGGACTACGATCCCGATACGGTGGAGCAGGACGATACGGTCATCACGACGGCGCTCTGGAGATCACTGGCCGTCTTCGCACTGGCCGCCGTCGTGATCGGGGGCGTCCTGGTTGGAGCAGGGTATTTCGAACAGGAGACCGAAACGGTCACCCCGCGGGCGCCGCTGGAAGTGCCGCAGGTGCCCGAGCGTCCGCAGGCCGAGATCCCGACGGTGACGTTCACCGACATCACCGACGAAGCCGGCATCGATTTCGTCCACGAAAACGGAGCCTACGGCGACAAGCTGCTGCCCGAGACAATGGGTGGCGGCTGTGCGTTTTTCGATTTCGACGGTGACGGTGACCAGGACCTGCTGCTGGTCAACTCACGCCGCTGGGACTGGGACACCCGTCCCAAGCCCGCACAACCGGCTCGCCCGGCCCTCTACGCCAACGACGGAAAGGGCCGGTTCGCCGATGTCACGAAACAGCGCGGCCTGGACGTGTCGCTTTACGGCATGGGAGTCGCCGTCGGCGATTTCGACAACGACGGACGAACCGACCTGTTCATCTCGGCCGTCGGCCACAACCGGCTGTTCCGCAACACCGGTGACCGGTTCGAGGACGTCACCGAAACGGCCGGGGTGGCCGGCAAGGCAACCGCGTGGAGTTCCAGTTGCGGGTTCTTCGACGCCGATGCCGACGGAGATCTCGACCTGTTCGTCTGCAACTACGTCGGCTGGAGCAAGGACTTCGACCTCGCCCAGAACTTCACGCTCGACGGCAAGCTCCGTGCCTACGGCCAACCACAGAAGTTCCCCGGCAGCGCCTCCTATCTCTACCTCAACAACGGTGACGGGACGTTCGAGGACGCCACCACCAGGTCGGGGATCGAGGTCCGAAACGCAAGCACCAACATCCCGCTGGCCAAGTCGCTGGGCGTGGCCTTCGCCGACCTCAACAGCGACGGACACGTTGACCTGGTCGTCGCCAACGACACGGTCCGCAACTTCCTGTTCCTGGGCAACGGTGACGGGACGTTCAGGGAGGAAGGTCGCAGTGCGGGAGTCGCCTTCGACACCAACGGCAACGCCCGCGGAGCGATGGGCATCGATATCGGCCGCTTCCGCAACTCCGATGAACTGGGGATCGCGATCGGCAACTTCGCCAACGAAACGACCGCGCTGTACGTCCGCCGCACGCTCGCCGAACAACTTCCCGTGTTCCAGGACGAAGCGATCTCCAACGGCATCGCGCCGCTGACCCGGCCCGAGCTGACCTTCGGAGTCTTCTTCTTCGACAGTGACCTCGACGGCCGTCTCGACATCTTCGCCGCCAACGGGCACCTCGAAGCGGACATCAACCTGGTGCAGCCCAGCCAGCACTACGAGCAACCTCCTCAATTGCTGTGGAACTGCGGCCCGGAATTCGAGAACGAGTTCGTGGCACTCGAACCGTCCCAGTGCGGCAAGGACTTCGTCGAGCGGATGGTCGGCCGAGGAGCCAGCTTTGCCGACATCGATGGAGACGGAGACCTCGACCTGCTGATCACCTCCGTCGGCGGACGTCCCCGGCTGCTCCGCAACGACCAGCAACTGGGACACCACTGGCTGAGAGTCCGGCTGACCGGTACCAACCGGGTCAACAGCACGGCGATCGGCACCTGGGTCGACATCCACACCAGCGAAGGTGTTCGTAGCCAGCAGGTCATGCCCACCCGCAGCTATCTCTCGCAGTCCGAACTCCCGGTCACCTTCGGACTGGGCCGGATCGACCGGATCGAGAAACTGGTCGTTCGCTGGCCGGATGGAACCACCCAGGAGATGGCCGGCCCGAAGATCGACGCCCTGCACGAGATCACTCACGTCGACACGACAACCGATTCGAAGAGGAAATGACACGATGAGCGAATCGCCCAGGATAGCGTGGGTCGAAGATGACCAGGCCACCGGCGAGTTGGCCGAGATCTACGGGGCGTGGCGGGCCCAGAACCCCGAACGCGGCGGAATGCCCGAGATCCTCAAGTGCTTCTCGGCCCGCCCCGACTTCCTGGCCCAGGTCATGCAGGCCTCCTACGGACTGCACTTCACCGACGGACACCTCGACAGGCGACAGAAGGAGGCGATTGCGACATACGTCTCGGCCCTGAATCGGTGTGAATACTGAACCGACGCCCACGCCCATTTCCTGCAGTTGCAGGATGAAGACAACTCCGTCGTCGCCTCGCTCGAACAAGCCAACCTCGACGACGCGGACGTCGACGAGCCGCATCGCCGATTGCTGGAATTCGTCAAGCGACTGACACTGGAACCGGCCGAGACAACCGACGAGGAGGTGGCCGCTCTCCGCGAGGCGGGCTGGACCGATCAACAGATCGCCGAGGCGGTCTACGTCACGGCGATGTTCGCGTTCTTCAACCGCGTCGCCGACGCCTTCGGACTGGCCAAATCCGGTTACCGCGACCTCGAGACTCCACCGGCACAGTTCGAGTGAACAACGCCGGGAGATCTACAACAACTCGCTGATCGGCTCGCCGTCGGTCAGGATCGGAACCGGGCGACCGGTGTTGTCGAAGAAGTGGTGTTCGGTGTTCACGCCGAACCGCCGGTAAACCGTCGACAGCAGGCAGTTGCTGTTCATCACCCTTCGCACCGGGTCCTCGCCCCGCGAGTTGGTCGCTCCGATCACCTGGCCCATCTTCAGGCCGCCACCGGACAGGAAAATGCTCATCGAGCGGGCCCAGTGGTCACGACCCGGCCTCTTGGTCGCCTTGTCCTGGTGCCGGATCTTCGGCGTGCGACCGAACTCGCCGCAGAAGATGAACAGGACTTTCTCGTTCAGGCCCCGGTCGTAGAGATCGTTGATCAGCGCAGGAACCGCCTGGTCGAAGACCGGCATCCGCTCGCGGTAGGCCTTGAAGATGTCGGCATTGACGCTGTGGTCGTCCCAGTTGCTGGTCCGGCCATTCTCCTTCTTCAACCGGAAGGTCGCCTGCATCTGGACGAATCGTGCCCCGTGCTCGACCAGGCGACGCGACAACAGCAGGCTGCGGCCCCAGTGTGTCTTGCCGTACCGCTGATGGACGCTTTCGGGTTCCTTCGTCAGGTCGAATGCCCGGGCAGTCCGCGGACTGGTCAGCATCGCCACCGCCCGCCGACGGAACTTGTCGAGCGCGTCCATCGACCCCGACCGGTCCAGTTCGCGACGGAACACGTCAAATTCCGACAGCAGAGAGTTGCGCTTGCGGAGCGACGCCAGGGCGGTTTCGCGAGCCGACAACTGGCCGTCCTTGGCACCGAACAGCGGAACCGGATCGTAACGGTTGGCTCCACTGGAAGTGATCGAGTTGCTGTTGGGCATGAAGGCCGAGTAGGCCGCCCCGAGGTAGGCCGGGCCACCGCCGTAGAACTTCGTGTTGGCCACGAACAGCGGAATATCCTCGACCTGGTCCTCCAACCGCTTGGCCACCACCGAGCCCAACTCGGGGTACTCGGCGTCGGCCGGGTTGGCCGCCTTGGGCGTGTAGCCGCTGAGGAACCGGCAGGTGCCGCCGGAGTGCTCGTTGCGGTTGTGAAACAGGCTACGGACGATCGAATATTTTTCGCCCATCCTCGCCAGGTTCGGCAGCAATTCGCAGATGTCCATCCCCGGAACATTGGTCGAAATCGGCCGGAACTCACCCCGGTACTCGGCCGGAGCCTCGGGCTTCATGTCGAAGGTCTCGAGATGGCTCGGACCGCCATTGGCCCAGAAGAGGATGACCGAGAAGTCCTTGTCGAGAGCTTCGCCGGCCGCCTCGGCCGCCAGCAGGCCGGCCAAATCGGGCGAGAGTCCGCTGGAGAGTGCTCCCAGCGACAGGCCACCGATCTTCAGGAAACTGCGGCGGTCGATCGGGCCACGACAACGGGTGGCGGAATGAGTCATGCGAGGATTCCTGACCGACTGCGGCTAGTGATTGTACTGGAATTCCTTGGTGTTGATCAGCGCCCACATCAGATTGCTGTAGGCAGTCTTGGAATCGGACTCCGAACCGATGTACTTGACCGCCTTTTCGACTTCGACGGAAGTCGCCGGTCGCGAGAAAGCGACCAGAAACAACCGGCGGACCCGGGAAGCATGGTCACCGTCGGCGGTGGCCAGCTTCGCGGCGCGGCTCTTGGCATCGAAGATCTTCCCGAGAAGAAAGCTGTCGTTGAGGGTGAACAGCGACTGAGACAGGCTCGGTTCTGCCGTCCGCTCACACTCGCAGGCACTTTCGCGAGGCGGTCGCCCGAAGAGCTTGAGGAACTGGTTCGAGTAGTTCTCATCGGGCAGTTGCATGGCACGGGTTCCGACGGGCAATCCGCCGTAGGAGGTGGGCCGGGCGGTGACCTGGTCGATCGAATCGAGCAGGCTCTCGGCCGAGAGCCGCTGCGGATAGAACCGCGAGTGGCCCTGGGTCTCGTCGAGATTGTCGACGTTGGCAGACGAGTCGAGCTGGTAGGTCGTGCTGGTGGTGATCAACTCGAGCACGCGCCGCATGTTGAATCCGCTGTCGACGAACTCGTCGGCGAGGGCCTTCAGCAACTTCGGGTTGGTGGCCGGGTTGGTCACTCGCAGGTCGTCGATCGGTTCGACCAGCCCGCGTCCGAAGCAGTGGGCCCACATCCGGTTGACGAACGCTCGAGCGAAATACGGGTTCTCGCGAGTCGCCATCCAGTCGACCAGCCGGTGCCTGGGATCGGCATAAGGCGGCACGTCCAGGTCGGGACCACCCAGACCATGCGGCTTGACGAGCTTGCCGGTGACCGGGTGCTTGACGCTGCCGGCGGCCTTGATGAAAACCGTCTCGTTGGCCCGCCGCTCGGCCACCCCGATCCCCTCGCGACGGCCAATCCGGGTGAAGAACGCCGCCAGGCCGTAGTAGTCACCCTGGGTGAAGTTCTCGAAGGGGTGATGATGACACCGGGCACAGCCGATGCGGAGTCCCAGAAAGACCTGTGCGGTATCGTCGACGTAGCGATCCAGGTACCGGACCTCCGCATACCATTGCGCAGGAGGTGACACGCTGACGTTGCCGGTGGCCGTCAGAATCGAACGCACGAACTGGTCGAACGGCATCCCCGAAGCGATCGCGTTCCGGATCCAGCGGTGGAAGCTGATCGTCCCCGGAATCCGGTCCTTCTGGCCCCGTCGCTTGTTTCTCAACAACGCCGACCACTTCTGGGCGAACGTGTCGGCGTACTCGGGTGAGCCCAGCAACCGACGGACCAGCTCCACTCGCTTCCGGGGCGAGTCATCGTCCAGGAAGGCCTCGACGTCGTCGAGACGAGGAATCCGTCCGGCCAGGTGCAGCGTCACACGCCGCAGGAACGTCGAATCGTTGCACACCGCCGAGGGTGCGACCCCGAGTGTCTTGAGTTTCCTCTGGACGTGGCGGTCGACCAGGTTGGCGATCGGAAACTCCGGCCAGGCGGCCCTGGGAGTCTCCAGCGGCACGGTCAGCCTCGACACGCCGACATGCCCCTGCAGCAGTGCGATCACGGCCGTCTGGCCGGTCCGCTTGCCCGCTGTCACCAGCCCGGTCCCGTCGATCTCGATCAGGCTCGAGTCGTTGGTCCGCAGTTCGACAACCCGGCTCAGGTCCCGTCTCGCCCCGTTGTCGTAGACGGCTGTCACGACCAGTTGTTGCGAGTGTCCGGCACGAACCGTCGCCTCGCCCGGAAACACTTCGATCCGCACCAACCTCGCGGCGTCCGCCTCGCCCCGTCCGGCTCCCTCCAGCACCCATCGCCTGATCAGGCGATAGGCATCCGAATCGACCGACATCCGGCGACCGCCACCGTGTGGCATCTGCATGGTCGGCTTGCGCAGCAACAGCGACCGGCCTGGAGCCGCCGAGAAGATCCGCCGCCCCCGGCCGCCCTGGGTGATCCATTCGTAGTCCCACTCGGGATGATGCCCGAACAGGCTCAACCGAAAGCCACCTCTCCCGTTCGACTTGCCGTGGCAACTCCCACCGTTGCAGCCCAAACGGGTCAGCAACGGGTTGATGTCGTTGGTGAAGTTGACCGGTCGGAACGTCTCGCCGTCGCGAACCGTCACCCGCACCTCAGAGTGGACCTTGCCGACCGTCACCCGCACCACCGCGGTCCCACTCCGTCGAGCGATCAGCTCGCCGTCGGCGGTGACCTCGACCACGCCCACCGGAACCGCCTCGTAACGCGCCAACCGGCCGAGGTCCCACCGCGGACCATCATTGCCACCGGCGGTCGTTCCGGTCACGACCAGCCGCTGCCGCTCCAGGTGACCGCTCATCCGCACCACGTCCGGATGGACGACAACCCGGGCCAACCCCGACAGGTCGATCGGCCGGCCGTCCTCCGCATGGGAAATCGCCGGTCCGAGAACCAGCAGAACGACAGCCAACCGCATGGACTTCAATGTCCTCATCACTCCAATGTCGCCGGTGTCCCGACCGGCCGCAAGGCGAACCGGTCCTATCGGGGCAACCGCCAGGCGACCGACTGGCCCTCGACGACCACCACTTCGCCGTCCGGCTCGAGATCCCGGATCCGGGTCGTCTCGCCCGACGGCCACGCGATGGTCAACTCGTCGACGCGTGCGGCCTGCCCCAGCCCGATCACCAGTGCCCGCTGGTTCGATGCCTGGTAGCCGTCTCCGGCGGTCAACTGGTGAACCTGGCGCGATGAACCGGTCCGCACGGTCACCTCGGCCCCGATCGCATCGCGGGCCGACCCCCGGGCCACCAGCCGAACGGCCAGCCAGTGCCCCGACTCTTCGGTGCGGTTGGCCAGAACGGCAGCGGGGTCGTCGAGATGACTGACAGCGAAGTCCGGACGTCCGTCACGGTCGAAGTCGCCCCGTGCCAGCCCGCGTCCCAACAACCGCTTCCCGAAATACTCGCCCAGGGACTCCGAGTCGATCTCGACAAACCGCCCGCCTCCCCTGTTGTGCATCAACTGGGGCCGCATCCGGTACGACTGCCCCAGCGTCGAGAGGTCGTCGACGTGGCCGTTGGCAACAACCAGGTCGAGTCGCCCGTCGAGGTCGGCATCGAGGAACTGCGTTCCGAATCCGAGCATCTTCCAGCCGGGCTCCCGCAGACCGGCAACCCTGGTGATGTCACTGAAGTGACCCCTCTCGCCCTGGCGGTACAACACGTTCGACTCGGCGTAGAAATTGGTGATGAACAGATCGAGCCGTCCGTCGCCGTCAGCATCGCCGGCGGCCACGCCCATGCAGGCCTGCGGCCGGCCGTCCCGGTCGTAGGCCACGCCACGCAACAATGCCTCGTCTCGAGAACTCCGTTGTCCGGCCACGAAGAAGAAGTTGGCCACGGCGTCGTTGGCAATGAACAGGCCCAGCCCGGACCGAGAAGCGGTGCTGGACCCACCGCGATACCGCGCGGCAACGATTCCCAGCCCCTTCCCATTGCCGACGACGAATCCACCCGCGGACGTGGCGTCGACAAACCCGCCCGACCCATCCCCCCGCCAGAACCGATCCTGCGCCCCTTCGAATTCGTTGGGGTGACAGGCAAACGGCACGCCCTGCGTCCGGCAGATCTTGGTGAAGACGTCCGCACCGGAGAGGTAATTGACGTCGTAGAGATCAACGTGGCCGTCGCCGTCGATGTCAGCCACGACGCAACTGGTGGTCCACCGGTCCGGCGGTTCGTCCCGATCGAATGACCATTCGTCAAAGGTTCCATCACCGTTGTTGCGGTACAACCGGTTGTCGCCGATGTTGGCGACGTACAGGTCGGGCCATCCGTCATGGTCGATGTCCCCCACGGCAACTCCCTGGCTGAACCGTTCGTCTCCCAGGCCCGCCATCCGTGTCACGTCACCGAATGTCCCGTCACCGTTGTTGCGGTACAGCCGATCGAGAAACACGTCCGTCCGGTCCGGATCGGCCTGCACCGAATCCGCGGGCCAGCGACAGCCCTGTGTGAAATAGAGGTCGGGCCATCCGTCGCGGTCGAAATCGAGCACCGCGACTCCCCCACCGGTGTTCTCGAACATCCGAGCCCCCGGTGTGGCCGTATCGGGACTCTGAAAATAGCTGAAGTCGATCCCGGCCTCCCGCGTGATGTCCACGAAACGTATCCGTCCCGACCCACCCGATCCGGCCCCGTCGGAGACCTCCACCCGGCCGACAGGCTGTTTCCAGTCGGGGAGTGGAAGATCCGAAAGATCGACCTGGCCGGCGGGCTGGGCCGAGGTGATGGTCTGCTCGAGCGGATCGACCTGTCCCCGACCGAATGGACGGTTCAATATGCGTCGCGCCCATCTTTCCGACAGGTTCCGGGCAAGCGCCACCCGGGCCCAGTGCCGCGCCTCGGACTCGCGACCCAACACCTGCAGCTGTTCGACCATGTCCTTCCACAGTGCCGCGTCGCGTTCGGTGAATCTCGCCTTCAGGCGGACCTCGACATGCTCGAGGATCCGTACCAGGTGCTCGAGCTGTTTCGCCCGTTCCAGGAAGACCTTCGCATCGTCATCCCGCCCCAGCGACTTCAGGCACTGGCCCAGCAAGTGGTTGGCCTGTCTCAGGTTCGGCTGTCGGACCAGGGCCTCCCACAGGCAGCGGGCGGCTTCCTCGATACGACCCCCACGGTGGACATGGAGACCCCGAGCCAACCAGACCAACGGGTCGGCATCGGCTTCAGCCGGCAGCCGGCCGTGCCAATCCAGAAAATCGGCGTCGCGGCCGGATTCGGCCAGGATCATCCCGAGAATGCGGCCGGCCACACCACGTGCCACGTCATCCGCATCGATCGTCCCCCCCTCCAACACCTCCCGCACCAGAGTCTCGGCCCGCCCGGTTTCGTTTTCGGCAAGTGCCGCAGCGGCCTGGCCGAGAATCGGCAGCGGATCGGCCGGGTCGGCCCGGCGGCACAGGTCCAGGTACTCGAGCCCGCCGAAGGGACGCTCGATGTCGGCCAGCATGACCAGCAATTCAACCGGTGGTGGCCCTCGCCCGCTCACCGCCGCCGCCAACATCCGCGGCACCGCTTCGTGACGTCGAGCCGAGACGTTCCAGACGTGAGCCAGCCCCTCACCGACCAGCGGATGATCCGGCTGGATCGCCTCCAACCTGAGCAGTTGCTCTTCGCTTTGCCGCAGCATCCGCTGATCCAACAGCACCGCTGCCGCCCCGCTGCGGGCCGCCACAGCCAACCGGCCCGCCCGATCGGGCACTCGACCGTACACCTCGATCGCCCGGTCGTAATCGCGAACCTGTACGAATGCCTTCCCGGCCAGCACCCACGCTTCCCACGCCTCGTCGGCCGACGGCGGAACCGTCTCAGCCAACCGGCCCGCCTCCTCGAAACGCTTCGCCGCCAGCAACCGCCCGGCCCGTGCCAGCTTCTCACCGGGCGTTTCGTTGGCTCCCCACCAGGCGGCCAGCACGATGACCACGGCGGCCAGGCCGATCAACACCGGGCGTCGGGAACGGGCAATCAACGACATCGCGAGCTCTTCAGTCTGCCGGGTCGGTCCGGCCGGATCAAAATTATCGCCGATTCCGGGAAAAAAGACGGCAGGACCATGACGATTAACCGTGATGATAACCGCTGGATGGGACTTTCCTGAAAAAAGAGGGAACCCCGCCCCAAACGGTTGCGTCCTAGATCCAGGGATCATTCCGCGCGGGCCGATACCAATGAACACACACCCACCAAGTCATGGTCCTGATCATCCTTCTGATCAGGATTCCGAAGGCACCCGGGAAACCAGCCGGGACGAACTGCTCTCGGCATATCTCGATGGCGAATTGACCGCCGAGGAGACCGAGGCGGTCGAGGCTCAACTCGGGTCTTCCGAGGAGTCTCGCCGGTCGCTCGACGACCTCCGATCGCTCTCCACCTACCTCTCGGATTTCCCGGTGGCTTCGGTCCCCGGGAGCCTCCAATTGAGTTTTCCCGCTTCCCGACCCACACCTCGACCACCCGCCCGTTCTTACCGTGCCCCTCTGGTCGCGGCCGTTGTCGCGGCGGCGTTGGTGGTCGTCGTCGCCGTGATTCCACGCGATTCAAACCTCACTCCGGACAACCAGCTTCTGCAGGTCAACGCCGAGAACGCCATGACCGGGGGGGACGCCGAGTTCGGGCCGGCAGCGGCGTCGGCGATGGCTGATTCGACTCCGGAATCCGATGCGGGTGTCAGTGGTCCGATCGGCGGGGAATTCGCCGCCGGCGGTGGTGGTGTCTTGGCCGGCAAAGGAAAACTGGTCTTCGACAAATCACTCGACAACGCCGAGGTCGGCCAGATCCTCTCGGCGATCGACACCTCCGACGACCAGGCGGTGGTCGTGCGACTGACGGTCGTCGACATCGAACAGGGTCTCAACTCGCTCCGCCTGCTCCTGCAGAAGCACCACATCGCCCGGGCCGATGCGGCCCCGGCGGTGGTTGCGAGTCGTGCCGTGGCCGAAGGGGCCCGGACTCGGCCGGACTCCCGGGACCGGTCACAACCAGTCGACGACCACCTGGTCAGCGTCGTCGTGCAGGCTTCTCCCGAACAGGTCACCCAGGCGATGAGCCAGTTGCGTCTCGAGATTCGAGCCGAGATGGCGTTGGCGGGCGTGCTTCAGGTGGCGGCGTTGGAGTCGGCTCCGGGTGGCCATCGCGCCTTGAGTCAGCTGAACGCCTACGGCAACAACTCCAAGAGATCTCGCAAGCCCCGCTCGGCCCCGGACGGTCGCAGGTCGAAGGCGAACGGCGGTAAACTGAATCGGATTGCCGAGTCCGCGGCTGCCGACCAGGCCGCCCCGGCACTGTCATCGGCCCAGGTGCGATTGGATCTGCCGGCCAAGCTGATGCGGCAGGTCAACCTGAGATCGGTCGACATCAAGCGTTCGGCAACCAGGGGGGTCAAGAAACGGGCCAACCGGCAGATGCAGATCGTCTTCGTGCTGGTCACTGCACCGCGACCGGCAGCGGCTGCAGGATCCGATCCCGACGGGGCCGCCTAGGCCCTAGTCGTCGAACGGAATCGGCCACAGCAGCCCGGCGGTGAACCCACCGTCGACTCGGACCACCTGCCCGGTCATGAATGCCGAGGCATCGGCGGCCAGGAACACTGCTGCACCGACCAGGTCCTCGACCTCGCCCAACCGCCCCAGCGGGGTATTCCCCAGGCCCCACTCCTGCATCGTCGGGTCCGACCACAGTTTGCGGGTCAGGTCGGTCAGGATGAACCCCGGAGCGATCGTGTTGACCCGCACGCCGTGTTCTCCCCACTCGGTCGCCAGTGACCGGGTCATCATCACCAGCCCCGCCTTGCTCATGGCGTAGGGGGCCACACCCTTCAACGGGGCGTATGTGTTCAGCGAATCGACGTTGATGATCGTTCCCGATTCCTGGGCGATCATCTGTTTGCCGACGGCCTGCGCGACCAGAAACGCTCCCTTGAGGTTGATATCGAGGATGAAGTCGTAGTCCTCCTCGGTCACCGTCTCGACACGCTTCCGACGGTTGACTCCGGCCACGTTCAGCAACACGTCGATCCGTCCGAATTCCCCGATCACCTGTTCGACCAACCGGGTGATCTCGCCGGGCAACGCCACGTCACAGACGATCCCTCGCACCGGGCTGTCGGTCTCGTCGCTGATCTCGGCCACGGTCGCCTCGAGCGTCTCGGCGTTCCGCCCGGTGACAACCACCGGTGCCCCGCGTCGTGCAAATCCGGCTGCAATCGCCTTGCCGATCCCCCGACTGCCTCCCGAAACGATGGTGACACGGTCGGAGATCGAGAACAGCGGATCGGTGGCAGGCGATTCGATCATCGGGTCGGTCTCGAGTCGATGGAGTTGTCGCGGCGGGAAGCGTGCCGGGCTGGCAGGAAATCTCGCCGACAGCCCAATCGGTTTTTGACGCGATCGAGCAGACGACGGTATGCTGCCGTCGGCGGTGAGGTCAAGCAGTCACGCCGGGGGAAAAGGAGTCCGACCAGATGAGATTGACCGACTGGTTGAGAATGCTGCGACGCCGTTTCGCCTGGCCACCCGAGGCCGTGCCAGTCCCGTTCCCGATCCTCACCACCTCGAATCGACGGCCGCATCTCGACGGACGTATCCCCGGTGGGTTCTCGCGCCACAACGCCCCCTGCCGACTCCTCATTCCGACACGACGTCTCGCTGCCGGAATCCGCCGCGAGCCGCCGCCTCGGCCGGTGTCCTGATCGATCCGGCCCCGCCGCGGCAGGCCGGATCAGTCCTTTGGCACGTAGGGCAAAAGCCCCATGAAACGGGCCCGCAGCACCGCTCGACGAACCGCCCGCTGGTACTTGGCACAGCAACCGGTGCGGCGGCGCGAGAGCATGTGGCCGTTGCGATTGATCATCGAACGCAACATCTTCACGTCCTTGAAGTCGACGTAGATCGGCCGGGGTGAGTTATCACAACCATCGGGGCAGAAACGGCACTTGAGCTTGCGTTGCTGCCGGGCCTTCCGCTTTCGCGCCTTGCGGATCTCGGCGCGGGACCTGGTTCGAGCCATCTGTATCGATTCCTCGCTACGTGCCAGCCATGGATCGGCCCCGGATACCGGGACCGACGCGAATCGTCGGGTCGGGGCCAAACGGCCTCGATGCGAGTCGCGGACTGAGGGAATCCGCCATTATGCGGACCGTCACCCGGGCTTTCAACCATCACCGGTCCGCTTGAACCGCCAGGTGGGTGTCCCGAAAGACACCGGGTGGCCAAGACGCTCGCCGCCTCGATCACACGCCACCCCCGCTTCTACTCGGACTTCGTCTCCCCGACGTCGTCCGCGTCGGGCACATCATCCGCTTTGGCCGCGGCGAATTCATCAACACCGAAGATCTGTTTCACCGATGGTCGCATGAGGACCATGATCGTGAACACGCCCAGGGCAGTGCCGTAAGGCATGAGCAGGCAGCTGATTCCCGCCACGACCATACAGAACATGTACCGCTCGCGACGACGGAGACTTCGTCCGGACAGGAAGATCACGAACGCCAGGGCCCAGAACACCAGGATGAGGATCGCGGCGATCACGATCAGGATCCACCCGACAATCCGCGGTACATGCGTGGCCGGGTGGTCCTCAACCGGAACCAGCTGCAATCCGATCCCGATCGCCAGGCGGATGACGGGAAAGCATCCGACCAGCACCGTGATCCCCGCCGCGACGTAGTGGAAGGTCTCCAGCAGTTTCAGCTGGTTTTCGTCTTGCTGGGTGTTCATGGTGCCCTGACCCCGATTCATCAAAGGACCGGTCCGGCAAAACCCTACCTTACCGGTTCGGGATCCGGATCTCGAATACCACACTGGCAACACCGGCGAGGAGCGGGCATGGGCATCACCGATCCGGATCGACCGAGGCACCGGTTGCTGATTCCGGTCCTCCGCCCCCCTGGCCCGCCCAGGCCCGGGCCACGAGCATTCCCACCAGCACCCCGACTGCCGCGCCGGCCACATCGGCGGCCCAGTCCTTCCACTCGGCCGTGCGGTGCAGCACCGGGATCAACTGGGTCACTTCGTCGAGGGCTCCGTAGACAGCCGCCAGCCCCCACAGCCGGATCGCGTCGCGGCGATGCACCGGCCGGCCAACGGCAACGCTCTGGACCAGCAGCACCGCCAGACCGAGATAGGCCGTCAGGTGCAACCAGGTGTCGCTGACCTGGGCCGGAACGACGTCGAGCGGATTGGGGATGTGGGTCGCCACGCACATCGACACCCAGTAACCGACCAGGACCAGCCGCACCGGCACGACCAGCCGCGGTGCAGGACCCGGGTGAGAGTTGCTCGACATCGCCCACCCCCTCCCGTCGACGCGTGGCCCGACCGACTACCCCTCGACCTGGTACGGCGTCTCCAGCCGGAACTCGGGGTGACTCTCGAGATAGGCCGCGATCCGGTCGGTTCTCGAAAACGCCTCGGGCAGAAAGTCCAGCGCCTGCTGCAAACGGTCGTTGGGCTCGGCACAGCTGAACCTCAAGAACCCCGCCCCCGCCTCGCCGAAGCACTCGCCCCCCAGGCAGGCAATCCCGAATTCGTCGTCGGCTCCCTGCAACAGGTACAGGGCCAACCCGTGACTCTGGATCCCCAGCCGGTTGCAGACGGGCATCACGTTGGGAAAGACGTAGAAGGTGGCGGTCGGATCCAGCGAATGGATGCCGTCGATGGCGTTGAGGCCGTCGGTCAACAGGACGACCTTGTCACGGAACTCACCCATCACCCGGTCCCGCTCCTGGTGATCGTTGCCCAGCGCCGCGACACCGGCCAGCTGGACCAACGGCGGCGTGCACGACAGCGAGGTGTTGATCATCTTGCCGATCGAGTCGGCGATACGTTCGGAAGTGACCGCGAATCCCAGTCGCCAGCCGCTCATGCTGTACGACTTGCTGAAAGTGTAGGCCGCCACGCACTGGTCCATCATGCCTGGTTGTTCCAGCAACGAGTGGTGCCGCCCCTCCCAGACCATGTGGCAGTAGGGCTCATCGGAGAAAACCGCGATCTCCTTGCCGCGGACCAGGTCAGCGATCGCCACCAGGTCCTCTTCAGTCGTCACACCCCCGGTGGGGTTCTGGGGTGAGTTGAGAAAAATGGCCTTGGGTTGAGGGTCGTCGGCCAGGAACTGCTCGATCGCGGACACCTCGGGCCGGAAACCGTTGGACTGTCTCAGCGGGGTCAACACCGCGCGGGCACCGCGTCGCTCGATGTTGGGAATGTAGGTCGGAAAGAACGGGCTGAAGACCAGCACACCGTCACCCGGGTCGAGAAAGGCCTCGCAGAAGAATTGCTCGAAGACCTTCGCTCCCGGTCCGGCCACGACGTTTTCGGCCGCCGCAGGGATGTTGAACTCGTCGGAGACGAATTTCGCGGCCGCCTCCCGGAACACGGGAATCCCCGGCGAGGGACAGTAGTGAGACTGGTTGTCCTCGATCGCGACCACTCCGGCTGACTTGGCCGAGGCGGTGCTGTCGAACGGGCTGTCGCCGATCTCAAGTTCGACGACATCCTTCCCGGCAGCCTTCAGCTGCTTGGCCACCGCCAACACGGTGAACGCGGTTTCAACGGACAGGGTTTGGGCAAACTCGCTAAGCGGAACGGCCACGTCGACGTCTCCCTCCAGTGGATCCACTCGCCCCCCAGGACCATCCCGCGGGGTCACTTCGTCGCAATCGTCTGGGCCAATGGACGCAATATCTGCTCGATCACGAACGCATCGAGCAACTCCTCACACTGGATTCGCAACGCCACGAGCGTCTCTTCGAACGAGGCATCGGCTTCCAGGCTCCCGTACTGCCGCACGGTGAAATACACGCTGATCAGCTCCTCGGGATAATCTCCTCTCCGAACCTGGTAGGCATTGGTCCGGGTCTCGATCATCAACCGTGCCTGGCGGCGGCAGGTCTCGTCGAGACTCAACGTGATGGCCGGTTCGTAGTTGAGCACTTCCGATCCGGTCATCTCCATCATTCCCTCCAACGCGGGCAGCGTCCCCAGCGCCTCGGCCACCAGCGCGTCGTGGTTCCCGCTGTAGGCAAAGTCGAAACCCATCATGTAATCGAGCGCCTCACAGTCCAACGGGCTGACCGACAACATGTAGGGCACCTGCTGGAGCACCAGCAGGTGCTGTTCGAGTGACGCGTCAAGATCGTCGGGATTGACATGCCCGCTGTTGATCCGCCGTGGTTCGATCGACAACCACCGCTGCTGTCCCTGGTCCTTGTCCTCTTCGAGAACGAAATCGCCGTTGTCGCGGGTGTAGAAGTTCCGCATCGTCGGGTACGTCTTCTGGACCCGCTCCAGGAACCCGAGCACCGTCTCCCGGTTGTTCGGGAGAGCCATCTCGGTGTTCAGGTTCATGTTGCTGTAGTAGTCGTCCGCCAGCGAACTGTAGGCGTTCATGATCGAGAGAAGCCTCCAAGGAGGGAACCGCAGCCGGGGTCGCAGATCAGCATCCCGGTGGAGGTGTTTGCAGGCCGCAAGACCTCTATTGTATAGCCCGTCGCGGTGACGGTCAAAGACCCCGAGACCACGCGTCCGGTGCTCATGAACGACGATCAAACCACTCTGCTGCTGTCGGTCTTCCCCACGTCGCTGGGCTGGTTCGGGCTGCTCGGTGACGGACAATCGGTCCACGGTGTCGAGATTGGCTACCCCTCGGCATCCTCGATCAGACGGCGAATCGGATCCGCTTCGGCCCGAGAATCGGACTGGAATCCGGAGCTGAGATCTCGTCTCGAGGATTTCGCGGCGGGACAGCCGACCGACTTCGACGACGTCGAGCTGGCCCTCCCGCCCCTGACCCGTTTTCGGTTCCTGGTGATGAAGCACGTCCGCCAGGTCGGCTACGGCCGAACGACCAGCTACGGCGAGGTCGCCCGAAAGATCGGACGACCGGGTGCCGCCCGGGCTGTGGGCAGCGCGATGGCCAACAACCCCCTCCCGATCCTGGTTCCCTGCCACCGCGTCATTGCCGCCTCGGGACGACTCGGGGGGTTCTCCGCACCCCAGGGAACCCAGTTGAAGCGGCAGCTGCTCGAGATGGAAGCGGCGGCGAGCGGATAGAGCGAAGCCGACCGGCCCGGTAGAAAGGGGTCCGGCACGGCGGTACAATCCTACGCGGTCACATCAGCCAAAGAACTCAGCCACTCCGCACTGCACATCATGTCGCTCTCCTCGGTCCGCCCCGACGCACGCGAACTGGTGTTTCACCTGTTCGGCCGGTCGGTGCACCCCGAGTTGCTCGATGTGCGAGCCGAAGCCGAGATCTGGCAGGACGACTACTCGGCATCTCTGAAACTCTGTGATGCCGGCCACGTGGTGTCGCTGCGGGTCCGAGGTGAGACAGTCACCGAGGTGACTTCGGCTCGAGAACACCTCCTGCCCCAGACCTGCCAGCTGCTCGAAGACCGTATCCGTGGCAGCCAGCACGAGTCGATCAACTTCGACAGCGGGGTCAAGTACCACGCCAGCTACCAGCTGGAACAACTCGATCCCGAGGTGTTCCTGAACGTGCACCAGGAACTGATCTGCGACAGCCGTACGGCCGCGGTCGCCTTCACCTTCCCCACCGTCGGTCGTTTCGATCCGGCACCGCTGTCGCTGATCACCACCGACAGCTGGCCCGACAGCCTGCTGGTCAATGCCTTCCACACCTTCCCCGAAAATGGGGCGGTCGTGAAGACGCAATCGCTGTTCGAGTTCTAGGAGCGACGGACACGGCAACCGCAGCGGAACGGGCCGCCGGAGGTCAGCCGGCCAGGTCGAACACCAACAGGTGATCCCGGTCCTTGACCAGCAGTTTCGACCCCACCAGCGCGGGATGAGCCCAGGTCGCTGATTCCGACAGCCGGTATCGCGCCAGTTCCCGGTATCTCGTCCTGTCGACCGCCACCACCAGCAGTTCACCACCGCTCGTCTGAACCATCAACACGTCCCCGGCGACGATCAGTGCCGCATTTTCAGCCAGCCGGCCCCGTGTGGCCCAGGCGACCTTTCCGCTGGCCGGATCGGCACAATAGAGCTGTCCCCGACGCTGATGAGACATCCCGAACAATCGTCCCCCGGCCATCACCGGGCTGCTCATGTACATCGCGATCTCGCGGTTCTTCCATACCCGATCGGTCCGCAACCGGCCACCCCGGGCAGTCACCTCCAGCGCCACCGTCGGCTGGTTGTAACCGGCCAGGATCACACGTCCGCCGGCCACCAGTGGGGTGACACTGTTCTGGTCGAACTGGGTGGTGAACGGCACGCGCCACAGCACCTCTCCGCTGGCCGGATCGACGCCCAGGTGAAACTTCTGGGACTGGGCGACCAGGTGCCGCCTGCCGCCGACCGTCAACAGGACCGGCGAGGCGTATGCCGGGCCGTCCTCGGTCCATCGCCAGGCGGTTCTGCCGCTGGTCACATCCAACGCGGTCAATGCCCCGTCATCGTGGCCGCCGACGTGCACGATCACCTTCCCGTCAACGACGATCGGTGAGGCGGCGTGACCGTACAGCGGCACGGTTTCCCGGTGCTGACCGGCAAAATCGCGAGACCACACCTTGTGTCCCGTGGCGGTGTCCCAGCAGGAGAGGATCCCGCTGATGCCAAAGGTGACCAACCGCTTTCCGGCAATCACCGGAGTCGCCTTGGGTCCGCGACCATGATCCCGTGCAACCGACTGGAGCTTGTACGCCGCCTTGTAGTCGCTTTTCCACAACTCGCGACCCGACTCCAGATCGAATCCCCGGACCACCTCGTGCTCCCCCTGCCTGGTCAGCAGGTAGACTCGTCCCGATCGCACGACCGGCGACGAGTGTCCTTCGCCGACCTTGATCCGCCAGGCGGATTTCAGAGTGCTTGGCCACTTCGACGGCAAACCCGACGCCTCGGCGACACCGTCCCGAGCCGGACCACGCCACTGTGGCCAGTCGGCCGCTTCGGCCACCCCCATCACAGCCACGACCACCAGCAGTCCATTCAGATTCCGCATCGCAGCCTCGCTCGGAAAACACACCAGTGTAGCAATCGGCCGATCGATCCCCGCTTTGATTTGCCGTTTCGGCTCGCCTTGAACTGGCTCCCCATCACGAGACACAATAGAGCTTCGCGAACCGCTTCCAGACAAATCCGATCCCCCGGGGCCACCATGTCCACCCGATTCCCCCGCTCCCCGGCTCCTCCAATTGCCGCCCTCGCGCTCGTCGTCGCACTGGCCACCACCGCCGACGGCAAGGACATCGAGCAAACAGCGCGGGTACCCGGCACGCTGGGCCAGGGTGTGCACCTGGACTCGGGCCAGACCGTCACCATCAGCGTCCGAGTCGACAAGCCCTCGGCCCTGCCGGCCAACGGCCGACTCAAGGCCACCTGGAGACTCATCAAGCCCGACACCCCCCGACAACTCACGCAAGACCCCGCGAAGAAACCCGGCCGCAAGAAGAACGCGCAGGGAATCTACACCGAACCCACCCCCGACTGGTCGAAACTCCTTCACGCACTCGATCCCGACGTGTTCACCGTCTACCGCGCACCGATCGCCGGAACCTACCGACTGGAAGTCTCGACCGAACAGAACGCGGTGACCCTGTTCGAGGGGGGCCGCTGGCGGGAGACGGGGCAGGCGCCGTTGAGTCGGCCGGCGGCTCGGAAAGTGGCATGGCCGGCCGATCACACCGTCGGGGTGACCATCGAGATCCGCGACATCGACACCCGGCCCGCCGGCGATCGGCTGTTCATCGAGGCCGAACCCAACGACACCCCCGAACAGGCTCAGCCGCTGGCGTTGAAAAAGGTTACCGAGGACTACTCGCTGCGAGTCGTCGGCGGGTCCGACGACATCGAGTACTACGACAACAGCCGGGTCGGCAGCAGCGGTGATGACTGGTTTCGGCTCGAGTTTCCCGGCGACCAGCCGAGGCTGCTGACCGCCTGCCTGTCGATTCCCGACCAGTTGGCCGCCGCGAGAATCCGCTGCTACGCGATTCCGGTCGGCCAGGCCACCGCCGCCCCGGGAACCCTGCTGCCCCTGAACAACGAGTACACCGAGGGGAAGAACTCGAACGAACGAGTCCACCAGCAGAAGGAACAGCACCGGATCGCGATCAACCGCACGTTGAAGCCCGGCCAGGTCTACTTCCTGAGAGTCGAAAGCAACTCGCCGGGTTACGAACTCGACCTGCGAGTCGTCCGTCCCGCCCCGTTCAGCGATCCCCGGCAGGCGGTTCGCCACGGACTCTACGACCACGTCGGACAGGTCGACAGCTGGTTGGCCAACCGGCCGAGGGGAGCCAGCGTCGAGCGACGAATCCGCGACACCGGCAATCTGCTGGGAACACAGTGCATGAGCTGCCACACGCAGAGCGGCGTGTGGGGGCCGGCGATCCCGCTGACCCAGGGCTACCGTATCCGCAACATCCAGCTGTTCCGCAACCTGGTCAACATCTGCTACCAGTCGATGCGGCCGACCAACAAGCTGATCGACGCGGCCAACAACACCAGCCTGGCTCCACTCGATCTCGGCGACGGCCCCGCCGGCACCCGCGTCGCCGGCCACTCGGTGGTCTCGATCGAACGCTTCCGCGCGGCACGGGTCCTGCAGAGCAAACAGGCCATCCGCGCCGCCAACTTCATCCTCCAGTCCGGCGATCCCGGTGGCATCAACGCCGCCGGGCCCGGGGCCAACGTCGGCAAGAGCGTCGTGTTCAGTTACGCCGGTGAAGTCCTGTTCGAAGCCTGGAAGGCCACCGGAGACCCGAAGTACTTCCGCGGCCTGGAGGACAAGGCTCGCAAGGTGCTGGGGGTCAAGCCCGTCTACTCCGACGACATGGCCCACCGGGTCGAACTGCTCAAGAGGTATTTCCCGGCCGACTACCCCGCCGCTGCCGCCAGGGTCGCCGAGAAGGAGACGACCCAGCCCAAGGCCACCTCCCGCGTGCCCTACAAGGGACACAGGACGACCGCCGAGGAAGCCGCCAAGCTGGTCGAGCGGATCGACAGGCAGGTCACTGCCGACCTCGAACGGCTCAGGCAGATTCAAAACGCCAACGGCACCTGGGGCTTCAACCCCGGGAAGAGCTCCGATGGGGGCAAGACCTGGAAGGCCGAGGGCAACACCGGCCCCGAACCCTCGCCGACCGCCCTGGCGCTGATCGCCTTCCAGGCCGCCGGCTTCACGCCCGAAGATCCAACGGTCAAGAAGGGAGTCGAGGGCCTGCTGGGCCTGCAGCACGCCAGCGGCTACTGGAAAGGCAAGTCGCAGACCGGTTTCGTCTCGACCAGCTACAGCCTGCATGCTCTCTCGCGGCTGTTCCCGGTCAAGCCGGTCGAGCCGAAGGCCGAGGAATTCGCGGCGGGCGAGAACGAGATGTTGTCCGAAACGATCGAGCGGGCGCGGCGGTTGTCGACGACCGAGAATCCCGCACTGGTGCCACTGATGTCGAAGTTGGCCGGGCACAAGAGTCCGCTGGTCCGCTACTGGGCGATGATCGGACTCGCCGCTGCACCCGCCGACCGGGGCGTCGCACCACTGATCGACGGACTGGGAGACCCGGTCAAGGCGGTCCGCGAGGCCGCCGCCTGGGGGCTTCGCCAACTGCTGATCGACAACCGGGGCTGGAAGGAAGTCGCGGCCGCCGCCGGGTCAACCGACGACCGCACCCGCGCCTCGCTGGCACGGGCCCTGGTGATGCGGGTCGACGGCGTGATGCCGGGGATCGCCATCGGCTGGGACCAGCTGACCTCGCTGATCAGCTCGATGATGCTCGAGGACTCACACCCGGCCGTCAGGGCCTGGGCCACCCGGGCCAGTTGGAACTGGTGGGTCTGGAACCCGCCGGTCCGGACCGCCCTGAACAGGGCCTGGATCGAAAGGCTGAGTCGGCCCGAACCGAACGAGTTGGCCGAAAACGGGATGAGGTACCAGGCCCACGCGCTGTTCATCGCCAACGGGCACAAGGCCAACGGCAGCTCGCAACACCAGTACGCCAAGCTCGAGAAGCTGTTCGGTGAAATCCGGCAGACGCTCGAAAAGGCGATCCAGAACAACCCCGCGGTGGCCCGGCGGTTGTCGCGGCGACTGGTCGCAGTGGCCGCCACCTTCTACAACACCTCCGGCGGCGACGGCGGGCCCGGACAAATGGGCTACATCACCCCCGGCTCGAGTGACCTCTTCGGACACGCCGTGCTCAACTACCTCAAGATCGTTGACCCCAAGCTCAGCAAGGACCGGTCCGGTGAAGCGCTGCTGCCGGTGAGACTCGGGCTCGAAGGAGCGGCCAACGTACCGCACCAACCGCTGCAACAGCAGCTGATCACCTACTCGCTGGAAGGCCCCGAAGCGTTGAGAGCCGTGGCCGCCAGCAGCGTCTCGGATCCGCGGTCGGCCAAGTTCGTCGCGGTCCCCGAACTGGTCGAGCCCCTGCTGCGACAGATCCGTCGCGGGGCCAACGAACCGCCCCGCCGACCGCAACTCTCCGACCCCGTTCTGAAGCTCTTCGGACGCGTCCGATGGGTCATCCCCCAGAACAAGGACCAGCAACACGAGATCCTCGGTTACCTGGCTCCCAGGTTCCCCAAGTTCGTCACCGCCGAAGAGATCAAGAAGAACTCCGACGCGGCCAAGAGAGAGGAACTGGGCCGCCAGATGAATGCCGAGTGGTACCTGGCCACCGGCCTCGGCGACGCCTTGGGCCGTAACCCAGACCTGCACATCGACATGGCGATCGATTTTCTGCCCAAGTCGTTCCAGAACAAGCTCGATGCGCAGTTCTGGCTGCCCAGCGTCACCTGGATCCTGACTCACAAGACCAAGCTGCCCGAAGTCCAGGTCAAGAAGGGGCAACTGCCCCCGATCGACCCCTACGCGGCACACCGCACGCGGGCACTGCAGTTGTTCCTTGACCAACTCAAGGCCACCGCCGATCCCAGGACCCGCGTTGTCGCCGTGACCATGGCCCAGGCGACTTCGCTGAGACGCAATCCCGAGGTGCTCAACGCGTTGGAGGCGATGCTGAAATTCGAGAAACGCAAGAGCGTGGTCAAGACCGCCCGCAACGTGCTCTCGACCAACCGCAAGAACTTCCTCAAGGAACTCACCGCCGCGGTCAACGGCGAGAAGCCCCGCAAACAACCCGCCGACAAGAACGGCAAGCCGAAACTCGATGCCGAGTTCGTCGCCGATTTCCAGTTCTTCCGCGACTACGTCACACCCGAAATGGACAAGGTGCTGAGGGGCGATCAGCGGAGTTGCTTCGCCTGCCACGGCGTGCCCGGCCGAGTCCCTCCGTTGACACTCAACCCACCCGACGACGCCGGCTACCTGCCCGTCGACAAGCTGCTGGCCAATTACCGCCTGCTGCAGTTCCGGGTCGACCTGGGGAACATCGAGAAGAGCAAGCTGCTGAGAAAACCGCTGAACATCCAGACCGGCAAGGAAGACGGACACCAGGGCGGGCGGCGCTACCAGCCGATGGATCCCGGCTACCAGATTATCCGTCGCTGGGTGCTCAACCAGAAGAAGCACCCGGCCAAGCTCGGCCTCGAGGTCCCCGCCAAGGCGGCCCCTTGACCGGCCTCTCGAGCGACTCCTAGAATCAAGTGATCAGGAGCCACCGTCGGCAGCGGTCGTTGGATCGTTGCCCACCATGGTCCGTCCCCCCCAGGGTGACCTGCGATGTCACGAGTCGTTCAACAGTCCTCGCTCTGCTCGCTGCTGCTGCCGATCAGCTGCGGCTGTTGAAGGGTCGACGGAACACTCCGTCGACCACGCTCGGACATCTCGCGACACCACCCGGGCCGGTGCCCGCTCACGTCGCAGTTCACTCAGTGCTCTCACGGGCCGACCACTCCGGTGGAGGCCCATGACCAAAGGCTTCCGCCATGGCTCCCGAAACTCCCGGCAAGAACCGGTTGCCCCGCGTGACCGAACAGGTCGTCGCGACCTACAGCCAGATCGGCACGATCAATCACCTCGGCCACTCGCCGCTGCCTCACAATGACGCCGTGATCGAGATCACCCACGACCTGATGGAGGTGATCTACCCCGGATACCAGCGACGGCAGAAACTGCATGCCGGAAACGTCGGCTACCACGTCGGCGACCTGCTCGAAGGCCTCAACGACGCACTCACCCAGCAGATCGCCCGGGCCCTGAGACACGAGCAGGCCCTGGCCAACAACGGCGATCCCCAGCCTGACGACGCGAATGACGCATTCGATGACCTGGCCCGGCAGAAAGCGATCGCATTGCTCGAATCATTGCCGCGGCTGCGGGAACTGCTGGCCACGGATGTCCAGGCCGCCTACGACGGCGACCCCGCCGCACGAGGACTCGACGAGATCATCCTCTGCTACCCCGGTCTGCAGGCGATCACCGTCCACCGGCTGGCCCACGAGCTCTACGGACTCGATGTCCCCTTCATTCCCAGGATGATGGCCGAGTGGTCGCACAATCGCACCGGGATCGACATCCATCCCGGTGCCACGATCGGGCCGTCGTTCTTCATCGACCACGGCACCGGAGTGGTGATCGGCGAGACGACCGCGATCGCCTCGCACGTCAAGCTCTACCAGGGCGTCACGCTCGGTGCCCTCTCGTTCCCCAAGGACGACAGCGGCCAACTGGTCCGCGGCCAGAAGAGGCACCCGACGATCGAGGAGGGCGTGGTGATCTACGCCAACGCGACGGTACTGGGTGGTAAGACGGTCGTCGGAGCCCGGTCGGTCATCGGGGCCAGCGTCTCGCTGATTCAGAGCATCCCACCCAACACGGTGGTGACGATCGAAAAGCCCCAGCTGAAATTCCGCGAGGCCGACACCTAGGCGCTGGCCCGCAGGCTCTCGCCACCGGACTGCTCGTCGAGCAGCCGGGCCGCCAGTGACGCGACCTGCGCCACCAGCCGCTCCTGCGTGTCCAGCAGACTCTCGACCGCAGCGGCGTGAGCCGTTTCATGAGCCTCGATCCGACGGGCCAACTCGTCGAGCTTCTCCGCCAGGCCACCACCAGCAGTGACCTCATTCGTAGTGGGTGTGACGCCATAGAGGGTCTCGAGGGCCGCTTCGACTACCGTCGCCACGGCCCGCCTGGTCGTTTCGTCCCGATCGGCCACCAACGCCATGTCCCGCTCGAGCCGCTCCACCAGTTCGTCCGTCGACAACTCCTCAGCCGGAGACTCAGCCGCGACGGGAACTTCGGCTGCCCGCCAGGTGAACGCGAAGGGACCCAGCGCAATCACGTCGCCATCAACCAGCTGGGTCATCTGGCACGGCTCTCCGTTGACCACCAGCGGCGGGTCGAGCGAAATCGCCTCGATCCACACCCGGCCACCCTCGACATGCACCTGGCTGTGCACCGCTGGCATCCCCGCACCGCCCAGCCGCAGGTCACATTCGGGAGCCGAACCCAACACCAGCCGGTTCCCGATGACCGGCCGAAACCGGTAACCGGTCCGTCCACGATGAATCTCCAGGCCGCCGGCACAACCCTGGTCGATCTGAATCGGTTGTCTCATCAGAAAACTGGCTCCCACTTGTCGAAACGGTGGACGAGTCAACCTCGACAGTGGCACGGTCCGACATCCACCGATCAGACCGCCCCATCCCTTGATTCGTCACCACCCGGGCCGCGACATGAACCGATCATCCACTCGGTCTCGCGGGAAGAAGCCAAATGAGATACTGGGTAAACCGGGCGGTTTGCGTTGGTCGCTGTCGGCGGGTTCGCAGCCAGATCGACCGCGGTCGCATCGCTTTCGTCAGCGGAGGGTGGCACGTTAGACTACGGCGACTGACGTCAGACCACGACCTGCCCAGGACCAGATCAACCCATGGCCGATGCCCTCCCGGAGACCAGCGACGTTGTCGTTGTCGGAGGTGGCGTCGCCGGCTTGAGCACGGCGATGCAATTGGCGTCGCGTGGAACGTCGGTGACCGTCCTCGAACGCGAGCGATTGGGGAACGGATCAACCGGCCGCGCGGCCGGCCTGCTGGGCCAACTCCGTGGTTCGCCCGCCGCCACCCGGATGTTGATGGACGGTGTGGAGATCGTCACGGAACTGGAAGAGCGGGCGGACGTCGAGATCTTCGTACAAACCGGCTCCTTGCGAGTGGCCCAGACCGACGAGCGGGCGGGCGAGATCCGTGACCTGGTCGAGATGGGACGCGGGATCGGTTTCGACATCGACCACCTGCCAGTCGACGAGGTCTCGGAGCTGCTCCCCTACATGCGGACCGACGACCTGATCGATGCCTGCTACTGCCCCACCGACGGCCACCTGCAGCCGGCCGAACTGGTGGCGGCCTACCTGAAACTCGGCCGGGAATCCGGGGTCGTCTACCATCCCGGCTGTCCCGTCCGCGGGCTCGACATCACCGAGAACCGTGTCCGTGGTGTCATCACCGATCACGGCACCATCTCGACCGACGTGGTGATCAACGCCGCCGGTCCATGGTCGTACCTGGTCGCCGGACTGGTCGACACCCCGCTGCAGACCGCCGCCCTGGGACACGTCTACCTGACCACCCGCCCCGACGACGGTCATCCCGTCGATCGGCTCAGCCCGGCCATCCGAGACCGCCACCTGAGAATCTACTCGCGACCCGAATCCGGCGGCCTGATCGTGGGCATGTACGGTGCCGACGCAGTGCAGCACGACATGGCATCTCTTCCCGATGACTTTGACATGTCGTCACTGACGGTGCGTGCCGACGACCTGCACGTGGCCCTGCTGATCGACGCCACCAAGCGGCGATTCTCCTGGATCGATGAACGCACTCCAATGACGATCACCCGCGGCATCATGACCTTTTCACCCGACGGCAAACCGTTCTGCGGCCGGCGACCAGACATCGAAGGCCTGTTCCACTGCTCGGGATTCTGTGGACACGGAATCGTGCAGAGCCCGGCAATCGGTGTGATCATGGCAGAGCTGGTGCTCGACGGCCGCACCGGCTACGACATCGAGGCAATCCAGGCCGACCGGTTCTTCGAACACCCCGAGTTGCAGGACCGCCCCGACATCGAGGCAGCCTGTTACCAGATGCACGCGGGGTACTACGGGCGAATCGAGGACGGGGATGGGAGTGTCGTGGAGCAGACAGGTGGAGACGGACCGACGGCATGAGTTTCCTGGTACTGGTTCCGACCAAGCGGGTCCCCGACACCGACGGGGTGATTCGCGTCGTTCCCGGTGAACTCGACGTCGACACCTCGCACCTCTCGTTCGTGATCAACCCCTTCGACGCAATCGCCGTCGAGGAAGCGTTGCGACTGCGCGAGCGACGCGACGACGTCGAGGTGGTCGTGGTGGGAATCGGGGGCGAGGCGTACGAGGACGAACTGCGAACGGCGTTGGCAATGGGGGCAGACCGGGCAATCCGGGTCGATGCCGCCGAACCGCTCGACCCGTGGAACGTCGCTGGCATCCTGGCCGAATTGGCCCGCCGGCTCGGACCACGCCTGGTCCTGATGGGAAAGCAGGCCGTCGACGACGATTCCGCCCAGACCGGACAGTTCCTCGCCGCCCAGTTGGGCTGGCCACAGGCCACGTTCGCCTCGCGGATCGACGACTCCGAACATGGCGCCGAAGTGGCTCGTGAAACCGATTACGGGATCGAGACGCTTTCGGTCACCTGGCCGGCGGTGATCACCGCTGACCTCCGACTCAACGAACCCCGCTACGCCTCGTTGCCCGGCATCCTGGCGGCCCGTGGAAAACCGATCGAGGAGATGTCGCTGGAGGAGTTGGGAATCGAGATCGAGCCCAGGGTCGAACTGGTCGGGCTCCAACAGGTGTCGTCCCAACGAACCGGCCGACGGCTCGAGAACGTCACCGAACTGCTGCAATGCCTCCGAGAGAACACCGAGTTGTTCTGACCGTTTGCCACCGGCTCACTAATCACCCACCGAGACCCCGACGATGCACGTGCTGGTGTTGGCCGAGCATGACGGAGACCGTTTGCGAGCCGGGACAACCGCGGCGTTGGGCTTCGCCCGACGGTTGGCCGACGGCGATGGCGATCAAGTCACCTGCCTGGTACTCGGTGACTCCCTCGCCACGGTCGCCGACGACGCGGCCACGTTTGGCCCGGTGCTGGTCGCCTCGCACGCGGACCTGGCCGAACCCCTGGCGGACCGTTGGGCCGAGGTGACCGCCGGGGTGATGCGATCCGAATCGGCCGACATCCTGCTGGGCGCCTCGTCAACTTTCTCCCGCGACATCCTCGGCCGAGCCGGCGGCCTGCTCGGGGGGGCCATGGCCAGCGACGTCACCGGGTTTCATCGGGATGGGGGCCACCTGGTCTGGCAGCGGCCGATGTATGCCGGAGCGGTCACCGCCAGCGTCGTCCTGCACGGGAACCCGCTGATCGTCACCGTACGGCCCACTGCCGCCGAACCGCCCGAACGGAGTTCACCGCCGGCGTCGATCACGCCGGTCGAAATTGACCTCGGTCGGCTACCGACCTCAACCGGCCACCTGGGTCTCGACGGCCGCCCCAGCCACCGACCCGATGTCACCGAGGCCCGCGTGGTGGTTTCGGGCGGACGAGGCCTGAAGACGACGGAGGACTTCGAGCGACTGGTCGGAGGACTGGCCGACCGGTTCGATGGAGCGACCGGCAGTTCCCGTGCGCTGGTCGACGCCGGCCTGGCGCCCAACGATCTGCAGGTCGGCCAGACCGGCAAGGTGGTGGCCCCCGAACTCTACATCGCGGTGGGCATCTCGGGTGCGGTCCAGCACCTGGCCGGCATGAAGAACTCGCGGGTGATCGTCGCGGTCAATTCCGACCCCCACGCGCCGATCTTCGAGGTCGCCGACTACGGAATCGTCGGCGACCTGTATGACATCGTGCCCGAAATGATCCGACAACTCGATGCCGACTGAAACGCTCACACGAGAGATTTTCGGCAACATCGGCACGGTGCCGAAGGCGATCTTCTACGCGCTGGCGATCATCGCCGGGTTGATCGCCGTCACCACCGCCTGGCCACGGATCCGCCGCTGGCGGTCGGGACGGGCAGATGATTCGCGGCACTCGGTCGGACAACTGGTTCGTGCCATCTTCACCCGCGTGCTGTCCCAGGCCACGCTCGGCAAGACCCGGCCGGCCGCTTCGCGGGCCCACCGTTGCCTGTTCGGCGGATTCGCCGTGCTGACCCTGGGCACCATCCTGATCGCCGTCGAACATGTCGCCGCCCTGCTGGCCGGTCGCGAGGCCGACGAGCCGGTGTTCCACAAGGGCCTGTACTACGCGATCTACGAGCCGGTGATGGACCTGGCCGGATTGGCCGTGCTGGCCGGAGCCGGCTGGTTTCTGATCAGGCGACGACATGGAGATTCCTCGATCGGACACCGCCGTTCCGACTGGATGGTGCTGTTCGCGTTGCTGTTCCTGGGGGCCAGTGGCTTTTTGGTCGAAGGCCTGCGGATCATCGAGGCCGACAGCCCGGGACGATGGGTGTCATTTGTCGGGGCGGCTGTGGCCGGCGGCCTGGAGACCGCGGGAGTGACCCGGGAGACGGCGGTCGTCGTTCACCGACTCGCCTGGTGGCTGCACGCGGTGGTCGCGTTGGGGCTGTTGGCCGCGGTGCCCTCGACGCGGCTGTGGCACGCGGTGGCCGGCAGCGTGCTGCTGAGCGGCCATCCCGAACGCCCGCTGGGGACGATGACTCCGGTGACGATTGAAGAAGTCGAGGCGACCGGGGTTTTCGGGACCAGCCAGATGACCCACCTGTCCGTCCGGCAACTTGTCTCGCTCGACGCGTGCGTCTCGTGCGGACGTTGCCAGGACGAGTGCCCCGCCCATGCCGCCGGCAAGCCGCTCTCTCCTCGCCGCGTCGTCCAGGACCTCGCCCGGCAATTGCCCGGGATCGGATCGGACAACCGGCCGGCGCTCGCCGGCGAGGTGGTGTCGGAGGAAACTCTCTGGTCCTGCACAACCTGCTCGGCCTGTGTCGAGGTCTGCCCGCTGGGTGTCGATCCGCTCGAGTTGATCATCGGCATGCGGCGGCACCTGATCGGAGCCGGGGCGGTACGGGGTCCGGCGGCCACCGCGCTCCAGAAACTGAGCCGCTCGGGCAACCCCTGGGGACTGCCGCCCGACCAGCGGATGGACTGGGCCGAGGGCCTCGAAGTGCCGACCGTCGACGACCAGCCGGACTTCGACGTGCTGTACTGGGTCGGCTGCGCCGCGGCCTACGATCGCCAGTCCCGCCGCACCGCCCGGGCCATGGTCCGACTTCTGCAGGCCGCCGGAGTGCGGTTCGCGGTGCTGGGTGAACGGGAACGCTGCACCGGCGAGTCGGCGCGTCGGATGGGCGAGGAGTTCGTGTTCGCTGAACTGGCGGCCCACAACATCGAGGAACTCGGGAAGCACAAGGTCACCCGCATCGTCACTCACTGCCCCCATTGCCTCAACAGCCTCAAGCACGACTACCCGGACGCGGGGGGACACTACGAGGTGGTGCACCACAGTGAGTTCCTCTCCACGCTGGTGGCCGAGGGTCGGTTGCAGGTGGATCGAACGTCGCCCGAGCCGGTCACCTTCCACGATCCCTGCTACCTGGCCCGGGTCAACGGCATCGTCGACGCACCCCGCGAGGTGCTGGAAGCGACCGGAGCCCAACTGGACGAACTGCCGCGTCACGGTTGCCGCACGGCCTGCTGTGGTGCTGGTGGCGGGCGGATGTGGCTGGACGACGGACCGGAGGACCGCGTGGGACGCGACCGCATCGAGGAGATCACCGCAGCGGGCGCAGAGACCGTGGTTGTGTCGTGTCCGTTCTGCCGGACAATGATCGGCGATGGCCTGGCGACCGAGGGGTCTTCGGCCAGCATCGTGGACCTGGCCGAAGTGCTCCTCGAATCGCTCAAGGAATCCGGCTGAATGGACAGGCCGACATCATTCGTGCCCATCCCCCGCAGACGCGTGGCGGACTGGCTGGCCAACGCACCCCGCCCGCTGTTCACGGCGTTCGTGATCTTCGCGTCGTTCTCGACCTACTTCTGCATGTACGCCTTCCGCAAGCCGTTTTCCGCGGCGAGCTACGAGGGACTGAAATTCCTGGGCGGTGAAGTGGACCTGAAAACGGCCTTCATCATCAGCCAGATCATCGGGTACGCACTCTCGAAGATCGTCGGGATCAAGGTCTGTGCCGAGATCGGTCGGCGGAGACGGGCACAGGGACTGGTGTTGATGATCCTCGTGGCCGAGTTGGCCCTGCTGCTGTTCGCGGTCCTGCCCAACAACCTCAAGGTCGTAGCCATCTTCTTCAACGGGCTGCCATTGGGCATGGTCTGGGGTTTGGTCGTCCTGTATCTCGAGGGCCGACGGACATCCGAGATGCTGCTGGCGGGACTGAGCTGCGCCTACATCGTCGCCAGCGGAGCCGTCAAGGACATCGGTCTCTGGCTGATGTCGACCTTCCCGATCGACCAGTTCTGGATGCCATCTGTCACGGGACTCTGTTTCCTGCCCCTGTTCGTGATATCGGTCTGGCTCCTCAACCAGCTGCCGCAACCCGACGCAGCCGATATCGAGGCTCGTGTCGAACGGACAACGATGGGCGGCTCACAGCGCTGGCAGTTCTTTCGGCAGTTTCTGCCGGAGATGCTCCTGCTTTCGACGGTCTATTTCTTTCTGACAGCCTACCGGGATTATCGAGACAACTTCGGCAAGGAGATCTTCGAGAGCCTGGGTTACGGTGAGAAACCGGCCATTTTCACACGGAGTGAACTCTGGGTCGCATTTGGAGTGATGGCAGCCCTGGCCGGGCTGAACCTGATTCGGGACAACCGCCGGGGACTCTATGGCACCTTCGTGATCATGACCTTTGGCGTGCTACTGCTCGGCGGCGGCACGATCCTCTGGGACCTCAAACTTGTCAGTGGGCTGACCTGGATGATCCTGACCGGACTGGGTGCTTACTTGACCTATGTCCCATTCGGTTCGGTGCTCTTTGATCGCCTGATTGCTTCGACCCGTGCCGTGGGCACGGCCGTGTTTGCCGTCTACGTGGCCGATGCCGTGGGCTACAGTGGCGCCATCAGCGTGCTGCTGGGCAAAGACCTGCTGGCCGGCGACACTGCCCGCATCGATTTCTTCCGCAGCCTGACCTACTTCATGTCGGTCCTGGGCGTGATCCTGCTGGTTCTGGCCTGCGGCTGCCTGATGAAGCGACACACTCACTACGCGGCGGGTGATCTCGCTGACGTCCCGTTGGTGCCCGAGCTGCCCGAGTCCCCCTGATGCCAGACATCTCCCCGCTCGAACACGAACAGATCCTGCAACTGGTCTCACGCCGTCAACCCGGCCATGGACTACCGGCCGAGTTCTATCACGATGAGCTGGTTTATCGAGCCGAACTCGCACGAATCTGGCGGCACGGCTGGCTGTTTGCCGGTCACACCTGCCAGGTTCCCGAACCGGGTGACTATTTTACTCTGGATGTCGGCAGCGATCCGCTGATCGTCGTCCGCGACGACGACGGCACGATCCGGGCGCTCCACAACGTCTGTCGTCACCGCGGCACCGTACTTTGCACATCGGCGTCGGGCCGCATCGGCCGCTTCATCTGCCCATACCACCAATGGACCTACTCGCGCGATGGCAGCCTGCAGTCCTGCCGTGGGATGCAGGAAGACCTGGACAAGGACACGTTGGCCCTGCACCGTGCCCACGTCCGTGTTCTCGAGGGCCTGGTCTTCCTTTCGCTGGCCGAAGAACCGCCGGCTTTCGATCCCGCCGTCGCGCTGATCGAGCCGGCCGCCCGTCCCCAGGGCTTTGAACAGGCCCGGGTGGCGAAGATCGTGGATTACGACGTGGCTGCCAACTGGAAGATCGTCTGGGAGAACAACCGCGAGTGTTATCACTGCAACGCGAATCATCCCCAGTATATCCGGGCCAACTTCGACCACTACAACGCCGATGACACCACACCCCAGGCCCAGGCCGCCATCGACGACGCGTCTCTGCGAAGCCAGGAGAAGTGGGCCGCCAGTGGCCTGGCGGTGACACACACGCAGACGGGCATGACGTCGTTCCCCGCCTGCGGCCCCGACGGCTGGTTCTCGGCCAACCGCACTCCCCTGGCCGACGGTTACTTCAGCGAGACCATGGACGGTCGACAGGTCGCCCCGTTGATGGGCGACTACAGCGATCCCGATGTGGGCACCTTGAGAGTGCGGACGATGCCGAACTTCTGGAATCACTCCAGCTGCGATCACGCTGTCAGCACGCGTTTGCTGCCGGCCGGACCCGGCCGGACCCGGATCCAGGTGACCTGGCTGGTCGCCGCCGACGCCAAAGAAAACCGTGACTACCGGCTTGACGAGATCATGCCGTTCTGGCAACTGACCTCCGAGCAGGACTGGACGATCTGCGAAAGTGTCCAGCGGGGAGTCAGCTCCAGCCGGTACACTCCCGGACCGTTTTCCACGTACAAGGAATACAACGTCGACGCCCTGGTCAACTGGTACCTCGAACAGGTGAGCTCTCAGCCGTGACGGAAACACAGACGGCCGGGATCGTCATCATCGGCGGCGGAGCCGTCGGCTGCGGAGTGGCCCACAGCCTGGCTGCCGCCGGACACGACGACATCCTGCTGATCGAAAAGGAACCCACGCTCGCGGCAGCGACGACCTCGCAGGCGGCCGGCCTGGTCGGACAGGTCCGCAATTCGCTCGACCGCACCCGGCTGGCCATGTGGTCGGTCAAGACCTTCTCGGACCTCGAAGCCGGCGACGGAGCCCGTCCCGGCTGGCGGCAGGTCGGATCGCTGCGACTGGCCCTGTGCGACGAGCGGGTCGAGGAGTTCCGGCGAATGCAGGCCGTCGCCGACGAGGCCGGTCTGGAGACACGGTTCCTGGACAACCACGAGGCCGCATCGCTCTGGCCGACAATGCGGTTCGACCAGGTCCGTGGAGTCCTGTGGTGCCCCAGCGACGGATACCTGCAGCCCAGCGACCTGGCCATGGCCTATGTCGCCCGGGCCAGGCAGGCGGGTGTGCAGTTTCTGACCGGGACCACGGTGCGGGGAATTCTCGTCGAGGACGACCGGGTCGTCGGTGTCGAGACCTCCGAGGAGCGGATTTCGACGCCGATGGTCATCAACGCCGCCGGGGCCCACGCCTGGCACCTGGCCGGTTCAGTCGGACTCGAACTGCCGATCGTGCCGGTGCGGCACGAGTTCTTCGTGACGGTCGCGGCCGAGGGACTGCGTCCCGACCTGCCGGTGATCCGCATCCCCGACGCCACGCTCTACCTCCGCGCCGAAACCGACGCCCTGTTGTGCGGGGGCTGGGAACCGGCCAGCATGTCGCTGGATCCACGAGATTATCCCGTCGACGGGCAGGCACCACCGGTTCGCGAAGACTGGGACGTGCTGGCCGCCTTCGCCGAGCAACTGGCCCCGCAGTTCCCTCAGGTGTCGCAACTGGGCATCCGCAGTGTGTTCCGCGGCTGGCCCACCTTCACCCCCGACGGCCGGTTCATCATCGGTGAGAGTCGCCGCGTGAAGGGGTTCGTGATGGCCGGTGGCTGCAATGCACACGGCGTGTCGGGGTCTGCCGGCATCGGACGGCACGTCGTCGAGTCACTCCGAGACAACCCGTCCGAATACGTCAGCAGCCTCAGCCCCGATCGATTCACCGAAACCGAATGGGACTGGGACGAGATGGCGGCGCGTGCCCGCGGCGTGTACGAGCAATACTACGCGATCGACCATTAGCGGCCCGAGGTGGCGGCCACCGCTCAACGACCGACGGCCAGCATCCGCCGGGCACTTTCCTGGTCGCGCTCCTTGGCGACCAGTTCGGCGTCGGTGACGGGAACCCGTTTCGAAGCTTCTGCAAGCAGGTCCTCGGCAGCCTGGCGATCGATGTCGTCGAGGCCCTGTGCCCGGTCGGTCAGCAGGGTCACCGTCCCCGCCTTGACCTGTACGAATCCGCCCTCGATGAAGTACTTCACGATGTCGCCGTCGGAGGTCGAGACCGTCAGCACACCGTAGCCCAGGCGACCCACCACGGGGGCACGGCCCGGCAGCACTCCGATCTGCCCGTCGAAGACGGGAAACTGCAACGATCGCACGGGCGCATCGAGCAGCGTGGTTTCGGGCGTCACCAGGACGAGTTGCAATGCACTCTCTGCCACGGTTCTCTAGGCCTCCTCGGCCATCTTCTTCGCCTGTTCGGCGGCTTCTTCGATCCCGCCGACGTACATGAACGCGGACTCGGGCAGGTGATCCCACTTGCCGGAAACCAGTTCCTCGAAACTCTGGATCGTCTCATCCAGCGGGGTGATCTTACCCGGCTTGCCCAGGAAGGCCTCGGCAACCAGGAACGGCTGCGAGAGGAACCGCTCGATCCGGCGAGCACGGTGGACGACCAGCTTGTCGTCCTCGGAAAGCTCGTCGACACCCAGGATCGCGATGATGTCCTGCAACTCGCGGTATCTCTGCAGGATCTGCTGCACCTCCCGGGCCACCGCGTAGTGACGATCGCCGACATACTGCGGATCGAGCACCCGGCTGGATGAGGCCAGCGGATCGATGGCGGGATAGATGCCCTTCTCGGAGATGCTCCGCTCGAGATAGATGAAGGCGTCGAGGTGAGCAAACGCGGTCGCCGGAGCGGGGTCGGTCGGGTCGTCGGCGGGCACGTAGACGGCCTGCACACTGGTGATCGCCCCACGCTTGGTCGAGGTGATCCGTTCCTGCAGTTCACCCAGTTCGGTCCCCAGCGTCGGCTGGTAACCCACCGCCGACGGCATCCGACCCAGCAGCGCGGACACCTCGCTGCCGGCCTGTGAGAACCGGAAGATGTTGTCGATGAACAGCAGCGTGTCGGTTCCGGTCGTGTCGCGGAACCACTCGGCCATGGTCAACGCCGAGAGCGCGACCCGCAGGCGAGCACCCGGCGGTTCGTTCATCTGGCCGAAGACCATGCAGGTCTGCTCGATGACCGAGCGATCGGACTGTCCGATCTTGGTCTCCTGCATCTCCAACCACAGGTCGTTGCCCTCGCGGGTCCGCTCGCCGACTCCCGCGAACACCGAGTAACCACCGTGGGCGCTGGCGATCCGCGCGATCAGCTCGGTCAGGATCACCGTCTTGCCCAGGCCCGCCCCGCCGAACAGCCCGGCCTTTCCACCCCGGACGAACGGGGTCAGCAGGTCGACCACCTTGATGCCCGTCTCGAAGATCTCGGTCTTGGAACTCAGGTCCTCGAGCAAGGGAGCGTGCCGGTGAATCGGCCACCTCTCCTCGGTCTCGACCGGGCCGCGCCCGTCGACCGGTTCGCCGAGCAGGTTGAAGACCCGTCCGAGAGTCTCCTTGCCGACCGGCACCGACAGCGGGGCTCCGGTGTCGTTCACGTCCATGCCGCGGACCATGCCGTCGGTGCTGCCCAGGGCAACGCAACGGACACGGTTGCCACCGAGGTGCTGCTGCACCTCGCCGGTCACCTTCACCGTCAGGCCCTTGACCTCCGCGTCGATCTGCAACGCGTTGTAGATCTTCGGCAGCTTGTCCTCGGGAAACTCGGCGTCGAAGGTCGAACCGATGATCTGGGTCACCTGGCCGACGGATTGTTCGGTTGCCGTTGCCATCAAGTCGTCTCCTGCGTGTGTTTCCACGCCTGGTTGATCGTGGTCGGTTGGTTTCGTCCTGTTCGTGACCGTCTATTCGAGAGCCGCGGCTCCGCCGATGATCTCACTGAGTTCGGAGGTGATCTGTGTCTGCCGGGCCCGGTTGTACTTCATCGAGAGCGTATCGATCATCTCTCCGGCGTTCTCAGTGGCCCCCTTCATCGCCACCATCCGGAAGATCTGTTCACTGACGGCAGCATCAAGAAAGCCCTTGAACAGCCGGGCCTTGAATGATGCCGGGACGATCTGCTCGAGAATCTCGCCGGCCGAGGGGAGAAACTCGTAATCGACCGAGCTGCCGCCACCCGCCTGGTCATCTGCACCGGAATCGGCCGACTCGTCGTCGGGGACATCGAGAGATCCGACTGGCAGCAGGGTCTCGATTGTCGCCTTCTGTCGCGATGAGGACTCGAACCGCGTGTAAGCGACGTCGAGACGATCGAGTTCTCCGGCAACGTAGGCACCGATGTACCGGCTGGCCAGCTCATCGACCTCGTCGAAGGTCGGCTTGTCTTCGAAATGCGTGTACTCGTGGGCGATCGTCTCACCCTGGAATCTCAGGAACGCCAGCCCGCGCTTGCCCGAGACTTCCAGCGACACATCTCGGCCCTCGGCCTTCAACTCCTTCATCCGTGGCACCGCCAACCGCAACACGCCCCCGTTGTAGCCGCCGCACAGGCCGCGATTGCTGGTCAGAACCAGCACGGCACACTTCTGCTGCGTCTCGCGACCCTCGAGCAATGGGTGACTGAACGAGAGGGCGGCTCCGGACAGATCCGAGACGATCTCGGCGATCTTCTGCGTGTAGGCAGCCGCCTCGGTCGCACGGTCCATCGCTTTCTTGAACCGCGCCGTGGCAATCAGTTCCATCGTCCGCGTGATCTTACGGACGTTCCTGACCGCCTTCAGCCGTTTGACAATCGTTCGGATGTTGGCCATCGCCGGCGTTTCAACTCAAGGGTGCAGTGACAAAAAATGACGCTTGGGCCGAACAACCGGCCTGCCTGGTTTCAGGATTCGGAATCGTCCTCGACGCTCTCATCCGCGGTCGGCTCGTCAGCTGCGGTGGCAGCGGCCGGTTCAGCCTCGCCGGCATCGTCGGACGACCCGGCCGAGAGCTGCACCTTGAACTCATCGAGAGCAGCCCGGAGTTGATTGACCAGCTCGTCGTCCAACTCGGCCTTCTCGATCAACGCGTTACGGACCTCCGACTTCTGCTCCCGCATGAAAGTCAGCATGTCGCGTTCGACACCGGCCACGTCGGCGACGGCGACATCATCGAAGTAGCCGTTGGTACCGGCATAGATGCTGATCACCTGGTCGGCGACATGGAGCGGCTTGTACTGGGATTGCTTGAGGATCTCGACCATGCGGTAACCGCGATCCAGCTGAGACTGGGTGGCCTTGTCGAGCTCGGTGCCCAACTGGGCGAACGCCTCGAGTTCACGGAAGGCGGCCAGGTCCAGTCGCAGCGAACCGGCGATCTTCTTCATCGCCTTGTTCTGGGCATTGCCGCCCACCCGCGAGACGCTGATGCCGACGTTGATCGCCGGGCGAACACCGGCAAAGAACAGGTCGGGCTCGAGGTAGATCTGGCCGTCGGTGATCGAGATCACGTTGGTCGGGATGTAGGCCGACACCTCGCCCTCGAGCGTCTCGATGATCGGCAGGGCGGTCATCGAGCCGCCGCCGAGTTCGTCGCTGAGCTTGCTGGCTCGTTCGAGCAACCGGCTGTGGCAATAAAAGATGTCGCCGGGGAATGCCTCGCGGCCCGGAGGACGTCTCATCAACAAGGACAGCTGCCGGTAGGCGATCGCCTGTTTCGAGAGGTCATCGTAGACGACCAGGGCGTGCTTGCCCTGGTACATGAAGAACTCGGCCAACGCGGCACCCGCATACGGAGCGATGTACTGCACGGGAGCCGGGTCGGCACTTGAGGAGCAGATCACGCACGTGTAATCCATCGCGCCGTGTTCGGTCAGCACATCGATGACCGTGGCCATCGTGCTGGCCCGCTGGCCGCATCCGACATAGATGCAGACCACGTCCCCGCCCTTCTGGTTCAGGATCGTGTCGATCGCGATGGCGGTCTTGCCGGTCTTGCGGTCACCGATGATCAGCTCACGCTGGCCACGACCGATCGGCGTCATCGCGTCGACCGGCTTGATGCCTGTCTGCAGCGGCTCGGTCACCGGTTGCCGTGCGGCGATGCCCGGTGCCGGAGTTTCCAGCGGGCGGGTCTCCGTCGTGACGATCGGACCCTTGCCGTCCATCGCGTTGCCGAGCGGATCGACGACGCGACCGATCATCTCGTCGCCAACCGGAACGCTCAGCAAAGCCCCCGTTGTACGGACCTCATCACCCTCGGAGATCGAAAGATACTCGCCGAGGATGATGATCCCCACGGAGTTCTCTTCGAGGTTGAAGACCATCCCCCGGCTGCCGCTGGAGAATTCGACCATCTCACCGGACATGGCACCGGAGAGTCCGTAACAACGGGCGATGCCGTCGCCGACTCCCAGCACGCGGCCGGTTTCGGCGGTTTCCATCGTCCCGCGAAAGTCTTCAATCTCCTGCTGGATGACTGAAGCGATCTCGTCCGCTTTGAATTTCATGGAGACTCCTCTCGCGCATCCGGTCCCGCAACTGCTTGATGCGGGTCCGGAGCGAACTGTCGTACACCGTATTGTCGACCTGGATCACCAGCCCGCCGATCAACGAAGAATCGACACGGGTTTCCAGAATCGGAGTGAATGGGAATACCGAATCGAGCTTGGCCCGAATCGACTCGAGGGCTTCGTGGTCCAGCGGCTGCGAGGAGGTCACCTGCACGCTCTTGCGACCCCCGCGGCGATTCTGGATCAACCGGGCCTCGTCGAGCACCAGCGGCAGCAGCTCGAGCCGCTCGTGGCGGGCCAGGGTGGTCAGGAAACTGGTCAGCACGGGCGAACCGACGGACCCCACGACTCGCTCGATCAGCGCCACCTTCTGGTCCCGGCCGACGGCCATGCCGACCAGGATCGAATGAAAATCGGGATGAGCTTCGAGAACGTCGTCGAGGAAGGAGGCCAGTTCGTCGAGCGTATCGTCGACGCCGGCCGAATTGGCGGCGTCGACCAGCGCGGTGGCGTAGACGCGGGCGATCGCCCGTGCCGACGGATCATCCATCACGCTGCTGACTCGAGTCTTGATCTCTTGACCGTCGGCCATCTAGCCGTTCCTCTCGTCTCGCTCCAGGTTGCTCAATTCGACTCCGAAGTCATTTCCGCCAGTGCCTCGCCAATCAACCGCTGCTGGTCGGCCGCATCCAGCGATCGCCCCAGCACGTGCTCGGTCGCAGCGGCGACCTGCGTCGAGACCTGGTCGAAGAGTTCCTTGAGGGCCTGGTCACGGGCCCGCTCGATTTCTCCAATCGCCCGATCTCGAGTCGCCTCGGCCTCGCTTTGCGCTGCCGCCATGATCTCGTTCTTGGTGTGCTCGGCATCTCCCCGCGCCTCGGCCAGGATCTCCTTGACCTCCTCCTGCACGCCCGCCAGTTTCGCCTCGTGATCAGCCAGCATCGCCTCGGCCCGCTCGCGAGCCGACTCGGCACCGGCAATGTCCTCGCGGATCCGCTGCTCACGGGCGTCGAGCCCGGCGGACAGGGGACCCCAGGCAATCTTCTTCAACACGAAGACGAACAGCACGAAGACCACCAGCGACCAGATCGCCAAGTCGGTCTTGAAGCTCAACGGCACACCCTCCTCGGCGGCCTCGGCCACCGCGGGAAGCGAACCAATCAGCCACGCGACGGCGGCTACCAATGGGCGAGGAGTTGAGAACCTGCGCATCACGACGCCTTTACTACAGTCCTGCAAGTCTCACCGTTTCCATTCGCCAGCAGTGCCGGAGTAGCGAACGCGAGTTCGCCAAGTCCGATGCCTGACGGAACGGAAAACCGGTCAGACCGACATGATACAGATGATCAGTGCAAAGAACGTCACGCCTTCGATCAACGCCGCCGCAATGATCATCGCGGTCTGGATGTTCGAGTGGATCTCCGGCTGACGTGCCATGCTCTCGACGGCCGAAGCTCCGATTCTCCCAATGCCGAGTCCGGCACCCAGGATCACGATACCCGCACCCAACGCCCCACCGAAGTTGATCAGCGGTACGGCGGCGTGAGCGTCGGCAGCACCGTCACCCTCCTCGGCCGTGTCAGGCACGGCGGCGGGATCGTCGGTTTTCACACCGTCGCCACCCTCCTGGGCCATCGCAACAAACCCCGTCATCAACAAGATGGCCACTGCCATCACAGCAATTCGCATAGTCACTTCGATTTCTCCTTGGTCAATCTGTCAGCCCCGTAACCCATTTTTCGGTGGCCGATCAGACCCTCTCTTGAACTCTCTTGGAAAAGGACCTGTAACAAGCGGGCCGGACTCGCGTCCGGACCTGGCCGATTCATCACGAAGCAGCCATTGAAGCAACCACGTCCCGGTCTCTCAACCAGGCCGCCGCTTCCGGTGTGTTGTCTCCTCGACTAGTGCTTGTGGATCGCCGCTCCGATGAACAGGACCGACAGGAAGGCAAACACGTAGGCCTGCAGGAACGCCACGAACAACTCGAGCCCTCCGATCAGGATCTGGCCCACGATGCTGGCCGGTGTCACCAGGTAAAACACCCAGGAATCGGACGCCAGGGCGATGAAGCCCAGGATGACGGCGATCACCGTGTGACCGGCCATGATGTTGGCGAACAACCGAACGCTCAACACGCCGTGCTTGATGAACAGACCCATCACCTCGATCACCCAGATCATCGGCAGCAGGACAATCTTCAGAGCCGGCGACAGATCGAGACCGGGGACCTGGTTTTTCCAGAACCCCACGACCCCCATTTCTCTGGTGCCGAAAAACAGCGTCGCTCCGAAGGCGACAACGGCCAGGGCCCCCGTCACGTTGATCTCGGCCGTGGCCGAACCCATCCAGGGCACCGCCCCGAGCAGGTTGCAGAACAACACGTAAAAAAAGCACGACCAGACGAACGGCAGGTACTTGTCAGCCGGATGTCCGCCGGTCGCTACCGCATCGGCACTGCCATGCTGACCCTCGTGATCGTCGGGGTGATCGTCGTGATGACCGTCACCAATCGTCGGTCGGACCACCTCGTCGCGAATGAACAGCGCCAGCATCTCCCAGAAATTCCACCACCGACCGGTCACCGGCGTACCGCCCGACACGCGTCGTGCCAGCCCGCGGAAGATCAACAATGCCGCCACGAAGGCCACCACCTGCAGCACCATGAACCTGGTCAGTTCAAACTCGCCGAAGCTCGGCAGCGGCAGCTTCTGCCCAAACGGCAGCTCGAAGTACGGGAAGTCCCGCACATGGTGGAAAACGTCTGAGTGTCCGGACGCCATCAGTTCGGTTCCTGGGTCGATTCCGGCACGGGATTCACCAGCCGCAGCAGGTAGTACGATTCCGCCGCCAACGCCGCGAGGTAGCTGATCACCAGGCACGCGACGAATTCCATCGTCAGCAATTCCGGCCGAATCGCTCGCAGCAACACTACACCGCCGGTCACGAACAGCATCCGCACCACCGTGGCCAACATCACCGCGTGAGGTGCTGCCGACATCGACGGGACAATTTCCTGCAGCCCCACCACCAGGCAACCCGGCACCAGGCACAGGATCACCGCCCAACACAGACCCTCGAGCCCCGCACTGCCGCTGTAGATCACGATTGGGACGGCCAGCACGATCCAGACCACGGCCAGCACGCCGCTCAGGCCAAGCAGTTGGCGAACCGGCCAGCGAACCGGCTGTTGATCAGGCGATTGATTGGGGGAGGTCATGAACCAGGCGGCTCGTCGACGTGACCACTGTCCGATGAAGGCTGCGGTGACCGGCGTCTTGTTGTCTGTGACTGTTGTGAATTGGCCAGTTGAAGCAGGAACCGCATTGCCACGGCAAACCCGACAAGAGCGCCCGGGATGACCAGCCAGGGAGACGTCCCCCAGAGCCGGTCGAACCAAACACCCACGCCTGCCGGAACCGCCATCACCAGCCCAACCGTCGTCACCGTCGACACCCAGTACATGGCTTCAGCCGCCGGTGTACGAGAGCCCATTCGACGTCCGGTCATGGCGGCCTCTCCGTCTCAGATCCGAACAGGTGGCGATCAGTTTATTGGTCACCCCACGGGATGTCAAACCTGTGAGATTGCCGTTCTCGGGCTGGCTGAGAACCGGTTCCCGGCGAACCTCAACAGGTCGATTCGGTTGAACAGACGGTTCTGGTCGTGGTAGAAACCAAGCACTAGTTGTCAACCATTCGATCAACCAAACCCCTCCCTCGCGGAGGGATTTTCTGGCAATCGCACTTCGCCTCCCGGCGATCGCAGCGGGCACGGACGGCCGCACTGCTGTGTTGGTTTTCCTCTGTCTGTACGGCGGTGAGGAGGCGGCCTGATGGTGGGCAACGGAAACGGCCGGTCGGTTCGGTCTCACAACGCCACCTATCGCCAGTCCCTGCAGGGCAAGACCCGCAAGCAACTGGCCCAGTTGGCCCGCCGACGGCGGATCCCCGGCTGGCACCCGATGCGAAAAGCCGAGTTGATCGACGCCCTGGCGAATGCCGCCGGGTCGACCGATGGCAGCCGTCGCAAGAAGGCCCGTCCGAAGCCGCAGGTGCCGACCCACGTGGGGGTCACCGGGGTCACCGGTGGCCGAGACGACGTGCTGATCGCCGAACCGGTCAGCTCGAGATGGCTCTCGACACGCTGGAATGTCTCGCCGGAAATGTTGACCCGGGCCGAGTCGGCCCTGGGCAGCGACTGGCACCGTGCCCGGATAGTGCTGCGGTTGTCGAGGATCACCGACGAGGCGGGGGGGCCAACCGCCGAGTCGCGGGTCCGAGACATCGTCGTGCGGCTCGAGATAGGCGAATGCTGTATCGAGATCGACCAACCCGGTCTCCCCTACCGGCTCCAGCTGGGTTTTTCGGTCCCCGGCGGCGAATTCTTTGCGCTCTCGCACTCCGACCCCGTCTCCACAAGCCGCGGAGGCCAGCCGGAGGACGGCCGTCGGCCGAACACTCCGGCAGCGGAGGCCGCCGGTTCGCACCACTCGACATCATCAAACGGGCACGACGATCACGACCTGCCGCTGGAAATCCACACCGACCTGGTCATCTACGGTCGGACCGCTCCCGAAACACTGATCGAACTCGACAAGTCCTCGGTCCGGGTCGGCCGCGACGGGCGGTTCGAGTTGAGGCTGCCCCTGGAGAACGGACGGCGGTTCGTCCCGGCCACCGCCACGGCCGGCAACCGGGCCAGCCGGCGGCGGGTGGCGTTGGCGGTGGAACGACACCTCAAGCTGCTCGACCCCGAGCCGATGGAAGGTCAGTCCTAGAACCGGCCGATCCTCGCCACGCAACATCACCTCTTGCCCGACCTCCGGCTGCCGACTAGGATCGGTTCGTCGGATCGCTTCGGCGACCCGTCAGGCCTTTTGCCAATCCGGGCACGATTTTGTTGACCCTACAAGCATGACCCAGGGGACCGTCCACGGACGGCCGCGTGTATATCCGAGCCACCCGGCTCGGCTCACACAACCCGGACGGGTGGTCCCCACCTAATTCTTACGGGTCCAAACAAAACCCAGTCCGGGGTTTCTTGGCGAAGGCCTCTTTCTTTTAACCCGCTTCCCTTTTGATCTCCGGCGCTTAGTCTGGTGTCATGACCGGGCTGTTCGAACAGGCCGAGACGGCCAACCTGGACCGGGCGCGACCGCTGGCGGCCCGCATGCGGCCGAGGAACCTCGACGAGTTCGTCGGGCAACAGCATTTCCTCGGTCCCGGCCAGCTGCTCCGCCGCATCCTCGACGCCGATCGGCTCAGCTCGGCCATCTTCTACGGACCCCCCGGAACCGGGAAGACGTCCCTGGCCGAGTTGATCGCCGGGCAGACCGAGTGTGTCTTCGAACGGCTCAACGCCGCCGCCGCCGGGGTCAAGGAACTCAGAGAACTGCTCGAGTCGGCTCGTGACCGCCTGGCGACCGGAGAACGACGGACGCTGTTGTTCGTCGACGAACTGCACCACTTCAACCGCACGCAGCAGGACGTGCTGCTGCCGGATGTCGAGAGCGGCGTGGTCCGGCTGATCGGGGCCACCACCGCCAATCCCTTCTTCTCGCTCGTCTCGCCCCTGGTCTCACGCAGCCAGATCTTCGAGTTCCAGCCGCTGCAGCCGGACGACATCCGCCGACTGCTCCAGCGGGCGCTGACCGACACCGAGCAGGGACTGGGCCGATTCGAGGTGGCTGCCACCGACGAGGCGTTGGCGTTCCTGTCCGAGGTGGCTGACGGAGACGCACGGCGAGCTCTCAACGCACTCGAAATCGGAGTGCTCTCGATCGCCGCCGGCACCCTCAAGGTGCTCGAACTGGACGTCGCCGAGGAATCGGTGCAGAAGAAAGCGGTCCGCTACGACGACGACACGCACTACGACGCGGCCAGCGCGTTGATCAAGAGCCTGCGGGGCAGCGACCCCGACGCGGCGATGTACTGGCTGGCCAGGATGCTCGAGGCAGGCGAAGACCCCCGGTTCCTGGCCCGTCGACTGGTGATCCTGGCAGCCGAGGACATCGGCAACGCCGACCCCCAGGCCCTGATGCTGGCCAATGCAGCCGCACAGGCGACCGAACGGGTGGGGATGCCCGAATGCCGCATCATCCTGGCCCAGGCCACCTGTTACCTCGCACTGGCTCCCAAGTCCAACGCCTCCTATCTCGCCATCGACCGGGCGATCGAGGACGTCCGCACCAAGGCGGTGCTGCCGGTTCCGCGACACCTGCAGGATTCGCACTACTCCGGGGCCGAGAGACTCGGACACGGCCAGAGTTACACCTACGCCCACGACGGTGACGACGGCTGGGTCGACCAGGACTACCTCGGAGTCGACCGGACCTACTACGAACCGACCGACCGGGGGTACGAGGCCCAGATGAAACAACGGCTCGAGGAACTGAAGCAGAGGCGGAGCCAATGACCGGGTTCGGCTCTCCCGTCCACGGGACCTACCCGCCGAACACCTCGGTCGCCAGCCCGCACCGCGTCTGAACCCGCGACGCGATCTCCTGCAGTTCCCGGTCCTGGAGTGCCGTTACGAAACTCTCGGCCGGCGGCCGCGCCACGGTGTAGACCTGCACCAGCTTCAGCTGGCCGCCCTCGGCGGTGATCTCGCACAGCCGGTCGCAGAACGCCTCGATCTCCGACTCCGGCGGAGCCTCTCCCTGGACCCGCATGAACAGGCCCTGGATCACCAGCGGCCACCGCCTCGCGGCGGAGGCGATGTTCTGCAGCACCCGCTCAAACGGCACCACCGTCCGCTCGATCAACCGGAAGTACTCGTCGGTCCCCGCCTCGAGCTTCGCCCAGATCTCGCCGTTGTGTGCATCGAGCGTCTCGAGTCCCCGCTCGACCGCGGGACGATGGAACATGCTGGCGTTGGTGATCAGGATCAGTTTTGGCTCCTCGCCCCCCCACCGGGCCTTCACCTCCGCCACCCGCTCGACGATCTCGTCGAAGTTCCGGTAGGTCGTCGGTTCACCGTCGCCCGAGAAGGCGATGTCGTTGAACCGGCGGAGGTTGACGGGGACTTCGACGAAGGCGGGATCGTCCCAGAGCGAACCGTCGGCGACCTGGGCCAACAGGGCATCGAGCTCCTCGAGAACCTCGTCGAGTTCGACGAAACGGGTCTCGGCCTGGCTGGTCCGATCGACCTGGCAGTAGATGCAGTCGAAGTTGCAGACCTTGTCGGGATTGAGGTTGATCCCGACGGACAGCCCGTGGCTGCGACGCGAAAGGACGGGGTAGACGAACCGGTTGTCGTGGAACGTCCGTGGATGATGACGGTGTTGTTGCAGCGCGGTCATCGGCCGGTTCCGCCCCCTAGACTTCCTTCGAGTCGATCCAGGTCATCATCCGCCGCAGCTCCAGCCCCACCTGCTCGATCGGGTGATTGCGATCGTTGCGTCGCTTGGCCTGGAAGGTCGGCTGGTTGGCCTTGTTCTCGAGCATCCACTCCAGGGCAAACTGCCCGTCCTGGATCTCCTTGAGAATCTTCTTCATCTCGGCCTTTGTCTCGTCGGTGACGATCCGAGGTCCGCGGGTGTAGTCCCCGAACTCGGCGGTATTCGACACGCTGTAACGCATGTAGTTGAGCCCGCCCTGGTAGAACAAGTCGACAATCAACTTCAACTCGTGCATGCACTCGAAGTACGCCATCTCGGGCTGGTACCCCGCCTCGACCAGCGTGTCGTAGGCGGCCTTGACCAGGGCACTGACACCACCGCAGAGCACCACCTGTTCACCGAACAGGTCGGTCTCGGTCTCCTCGGCAAACGTCGTCTCGATCACGCCGCCACGGGTGCCGCCGATGCCCTTGGCATAGGCCAGCGACAGCTGGCGGGATTCATCCGAGGCACCGGGCAACAGGGCGATCAGCGAGGGAACGCCACCACCCTTTTCGTACTCGATGCGAACCAGGTGTCCCGGCCCCTTGGGGGCCACCAGCGCCGCGTCGACACCTTCGGGCGGCACCACCTGACCGAAGTGGATGTTGAATCCGTGCGAACACAGCAACAAGTTGCCGGTTTCGAGATTCGGCCGGATCTGTTCGCGGAAGACATCGCCCTGCACCTCGTCGGGCAGCAGGATGTTGACCAGGTCACCCGCCCGGGTCGCGTCTTCGATCGACAATGGCTCGAACCCATGCTCGACGGCCAGGTCGTAGTTCGCGCTGCCCGGTCGCTGTCCGACGACCACGTTGAGCCCGCTGTCGCGGAGGTTCTGCGCCTGGGCGTGGCCCTGGCTGCCATAGCCGAGAATGGCAATCGTCTTGTCCTTGAGCAGCGACAGGTCCGCATCGTCGTCGTAGTAGATCTTGGCAGCCATGAGTTGTTGTCTCGTATGTGGATGATTCTCAGGTGGGTCATTCTACGGTGGCTGGTCTGCGGGCGGTCCCCGGAAGGCCCACCCCGGGGTCGTCTCACCCGGATGCCTCAGCCGAATCGCTTTCGGCACCCTCTTCCGTTTCCTCCCCCGGCTTCGTTTCCTCCGCCGGCTCCTCCTCCTGGTCAGCTCGCAACAGTGCCACGCGGCCGGTGCGAACCATCTCGATGATCCCGTAGGACCGGACCAGGTCGATGAACGACTCGAGTTTCCGTTCCTGTCCGGAGATCTCAACCATCACGTGGCGCGGGCTGACGTCGACGATCTTACCCCGAAAGATCTCGACCAGTTCCCGGATCTCGCTCCGGCTCCCGTTTCCGGTACCGGAGGTGATGCCGCTGTCGGTGCTGACCTTGATCAGCATCAGGTCGCGTTCGACGTACTTGCGGTTGGAGAAGTCGAGAACCTTGACGACGGTGACAATCTTCTCGAGCTGCTTGCGGACCTGGTCCAGGACGTGGACGTCGCCGTTGACGACGAAGGTGATTCGCGAAAACTCGAGGTCTTCTGTCACTCCCACCGCGAGGCTGTGGATGTTGAAGGCCCGCGAGGCAAGCATGCCGGTGATGTGCGCAAGCACACCCGGTTGGTTGGTGACCAGGGCCGAGAGCACGTGTTTCATGGGTCGCGTCCGCCTTCGATCGGGCCCTCCGAACCAGTGGACGTCCACCGACGGGCGAGGAGGAGGGGAACGTTTCAGTGTAAGGGAGCGGCCGGGCGCGGGGAAGCTTGACATGCGACGCCGGGCTGTGTTGGGATGCTCGGCCCGGTGGTGAATCACACGGCCGGAACCGACAGGACGGAGCCGACAGGATGGCCAGAGTCTGGCGATACGCGGTCCACGACGAACCCCGCGTGAAATCGCTGTCCAGAGAAATGGGAGTGCTGCCCCTGGTGGCACAGGTGCTGTTGGCCCGCGGGATCGAGTCGGCCGATGCCGCCCGCGAGTTCCTTTCGGCCCGCCTGCTCGATCTCCACGATCCCGCCCTGCTGCCGGGGATCAACGAGGCGGCCGACCGGATCGTCGAGGCAATCTCCAACGACCGGCAGATCACCATCTACGGCGACTACGATGTCGACGGCGTGACCGGCACCAGCCTGCTGTGGCACTGCCTGAGACTGGCCGGCGGCCGCGTCGACTACACCATCCCCGACCGGCTCAACGACGGTTACGGACTGAATCCCAAGGCCATCCGCGAGTTGGCCGACCAGGACGGTTCGCGGCTGGTCATCACCGTCGACTGCGGCATCGCGAGCATCGACGAGGCGGCCCTGGCCGCCGAACTCGGATTGGAACTGATCGTCACCGATCACCACACGATCGGCGAGACGCTGCCGGCAGCGGCGGTGCTGGTCCATCCCCGGCTGCCGGGAAGCGAGTACCCCTTCGGGGATCTCTGCGGCGCCGCGGTCGCCTTCAAGCTGGCCTGGGCGATCTGCCAACGGCTCGGTGACGGTCGCCGCGCCTCGCCGCAGATGAAGGAGTTCCTGCTCTCGGCCGTCAGCCTGGCCGCGATCGGCACCATCTCGGACGTGATGCCCCTGCTGGGAGAAAACCGGGTGCTGGTCCGGTTCGGACTGGCCGGGTTGCCGGGTCGAGCCAGCGTCGGACTCAAGGCGTTGCTGGACGTCTCCGACAAGCAGCCGCCGCTGGATGCCGAGGATATCGGGTTCGCGATCGGTCCGCGGATCAATGCCGCCGGTCGCCTGCAGCAGGCCCGCCTGGCCGTCGAGTTGCTGACCACCGACGACGACCACCGCGCCCGTCAACTGGCCACGCATCTCGACAAGCTCAACAAGGACCGCCGCAGTCTCCAGACACGCATCTTCAAGCAGGCCAAGAAACAGATGGCCGAGAATCCCGAGTGGGAGAATGCGGCGGCACTGGTGCTGGCCAGCAACGACTGGCACGCCGGAGTGATCGGCATCGTCGCCAACCAGGTGGCCGAGGAGTTCGAGAAGCCGACCGTGATGCTGGCACTCTCGGCCATGGAAGGCACCGGCAAGGGATCGGGCCGCTCGTTTGCCGGCTTCGACCTCTACTCGGGTATCGCCGCCTGCTCGGAACACCTGCTGAGCTTCGGCGGACACCACGCCGCGGCCGGCGTGTCGATCCGGTCGGAAAATGTCGAGGCCTTCCGCGAGGCCTTCACCGCCCACGTGGCTGAACACCACAAGGTGACCGACGAGGATCTCGAGTTGCGGGTCGACGCGGAGGTGCGGCTGCAAGACGTGACCCGCAAGGCCATCAAAGCCCTCGACACGCTCAGCCCCTTCGGACAGGGCAACCCCCGCCCCCGCTTCTCGGCAACCGGCGTCGAACTGGCCGAGGCTCCCCAGACGATGGGCGAAGGAGATCGTCACCTCAGGCTGTCGTTGAAGACCAACGACCGGCCGCTGAAGGCCGTCGCCTTCGGCCGCGGCGAATGGGCTGAACCGATCCGCACCGCCGAAGGGCCGCTGTCGATCTGTTTCGAACCGATCATCAACCGCTGGCGCGGCCGGGAATCGGTCGAACTGCGACTGATCGACTGGAAATCCGGGGGCGGGATCGACTGAGCCAGTTCGAACTCGAGTTCAGAAACCGGGCTGAACTCTTCCACCTCTGAATGTCGATTTGGCGTATGGACGAGTGATCGACTACCTTTCAGCCATCCCGGGACCCCTGCACGGATCCTTGACCGAACACATACGATGTCATTGCTGCTCGAGAACATCCGCAAGAGCTACCGGGAACCGGACGGCGGCAGCCTGCCGGTGCTGGAGATCGAACGATTTGAACTTCTCCGTGGTGAGCAGGTGGCGTTGGTCGGGGCCAGTGGCGGGGGCAAGACGACGCTGCTGAACGTCATCTCCGGCATCACCACCCCCGACGCCGGACGCGTGGTGATCGATGACACCGAGGTGACGGAATTGCCCGAGCCGGTCCGTGATCGGTTCCGGGCCGAACGGATCGGTTTCGTTTACCAGACGTTCAACCTGCTGCCGGCCTTCACCGCGCTCGAAAACGTGTTGCTGGGGATGAGTTTCTCGCGGGGCCGGGCCGACCGCAGCCGTGCCCTGGAATTGCTCGAAAGCGTCGGGCTCTCGCACCGCCTCGACCATCGCCCCGGACAACTCTCCGTCGGCGAACAACAACGCGTCGCCGTGGCCCGCGCCCTGGCCAACCAGCCGTCGCTGCTGCTGGCCGATGAACCGACCGCCAACGTCGACCTGGCCAACCAGCAGACCATTCTCGACCTGGTTCGCTCGGCCTGCACCACCGGCAACGTGTCGCTGTTGCTGGTGACCCATTCCAATGACGTCGCCGGACAGTTCGACCGAATCGAACGACTCGACGAGTTCAATTCCCCCGCGGCGGTCAACCCGGGGACCACGCCATGAACCTCTGGTCCATCGCCATCAAGAGCGTGAAGCAACGGGCGTTGGCCAGTGCCCTGACCTCGCTGTCGGTGGCACTGGGAGTGATGTTGATGATCGTGGTCCTGGTGGCCAACGGGATGGCCGAGCGGATGTTCGTCCAGACGGCCACCGGCTACGACCTGATCCTCGGACCCAAGGGCAGCCAGCTGGAACTGGTTCTCACCAGCATCTATCGCATCGGCGTTGCCGGAGAACCCCTGCCGTACCGTTTCTACCGCGAGTTGACCTCCGAGGCGGGCAACCGGATCGACCGGGCGATCCCGATCACGATGGGCGATGTGACCCGTCAGGGCGCCTTCCCAATCGTGGGGACCACCCCGGACTACTTCGTGCTGCCTTACATGCACGAGGCGGACGGGACACCACGGAAATTCCAGTTCCGGACCCGGAGTCTCGACGGGAAACACAGCGGCGAAGGCCTGATCCGCAACCCGTTCGACGCAACCATCGGAGCCGTCGTGGCCCGTCAGAACAACTGGGATGTCGGCGCCAAGCTGAAACTGGTCCACGGCGGATCCGACGGACACGTGCACGACGAGGAATTCACCGTCAGCGGCGTGCTGGCGGCGACCGGCACCCCCAACGACCGCACCGTGTTTGTCCACCTCGACGGCTTCTACATGATCTCCGGGCACGAAAAGCCGCTCTCGGAAGCCATCGCCCGCGAACGCGAGTTCTTCGGGAACGTCAGCGAAGAGTCTCTGCAGGCGCTCGAAGCCGAGAAGGCGGGGGGACACGGACCGGTGCCGGAGGCCCAGAAGGAGATCACCGCGATCCTGCTGAACATCAAGGGCGAGATCGGTGAAAAGGTGTTGGCCGAGAGCCGCCTGATGAGCCGGCTCAACGAGGGCGTCCAGGCGCAGGCAGTCAAGCCGATCGTCCAGATCGACCGCATGATGCAGACCCTGATCGGACCGATTCGCACACTGCTGATCGGGCTCACCTCGCTGATCATCGTCGTCTCGGGCATCGGCATCTTCGTCAGCATCTACAACTCGATGGCCGACCGAAAAAAGGAGATCGCGATCATGCGGGCGTTGGGGGCTCGACGGCAGACGGTGCTGACGGTGATCCTGGCCGAATCGACCCTGCTCTGCGTCGTCGGTGGCCTGGCCGGCTTCGTTCTGGCCCACCTGCTGATCCTGGTCGCCTCGCCGGTGGTCGCCGGCTACGGGCTGGTGGTCGACCCGTGGACGTTCACCTGGGGCGAACTGGTGCTGCTGCCGGCACTGATCGCCCTGGCATCGCTGGTCGGATTCGTCCCCGGCATGACCGCCTACCGCACGGATGTGGCTCGGACATTGAGCGACTGAATTCGATCGTGATAAGATGAAGAGCCCCCAGGGGACAGTTTCCATGTCACAGACACTCCCGCCATCGACGCTCGCGACCCCGCCGCCCGGTAAGTTCGTGTACCGACCGATCCCGGCATCGGCGCCGTTGGCGGCCGGAGCCGGTGCACTGGCCTGCCTGGGGCCGATCTGGCACTTCGCCGAGGGCATCAGCCCGCTGTCGATCACGGCCTGGACCATCGTCTGCCTGGCCGCCGGGGTGATGGGGCTGTTGACACTGGTGAAGATTCGCAAGACCCAGGGGGCCTTCAGCGGCGGCAAGACCGCCCTGGTCGGAGTCGTCCTGGGTGGTGTGGCCGCGGTGGGCAACGTCGGCATCACGGCCCTGCTGTTCAGCAGCGAGGTGCCCGACGGGTTCGATGCGGTCAACTTCACCACTGATATCTCGAAGAAGGGCTTCGGCGAAAAACTGGCGCTACACCCCGACATCGCCGCCATGAACGGCAAGAAGATCTACCTGAGGGGGTTCATGTACCGTGGCAAGCAGCGGGAGCGGCTGACCAGTTTCGTGATCGTCAAGGACAACCTGCAGTGCTGCTTCGGTCGACAACCCAACCAGTCGGACATGGTCGAGGTGTTTCTGCCGGCCGGTCAGACTTTCGACCTGGAACTGGGTCTCACCGGCGTCGCCGGCACGTTCCGGACATCCAACATCCGCTCCAAAAGTGACCTGCAGTTCCGGCCGATCTACCGGATCGACGCCGAACTCTGCAAACGGGCCAAGGTGGACTTCTGATGCCGATCCGACAATTGCGGCCGGGCTGCCGGCTCGCCATGGTCCTCTGCGGACTGCTGATCATCGCCGGTTGCCGCGACGACGGCGGCGGCTATCGCGAGGTGACCCAGGCGGATGTCGCTCCGGCGACGACCGGACCGGGTGTCGACGACGGGACGACCGTTGCTGGATCGGCTGCGGCCGACGACCCCGGCACAGGCGATCCGCCCACCCCGGTCGATCCGGAACAGCTCGAGGTGCCGACGGTGGATCCGCCGTCGTTCGAGAATCCGCCCGGTTCACGTCCGCCGGCGGAGGCCGACCCGGCCAACCCGCTGCGGCCGGCCCTTCCCGGCGAAGGACTCGGCCCGCAACTGGACCCCTCGGGACGCCGGCCGACCTCACTGGAAAACAAACCGGATGCCGGTCCCAAAGAGCCTCGCGAGATCAAGCTGCTGGTCAAGAAGAAGACGTTCAGGGTCGAGGGCCCCGAAAAGGCCCTGCGGGTGTCTTACGACGACTTCGACCTGCTGAAAGTGCTCAACATGGAGCCGGTGCCGCCCAATGCGCCCGACCACATGCCCGGGTGGCTCAAGCAGCTCGACGGCAAGCGGATCCGCGTCCGCGGGTTCATGTACCCCACGTTCCAGGATCCCGTCGAGATCTTCGTGCTGGCCCGCGACAACCAGATCTGCTGCTTCGGCCGCAACCCGAAGATCTACGACCTGGTCCGGATCGTGCTCCGCAAGGGAGTCACCTCGCCCTACATCCAGAACCGTCCCTTCGACGTAGTGGGGCTGTTCCATATCGCCAAGAAGATAGAAGACCCTAAACTGTTGTACAGCATCGACGATGCGGTCGTGGTCGACCGCTGAGTGATTCCCTTCGAACAAAACAGACCGGACCCGAAACGGGCTCGGGAACAAGCCAACCGGAGACACGTGTCATGTCACTGAACCGAACCCCCTGCTCGATGTTCTCGCTGGCAGTCGTCGCACTGTCCGGCCTGTTCGTTCTGGCCCCGGCGGCCACCTCGGCCGTGTGGCACTGTCCGTTCTGCGCGGCCCCCTCGCTGACCCTCGCCGAGCAACTCTCTCAGGCCGACGCGGCGGCCCTGGTGATGTGGGCTGACGCGAAAAAGGCTCGGCAGGTCAAGGGGAAGCGGTTGCCGTCGGAGACGACCTACGAGATCCGCGAGGTGATCCGCAACGGCCGCGGGGCAGTCAAGAAAGGCCAACGCGTCCGGCTCTCGCGATTTCGTTCGGGCAAGAAGGGCGACATGTTTTTGCTGCTGGGCAGCAAGGCGACCAAGGTCGAGTGGGGCAGCCCGTTGCCGGTCACCGAGACCAGCTACCAGTACATCGTCCAGGCTCCCTCGCCGGAGGCCGCTGCGAACAAGCGGCTGGCCTACTTCATGAAATTCCTCGAGTTCCCCGACCGGCAGATCGCCGATGACGCCTACGCCGAGTTCGCCAACGCGCCGTACAAGGACATCGCCGCGGTCAGCAAGCTGATGCCCCGCGCCAAGGTCGCTCGCTGGATCTCCGACGCCGAAACCCCACCCACCCGCATGGGTCTCTACGGACTGCTGCTGGGTCTCTCGGGCAACCAGGCCGATGCCAAGCTGATGGAGAAGAAGATCTCGACGCCCTCGGAGGAATTTCGGCTGGGAATCGACGGCGTGATGTCCGGCTACCTGTTGCTGGCCGGCGAGAAGGGCCTGCCGCTGATCGAACAACTCAAGCTCAAGAACCAGTTCCTGGTCGATGCCGACGGCAAGGTGCTGACCGACAAGAAGGGTCGAAAGAAACTGGTGCCCTTCAGCGAGACCTACGCGGCGATGCAGGCACTGCGGTTCATGTGGAGCTACGCCGATGGCCGGATCGCCAAGCCGCGGTTGCGACAGTCGATGAGAATCCTGCTGGATCGTCCCGAACTGGCCGACCTGGTCATCGCCGACCTGGCACGCTGGAAGGACTGGAGCATCCAGGATCGGCTGATGACGATGTACGACGACAAGGCATTCAACGTCCCCGCGATCAAGCGGGCCGTCGTGCGTTACATGCTGGTCTGCTCCAAGGACATTCCCAAGGGCAAGAACAAGAAAAAGACGGCTGGCCCGATACCCAAGCATGTCCAGGCCGCCCTGAAACACCTGGCCGTCCTCAGAAAACGGGACCCCAAGACGGTGATGGACGCCGAGCGTTTCTTCTTCCTCAAGTAACCGACCCGACGTCGCGTCCCCGCACCCGAGCCGGTTTGCTCGCCGGTACCGCCGGGGTGACCTGCGCCGTGTGGCCATCGACCATGTTCGACCCCGAACCGATCCAGCAGGCCCTCCGCGAATTCGCACTCGACGGCTGGCTGCTCTACGACTTCCGCAACAGCAACGTGCTGGCCCGCCGCGTGCTGGGACTCGACGGTGAACACGCCGGCAGTCGGCGCTGGGCCTGTTGCCTGCGTGCCGACGGCCCACCCAGGAAACTGGTGCACCGCATCGAGGCCGGCGCGCTGGATGCGATCCCCGGCGAGACCCGGGTCTACCTGGCCTGGCAGGAATTCGAGGCCGGAATGGCCTGGCTGCTCGAGGGACTCGATACGGTCGCCACCGAGTACGCCCCGCGGGCCGGCAACCCGTACGTCTCGAGAATCGACGCGGGCACGATCGAACTGGTCGGCGAATCGGGCTGCAACATCATCTCCTCGGGAGACCTCGTACAGAAATTCGAGGCCACGTGGGACGGGGCCCAGGCGGCAATGCACCGCGAGGCCGAAGCGATCACCACCTCGGCATTCGGCGTGGCCTGGCGGGCGATCGCCGAGGCGACTTCCGGGGGCGGACAGGTCCAGGAGACCGCCATCCAGCAGGTGATCATGGACCATTACCGCGCCCACGACGCCACCACCTATCACCCCCCGATCGTCGCCCGCAACGCCCACTCGGGGAACCCCCACTACGAAACCGGCACCGGCGACGACACCGCGATCCGGCAGGACGACCTCGTACTGATCGACCAGTGGTGCAAGGTCGACCGGCCGCAAAGCGTCTACAGCGACCTGACCCGGATGGGGTACGTGGGCACCGAGGTTCCCGAGCGATACGCCGAGGTGTTTGCCGTGGTGGCCGCAGCCCGCGACGCGGCGATCGAGTGCGTGAGGGGGGCATTTGCCGAGGACCGGCTGCTGCAGGGATGGGAAGTCGACCAGGCCTGCCGCGACGTGATCGTCGAGGCGGGCTACGGCGAAGCGTTCATCCACCGCACCGGACACAGCATCGGCCAGGAGGTCCACGGCAACGGAGCCAACATGGACAACCTGGAAACCCACGAACAGCGACGCGTGATGCGAAACACCTGCTTCTCGATTGAACCGGGCATCTACCTGCCCGAGTTCGGCATCCGCAGCGAGGTGAACGTGTTTGTCGACGGCGACGGAACCGTCCACGTCACCGGGGGGCCGTGCCAGGAAGCGATCGTGCCGGTCCTGGCGATGGACTGATGGCACCGTTCGGAGAAGGGTCTGCCAATGACCGAATCCGACACGACCCACCCGGCCGCGGCGGTCCAACCGGTCGATCACGCGGCGTCGCAGCGCAAGCACCATCTGAGGGTGCTGATCGCCTGCACGGTGATTGTCGCGCTGGCACTGTCACTGCGGACCCGTGCCGACCAGAGAGTCGAGTTCGCCTGGCTGCCCGGTTTCCCGCTGCCGGAAACCTGCGCCAGCCGGGGGCTGTTCGACTTCGAGTGCGCCGGCTGCGGGCTGACCCGCAGTTTCATCGCGTTGGCCGATCGAGACTTCGATGGAGCCTTCCGCTTCAACCGCACCGGCTGGCTGTTGGCCTGCGGGCTGTTGATCCAGTTCCCCTACAGGCTGCACCTGCTCCACCATCTCAGAACCCGGGGGCTGCCCGAACCGGGTCCCGGGTGGTTGAAGCCGGTGTTCGCCTGGACACTGATCGCGGCGCTGTTCGGCAACTGGGCACTGAAGATCCTGGGGATCTGAGCGGCCGTTGCGAATCACCGCACCGGAACTACTCGACCGCCGCCTTGGCCTTGGCTTCCTCGGACTTCGACACGTCCGGATTCGGTGCGGCGTTGCCCGATTCGAGGTTCAGCACCCAGCGGACCGCGTTCTCGGTCGACTTCAGCACCACCTTGTTCGTCCACGTCCGCTCGTTGTGGCCGAGGTTCGAGTAGTAGATCTTTCCATCACCCCACGAGCGGCACCAGGCGACCGGAACGTGGTAGGGACGCTTCGGGTTGCACTTGGCCATGTTCAGGCTCATCAACACTCGCACGTTCTTCGGCACCCAGTTGACGTACTGGTAGATCTCGTCCTTGATCTGGAACTCCTTGCCGAACGGCTTCATCGCCGGGTGCGAGGTGTCGTGGACGGTGATGGTGACGTTGTTGCCCGATCCCCACGGGTGACCGTTGAAGGTCCCGCCGGCGATCTCCTGGTACCAGCGGTGCTTGGGATTCTTGGTGCGGTAGGTGTCGGTCGCCGAGTGGAACCCGATGTAGCCGTGGCCCTTGGTCTTCAGCCACGTGTTGACGAAGTAGTCGCGATTCTTGTCGGTGATCGGCAGCACGCCGGTCGTGTAGAACATCACGATCCGGTACTTCTTCAGGTTCGCCGCGGTGAAGTCGGCCTGGCAGTTCTGGGTGCAGTCGACGGTGAACAGCTTGGTCTGCTGGCCCAACTGTGTCATGGCGATCTCGGCCGGAGCCAGGTTATTCTGACGACGGGTGACCGCACCGTGGGGGAACCCCTTGCTCTGGGTGACAAACAGCACCCGCACCGGCCCGGCAGCCGGCAACCTCTGGCCGGTCGAGAACAACACGGCCAGTCCCAACATGCACATCGTTGACATCTTCACGACTCGACTCCCTGTGGTTGTCATTTCTTCAGTTGCTTCAAAGTCCCGCCGATCCGGCGATGCACCTCGGCGGTGTTGCGGACCACCAGCACGTGGAAGTTGGGGTAGTAACGAATCGTCCCCTTGCCACCTCGCACGTCCCAACTGTCCGGTGCGATCGTATCCTGGATCAACGATATCAACTCGCCGGCGGCACGCTCATCGGCCGGACCGGCCAGCGAAAAGCCCGTCCCGCGTGACGGCCGCCGACGCCCGAGTCGTGCCCCGGCAAACTCGCGACGCTGCCTCTGCAACCTCGGCAGGATATCACCCAGCCGGCCATTGATCGCAGAATGCTTCCGGCGACGCTCGGCAAACGACAGCTTCCGGGTCGTTCTCAGGTCCTCGTCCAGCCGGACCAGCGCCGGAACCACCTTGGCCGGGTCGGCCAGCGGACGGCGGTTCCGCGCCGTCCGCTTCATCAGCACCAGGAATCGATCGCGGAGCCCCTCCCGGGTCAATCTCGACGCGTCAACCGAAACGGCCTTGGCGAGGCCCGCGATCGGTTCCTCAGCGGCAGCTACGGGCGTGGCGCCTATCCAGAGAGCCACCAGCACTGCGGCGTTCATCGCAGCCCTCCCGTAGACGTCTCGAAAAACCAGGCCGACTTCGGCCGAATCTCCGACCGGCTATTCGCCGCCGTCACCTCCGCCATCACCGCCGCCATCACCGCCGCCGTCACCGCCGCCGTCACCGCCGCCGTCACCGCCGCCGTCACCGCCGCCGTCACCGCCGCCGTCGATTTCGGCAGTCGCTGCGGGTTCAGCCGAAGCAACCGGACCCGCATCGCCACCACCCGACGAGGACTTCACCATGTAGATGACGATTCCAACCACGGCCACGACGACCAGCACGATGTAGGGCAGCATCTCATACAACGCTGCATCGGCCCCGACACCTTCGGGATCACCACCGCCGGAAATCTGTACGTCGCCCTGTTCGAACTGGTCCTTGTTCGCCGCCCCCGCATTCATCCCCCCGGGGGGCATCTGCTGAGCACCGGCCGGCGGCTGACCGGAGTCGCCGCTTCCCGGCGTCCCCTGTGCGACCAGTTGGCCGGAATCGGCAGCAATCAACAACAGAGCCATCAACAGGCCCAGTCCGGTCCTCATCGAAACAGCCATCAACACCCTCCGTTTGCACTGAAACCCGGCTGAGACCGGCCGGTCATTTTTCCTCTGACAAAGCGACTTGCAGGCCGGTCATTCTCACCCAGCCGACATCGATTGGCAAGCGCCGGTTGCCCGGGCCGGCTCAAACGGTCGGCACAACCAGTGGATCCTGCAGGTAGTGATCCTCGACCGGATAATTGCGGAACTGGATCGAGTAGGTCTTCTCAAACCACTCCTGGATATCGTCCACCGCATCCGGATCGTAATCGGGCTCAACATGAAGTGTGCGACCGCGGGTGTCGCGGACGATCTGCGCGTCGTCGACGATCACCTCGCCACGGCTGACCACGTATCGAGGCAGTTCGAACATCCGCTGGATGTCGTCGTCTGGACTGTAGAGCGTCACGTCACCGTCGGCTCCTGGACCGAGATGCCCCTTGTGGGCGAGTCCCAGCATGCGGGCCGGCGCGGCTCGGGTGATGATCGCGATCTCGTTGAGTGAGTACTCCCGATCAAGATCTCTCAACGTGCAGCGGTCCGATACGGCTGCCGGTGCCCCGGCCAGCACTTCGCGACGACGCTCGCGGTCCATCAACAAGGAGATGATCTCGGGATAGGCCAGGAACGATCCCCCGTTGGGATGATCGGTGCTCATGGCGATCCGCCACGGATCGTCAACCAGCAGGTACCACTCGAGCCCGATGGCCCACTGCAGGGCATGCACCAGGCTCTTCTGCTTGTAGACGATCGGAACGATCCCGCACCCGGCCTCCATCTCGGTATCACCGCTGAACCACTTGCGGCCGGTGATCTGGTGTAGGTAATAGCCCAGCGGTCCGTCACCGGTCATCGAGATGGTGTTGCCGAACATCACCTGGCCGACATCGATCGTCAGGTTCTCGTGCGAATTGACGTACTCGGACAACTCGGGCACCCGCGACCCGAATGTCGACTGGTCGTCGGGGTCGCCGTCGTAACTGTGGAACTGGATATGAGTCAGGTGCCCACGGTGCCCCTCGAGAGACTTCATGGTCTCCATCGTCGTGGCGTGGTTGCCAGGCAAACCGAGGTTGTTGCAGTGGATGTGAACCGGATGCGGCAGGCCCAGTTCCCCGACCGCGGAGGCCACGCCCCGGATGATCTGTCTCGGAGTGACATTGAAGTGATCGACCGTTTCGTCGATCCCATGCACGTTCCCGCCGCCGCTCTTCCAGACCTCGACTCCACCCGGGTTGACCAGCTTGGCGGCGTAACCCTTGGTCGACTGCAACAGCCAGGCAATGTAAGCCTTCAACCGCCCGGGCTCGCCGGCAGCCAGTTGTTTCATCACGTAGTGGTTGTTGCCCATCAGGACATAGAACCCCTTGTCGATGACCGGGGTGTCCTGGAGTTCCTCGTGAGCGTGCCGGGCGGCCAGCGGCGGGACCGCGGCGTCAAACGCGGTGGTGTAGCCCAGGCCGGCGTAGAGGTACCCGGTGGCGAAGGTGCTGGGGACACTGCCGCCGCTGCCCGAGCGGGTCAGCAGCGTGCGACGAACCGGTTCGGCTTTCCGCTTGTCATCGGGAACCATCTTCCGGGCGGTGTTCACCTTCGGCCCGGCGATGTGGCAGTGCATGTCGATGCCGCCGGGCATCACGACCAGGCCGGTCGCATCCAGTGTCCGATCGGCCGATGCGTCGGGCTCGGCCGGAGCCTCGACCACCTGCCCGTCGACGATCCAGATGTCACCGACGTGCCCCTCGACCCCGTTGGCGGGATCGTAGATCGTCCCCCCGCTGATCCGCAGCGAACTCATACGCCACTCGCTGCCGGGTCGGGGAGCGACCCGGACAGTTGCCGCTGCCGGATCCGAGACTCGATCCCCCGCAGGATCTCGAGGTCACTCTTGTAGGGCGAATCAAATGCCGGACGCAGCGGGATCGGCACATCATCCATCCGGTAGACGGTGCCGCCGGTGTTGATGCCGTAGGTCGAGGTGGTGATCGCGACCGACGCGATGCGGGCGGTGTCGGAGAGCTTGGGATCGAGTACCACGCTGGGGATGCCCTCGAGATGATCACGCGCCGGCTGGCTGAAGTTCGACATCGGGTCGCTGGCGATGATCAACGCCGCGTCGGCCTCGCCCCGGGCCAACACGTCCGACGCGGTGAATTCACCGGGGTTGAACCTCGGAAACCCGCTGCCCAGGTGCACCCCGAAGGGGTACCCCGTCGACCAGCTGACGACGTTGTCGGCGCCGGTCACGTTGCCGTGACCCCGCATCGGCTTGGCGCTCCAACGGGTGTGCTCGTTCATGTCGCGGGCCAGAGCGAGTACAGCCTCGCTGTTGAAATGCTTGCCGCGGGTCATCGTCAGGCCCATGCCAAACAGGATGACCCCGAACTTGGCCTTCTTCATCCCGTCCATGATCTCCTCGAGCGTCTCGAGCGGAATCCCGGTCGTCTCCTCGATCGACGGGTCGAGTTCCACGCCCCGGGCCAGGGCCCTCAACGCCCACGCCAGCTCGAAATCGCGGCGTGGCTTGACCCGCAGGAAGTGATCGACAGCCTTGGCACTCTTGGTCTTCCGCACGTCGATCAACACCGCAGTGCGATCCTTCCGCCCGTTGGGAACGAACTCGCCCTTGGGCATCAGGCTGTACTTGGTGAAGTGCCGCGGGTGGCTCTCGGCCGGGTTCCCGCCCCAGAAGATCACGTAATCGGCCCGGTTCTTCACCTCGCCCAGAGAACAGGTCACCTCGCCCACGCTCTGGAAAGCGATCCCCGAGGGCCCATGGCAGACGCTGGTGGTGGTGTCGACGATGCCGCCGATCCAGTCGGTGATCGCCAACGCCACCCGCTGGGCCTCGGTCGTGGTGTCGCTGAGTCCGTAGGTCAGGGGGAACCGGGCCGAGAGCAGGATCTCGGCCGCCCGGTCCATCGCCTGGTCGTAGCCGGCCGGCTGGCCGTCGATCAGCGCCTCGGGCCGGTCCTCGATGTGGTGGTTGAAGAACCAGGCCTTCCCCAGCACGCAGGCGTTCTTCGCCTTGGTGATGTGGTTGCCCTCGACGGTCAGTTCCATGTCATCGCAGACGCACCCGCAGAAGGTGCAGGTGGCGTCCCGGACAACCCGCAAACCGGGTGACGGCTCGGTCGCTGCATCGGTCGCACTCATCGTCTGTGATTCCGTCTTCTGGTCGTCTTGAATCCGCCGGTTACCCGGACGCCGTGGCCGTTTCCAGGAACACGTCCAGCCCCTTGCTGTCGGGCATCCCGCACCCCTGCGTGTCTCCACCCATCAGTCGACTCGAGTTGTCACCGTAGCTGATAAACAGCATCCCCGGCGGCAATTCGTCTCCGCGGGCCGTGATGCACGGCACCGTGAATTCGCCCACCTCGTTGTAGACCCTGACCAGATCTCCGTCGGCCAGTTCCAGCCGCTGCATGTCCTCGGGAGCCACCTGCAGCGTGCTGATCTCCACCCGGTACGCCTCGGTATGCTTGCCCTCGTTGAGCGTCGTGCCCTGCTGGCTGGTCCGGCCGGGGATCAGGATGAAGGGTTCAGCCATGAGACTCACCTCGGAAGAAGCGTGGCCACGGAGCGATTCTCGCACCGGCGGTCACCGAGGTCAATTGACACCGACGCGGCCGAATCAGGCCAACCCCAATGCCACCAGGCGATCCGCAGGCACGTAACCCTCGGCAGTCCACCCGCGGAAGAGATTGTAGGCCCGGATCTGGGCGGCCAGCCGATCGGGATCGAGCTGTGCCCCCTGGCTGCTTCCCTCCCCCAGCGGTTCCTCGAAGAACCGCTGCGGCAGGGTGTCCTCGGCCGGCGTCCAACCCTGTGCGATGTTGTAGGCTTTCTTGGCGGTGACGATCCGTCCGGCGGTTTCAAGAAGTTCCTCCGCAGAAACATCCCAGCCGGTCACCGGTCTCAGCAGTTCGGCCATTCCCGCTACCCGATCCTCGAAGACACCGCGGAGGAATTTGCAGAGGATCAGCGAGTCCATCAGCACCGCCTCGTCCTCGACCCGCACCACCAGCTCGATTGTCTCCGGGCTGGCGTCGATCCGACCGACCTCGGGCGAAAAATCGACCTCGTAGGCCCCCGACCTGTTGTGGTCGGCCCCGCGGGTGCCGACGGCAAACCCCAGCGCCATCGCCTGCAGTGCCCGGGGTTCATAACCGGGAAGTTCAAGTCCCTTCACATGCGGAGCAAACGACTGCGATCCACCCCCGATCCGCTCGGCCGCCGCCCGCGTGCCGTCGGCCAGCAGGTCGCCCCACTCATGCCGGTTCCCGATGTCGTCGATCATGGCCAGCATCGCGTCGCCGTTGCCGAAACGCAGTCCGGGAATCTCGACCAGCCCCCGCTCGGCACACTCCATCGCGAACGCGATGCTCGCCCCGGTACTGATCGTATCCAGTCCCAACTCGTCACAGCGGGCCGAGGCGGCGAGCACGGTCTGCGGATCCGAAACCCCGCACAACGGCCCCAGCGCGAAGAGATTCTCGTACTCCATCCGCACGCCACCCGAGTTCTCGCGGCCGGCCCCTTCATCGGACCTGACCAGCGGATAAATGTGTTCGCAACCGATCGTGCACGCGGCGCAACTGGAGCGTGTCCGATTGCGATCGGCCTCGAGAGATTCCGGCGCCAGCTTCGACGCCTCGGCGAACACGCCGCTCTGGAAGTTTCTGGTCGGCAGCGAGCCGAGCCGATTGAAGGTCATTAGGTTGTCGACGGTGCCCAACTCGCGGTACTTGGCGGTGGCCGGTCCGAGCGAACGTTTCGAGAGGTCTCGGGAGATCTCGACCAGGCGGTCCGGATCCGCATAAGAAACCACCCGATCACCGGCCACCGCGATCGCCTTGAGCCGCTTGGATCCCATCACCGCCCCGAGTCCGCCCCGCCCGGCGTGACGAGCGTCATGCGAAATGGTGGCGAAGTTGATCAGCCGTTCACCGGCCGGGCCGATCGCCGCCACCTGGAAGCCCGCCCGCTTACCGCCCAGCCGGTCCTGCACTCGCCCCCCGGTCTCGCGACTGCCCAACCCCCACTCCGTCTCAGCCGACTCGAACCGCACCCCGTCGGGCGTGACCACCAGGGTGGTCGGCCCGTCGGCGGCTCCGACGATCACGATCGCATCGTACCCGGTCCGCTTGCCGGCTATGGCGAAGTGCGAAGAGGACAGCGAGTCGTTGATCCGCCCGGTCAGTGGACTCTTGGCCAACACGGCGAACTTGGCCGATGTGGTCAGGGGGCTGCCGACCAGGGAACTGAAGACGAACACCAGGGGCGATTCGGGAGCGAGCGGATCGACGTCGTCGGGAGTCTCGCAACGAAGCACCCACGATCCCAGTCCTGCCCCTCCCAGGAAACGCCGCAGCACCCCCTCCGGCCAAGGCACCTGTCGACTGGTGCGATCGGCGAGATCGATGCGGAGATATCGGCCGTGGTAGCCCGGGACGGTTGACATATCGCAATTGCAGACCACCGGACGGCGAATTGCAACAACGGCGGTCAGCCACCTGCATCGGCGGCCAACAGCAACACGTGGTCACCGGCCTGGATCGGCGTGTCGGGATCGACGGTGAACCGGCGGGCGTTGATATTGGCCAGGTAGCCGTCCCGAGGCCGCGACCCGTCGAGGCACTCGCCGGCCAGTTCCGGCAACCGTTCGGCGGTGGCCAACAGCACGTCCCCCAGCCGGGTCGATTCGAGTCCACGGCAGACCACGATCCGAGTTCGCCCCGCCCGCTGGCGGGCGATCCCGAAGAACTCGACAGTCACGCCGCTGGTCCCCTCGCTGTCCATCAGCAAATCGCCTCGAAGGCCCCGACCCCGATCTCCTCGCGACTGATCAG
>CAUZRQ010000012.1:0-77779 GCA_963582065.1 Planctomycetota bacterium | reverse complement strand
CGAGGACCGCCGGGGTGGAGTCTTGTCCGCGGCGGCGACCGGTCCGGCCAGGGTGGCAGCCATTGACGCCGCCAGGAATTCTCGACGGCCCAGGCCATTGGAGGTGTTTCGCGTCATGTCCGGTTTCGTATTCAACGATTCGAGGCGGAGTGTGATTGGTCCATGGTAAGTGATAAGTTCGAAATCCTCAGCCTGCATGTGGGAGGTTCCTGGCTGAGAAGTGTTTTTGCCGTCGAACGGTTTTTCTGGGTTGTCGAGTTGACCGGGGCGAAGCTCTCGGGCAGCCGGTTCGAGTTCCGCGACGACGAGTTTCTGGACTACTGGACCGTGGGCGTCCACACATCCACGCTCGTTCCGGTGAAGTTTAGGTGTCCTGAGGATTCCAGATGACCGGCTTCGGATGGTCGTAGTTCAATCTGGAATGACGTGTTCGACTTCGACGCTGGATGCGTCTCCGTTGATGAACCCCTCTGCAAATCGCACGAATTCCGGATCCGACTCACCGCATCGCTGACGGACGTCACTGAGGAGTCGTTCAAGGTGTTGGCGATTGCCGTCACAGAGTGGGTAGCACCCCCGGCTGCAGTCGGTCAACGGGTTGTGCGTGTGACGCTCCCGAAACCTCAGTGAAAGCCGAAACGTCCAGCAGAAGATCAGAAGGAATCCGAGCTTGGCTGCGAGGCCCAGAAAATCCCACGGGATCGTGAAGATCGTCCCATGCCACAGCAACACGATCGACACACCAAGTGCCGTTCGGAAGATGATCTTGGCGAGCTTGGACTGGCAGAAGGGTTGGATCAGAGCCGGGGTGTAGAACAGGACCCCGACGGCCCAATTTCCCCATGTGGTTTGAAGAAAAGCTGGGATTCTCAGGTTCAGGTAGAGAATTACCAAGGTGGCCGCCGTACTGACGATTCCAGAGCCAAGGCAGAGACAGCCCAGGCAGAATGCCCGGTTCCCGAAGCGAATCAGGTGGTTGTCGAAGCATTCACAGACGGGATGATGAGCAAGTCGTGGGTACCGGCCCAAACGACGAAAGAACCAGTCGGAGTCGGTTTCATTCCGGAATGGTGGCCACATTGTGGTAAGGCCGAATACCTGATTATCGGTTATGGGCGAATACCAGTATGGCTCCTGTCTCACCTCCTTGGTTGCACAATCCTATTGTGACTGATGCGGTTTGTTGGTAGGCGGTCACCAGGATGTATCCCTGTGAAGACATGCGGTTGCAGGCTGTCTCAATTTCACCGGCAATCGGTGTTGTCGAACAGCAGCTCGTTTTCTGGTGAACCAGCAGCACTTTGTATTGCATTGGTCTTCCTCGACATAGATCTCAGGCGAGCATATGGCAGTATGGGCACTGGATGGATTCGCTGTGTGGCTGCCGACAGTACCAGCAGGCGTCTGTGACCATCGGCCGCGAAGTCACCGGTCGCGAAATCGGGACGGGACCCGGCGATTCAGACTCCGCAACTGCGCGTTGTTGGGCTTGTCGCGTCTTCTCGGCCTCGATTCGCTGACGCTCGGCGGCTGCCTGTTCTCTTCGCTCTGCGACATCGGCCGCGTGTTGCCTCGCGAGGTTCTCATTATCGTCCACGTGTCGCGAAAAAATCTCTTCGACATCGCTCGTCTTCCAGAAGAGCAAGGACAGCAACGCTCCACCGGTCAGTCCTGCCAGTCCGCCAGCCGTCATGATGTCCAAGAACCCGGAAGTGCCTCCGATGATCGCCGCACCAAGTGCAAGGCTCGATGTAAGCAGCGAATAGATGATCACCAGGAATGCCGGCCCCATCGCCACCGATCTGTCCAGCCGCACCAGTTCGCGGCTCAGCCAGAGTTGGGCCAGGCGGATCCAACCAGTCCTGTGTCTCACGAAGAGGTTCGAAGACTTTGTCGAGATGATCGTCAAGACGATGATGATCACGGTCGCCGTCGTCACCAGCGGGGGCGACCAGGCGGTAGCCAGGGCAATCGCTAGGAGAACGACCACGGCAGCGGGGCTGGCCGGGTTCGACACCTCAGGCTCGGTCACCTCTGGGGATTGCGGTTTGACGCGATCCGGGGAAAAGACCAAGCCATCGACAGTGCCGGCCCGGACCCATGGCCCGTCGGTTCCCGAACGGATCAAGGAACTGGGCTTGAGTTTTCCGGCGGCCGCGGCCTTCTGGACGATCTCGAAAGATGCCGGCCCACGCACACCGGACGCGACCTTGACATACCAGCCGGCGTCAGCCACGGGGTTCTCTCTGGACGGATAATTGACGATCCGACAACAGGACGCAGACTCCACGGGGGATCCTACCACTCCGGATGGTGGTGGTTCCAGAACAGTTTGGTCTGGTTATGGGCTAGGTTGCAGTTGGTTGCACCCGTCAACGTGCAACCTGAGACTATTGGGGACCTGCCGGCGTCGATTGGCGTTGCCAGTGATTTGGGCCCGGTCCACATCGAAGAAGGTCCGGTCGATTCGAGTTGTTTCCCTTCCGAAAGAACAACAATGCCACGATACCCTCAGAACAACCTGGCCGCGTGCATGTTGCCGTGGACCGAGGATTTCGAACTGGATGTGCCCGTCTTCGAACGTCACATCCAGTCGACACTCGACGACGGATACAAGTGCCTGTACCTGATGGGCACCTCCGGCGAGGGGTACGCTCTGACTCGTGAGCGGTTCCAGCAGGTGGTCGAGATCTTTGCGGGCCTGGCGGTCGGCGACGGCATCGATCCACAGATTGGTGTCATCGGCACCTCGATGGAAGAGACGTTGGTGAAGATGCAGATCGCCTACGACTTGGGCATCCGCATGTTCCAGATCTCCCTGCCCAGCTGGGGGACGCTCGACGAATCCGAGACGATGCTGTTCTTCCAGACCGTCTGCGGCCGGTTTCCCGATTGCCGGTTCCTGCACTACAACCTGCCGCGGGCCGGCCGGATCATTCGGGGCCACGAGTACCACCGGATCGCCGAGGCGGTTCCCAACCTGGTGGCCACCAAGAACAGTTCCACCGACTACGCCCGCACGTATGACCTGTTGACACACTCGCCCGAACTGCAGCACTTCCTGCTGGAAGGCAATTTTGCGATGGGCTGCACGATGGCCGAGTGCTCGTTGCTGTGCAGCTTCGATGCCCTGTTCCCGAAAACGACCTGGCAGTTCTTCGAGGCCGGCAAGAACAAGGACCTGGAGGAACTGTTCCGGATCACCCGACTGTTCCACAATGCCTGCGAGGAAATGTTGTCGGTTTGCCAGCGAGAGATGATCGACGGGGCCTACGACAAGACGTTCCTCTGGCTGATCGATCCCTCGTTCGCCAATCGCCTGCTGCCCCCGTACCTGGGACTGAGCGAAGAGGAATCGCTCGCGTGCCGCGCGGTGTACGACGAGCATTTCGCGTCGATCCCCTAGCGGGTTTCGCGATCCACGGCCGGGCCAATCGGTTCAGCGACTGCCGAATCGGCCACGTCGTCCCGAGCCGGGCCGTCCACCGCGACGACGGCCCAAGCTCTCGGCCAGTTTCGTCAGTTCCTTGCGGTCGAGTTTCCCGTCCTTGTCGGCGTCGAACTGGAGTGCCCGCTTGACGAATTCGTCGGGACTTGGCGGACCGCCACCAAACCGGCTGCCGCGACCGCCGGGTGGACCGAAACCACCGGGTCGCTCGCCGCGGGAACCGGCACCCTTGCTCTTTGAGTCACCGGGTTCGGTCCGCACTGCCGCAATCCGCTTTTCAGCCGACTGGCGTCCGGCCCGTGCCCATGTTCCCCACACCCGCAGGTATTCGGGAACCAGGGTCACGTCATCGTTGTTCGGGTCCAGTGCCGAGAACACCTGGCCGGCCAGCGTGGGGTCGGAGAGCAACTTCGCCGAGTGCTTGATGAACTCTGCTCGCTCGACCGAACCGTCCCGGTCGTCATCCATCCCCTGGACGATTCTCTTGGCCTCGTCGGTGATGATCCGGTTCAGGATGTACTCGGCCTTGGTGACAACCCCGTCCCCATTGCCATCGGCAGCCCGAAAGATGCCCGAACGTGCCCGGGGCGTCAGGTAACGCCCTCCGTCAACGTATTCCTTCCTGGTGTGTTTTCCGTCCCGGTCGGCATCAGTTCGGTCGAATTGACGAGAGTGCCCGTCCAATTCCCGGCTCGAAGTGCCTTTTTCGAGTTTGGCTCCGAGTTTCACGAGGATCTCGGCGACAGGCACGTTTCCGACGGTCAGTGACTTGCTGCCGGTGGACGGTTGCGATTGAGCAAACACCGCCTGGGGGGCAATCCCCAGAACGGCCACCAGGCACCACAACCAGGATCGTGTGGCGGTTTTCATTTCTCGGTCTCTCTGATCGGGAAGCACATTCGCACGGTGTGATTGTCGTGGTCCGCCAGCACCGACAGCGACAATCAGTCGCAACGGCCGCGATCTCACCGCGCCGGTGGCGGCGGCTTGAACACGTAAAAGAGGTTCGGTTCGCTGAGGACGTAGAGCGTCTGGCGGTCGTCCATCGTGATCCCCTCTGCCTGGGGAATATCTCGTTTGAGGCCCGCCGAGCCGGCGGCCAGCGAGAGTCGAGCCACCGGTCGGCCATCCAGTGAACACTGGACGATATTGCGGGACTCGTGGCTCATGATCAGCAACTGCCTGGTTGCCGAGTGAAAGTGCACTCCCGAGAGGTCCTTCTGAGCCAGGTGTTTCAGGCGGCCCTTCCACGGTTCGTCGATCGTCGGCACGGAGTTCTTGTCGGGTCCCAGCGTGACATGGAAGAACTTCCGTGGGTTCTTTTCCTTGACGATGAAGAACCGGCGGTTCTGCTTGTCGAACGACAGGCCTTCCAGTCCGACGTTGGGTGTCGGTTTCGGATCGACCAGCAGGTACCACCCCCCCTGCTCCGGGGGTCCCGTGTTCTCGACGCGTTTCAGGTCACTGAACTTGATCGAGCGGGCGGTCTTTTCGAGGTGGATCACACACAGGTGACGGCGACTTTCGTCGAGGATGCCGAACCGGTCCCGACCCAGGTAGGCCACTCCCTCGGTGTCCTCGAAACCGGCCAGTTGGATGCTCCGTTTGACTTTTCCCTGCAGGTCGATCTCCACCATTCTTGTCGGCGAGTTGATCACCAGGAACAGGCTGCGGGATTCGGGACGAAACGTCAGCCCCGACGCGTTGCCGAAAACGCCGCGGATCTTCCTGGCCTCGACGTCAACCATGTACCGCGACACGTCCAGCCGAACGGTGTCCGGTTTGTCGGCATCAGCGGTCGGCGGTGCAGCCAGCCCGTCCGGTCCCCGGTCGGCCAGGACAATCAGAAGCGCCAGCAGGATGGGCAAATGCGTGCGGAACAGGGGCCGGTCTTGCGACATGACTTCCTTCTTCCGATTCATCCTCATCCCGGCGGGGATGCGGGATCGGTCACCTCGGGTGAAATTGGCAGAACAGGTCACTACGCCATGATCTCCGGAATCAACTCGCCGTCGAACTGTGAGAGCTGCTGGAACCGCCCGGCCGGACGCGAACCCACTCCAGTTTAGGCGACCGTCCCCACTCTTGTACCACCCTGGACGGGAGGATCCCGAAGCGGCCGGCCCGTCTTCGATCTATGGCGACGCAGATGCAGTGATCTGTTACCGTAATTCAGGTGACGGTCGTGTCTCGTTCGCCGTCTCGTCAGCGATCCACAGGGTATTTCACGATGGCCGGCACGGTTGACGACCGACGCTGTTTCGGGACCCTGCCCCGTCGTTCCCTGGTGCAGATGGGGCTTTCGGGCCTGGGCAGCCTGGCACTGCCGGACCTGTTGCGACTGGAGAGCGAGGCCGCGTCGCGGACCGGGCGGTCGCTGGGTGGCAAGTCGATCATCGTGCTGTGGCTGTGGGGTGGCGCCAGCCACATGGAGACCTTCGACCTCAAGCCCGAGGGGCCCCTGGGGTTTCGTGGTGAGTTCCGGCCGATCCGGACATCGGTCCCGGGGCTGGACATCTCCGAGTACCTGCCGAAAATGGCCGCCCACGGCGACAAGCTGGCGATCATTCGGTCACTGCATCACAACAGCCCGGGGCACGTGGACAGCACCCACACGGTGATGACCGGTTACCCCGGCAAGGATGCTCCCCCGCCCTACCGGCCCGATTATCCCGACTTCTGGGCGGTGGCCAGCAAGGTCTGTGGCGAGCGGGTTTCGGGCGTCCCGGCGCACATGGCCTTGCCGCGTGTTCGCTTTCCCGGGTCGGCCTACCTGGGAGCCGGACTGGAAGCGTTCCGGATTCGCTCGGATCCCAATTCCAAGACGTTCGAGGTGCCGAACCTGCAGTTGGACAGCCAGATGACCGATCGGCTGCGGGAGCGACGGAACCTGCTGGCACGTTTCGACGGGCTGCGGAGCGACATCGACCAGTCGGGCGTGATGGAATCGCTGGACACCTACAATCGCAAGGCGGCGGAATTGTTGACCAGCGGTGCGGTTCGCAGCGCGTTTGACCTGAACCGTGAGAAGCCCGAGGTCCGGGACCGGTTCGGTCGCCACGCCGTGGGCCAGCGCTGCCTGCTGGCCCGCCGGCTGGTCGAGGCAGGCGTGCGACTGGTCACGATCGATTTTCCCTGTGTACCGGGACAGAAGGCATTCAGCTGGGACGACCACGCCAGCGTCTGGAACATCTTCGAGCAGATGAAGATCCGCCTGCCGGTTCTCGACCAGGTCACCTCGGCGCTGATCGAGGACCTGCATGACCGCGGCATGCAGGACGACGTGTTGTTCGTCGTCATGGGCGAGATGTCGCACACGCCCCGGGTCCACTACGTCAAGGGAAACCCCGGCCGCGAACACTGGGCCCGCGCCATGTCGGTCGTGCTCTCCGGAGGTGGCATGACGATGGGACAGCCCGTCGGCGCCACCAACGCCCGGGGCTCGCTTCCGCTTCACCGTCCGCTGGTTCCCGGTGATCTCCTGGCGACGCTGTACCAGTACCTCGGGGTTCCGTTGGACACGCAGTTCAACAACCACGCCGGCCGACCGACGCCGATCCTGCCCGAAGGTGCTCCGATCGACGAGCTGATCTGATCGGGGCGGAGGTCACCTCGAGGACCCGGCTCGAACCTCGATCTTCGCCCCCTCACCGATGATCCTCGCCGGTCGGTCCTGCCGGACCTGCAACAGGCGGATGCTCGGGATGTAGTCGGGGTAGGCGTCGTTGCCGAGTTTTCCGGTCGGGTTGCCGACCCGGCCGTTGATCAGCAGTTGCCCGACCCGGGTTTGTTGAAGTGTGACCGAGCGGACCGGCCCCTTGGTGCCGTTGCCCTCGGGTGGGTCGGTGCCGGCAGAGAAGCCCAGGCAGACCGGGCCGTCGAAACGGCCACCTCGGACCAGGACGTCCTCGACTCCCCAGGCAATCGTGGTCCGGCCCACGCACCGGCAGTCCAGCAGCCGGATGTTCCGGGTGCGGATCCACGGCCGGATTTGCGACCCGGGAGCCGTGGCGATCCGGAATCCGTCTCCGTTGACATTCGCCGCGCGGCAGCGACGAAGGGTGACGTCGTCGACGAGCACCGGCCAGCGGTATCCGTGGTGGCGGACGTAGAAACCGGTTCCGGTGCCGCCGAGGTTCTCGACCACGCAGTCCTCCAGCAGGATCCGCTGCGCCCCCTCCTCGATCTCCCAGGCCTTGACGCATCTCGGGGTGTCGACAGCCCGGCAGCGGAGGAACTTCGCGTCGGTGCAACCGCCGTTGATGCCCCAACCGGAAGCCCCGAAGGCGTCGTGATCCCAGTCGGTGACCGTGACATTTTCGACCAGGCAATCCCGCGTGTTGGTGGCCAGGCTCACGCCGCACCAGGCGTCGCGGATCTCGACATCACGTATCACGACATGGCCGGCATGCTCGACCCACACGCAGCGCGGCAGGCCGCCGGCACGTTGCTGGGGCTGGCTGCGGTAGCTTCCGTCCATCAGAAACCCCGACACCTCGATGTGCTCGGCCACCGACCGGGTCGGTCCGTCGCCACCGATGTGCAGCAGGTGAATCCGGCCGACGGCATTCTTGAGCTTCAGGCGGGCTCCCGGACCGGTCAGCGTGACGTGGTCGCCGCGGATCCGGATGGTGCTGCCCAGCAGGTAGAACGCCTCGGTGGCGGGCACCACGACACGACCGCCGCCGAGTTGTTCGGCCAGCCGCACGGCTGCCTGGATGGCCGGAGCGTCGTCGTGTTTCCCGTCGCCCCGGGCACCGAACTCGCGGACGTCGATGACCGGCAGGGTGGGAGACGGCGGTTTCGGTATCGGCTTGAATGCGCCGAGATAGCCGCCGTCCTCAGCGGCGTTCGCCAATGGAGACTGTGTCGAGATCTTCAGGAACAGTGGGTGCGAGGGATCTCGCGAGAGGAACCCGGGATCGGCTCCGACGTCGTGTGCCCCGGGTCGGCCGTCGGCGGCACCATTCCAGCCCTTTCCATAAGCCACGGCGACGTGCCACAGGCAGTTGTGGTCGCCGCCGGCATGACCGGAGAGTGCCGGAACGCGTAACGATCCCATCTGTGCCACGATCGAATTGGTCAGGCGGACCCGGCCCGACGATTCGGAACCCAGGGCCCCGAAACGATGGGAGGCGTAGAAGGTGCAGTGATCCACGTCGAGATGAGACACGTAGGCCCCGCCGCTTGCCGAGATGCCATGGAAACACTCGTAGATCACGCAGTGGTCGACCCTGGTGGCTGTCGTGTTCCAGGCCCCCACGGCGTTGGCGAACCGGCTGTGCAGTCTGCAGCCGGTGATGGTGATTTGGTCGCACTGCAACAGCCGGATCGCGTTGTTGTCTCCGTTGAGGTCACGGCCGGAAATGTGGATCCGGCAGTCGGAGACCAGGACGCGGCTCATCCCGATCAGGTCCAGTCCCGACGCCCCGTGGTTGCCGTCGGCAGCGTTGCGGATGTCCAGGCCGGACAACACGACGTCGGTAGTCGTCGGCGATCGACGGGATCCCAGGTGCCGAACCGGTGACCGGTCGAAACGCGTGGACACCAGCCTCGGTCGATGGCCGGGAGCGGGTCGGTAGGTGATCGGCCGATCGGCTGACCCCGGCTGGCAGAAGTGCAGTGGCCGATCGACCCACTCTCCGCCGGCCAGCAGGATCACGTCTCCGGGAGCGAACGACTTGCCGCCCAGCAGGTCGGCGTCATAGACACGGGCAGCGATCGCGATGTTCTCCGGACACGGCCCTGCCAGGACAAACGAACGCTCGGTCCGGGACACGTAGGCCACGACATGCTTGCCGATCCGCAGCCGTCCGCTGTCCAGGAATCCTTCGGTTGAATATACGGGTAGCTTCAACGTGCCGCGGGCGACCGCTTCGTTGATCCGGGTCGGTTGTCCGCGCGAGGGAGAGGCCCACGCGGTCGGCCTGGATTTTCCGTCGAGACGATCGTCGCCGTCAGGTGCCACCCAGTACTCGCTTGCCGACACGGGCACCGGTTGGCCGATGTCAGCCACCACGATGCCGATCACCAGGAGCCATGCGTGTCGGTAGAGTGATGAGGTGGTCGGCATGCCGTCGGGTCGCTGTCGTGGACGAGTGTTCGACTGGCCCGATGTTACCCATCCGGCATCGTGAAGTGGTACAACCATGACGAGTCTCCGTAGGCTGTCCTGATCGGACAACTCTTCCTTCCCGGGCCTCCGCAATGTTCACTTTCTCGTGTTCGTCGACCCGAGCAGGCCAGCTGCTGCGTACAGTCGTCCTGGCCCTGGCGGTGGTGACGTGTGTCGAAAAGACGTCGGCCGAACCACCGCCGGTTCCGGAGGTGCTCAAACCGCTTCTCAGAGAGACCCCGAAACCTCGGTATGGTGTTCCGGTCCCGAAGCGGATTTCCGGTCGCGTCGAGCTGAAATCGAACGGTTCGACCACCGGTGTGCCGGGTGTCTCGGTCACCGACGGCTACTCGGTGGTCAAGACGGACCGGCAGGGGCGGTTCTTGATCGTGCCCGACCCGAGTGCCGTTTTCCTCTACCTCACCCGACCGTCCGGACACGACGTGGTCGGCAACTGGTACAAGCCGCTGTCGGCGAAAGTCGATTTTGCGATCAAGCCGGCCGAAGCCGACGAGAACGAATTCACGTTCATCCATGTCACCGACACGCACGTCTCCCGGAACCGTCGCTCGCTGGTCGGCCTGAGCCGATTCGTCAGGGAAGCCAACGCCCTGTCACCCGCGCCGCGATTCGTCGTCAACAGCGGTGACCTGCTGGATCTGAACAAGGCCCTGTTGAGCAAACCCGCATCCGGACACGCTGATTTCCGGAATTACGTCGGCATCATGAACCACCTCAAGATGCCCCACTACAACGTCGCCGGAGATCACACCGATTCGTCGTATCGCCTGGCGGAGTTTCCCCGGGGTGACCACCGTTGTGGCAAGGCGTTGTACTGGGAGTACCTGGGGCCACACTTCTTTTCGTTCGAGTACGGCAAGATCCACTTTGTCTCCGTGGACTTCGGGTACCACCTCGGCCAGAGGAAGATTCTCGTCAACGGCAAGAAACTGGACTATCCGACCAACCGGGTCCAGCCGATGCACGTGAAGTGGTTGGGGCAGGACATGGGTCACCGATCCCGCGGCACCTTCGTGGTCACAACGGCCGAAGCCGACCTGGAGAACCACTGTCCGGATTTCCTGGCGATGGCCCGACAACACGATGTTCGGATGCAGCTAATCGGTGACATCCATGTGCTGGCCCACAAGAAACGCTCGGTGCCCTACCGGTCCGGGGGAGCGTTGGCCGGTTGCTGGTGGAATCCGAGGACGAACCAGTTGTGCCCGGATCTCATGCCGCAGGGGTACCTCGTTTATCGGGTGCGGGGTGAAACGCTCGAACAGTTCTACAAGGGACTTGGCCAACGCGTGGCGATTGTCTCGCATCGAGTCGGCGCCGCCTGGCACGGACAGGTCAAGATCCGAGCCCACCTGGTTCAACCCCAGGCGGGCGAACACCTGGAATACTCGATCAACGGCCGGGATTGGCAGAAAATGCAGGAGGCGGGTCGTCCGTTTTATCGAGCCGTGTTTGCGGCCACCGTGGATACGACATCCGTTCCCGACGGGCTGCTCAACCTCAAGGTCCGCAATATCAACGATGGGGAAATTCGCTCACAGGTCGTGGTGGTGGCCAACGGCCGTGATGCGGCACCGGTCCGGACCGACGGGACGCTGGAGTTCACCGTTGGTGCTCCCAGCAACGGTTGGACCAAGTCGCGGGGTCCGGCCGGCAAGGTGGACGTGCTTCTCAACGGAAAGGCCCTGGGAAGCCTCGAACCGGGGGCTCGCAAGGACTACACGTTCCCGGTGCCTGAGAGTTGTCTCCATCTCGCCAACACCCTGTCGTTTCGCTTCTCGATGCGCGGTGATGGCATGACCGTCACGGCACCGGTGCTCAAGTGTGACAAGACGACGCTGCGAGATATCCGGGACAAGGCACTCCGACAGGTCAAGGTCGCCCATTGGGGCGATGCGGCCGCAGACTGGGGCGGTTTCATTGTCGGCGAGGCGGAACCTCCCGACGAGAGCCCGTTTCATCGCAGGCAGAATGTCTTTTGCTTCGTGTTCAGCGACGGCAAGTGATTTTTGTTCACGGGGACATCCCCCGCGGCAGTCAACACCGGATCCTCATCATGATTGATCGACGAATCGACCTTTGGCGGGCGGTGCTGACCGTGGTCTGTCTGTGGGCCGGACTTCAATCCGGTGTGCGGGCCGGTGATGACGGGCCGCCGGCTGCCATCCCCGACACCGACCTCCGGACGACATCCGACCTTTTGCGCGGGTTCAACGACGCGGAACTCGAGGAGGCCAGCCGGAAGATCCCGCGACGACCGGAACCTCCTCTGCGGCCGGCCCGACCTCGCCTGGTCACGGCCACGGGGACCGTCTTCGAGGATCGCAACGCCAACGGCAAGCGCGACCCGGGCGAAGCGGGCCTGCCCGAGATCGTGGTCAGCGACGGCGAGAAGGTGATCCGCACGTCGGCCACCGGCGAGTACGTGTTCCGAATCCGCGTGGACGACAATCCGCACCACCGTTTCGTCGTCGTCACCCGGCCGACCGGTTTCCGGCCGACCGCTGCGTTCTTCCATCGCATCCCGTTCGACGAGTCCGAGACGAAATACACGGTCAATTTCGGCTTCGCACGCGACCGGGCGGCGGCGAAACGCGAGTTCTGGTTCATCACGGCCAGCGACAGCCAGTTCACCAGCATCTCCCAGATGATCCCGATCGCCAAGGACTTCGCGCAGGTCACCTCGGCCCCGGGCGGACCGGCCTTCCTGGCCACGGCCGGTGATCTGACGATGAACGGATCGCAGTTCGAGTGGGACATGTACGACCGGATCCGCGGTTCCTCGAAGATCCGCGTCTACGAGGGGTTCGGTGGTCACGACGGCAACTGCCTGGACCCGCGTTGCACCGTCAGCTTCGAACAGCGAATCGGACCGCCCTACTACTCGTGGAATTACGGCGGCGTCCACTTCATCCAGTTCGTCACCGAGACGTCCTACCTCCGCTCGACGGCCCAACTGCGGCAGCGGGACTGGATGACGGCGGACCTGAAGTCGCTGCCGGCCGGGATGCCGGTGATCGCCATCTCGCATTACCCGTTGTCAGCCTCGTGGTTCGACCAGCGCAAGGCCGAGGGCATCAACGTCATCTGCCAGATCGGGGCCCACTATCACGTCGTCCACGCCGGCAGCCGGCGGGGCACCCCCATCCTCAACAGCGCACCGGCCCGGGGCCACGACTGGGGCGCCTATTCGCGGACCTACCGCTGGGTGTTCATTTCGCCCGACGGTGTTCGTTCTCGTCTCCGGGTGGCCGGGCAGTACAAGCGACTGCGGGTCGTCGCGCCCGGGCCGAAAACGGTTTCCGGACGCCAGCCGCTGGTGGTCCTGGCCTACGACACCGCGCTGCTGGTCAAGTCGGTCAGGTGCCGATGGACGGACCCCGACGGCCGGGTGAGCACCACGCCGCTCGAACAGCAGGGCGACTGGTCCTGGCACGGTTCCTTCGAACCCGGGTCCCCGGGGCGTTGGAAGTGTGACCTGTTGGCAACGGATGTCGCCGGAACCGAGTGGAAACGGCAGCAGGAGTTCCAGGTCGAACCGGGACAGACGGCGAAACCGAAGGTCGGTGCGGATTTTCCCTGGGTGCTCTCTGGCACGCCACCCCGTCGTCTCGCTGCCGGCCCCACCGCGCCGCTGCGACCGTTGTGGGTCACTCACACCGGCAGCGTCCACGTGCTCCACAATTCACCGGTTACGGCCGGGGGCCGGGTATTCGTGTCGATCGGCAACCCCAATGCCGGCACTCCCGGAGCCGGTGTGCTTTGCCTCGACGCTGCCACTGGCAAACGCCTGTGGCGAACGGACTCACCCCGTGGTGACATTCGTGGCCCGGTCTCGGTGCACGACGGCGTGGTCTACGCCATCCTGGCCGAGGGCTGGATTGCCGCTTTCTCTGCCGACACCGGCAAAGTGAAATGGACCCGGCCGCTGAGTGCGTCGTATCGCGACGGTCGGCCGCTGGCGATCATCAACACGCCGCCGGTGCCCACCTCGAAGGGACTGATAGTCAACGACTGGCAGAAGCCGTTGTGGCTGGTCGATTACGCGACGGGCAAGACGATCCGGCGACTGGTCGGCGACGTCGGTGCCTACGCCGCCTTTGCCACGGTCTTTGACGACGTGTTGTACAGCGTCCGCCGTGGCGGGGGGACCGCTGTCCGATTTCCCGGTGGCGAGCCGGTGTGGACCATCACCGAGACCTCCCGGTCGACTTCGGCACCGATCGTGGTGGACGGAAAGCTCATCTACACCGGTTCTTCGGGCATCCGTGTCCGTGACGCCGCGACCGGAAAGCTGATCTGGCAGAAAGGTCTCAGCGGTGCGGGGTACCAGAACGCGGCACCGGTTGTCTGGGACGACCTGATCCTGGCCAACGGTGGTGACATGCGGTTGCTGGACCTGGAGACGGGTGCCACCCGCCACACTGTCCCCTGTGGCCGCGAAGCCGACCGCTTCCGCCGATCACGCCGCCAGGCGTTGGCCGGCAGTTCGACCCCGATCATCGCCGGTGACCTGGCGTTCTTCGGCCATGACGACACGTCGATTCGCGGAGTGAATCGGAGTGGCGAAGTGGTCTGGGAACACCGGCTGGGGACGCCGATCAAGACGTCCCCGGTGATCACCGGCAACCTGCTGCTGGTTCACGATTACGCGGGCAACTTGTGGTGTTTCGCCGGCGGCGGATAACGGCGGAACCGCCAGGTCACCATTTTTTGACGTCGTGGCGGGTTTCAGTGGGCTTCGCCACTCGGGACGGCGACTGGATAACGATTGGTGGATGGCAGAGGTTATAGTGTGATTGCCGTTCGAGCATGGACGCCCGGAAGAACTACGGTTTCGCCACCGCTGTTACTGGGAATGGGCCATGCCAATCGATTTAGCGTGTCCGAGTTGTGGGCAACAGTACCGCGTTCCAGACTTCAACGCCGGTCGCCGGGTTTCCTGTCAACGCTGCAATGCTGCGTTCAGCGTCCCGGTGGGCGATGAGAATGCGGGTGGGGCGGTGTCTTCGCCGTCTGCCGCGTCCGGCTCTCCCTCAGGGTCGGCGTCCGTCGCGGCCGACTCTCCTCCGGGGTCGGCGTCTGTCGCGTCCAGTTCTCCTCCGGGGTCGGCGTCTGTCGCGTCCAGCTCTCCGCCGGGATTGGCGTCTGTCGCGTCCAGCTCTCCTCCGGGATTGGCGTCTGTCGCGTCCAGTTCTCCTCCGGGGTCGGCGTCTGTCGCGTCCAGTTCTCCACCGGGATCGCCGTCTGTCGCGTCCAGCTCTCCACCGGGATCGCCGTCTGTCGCGTCCAGCTCTCCTCCGGGATCGCCGTCTGTTGCATCCAGCTCTCCACCGGGATCGCCGTCTGTCGCGTCCAGCTCTCCTCCGGGATCGCCGTCTGTCGCGTCCAGCTCTCCACCGGGATCGCCGTCTGTCGCGTCCAGCTCTCCACCGGGATCGCCGTCTGTCGCGTCCAGCTCTCCTCCGGGGTCGGCGTCTGTCGTGTCCAGTTCTCCTCAGGGATTGGCGGCTGCCGCGTCCAGTTCTCCTTTGGGGTCGCCGTCTGTTGCGGCCAGCTCTCCGCCGAGATCGGCGCCTGTCGCGCCCAGTTCTTCTCCGGGGTCGGCGTCTGCCGCGTCCAGCTCTTCTCCGGGGTCGGTATCTTCCGCGAGCAGCTCTCCGCCGGGATCGGCGTCCGTCGCGTCCAGTTCTCCTCCGAAGTTGGCGGCCGTTCCGGCCGGCTCTCCTCCGGGGTCACCGTTTGTCCCGACCGCCGCCCCTCAGACACCGTCGACTCCACAGCCAGCTGTCGAAGCGGGATCGGCTTCGTCAGACGGTTACAACATCGAGGTCATCGACTCGCAGGTGAACGGCGGTGTTTCGGTCGAAGTGCTTGCCTACAAGCAGCTCGATGGTGCCCAACGGCTTGTCGAGGCACAGTCCCTTTTCTTTGCAAAGCAGTCCGGAGTGAGGCTCAAGCAGGTTCGTGTCACTCTGAAGGACAACGCGGTGGTCCTGGAATCCGGGGCCTTGCAGTTCATGCACGGGCAACTGGCGATCGAGAGTCCAGGGGGGGACGGCGAGGGGACCACCGAGGACATGGCGAACGCCTTGGCGTTTGTCGGTCCGACCGTCACGGGCAGTGGTGTCGTGTACCTGGAGCCTTCACCGAGCGCTTTTATGATCAAACGTCTCAACAACCAGGACCTGGTCGTTCATCACGGGATCTTCTACTGCTGCGAAAAGAGCGTCGAAGTTGGTCACACGATTCGACAGACGACGCTCCAGACGCGAATTTCCGGCAGCGGTCTCTGCGTCTTGGTCTCACCGGTACCGGAAAACGAGATCCGCAGGATCAGGCTCCAGGACGAGACGCTTCAGGTTATGGACTCCCTTGCGTTGCTGCATTCCGCAGGACTCGACCTGGAGATCATCGACACGCCGACCGGCGGCGAAGGGCCGGTCCAGACGTTCCGGGGGACCGGCGAAGTGTGGCTGGCTCCGACCAAGCCGATCTATGACGCGCTGAATCCGGAAGGAGCCAGCCGTGCGGCGTCGGTGATCGCTGACCTGTTGACCTCCGACTGACCGGACACGACGCGATTGTGCTGCCGGGACGATTGCGGCGAATTCGTGGTGATTGGCGGAACGGTCAGTCGGGCAGCTTCCTGAAGTCCCTGGCGTGGATCACGCCGTCGCGGTCGATGACGACCTCGCCGAACGTGACACCTCGTGGCCGGCCGGCATTTTCACCCGGATTGAAATCGAGTCGTTCGGGCAGGATCACCGAGCGTTTTCGCTCGGCCTCGGTGCCGTAGTTCATGTTCCAGCCGCTGGAGCCGTATCCCAGCAACAGGACGCCGGTGCCGGAACTGCCGCCGCCGATGGTGTTGGGCTGCACGCTGACGTGAGCCACGTCAGTTGTCCCGTCGTACCAGGGGGACACGATCGACGTGATGCCGTGTGTCTCGATGCCGGTGTGACACAATTCGATGATCGGCCGCGAGATCAGGCAGGCCTGCGCATGGGTGACGATGCCCTTGTCGAGGCTGCTGAAGTAACAGTCCTCGATGGTCACCCCATTGCCTCCGTGGGTGCGACCGTTGCCGATCTGAATCCCAATTCCCTTCGGGTTGTTCGGATAGGTGTGGCCGATCCGACAGTCACGAATTGAAACGTTGAGGGCGTCGCGGATCTGGACCCCATTGGTGAAACCGTTCAAATTTACCCGTTCGATCCGCAGGGACCGTTGCGTTCCGCCGTTGGCCCGTATCGCCCAACCGGTCGACCGACCACTGGACGTCAGCTTCAGGCTCGAGACCATGAAGTTGTCCGGATCGGGGACCAGCGTGATGCCGTCACCGGTTTTGGGAGTAAAGTCCAGCTTCACACTTCCGACGTGGACTCCTTTCAGGTGAACGTTGGCGCGTCCGGTGAGACCCTTGTGCCGGTAGACACCGGCGGGGAAGAAGACCACGCCCCCGGTCCGGGCCACCGAATCGATGGCCGCCTGGATGGTCGCGGTGTCATCTCCCGTCGGACTCTTCTGCACCACGACCCAGCCGGCCATCCCGGGCGGATTGGCCTCTGGCAGCCGGCGAGCGGCGACCAGGGAGATGGCAGCCAGGGAGGTCAACAGGACGAGACCACCGTGTCGAGACCACCTGTGGTGGTCGGTTGAGTTCTGAGATCGGGTTTCCATGTCGTTCCTTTCGGGTGGTCGAATACGTAACCGGGTCGGCTGCCGGAGAGAACGTCCTCCGGGGATGGACGGATCGTCCCGGCAGCAACAGTGTCCCCGAGAGTGGATCGGGGGGACAAGCACACCGGACCGTGTGTTTCACGGCGTGATCCACTTTTCTTCGCCAAGTGTGCCGAGAAGGGCATCGGGCTGTTTGAGGCAGCCAGCCTGAACTTCGACGACGCGTTGAGGGACACGGTGCTCCAGGACACCGTCGGGTGCATCGGGAACCCGATCCCGCGACAGTTCAGGATGTCTCTTGCAGGGACCGCATGATCAACCGGGATGGACGGGCCACCCGCATCATCCACGGTGCGGTTTCGATTCCCTGCAGGATCTCTGATACCGGTGGGATCCGCGAGAGTTCGTTGTTGATGTGAAATTCGGCAATCACGCGAACCGGAACGACGCGTCCCTCGCTGTTGGTGATGACCGCACCAAAGACAGTTTCCAACAGAAACACTCCCTCGGTGTGATGACGTGCCAGCAGACTGCGACGACCTGCACCGGCGACCGCTTCGTCCAGGAACTCGTGCAGGGGCAGGTAGTCGCTTTCGACACCGCCCCATTTCAGGACAGAACGGTTGGCCTGGATCGGGGACGAGAGCTGCTCGGACCGGGGAATTGACCGGTCGTCGATCGCTTCGAGCCAATCCGAGAACGCGGGCACGTATCCCAGGTCCTCTTCGATGTGCTGCCGTCCAAGTTGATCGACCGGGACGCTGACGCCGTCACGATTGGTGATCTCGTCCCCGAATATCCTCCGCGACAGGTCGATTCCCTCGGCGTGATGCCGTAGTGCCCGGTGGCGGAAATCGCCCAGGTGCTGCTTCGACCGGTCGAACCACTGGTGAACGGCGAGATAATCTTCGTGAACGCCGCCCCAGTTGGAGACGCTGCTCAGCGAGTGGAAATAGGGATGAGCCATCAGATGTCCCGTCTTCTCTGCCGGTCAGTGGTTCCAACCATGATCCAACTGTACGTACCCGTCTTCCACGTCGATCTCGACGCTGCCGGAGGAGCCGCTTCCCTGTTCGAATCCGGCGGGCAACGCCTTCCACATCAACGACGTGGCGGAATCACACACCTGCTTGCATTCTTCCAACGTCACGGTTGGTCGCGGCGCGAGCGTGGCATCCGGGCCGATCGACTCGAACAGTTTCTCCGCGAGGTCGTCGTGATAGTAGTAGTCGCTTTCGACCAGAGTCTGGCCGTCACCCTGGATCTCGATCGTCATTTCGCCATCGTCGTTGGACGCTTCGTACACACCGACGATCGACGAGATCCCCAGTTCATGCAATCCGGAGACCAGTTGCTCGGGGATCGGTGCCGGTGAACCGTCTTCCATCTCGAACATGGACGGGTGTCCACCGAGAATGGAACGGGCCGAGGGTGGCAGGTTTTCCATTTCGATCTGGATGTTGCCCTTGAGATTGCCGAGGTGTCGGGCAGCGGAATCCGAGAGGCTTGTCAGGCCCTGCAGCGACAGGGATCCCGTAAAACCTGACAGGATCTGTGCGACTTCTTCGGTCAGTTCTGTCAGTCCGTCCAGGTACAGTCCGGCCTTGTTGCCGGCAAGATGTTCCGCGGCGTCCACCGACAGGCTGGTCAATCCCCCCAGCCAGAGTTCCCCTTCGGATACGGCGAGACGTCGAGCGACTTCGGGTGAGAGATTCTCCAGCTGACTGAGATCGATTCCGTCCCCGAAATGCTCGACCAGTCGTTCTGCAACCGGTTCGGTGACCGTTTTCAGACCGGACAGTGTGACACACCGATAGTTGTCGTCGTCGGGCCGACCAAGGAGACGGTCGGCCGCCTCTGCTGAAAGCTGTTGGAGGCCCTCCAGTTCCAGGTAGCTTCCCGCCCAGAGTCCGAGGTATTCCGCCGCCTTGTCGGAGAGTTGCGTGATCCCGTTGAGGTTCAGTTGATCTCCCTTGTGGAGCCCGAGATGTTTCGCCGCGTTGTCCGAAAGTTCCGTCAGCCCGTTGAGTACCAGGCTGTCTCCCTTGTGGAGTCCGAGACACTCGGCTGCCGTGTCCGAAAGTTCCGTGATCCCGCCGACTTCCAGTCGATGTTGATGGCTGGTCAATGCCTGTGCGAATTCATCCGACAGGTGCACCAGTCCATTGAGCTCGAGTGCACCGTTGTGCTTGGTGAGCGCCACCGCAACGTCCGGGTCGACGGTCCTGAGTCCATTCAGGGCCAAGGCGGCTTCCATGTAGTCCGGCTTCTTCGCGAAACGCGACGCGAGTTCTTCGGCCACTTCGGGGCTGATCTCACGGAGACCGCTCAGGTTCAACTCGAATGTCCGCCAGGAACCTTCGTTTCCCTTCCACGCCTTCTTCGTGTTCAGAGTCGTGATGGCCTCCAGAGAGATGGTCTCCAGGCCACTGAGATCGAGTTCGGTTCTGCATTTCAGGAGAACTTCGGCAGCTTCATCTTCGATCCGGCGGAATTCGTTCAGTTCGTACCAGGAGACAGTCCGGGTCCCTTCTTCCTCGGTTTCGTCGTCGGGGTCGTCTTCGTTTTCCTCGTCGTATTCATCGTCGGATGCCCAATTGGCGTGCAACTGCTCGGCAAGATCGACGGTCAGCAGGGCAAAGCGTTCGTAGTTTTCGAGCCACTCGCTGGCGTATTCATTTCCATTGTCGGTTGATTTTTGAGCCCATTCCCTGGCGGTCGCTGTGCCTCGTTGGACGCCGTTTCCAGTTGCGTAGCACTGGGCGAGGTCAAGGCAGGCTTCCGCGTCGTCTTGCTCGGCGGCCTTTCGGAACCACTCGACGGCTTCCCGGTTGTCTTGTTCGACTCCGGTGGCCGACTGCAAGCACTGGGCCAGGTTGCGTTGTCCGTCGGGATCCCCCTGCTCGGCGGATTTGCGGAACCACTCGACGGCTGCTCGTTCGTCTTCCTTGACTCCGGTTCCACCGAAGTAACAGTCTCCGAGGCAGCACTCGGCCTGGGAATTCCCCACCGCGGCGGCCTGCTGGAACCACTCGACGGCCTTCGGTTCATTCTGCTCCACGCCGTGGCCATGCAAGCAACACCGACCGAGGTTGGATTGTGCGAATGAATTCCCCTGTTCGGCGGCCTTCAAGAACCACTCCACGGCCGCCTCGTCGTTCTCCGCCACTCCGTCTCCATGGTAGTAGCACTGCCCGAGACTGAACTGGCCCTGCGCGTTCCCCTGTTCGGCGGACTTGCGGAACCACTCAACGGCCGTCTCGCCGTCCTGCTCCACTCCGCATCCGTAGAAGTAACAGCACCCGCAGAGGACCTGTCCGCGGGCGTCATCGGTCTCGGCCGCTTCCCGCCACGCCGCCAGGCCTCGATCGGCGTTTTCCTTGATCCACCCGAATCTGCCGGCACCCGACTGCAGCAGTGCTTCACACGCGTCGAAGTCGTGGTCGATATTCGTCGAGACCTCGGAGGCTGGCGTCGCCCTCTCGTTCGGCTCCGGCTCGATGTCCAGGTCGATGTCCGGCTCGATGTCCGGCTCGATGTCCGGCTCGATGTCCGGCTCGATGTCCGGCTCGATGTCCGGCTCGATGTCCGGCTCGATGTCCGGCTCGATGTCCGGCTCGATGTCCGGCTCGAGATCGTTGCTGAAGAACCGGATCGCGTCCTGCCAGGACGTGCCGGCATCCTCAGAGACCAGGTACTGGGGTTGGAGTTCCGCGGTTCTTGCCAACTGCTCCAGTTCCTGGCCGGAGAACGGTCCCTGGATTCCGCTTTCACTGCTGGTCTTGACGAGAAACTTGGCCATCGGTCATCTCCGCAATTCGGAATCCCAGACCAGTCTCATTCATGTCGAAGCCGGCTTCAAGCGTGGCCCCGCCGGCGGTTCCGCGGACCGTCACCAACCGGTGACATCCACGCATTCCGGTCGATCCACCGGTGGTCAACAGCAGGGCCGAAATCAGGCCATCTGGCTGCTGGTCGCAGCGGGTGTGACACCGCGGCTGTTGAGTGCCTGGAGCAGTCGTCGAATCGGATGAGTGCCGGCACCGTCACAGGGAATCGGACGGCACTGTTGCTTGACGGTTTCTCCCAGCCGAATCATCAGCAGACCGTTCGTCACGCCCTCGGTCACTCGACCGGCGATGGTCGCCAGCGTCTTTTTCGCGACCGCGTCGACCATGGCTTCGGTTGCCAGTTGCGCGATTTCGGCGAAAACGATGGCCGCCATGGCCCGCTTGAACAATCTCAGTGTTCCCCACAGGCCCGGTCGACCGGCATAGATCTGCGACACCTGGTCGATCAGCTTGACCGCCTGCCAGAGCACGATCACCGCGTCGAAGGAATGGGGAGCCAATGCCGTCGCCACGGCCACCTGGGCGCTTCGGCTGGCGATGATCGTGTCCGCCTCGCGGTCGAGTGCAGTCAGCACGTGTGTCTCGACCTCCTCGACATCTCGCGTTCCATCGCCGGTGTAATCGTTGAACTTGCGACGCACGGTCGCGATGCTTGTCTGAGTCTGGCTATTGGTGTGTTTTTCGAGAGCGGCCAGGTACCCGGTCAACTCGTCGCGCATTCGATTCGGATCGACCGAACCGTTGGCCGTCCTGTTCTGGAACTCCTCGACGGTCCGTCGCAGTCTCGTCACCGCCCGGATTCTCCAGTACCTCCGAGCCGACCGAATGGCCAGCAGGCCGACCGAGAGGACAACTGCCACGTAGGACGCCACGTAGATCCATCCGAGCGTCGGCCAGGTCGCGATCAGGCTCGAGGCCTCGGTCACGACACGTGAAATCACGAAAGTGACGGCCAGCGTCACCAGCGAGAGCACGGTGGCGACGACGAGAATCCGGTCCGAGAGCGGTCGTCCTGCGGGACGATCCGCGTCGCCGCTTGCGGTCGCGTCGGCAGCAACAGCCGAGACCGTGTCACTTTCCGGGCCATGCGATGGCGTTCGAGCGTTCGTCTCGTCTTCCAGGAAATCGACCGGCCCCGAAACCGGACCGGTGGCGGGCCCTTGCGGGTGGCTTGTCTTGTCGAAACGGATCGGGTCGGCGTCGGTGCTCATGGTGGTGCCTGCTTCAATTCGGTCTAGAAGCAACCTTCGAGGATTTTCCAGATGACTCGGTCCAGGTTGACGTGAGGCCAGAGTGAGCCGTCGATCGTGGGCAATTGGGTCGGCTCGAATTCGGTGAATCCGTACGCAGGATTCCCGTAGACCCAATCCTCCTCGATGGGCCATTCGGGCGGCACCTTGCCACAAAGGAAGTTCATCGGCTCATCGGACTTTCCCTTTTCGGTTCCGTTGAGAACCTCACGTTTTTGTCCGCCCGCTTCCCTGCCTTCCCGAGTGACACGAATCGAGGTGAACCACTCGGATTCGGGAGTCCGGATTCCGCCTTTCAGTTGCCCCTTCGCCTTGGTGACAAGGGCATCAAGAAGTCGGGACATGTTTCCGCGGGATTGTTTCGTTGCGTGGTCGGCCTTGGTGGCCGCGAACAGGGCACGCTTGATGCCGCCGAATGGTTTCCAGGCGGCGTGATAGGCCCGCAGGATCTCGGCGATGCACTGCCTGGTGTCATTGTAGGCGTGCTTGCCGTTCTGCAGGACGCGGAGGACATCAACCAGGACAAGCTGAGTGTTGCATTTCCGGATCCGCTTGCGGAACGGTTTCACTCGCCGCTTCTTGTAGCGTTCGAAACTCGCGGTCAGCTGTTTCCGCAACTGCTCGATTTCCGGGTCCGACTGCTCCTCGGAATCCGGTGAACCGGGCAGGGGGACGAACGGGAGTTCCTGTTTGGTGGGGTTCGGAGGTTGATCGCTGGTGTCGCATCGTTCGTACCAGTCGACGAGCGTCATGGCGGGCTGGATGAACTCGAGACCCTGCTTGCGGGCCGCTTCCGCGTAGCGTGCGTATGCTGTCCTGAGTGACTTCAGGAACTCCTCGGGGGTCCGGTTGCCGGCGGTTTCGACCGTCATCCGGTAGTGATTGGCTTCACCGGGACAGTAGTTGGCCATCCGGTCCATGGTCTCGCTGGACCATTCTTCGAATGTCATGTCGTGCATCCCGGCGTCCAGCAGGTACTCACCCGGGTAATCGTGCAGGTGCAGGGCAATGCTGCCTTGCGACTTGCCGAGTCCGACCCACTTCCTGACGGCATCCACTTTGCCGCTGGCTCCCTGGTTCTCGTAGAAGAAGCGAAGCACCAGGCCGGATTCCCTGTTCGTCGGAGCGGGCCACCGGGGTGGCTTTTCCCGCAGTCCCTTGAGGAACCTCATGTAGGGGAAGCGTTCCTTGTCGCCGTCGCGCGAGTGCTCGATCGTCGCCGCCCGCAGCGTCACGCCACTCGGCTCGAAACGGTCCAGGCCCTTGCTGCCGAGTTCGGAGAGCTGGTAGATCAGCGAAGTCAGGAAGACGGTCTTGCCCGTTTGGCGCAGGCCCGTGACTCCCAGGTGGATGTTGTGACGCATGAAGGCCTCGGTGCATCCGTGGACAACCGGGTGGCTGACGGACGTTCCGTTCGGCCCGGGACGGGTGGATGCGGATTCGTTTTTCGGGATTGGACCCCGGCAGCACAGGTTGCCGTGTCAGATCCACGATATCCGTCCGCTGTTGGCGACGGCAAGAGTCATCCTGTATTGAATCGGTCCGATCGAATCAACTCGGCGACGCCGATTCGGCTTCGGCGTCGACGCTTTGCGACAGTTGACGACCAACACTCCCCGAAGGCATAGTGCTCTGCGCCCTCGGAGCCCGGCCGCGTGTGGGTTCTACACCAGACCGGAGACAGCCATGCGACGCCGGGAGTTTCTCAGGACACTGGAAACCACGACAGTGGCCGGTGCCACGGGCCTGTTGACGGCCAACTCGGTCCAGGCGAACACGACCGCCGTCGCCGAGAAGCCGTACCGCTTTCGGCTGGGGATGTACCTGCCGGAACTCGGGCTGCCCCTGGAACAGTCGTTGGCCACGGCACGGCAGATCGGCGCCAGGCATGTCTGGTTCAGTCGCATTTCCGACGAACCGGACGTGTCATCCTGGACCGATGCTCACGCTGCCAGGATCGCCGCGCGGGTCAAGTCCCACGAACTGGACATCTTCCTGCTCAACGCCGGAACCCCGTTCAAGAAGATCCACCTGGCCGAGCTTGACTACAAGACCATGGCCGACCACCCGGCCTTCCGCAGGGATTTCACCGCGCTGGTCCGGTCGATGCAGATCGCGGCCCACATCGGCGTGAGTGCCGTGGGCACTTTCACGTTTGCTTGGCCGGGTGAATACACCGCCGGCAAGCCGACATGGCCGATGCGGTGGATGACACGTGGCGGCCTGATTGCCAAGGTCGACGAGGACAAGTGGCTCAAGGCATTTTCGCTGGTTGTCGAGCAGGCCGAGAAATACGACGTCGACGTGGCACTCTCGATGATGCCCTGGAACTACACCAACACGACGGTCAACTTCCGACACCTGGCCGAACGGCTGGGCTCACACCGTCTCAAGCTGATGTGGGGCCCGGCCGACAACCTGAATTCCGGCGAGTGGGACACGGCCACCGCGGGATTCCAGAACGCCAGGCCGTACCTGCACGGGCTGCACATCAAGGACCTGCACGTCAAGGACGGGGTGAGGCTGGATTTTGAGTACCGTCCGTTCGGCGCAGGGGATGTCGACTACATGACCGTGCTGCGGAATCTCCGCCATCACCGCTGCGACGCCGTGCTTTCGGTCTCCACGCATTTCCTGCCCGCCAGTGGTTCCCGGGTCGACGCGATGAAGATCAACTACGCGAACCTGGTCGGCATGATCCGCAAGCTGGAGGCCGAGGCGTAGGGAGCCGGCGTGGGCTGACCGGACTTGTTTCAGACTGGAGATTTCCATGAGTGGATTGACTCGCCGAGAAGTGCTCACCGCTTCGGCCGGTGGTGCGGTGACGCTGCTGGGTGCCGCGAGCCTGTCGTCGGCCGGGACTGTCAACGAGCAGGTCCAGGTGGCCGTGATCGGTGTCGGCGGGATGGGGCACGGCCACGTTCGACGCCTGCTCAAACGCAAGGACGTTCGTATCGCGTGTGTCTGTGACGTCGACGGGCAACACGTGTCGCGTGCCGTGGAGTCGGTCAAGAGTGCCACGGGACGGGCACCCGAGACGGTCGAGGACTTTCGCAGGGTCCTGGACAACAAGGCGATCGACGCGGTGGTCATCGCCACCCCGCACCACTGGCACTGTCCGATTGCCGTCCCCGCCCTGGTGGCCGGCAAGGACGTCTATCTCGAAAAGCCCGGCAGCCATGTCTTTCGGGAGGGCCGTCTGCTGGTTGAAGCGGTGAAGAGATCCGGGCGGATCCTCCAGCACGGGACACAGATGCGGTCCAGCGACGTGACGGCCAAGGCGGGTGAGGTGCTGGCGTCGGGGCTGCTTGGTGAGATCAAGATGAGCAAGGCCTGGAATTGCCAGAAGCACTCGCCTCGCCAGGGCGTGCCCAACGGGACGGCTCCGGCTTCGGTCAACTACGACATGTGGCTTGGCCCGGCGCCCCGCCGCCCGTTCAATCCCAACCGGTTTCACGGCAACTGGAACTGGTATCGCGATTACGGGAACGGTGACATCGGCGGGGACGGGGTCCACGACATCGACATGGCCCGCTGGGGGCTTGGTGTCACGACTCACCCGGTGCGGATCACCGCCCACGGCAGCCGGATCACGTTGAAGGGGGAACGCGAATTCCCAGACAACATGACCGTCGCGTTCCACTACGCCGAGGGCAAGGTCCTGCTGTACGAAGATCGGGGCTGGACTCCCTACGGACCACACGGGTTCGACAGCGGCAACGCCTTCTACGGGACCAAGGGGATGATGGTGTTCTCGCGCCGCGGGTACTTCCAGGTCTACCTCGGCCGCGAGCTCGAAAAGGGACCGGGCATGCGAGGCAACACCGGTCATCCGCAGCACATCTACAACTTCATCGACTGCGTGAAGTCGCGTCAGCAACCGATCGCCCCGGCCCCGGTGGCCCACCTCTCGTGCGGTCTCGTTCACCTGGGAGAAGTCGCCTACCGCTCGGGTCGCGTGCTGCGGTTCGATCCGAAGTCCGAGACCGTCCTGGGCGACAAGGAAGCCGACGGGCTGCTGGGCAAGAGTTACCGGGCTCCCTGGCAGATTCCCGGGGTCAAGAGCGTGTCGATGTCGTGATGGAGACGCTGCGGCGGAGGATCAATCCGGTCTGCGATGAAGAATCGGGTCAGCCCACGTGGCGAGATTGTGGCTGGAGGTGGACCCGTCGTGAGCGATCGTCTGCAACGACAGTTTCAGCACGTCGGCCCGAGGAAGGTCGACCCGGATCGTGACCGGTGCGGTGTCCGATTTGACGGGCCTTGTGCGGACCAGTTGCTTTCCGTTGGCGACGACCACGAATGTGACCGCTCCCCGGGAACCGGCTGTCGGATGCAGTCCGACTCGACAACTGAAGCGATCGAACACCTTGCCGGGGGCGAAGACAAAGTCGAGTGAAAACGGCGTGCCCATGCCGAAGCCGGATTTGATCTTCGGACCCTTTTCGGCAAGAGCCAGCGGATGCAATCGGCGTCGGGCATCCATGGCCTGGTTGACCAGGAACGGGGTCACGTAATAGGGGTGCGGAATCATGCCGCCGCGAAACTCGGGAAGCCAGTCGGCCAGGGGCTGTTGGTTCCAGGTCGGCTGGTCGTCGTCGAAGCGGCCGGTTGCCAGGCAGAGGGTGGTGTAGATCACGTCCGCGGTGTGTCGCGCGTTGTCGAGTGCTGCCACCGCGTGGAGTTCCACGGCCTTTCGGCCATCTCCGTAGATCACGTCCTGCACGATCGGGATGATGTGGGCTCCCGCTCGTCGCTGCAGCAGCCGTTGATGCTGGAGAATCCGCAGCGCCGCCTCCTCCCGTGTTCTGCCGAGCAGTCTCGGACGATAGGCCATCTCGGGGATCCGGTAGTCGCCGGTGTCCATGATGCCCCCGGCCCCGAACAGGTAATTGAGCCGCTCCTTGGGCCTGGGTGGCGGGATCAGCGTCTTGAGCTGCCATTCGCTGATGGGACTGCTGTGGGCACCGGGAGACCCGGGATCCTCGTTCCAGTGACACAGCACTCCGAGGAATTTCATCGCCTCGTCGGTTTCGCCGGACTTCAGCTTCTCGCCGATCCGATCCAGGTACCACAGCGTTGCCCTGGCACTCGGCTCCGCCGGGTTTACGTCGTGCAACGACAGGCGGACTCCCGGCACGATGCAGTACGGGTCGAGTTCCGGTGCATTGCCGCCGGCGTGCCTGTCCTGCAGCGACGTGTATTCTCTGCAGAGTCGGGCGAGTGCCTGTGCGCCCAGCAGATCGTGTTGCCACTTCGGCAGGCGTGCGACGGCCCAGAGACGGATCAGCCGATGCCCCTTGCTCCACGAGAACGCATTTCCCGGGGATGTGACGAGGATCAGGACTGTGAGCAGTCCACAAAACAGTCGACGTTTCTGCATGAGATTCTTCCGGTCATTTCTGCTGACGGCGAGGGCGCAGCAACTGGATTTCGTCGATCCTGTAACGTCCGCTGTAGAGCGCCAGGTAGATCGAGCCATCGGCCGTCATGTTTGAGAGACCGTGCTTGTACCGGCACACCAGGGATTTCTCGGATTCGTCGTAACCGTCGGCTGCAGCGAAAACGGTCACCTCGGTCGGGTCGAAATAGAACGTGCACCAGATGTCGCGTCCGCGGTTGGCCAGGTGCTTGATGTTCCACGAGGAGGAGAATTTCCGGATGCCGGCCTGGTCGTTGAAGGTCGAGAGCATCGGTTGTGCCCGCCCGGGCCCGCTGAAATAGAGGTACCACAACATCCGCGTGACGCGTGATTGCGAGTTGGTGAGACTGAACGAGGCCTGGCTGGACTTTCCTTTTTCCGTCGAAGCGGCTGCGGTGATGTGGAGCTGGAGACGATAACGGCCGGGGCCCTTGTGCTTGATCAGGTCGTTGAACCTGGCGAGTGAATTGATCGGGTACGCCCCTTCGGCATTCATCACCAGCGATCCGTTTCCAGTCGGCGGAGGATGGACTCCACCCTGCGGGGGCATGCGAGTCCACCTGGCCAGGTCCAGCCGTTGACCGTCGAAGGCATCGACCAGCCCACCGTGTTTGATCGGCGGACCCGGCCGGATTCTCTCCAGGACCACGTCATCCCACAGCGTGTTGCCGTTGAATGTCCGCTTGAGCTTGATGACGGCCGAGTCGGCACGGGGCGGCACCGAAACGGTCAGCCGCAACCGGGCCCAGCCGTCGGCCGGATCGAGTGTCCTCAGCATGCACCGGGTCGGTTCGGCATAAACCGTTCGCTGGCCATCGAGAAACTCGACGGTGGCTTCCAGCGCGACCGCCGTATCCGGTGGCCTGGTCGTGTACCGGCCCCAGGCGGTCAGGCGATAACGTTCGAATGGCGAAACCGGGACCGTTTGCGAAATTGTCGTCGGGCCGCCGATCCTCGAGACGGCTGCGAAATCGCCCGAGCGTGGCTGGTCTCCTGTCACCGCCACCTGGCCACCTTCGACGACCCATCCCTTCAGATCGCCGGATTCGAAGTCTCCGTTTACCAGTCGGTTGACCGGCTCTTTGCCGAGCAATGCGAGCTGGGTCCGGGCGGCATCGTGAAGACTGTCGGTTCGATCCACGTCCTGCCAGAACCTCGTGGCCGCCACCTTGCCTTTTGTCTTGAGGTGGAAGCTGGTTGCGGCCGAGCACAGTTCGTCCAGCAGCGCATTTTCGTGACTGAAGATCGAGATGGCCGAGCCGTTTGACCAGAAGCCGATTTGGCTGACTCGCGGATTGACATGGGGGTGAGACCGCATCCGGGCCAGGCTGTTCGATCGCTCCAGCTGGACCTCGGCAACGTGTCGGGCCCGCCTGAGAACGGTTTGGCGGTCAGCGTCGGATGTGACCGTGACATCCAGGGAGGCCGGGTAGAACTCGAGAAAGCTGACCAGCAGGCTGCGTTGGAACTGCCAGGCTTCGGCAAGTCGTGCCAGTCGGAACTTCGCTCCGGCGGTCTCCGTGGCGACCAGCCCGGTGGCGGTGGAGATGCACCGGTCGAGAAATTCGATGTCCTTTTGTGTGTATCTCAGGAACTCGTCGTTGGGTTGCACGTAGGAACCGGTGTTCCACGAGACCCACTGGTAGAACAGCCAGTCCTTGCGGTGTTTCCGGTAGGGGCCTGGCTGTCGACGCTCGTAGACATCTTCCAGCCGGTCCCAGAAAGCTCGCATCGGCGTGGCGGCCCGTCCGTAGGATGCCGCACAGAAATCGTCCATGATGCGATCGACGTCGGCATCCACGTCCCACTGCAGCGCCTGGATGTAGTGGTACTTGGGCCCGTCGAATGTCCAGTCACCAGCGCACTCGGTGATGTGGGAGAGGGCTCCCAGTTCGCCGTGGCCCCATTTCAGGAACTGCTGGGCGGCACGCGGGTAATGCCGGAAACCCAAAAACGAGCCGCCGTACATGTAGGAGTAGAGGTTGACCGACCGGCAGACAGTCTTCCATTGCACGGCCTGTTTGAACTCGCTGTCCAGGACAAACGTCTTGGTCACGGCGACATTCGGTTCGAGCTTGAACCGTGGCGGGGTCGAGGTATTGGCGTAGGCCATCGCTTCGATCCATTTGCCGGTGTGTTTCTTGCCCACCTTCCGGGCGACCAGGTTCACCCAGTGGAACCACCGCTCGGTCAGTGAGTAGGCCGGCGTGACCGAGTTGATGAACTTCGTGCAGCGGTCGCATTCGCACCACCCGTTGCCGTCGTTCTGTCCGACCGAGACAACCGGGGCCTGCGGGTATTTCCTGAAGAACTCGTCGATGTACTCGACCGCTCGATCAACGGTTCCGGGATGGGTCGTGCAGATCTGCCAGCCGTTGCCGTAACTCCACCACTGCCGCTTGCCGCCAAACAGGGCAAACCAGTCGGGATGCTCCCGAAACTGTTTTGTGGAAAAGATGTTCTGGATGGCGTGGTTGCCGTATTGACCGTCACCGTAGGGTGCGAGCCGAAGCAACTTGCGAGCGGGCGTGAAAAAGTACATCCCGCAGTTGGAGCGATTGACGAAGTCGGGTTGGACGGTCATCGAGAGTCGGCGATCCACCGTGATGGTTGTCCGCCTGGGCACCACCTCGCCGTGAACCGGATCGGGAAACAGCCAGCGGACGCCGCAGTGATCGGCGAGGAACCTCTCGACGGCCCACTGCGCCGCCCGGTCCACGTTTCCGGCGAGCACCAGGTGCAGGCCCCCGTCATGCTCGATGCACCGGATCACGTAGCCGTCGGCCCGAATCTTGTGGATCATGCCGACGTGTTTCTCGACGAACCGGTCGAGGCCGACATGAATGGTGACCTTGTCGGTTGCGGCCTTGTCCGAAACCGTGATCTTGCGACCGCTGATTCGGGAGAGATACCTGCAGAGGTCAGCTGCCGCATCCTGCTCGATGGGGCGAGAACCGGCGACGACTCGAGGCAACGGCGAGCCGGGAGCCACCAGGGGGAATCGATTTTCGGCTACGGCTGCCGTGCACGTCAGCACGATGACGACCATCACCGCGGTCCCACACCGAAACACATCGCGAGAAGTCATGTTTGGCTCCGTCATCCTTTCGATCGCAACAAACAGCCCACGGGAGGCCATTCGCTGATCGTGTATGGGTAGAGACTGCCGCTGCGGAGGTGGAACCGCAACTCGACCGGGTCGTCGGTGCGGTGGGGCCGGGGTCGCGATGTCGTTTCGCTTTCGGGCCGACCCGCCCGGTTTCGTTGCCGGCTGTTGCTCACACGCTCTGCATGGCAGCGGTGATTTCGAGCATCATCTGCTTGCCGTCACCGAACAGCATCGACGTGTTCTCCATGGCGAACAGCGGGTTCGAGATTCCGGCAAACCCGGGGCTGAGACTGCGTTTGATCACGATCACCGCACGGGCCTCGTCGACGTTGATGATCGGCATCTGGTAGATCGGGCTGTGCTTGTCGGTCCGGGAACAGGGATTCACCACGTCATTGGCCCCGATCACGATGGCCACGTCGACGGTGTTCATGGTGGGATTGATCTGGTCCATCTCGATCAGCTTCTCGTACTCGACATCCGCTTCGGCCAGCAGGACGTTCATGTGACCGGGCATGCGGCCGGCCACCGGGTGAATCGCATACTCGACCGTCGTTCCCTGTTTCTCGAGCAGTTTCCCCAGGTTCTGCACGGCATGCTGAGCCTGGGCGACGGCCATGCCGTACCCCGGCACGATCACCACCCGCTGGGCAAACTCCAGCATCATCGCCACCTCTTCGGCGGCGGTCTGTCTCACGTCCTTGTAGACCTCGTCGGCATCGTCGCCGTTGCCCGATTTCATCACGCTGAACAGGACGTTGACCAGCGAGCGGTTCATGGCCTTGCACATCAGGCGGGTGAGGATGATGCCCGAGGCCCCCACCAGGGAACCGGAGATGATCAGCACGTTGTTGCTGATCACGAAACCGGTCGCCGAGGCGGCGAGTCCGGAATAGGAGTTCAGCAGGGCGATCACCACGGGCATGTCGGCTCCACCGATCGAGTTGACCAGCAGGAATCCCAGCAGCGCGGCAATCAGCACGATCACGACATAAAGGTATTGGTTCTGGTCATAGATCATCATGATCGACAGGCCGACCAGGGTCAGCAACAGCAGTGCGTTGACCACGTGAGAGAGGGGCAGTCGCCGGGGTTTCTTGAACAGGTCGAGTTCCTGGAGCTTGCCGAAAGCCACCGTGCTGCCCAGGAAGGTGATCGACCCGACGATGCCCGTCAGGGCCGTCGCGACCCATTCACTTGTGCTGGGTTGATTGCCCGGCAGAAGCAACATGGCACCGGCCACGATCACCGACGCCAGGCCACCGAAACCGTTGAACAACGCAACCAGCTGGGGCATGGCGGTCATCTGGATCAGGTAGGCGAGCAGAATGCCGATTGCCGCCCCACAGAAAAGTCCCCCGGCGATCCAGGCAACCTGGTCGATGTCGTCTGACCACATCGTGACCACGACGGCCAGGGTCATCCCCAGGACGCCGTACAGGTTGCCCCGCACGGCGGTGCGTGGATGGGCCATCCGCTTCAGGCCGTACATGAACAGTACGGCCGAGATGATGTAGACGATCTTGATGAACAGCAGCTTGTCCAAGGACAGTTTCTCGCTTTCGCGGCCTCTACCGGCGTTTGACGAACATCGAGAGCATTCGGTGGGTGACCAGGAATCCGCCGACCACGTTGATCGTCGCCAGGGCAACCGCCAACATCCCCAGCCAGGGAGATCCTCCGGAATGTCCGGCGACGATCACTGCCCCCACCAGGGTGATGCCGCTGATCGCGTTCGAGCCGGACATCAACGGCGTGTGCAGCGTCGGTGGCACCTTGGTGATGATCTCGAAACCAACAAAGATCGCCAGCACGAAGATCGTGATCGAGGCGATGGTCGACTGACTCCGGGACCCAAGGACCACGCCGGGCTGCCCAGGCTCTCCGGTTGACCCGGACGAAGGAGCAGCCGCAGGTTGTTCGCCGGCGCCGGCCGATTGTGGAGCCACCGGTTCATCAGCGGCCCGTGTCGGTACGCCGGGTCCAGCAAGCAGCAGGATCACCGCGGCCAGGAACACGGGTGCCTGGACGGTTGATCTCAATGACAGGCCCACCCCCTTCAACACGTCAAATCCCTTCCTGCGGAAGGTCATCGGGCTTCTCCTTGCCACCGTTGGGTTCGACCGGTGGATCAATCCATGACAATCCGGGAGTGTCCTCGTCATTGCCGGCAGGCAATTCCAACCCGGCGTCGGATACCGGCTTGTCACCGGCATCGCGCAAGTAGGGGGCCAGGCTGGTCGCATCCTCTTCGATTGCATTGTCCGAGGGCAAGTCTGCGGATGGCCCGGTCTCGAGCCCGCCCGGCACCTGTTCCGGCGGGTTGGTCGGCGAGGGGGCCTGCTCCTGTTCGCTGCGAACTTTCTTCAACGGTGCCAGGTTGAGCAATTCTCGAATTCGCTGGTGCGGGACTTCCCCGTCGTGGGCGACGAGTGTCTCTCTGATGATCTCGTCGTCGATGTCCAGATTAATGGCACCGTCCCTGGCGATGTGCAGCAGGAAGCGGGTGATGTTGGTCGAGAACATCTGGCTGGCGTGGTAGGGAATCTCCGACGGCAGGTTGGTGGGTCCGAGGATCACGACTCCCCGCCTGACCACTCGCTGGTTGGCTTCGCTCAACTCGCAGTTTCCGCCCCGCTCGGCTGCCAGGTCGACAATCACGCCGCCGTCATCCATGCGGCCGACGGCAGCCTCGGTCACCAGCACCGGCGAGTGCCGTCCCGGAATCGCCGCCGTGGTGATCACCACGTCACTTTCGGCAACCACGTCGGCCAGCAACTCCCGTTGACGGCGATAGAACTCCTCCTCCATCTGCTTGGCGTAGCCGCCGGCATCTTCGGATTCGGTGGCATCGAGTCCCAGTTCCACGAAACTTGCTCCGAGGCTCTCCACCTGTTCACGACAGGCCGGACGCAGGTCGTAGGCCTGGACAATTGCTCCCAGCCGACGGGCGGTGGCAATGGCCTGCAGGCCGGCCACGCCGGCACCGATCACCAGGACACGGGCGGCCGCCAGGGTTCCCGAGGCGGTCATCAGCAACGGGAACATCCGCGGAAGTTCATTGGCGGCCAGCAACACGGCACGGTAACCGGCAATCGTCGCCATCGAGCTCAGGACATCCATGCTCTGGGCGCGGGTGATCCGGGGCATCAGTTCCAGTGAGAACTGGTTCAGACCACGTTGTGCGAGTTCTGAGATCGCAGCTGGATTTCCCAGGGGATCGCATGTGCCAATCACGTACGTACCCGCGGACAACAGGTCCAGGTCCGCCTGGCCATGATCCGGGTTCGCTCCCAGGGAACGGACCTGCACCAGCACCTGGAGGTTGCGGAGGGTGTTCCGGTCATCCACCACGCGGGCGCCCGCGTCGGTGTAGTCCGAGTCGGCGTACCCGGCCGAGCTTCCGGCCCTCCTCTCGACCCAGATCTCGAAACCCGCTTTCTCCAGTTGGGCCACGTTTCCCGGGATCAACGCCACTCGGCGTTCCCCCGGAAAGGACTCTTTCAGGACACCAACTTTCATTGCCGAGCCAACTTGCATCTTGCGAAAAGAAAAACTGGGTTTCCGTTGCCCGAGATTCTACTTCGACCACAACGTCAGGAAGACCACCAATGCCTTTTGCGGCACCGTTTCGCGGCACGTCGCGACATGGTGCGGAATCCAGTGCAATTCGTCAACGAATCGCGTTGGATACGACGACTGTTTTGGCGAGGCAGACCGGTTCGGGGTCACTTGCTCGCCGGGAGGGGTGATGATATGGCTGAACGAGTGGGTTGAATTGACACGGGTTCTTGCCGGGCTGAGGCGACACCGCTTGACCGTGCCGGGTCGGTGCAGATAGGTTTGTTTACGCCCGCCGTTTTTCGGGATTTCAGCCGGTGCACCGCCAATCGCTTTCACTGCTGGGCACGCTGCTGCTGCTTTCCACGGGAACGGCAGCCGAGGTCAATGTTCGGCCGAAGCTGGTCCGGCTCGATCGTCCCGAGGCCTCCCAGCAGGTATTGGTCACCGGCAGCGATCGGACCGGTCGTCCCGTGGACTTGACCCGCCAGGCCCGTTATCGCGTTGTCGATCCGAAGATCGCCGGGATCGGTCGAAACGGTCGGATCGAGCCACGAAAAGACGGTCGCACACGGCTCGTTGTCGAGGTCGCCGACACGCGACTGGAAGTCGTCATTCTCGTCCAGGGACAGGCCACCCCCCGGCCGGTCTCGTTCCAGCACGAGGTGATTCCGATCCTGACAAAGGCCCGCTGCAATGCGGCAGCCTGCCATGGCAAGGCCGAGGGGCAAAACGGCTTCAAGCTCAGCATTTTCGGCTACGATCCCGTCGCCGATCATGAGGCACTGGTTCGCGAGAGCCGTCAGCGGCGTGTCGTGCTGACGGCACCCGGCTCGAGCCTGCTGATCCGCAAGTCCACTGCCGAGACGCCTCACGGCGGTGGTAGGATGATCGATCCCGGCTCGTTGCCCTACCGGCGGTTGAGTCGCTGGGTGGCCGAGGGGGCGAGGTTGGAGGCCGGCGGGGTTCCCGTCACCGGCGTGGTGATCGAACCTTCTGCCCGCACACTCCATCAAAAAGAGTCCCAGCAGATCCAGGTCACCGCGATCGACGCCGACGGACGACGCCACTGCGTCACATCCGAGGCCGAATTTTCCTCGAACGCCGAACTGGTGGCTCACGTCGACGAATCGGGGTGGGTCCAGGCCGGCGACGTGGCCGGAGAAGCGGTGATCCTGGTCCGCTACATGGGGCAGGTTGCCGCCTGTCGCGTCACCCGTCCGCGCCCCGGCGTGCGATTTCCCCGTCCCCCGGTGCAGAACTTCATCGACGAACTGGCCTGGGACAAGCTCGCCCAGTTGGGTCTTCCCCCCAGCGACAGGGCCGACGACGCGATGTTCCTGCGGCGGGTCTTCCTGGACACGATCGGCACCCTGCCGACCGCCGTGGAGGCCCGGCGGTTTCTTGCCGACCCCGGGCCGGATCGCAGACGCCGGCTGGTCGACCGCCTGCTGAAACGGGATGAGTACGCCGTTTTTCATGCTCTGCGGTGGGCCGACATCCTGCGAGTCGATCGTGATCGGGTGACTCCCGAGGGGGCGGTCGCCATGACCGGCTGGCTGAAACAGCAGTTCGCCCGGAACCGGTCCTATGATTCCTTCGCTCGAGAGATCCTCACTGCCCGAGGTGACACGCTGGCCGAAGGCCCGGCCTCGCTCTACCGCGTCCTCGAGAAGCCCGAGGCGCTCAGCCGTTCGATCAGTCAGCTCTTCCTCGGCGTGCGAATCGAATGTGCCCAGTGCCACCATCACCCCTTCGAGAAGTGGAGCCAGGCCGACTACTTTGCGTTCGCCGGCTTCTTCACCGGGCTGAAGCGGAAGTCATTGCCCGGCGGCAACCAGGCCCTGCTGGTGACCGACGGGAGCGACCTGAAACACGCCCGCTCGGGTGAGCTGGTACCTGCGCGAGTCCTGGGGGCGACGGAGCCGGCGGATTTCACGCGCGTCAGCGACCGGAGAGAAGTCCTGGCCGACTGGATGACGTCTGCAAAGAATCCTTTTTTTGCACGGGCGATCGCCAACCGGCTCTGGGCACACTACTTCGGTCGAGGACTCGTCGAGCCGATCGATGACCTGCGGGAGACCAACCCCGCGGTCAACGAGCCCCTGCTCACGGCACTGGCCAGGCACCTGGTCGAAGTGAAGTTCGACCTGAAGGCCTTCACCCGCACGCTGCTCGGTTCGAGGCTCTACCAGCTCTCCAGTCTTGCCCGCGCCGAGAACAACGACGACCTGCAGAATTTCTCTCACGCGATCCCCAAGGCGTTGCCGGCGGAGGTGTTGCTCGATGCGATCTGCCAGGTCACCGGGGTGCCCGAAAAATTCAACGGTTGGCCGCGTGGATACCGGGCGATCCAGATCTGGGACAACCGGATGCCGTCCTACTTCTTCCGCATCTTCGGGCGGCCGGTTCGGTCCAGCGTGTGTGAATGCGAGCGGAGCAACGAGCCGAGTATTTCCCAGGCCCTGCACCTGATCAACTCACCCGAGATCCAGGCGAAACTCACCGCCGAGAACGGCACGGCCCGGCGACTGGCCACTTCGAAGCTGACCCACGACGAGATCATCGACGAGCTGTTTCTCTCGACCGTGAGCCGTTTTCCGCGTGCCGACGAACGGACTCTCTTCCGCGAGGTCTTCGCAACGACCGATCGTCGCGAGGCCGTGGCGGACTGCCTGTGGACATTGCTGAACTCGAAGCAGTTCCTCTACAACCACTAGGCCTCGAATACCACAGCCGGAAACTCAAGGACACCTCGACCGTTTCTCGATACAATTACCGGGCTGGCCACAACGTTCGGCCATCGCAGCAGGGAACCGACCATGTTGAGCTGGAATTTCGGACACGGCCGCGGGCAATTCTGTGACGGTCTCTCGCGACGCGATTCCCTCAAGCTGGGGGGGACCGGGCTGCTGGGCGGTCTCACGCTGCCGGGGCTGTTGAGGTTGCAGGCCGAGGCGGCATTGCCGCGGAAGCCGACCGCCACGTCGTGCATCATGCTGTTCCTGGAGGGCGGTCCGAGCACGATCGACATGTGGGACCTCAAGCCCGAGGCTCCGCGGGAAATCCGCGGACCATACCGGCAGATTCCCACCTCGGTCGCCGGGACGTTTTTTGGCGAGCACCAGCCGCTGTGTGCGCAGATCGCCGAGAAGTTCACCGTGCTGCGGACGCACAGCCACAAGGACAACGGGCACTCGACCGGCTACCACTACGTGATGACCGGCCGCAAGGCGCCCTTTTCCGACGGGAACCTCCGTGTTCCCACCAACGACCTCTACCCGTCGATTGGTTCGATGGTCGCCCGCGAGGTCGGTCGCGACTCCTCGCTGCCTCCCTACATCAACCTGCCCAACCCGATGGGAGCAGGTGGTCCGGGGTTCTTCGGAGCCGAGTTCGCTCCCTTCGTGATCGAGTCCGATCCGGTGCAGCCGGACTTCCAGGTCAAGGACCTGCGGGTGTCCTCGGGACGGCCCAGCAAGCGACTGGACCGCCGCCGCCGCCTGCTGGATCGCTTCGAACAACTCCACGGGCGTGGCCCGCTTCCCGGCCGGGCCGGGGTGATGTCGACCTATTACCAGAAGGCCTACGACCTGATCGCCTCGCCGAAAGCCCGCCGGGCCTTCGACATTCGGCTCGAGAACGAAACGATGAAACAGCGTTACGGCTACACGTCGCTGGGGCAGTGTTCGCTGCTGGCCCGCCGCCTGGTGGAAGCCGGCTGCCGGTTCGTCGGAATCGACCACGGCAGCTGGGACACTCACTTCGACTGTTTCCCCAGCCAGGAAAAGGACCTGTTTCCTCACGCCGACCGGGCCTTCAGCGCCCTGGTCACCGATCTCGAGGAACGCGGGCTGCTGGACAGCACGCTGGTGGTGATGATGGGTGAGATGGGTCGGACCCCGCGGATCAACGGGCGAGCCGGACGTGATCACTGGTCCCAGGCCCAGAGCGTGCTGTTTGCCGGTGGCGGGATTCGGCCCGGACGGATCATCGGGACCACCGACAAACACGCCTCCTTCCCTGTCAGTGATCCCGTGGGTGTGGATGACCTGCTCAGGACCATCCTGAACCTGATGGGCATCGATTCCGAGCGGATCTACCGTACGCCGCTGGGTCGTCCCGTTCCCCTGGTCAAGGACGGCCGCTTCCTCGACGAGCTGGTCTGACCGACGACGGCCCGGGGGACACGTTGAGCATCACCACACCACGGCAGGCCGGATCGCTGGTCGCGATCGCGATGCTGTTTTCGGTCGTTTGGCCGTCAGCCGTCGCGGCGCAGAAATCCCCCGACCCGGGGCTCGGTTACCTGTATCCGCCCGTCGTCGTTGCGGGCCGGACGACCGACGTCACGATCGCCGGCAGCGACTGGACACCCGATCTGCAGGTCATCGTTCATGACTCCCGGGTCACTCTCGAGACGGTTGATCGGCCCGGGCCGCTGCTGGTTCCCGAGCCGCCCTTCGTCGTCGGCCCCAAGGCCTATAGCCCGCCGCCCCTGCCGCGTGAGCAACGGGCGCGGATCACGGTTCCCGGCGATTTTCCCACGGGACCGGTCTACTGGCAGGTGGCCAACGCCAACGGAGCCAGCCGGGTCGGTGTCTTCTTTGTCATCAAGCGGCCCGAGGTGATCGAGCCGCCGGATCGCAGCCGGCCGATCCGGCTCGAGACGCTCCCGGCGATGGTTGCCGGACGACTGCGCCGCAACGAGGAAATTGATCGTTATCTGTTCACCGCCACCCGGTCGGGCGCGGTGACCTGCACGCTGTGGGCCCGCCGCATCGGCTCGAACTTCCGTGGTGTGCTGGAGGTCCGTGACTCGGAGGGGAAACTGCTGGTCCATCGTGCCGACACGACCGGCCACGACCTGTCGTTGACGTTCAGCGTTCAGAAGGCACAACGCTACAGCGTCGCGGTGAGAGAACTGGATTTCCGCGGCCATCGTTCCTACCTCTATCGCCTGCAGGTGCGTGACGGCGGCCGTGTGCTGGCCACGCTGCCGGCTGCCGTCCAGCGTGGAACCCGTCACGATGTGATCGTCCGGATCGCCGGAGGCCACGGGACCACACGGACCGTTTCGCGTGCACTGGCCGTCGCCGGCGATGCGGCCGCGACGGTCCCGCTGGGGCTCGAGGGGCTTCCGCACCGGGTGCCCGTCGGTGACACCGTCGAATCAACCGAGGTCCAGTTGCGAGGTGGTTCGACGGGTGGGCCCGTTCGGCTTCCCGGGATCCCCCATGCTGTCACCGGCGAGCTGGAGACGCCCGACCAGGTCGACAGCTGGCAGTTCACCGGGGAGAAGGGACGCCGGCTTCGGATCGAGGTGTTCTCGGCACGGCTCGGCAGTGCCCTCGACATCTCGCTGGCCCTGGTCGGCCCGGACAAGAAGACGGTCGCCACTGCCGACGACGTTTCGGGAACAACCGACGCCCACCTGGCGGTGTCGCTGCCCGCGGCGGGCCTCTACACCCTGCGGATCCGCGACCTGGCTGGACGATCGGCTCGCGGTCACCGCGTCTACCGGCTGGTCGTGGCCGATGACCGGCCGGGCTTTTCGGTGACCAGCCCGCAGCAGGTCAAGCTGCAGTTGGGCGCGGCGGTCGAGCTGCCGGTCAAGGTGACGCGGTCGGGCGGCTTCGACGGGCCGATTGCTCTTGAGGTCGAGGGACTTCCCGAGGGAGTGACGGTGACGGCCGGACAAGAGATCTCCAAGGGCAAGTCCGAGACGAAGCTGAAGTTCCAGGCTGCCGCCGATGCCGCGACACTGTCGGGGCTGGTCCGCATCATGTCACGGGCACGGGTGGCTCAACAGGACGTCGTGATGCCGGTGCTGGCACCGGCCGGCGTCAACAAGGCCCCCCGGGACCCCGCCGTCGACCTGGTCCCGGGCATCCTGCTGACCACGACGATGAAACCGCGAACGACGATTCGGCCGGTCGAATCCGACGAGCGGACCGTCCACCGCGGTTCGACGCATCCGGCGCCGATCCGGGTCGAACGTCTCGAGGGCTTCCAGGGCGACGTGCTGATCTGTCTCGACGGCACCCAGCCGGCCAAGTTCCGCCAGGGACTGCTGGCACCCGATGTCATCCTGCCCCGCGGTGCCAACGAGGTCTTCGTCCCCTGCTTTGTCCCCCAGTTGGCAGAAACGCTCGATGCCTACCGGGTGGCGATGGTCGCAGTCGCCCGCGTCAAGGATCCGCGGGGGCGGACGCGGTACCTGTTGAGCAAGATGAACGGCAACACCAGCGTGGCGATCACGGTCGAAGGCGGCTTGTTGACACTGGGTCGGGTGAACGACGAACCGCTTTCGGTGAAGATGGGCAGCGGGTTTCGGCTGCCCGTGCAATTGTCGCGTTCGGCGAAACTCATCGAATCGACGCAGTTGGACGTGCGGTTCCCGCGATCCCTGGACGGGCAGTTGAAGGCCGAGCCGATGACGACCAGCCGCTCGGGCCGGATCGAGCTTCAGATCACCCGGACCGGTACGGCGAAGCTCACGGGCCGTCACCGGCTTCTGGTCCGTGCTCTGGCCCGGCAGAAATTCGTGATGCCTCGCCTGGATCGCTCCAGTGGCGTCACGCCGCTGGAGCCGCGGCTGCTGAAGATCCTCGATTCCGGCCACCTGCCGGTGATTGCCGAGATTTCCGTCGAGGTCGATTTCAGCGACTAGGTGTCCTGCCGTTCCTCATCTCCATCTCACGAGGCTCGACGTCCCGGACCACGGTTTGGCTCTGACGTCACGAGTCTGCCTCATCCCCAACCGCTTGAAAGGCGGCTCCGCAGTGGTCACGATAGGCACTCGTCTTCGTGTCTCGTCGGCGTAACGGGTAGGCCAACCGCTTCATGCTGTTTCGTCGCTCTTGCTGTCAGAAGCCGATCGAGATGATCCAAGACGACGATTCGGTCGTGGCGTTCTCGGGCACGCGGGCGAAGAGCCTGCTCCTGGCGCTGGAAGGTCTGCGATGACCGACGACCGCCAGCGCACATCGACGGGATTGCTCGAAGACGCCCAGGCGGGGGCCGTCCCGGCGTTGTCGACCGGCGACCATCTCACCGAAGCCGCTCAGTACATCTCCGACGACATCCAGGTGAAGTTTGCCGGGGGTGATGAGTTCCTGGTCGTGCTTCGGGAACGCGTTGACGAGTTTTTCAGCAGCACGGGTCAGCGGCGACGAGACTGTGCGGAAATGTACGTTAAGACCGCGGCCATTGCCCTCTGGGTGATTGTCTCCTACGTGTTGCTGGTCGTCTGGGCCACCACCTGGTGGCAGGCGCTGCTGCTGTCGACGTCTCTCGGATTGGCAATGGCCGGTGTCGGCTTCAACATCCAGCACGACGGCGGCCACGCGGCCTACTCGAATCGCAAGTGGGTCAACAACCTGATGGCGATGGCCCTGGATCTGCTGGGGGGCAGCTCTTACATCTGGAAGAGAACGCACAACCTGGTCCACCACTCGTTCACCAACATCACCGGGCACGACGGTGACATTGATTTGAGCCCCCTGGGGCGGCTGTCACCTCACCAGAAGCGGTTCGCGTTTCACCGGCTGCAGCACATGTACCTGTGGGTGCTGTATGGATTTGTGACGTTCAAGTGGCAGTTCTTCGACGACATTCGTGGCGTTGTCACCGAACGGATCGGCAAGACCCGACTCCCCCGCCCGCGGGGTTGGCAACTGGTCGTTTTCGTTTGCGGAAAACTGCTGTTTGTCTCGCTGGCGTTCGTGGTCCCGCTGCTGCTGCACCCGTGGTACGTCGTGCTGTCGTTCTTCTTCGCGGCATCGTTCGTCCAGGGCCTGATGCTCAGCGTGGTGTTCCAGTTGGCTCACTGTGTCCAGGAAGCGGACTTCCCGATGCCACGCGATGGCACGGGCCGAATGGAGAATGCGTGGGCCGTGCACCAGGTCGAAACGACCGTGGACTTTGCCCGGCGGAGTCGACTGGTGACCTGGTACACCGGGAGCCTAAACCACCAGATCGAGCATCACCTGTTCCCGCAGATCTGTCACGTCAACTACCCGGCGATTTCCGAGTTGATGGAGGGGACGTGTCGCGACTTCGGCGTGAGGTACTCGGCACATGAGACCCTGTGGGGCGCCGTGGGGGCGCACTATCGCTGGTTGCGACAGATGGGCCACCCATCGAGCGTGGTGGTCAACTGAGCGATTCGTCTTCCGGTCGCCCTACCAGAACACCACGAAGCTCAACAAGACCCCGGCCAGGATCACGCCGATGCCCAGCATGGCCGGCCAGGGGCCCTTGGCCGGCTGCTGCCCGAGTCCGAAATCCCGAGCTTCGATCTGGCTGGACCGCAACCATCCGCTGGATTCCTCGTGCAACGGCTTCCCGGCCGGCTCCCAGCCCATCGCCAGTGATCCGACCAGCATGGTCGCACCGGTCACCAGCACGCAGAACACCCATCCGGCCAGGCCGTCGGCCATCACCGGTGGCAGGACAGCGATCCCGAAGATCTCGGCGATCGTCGGCGCCAGCAATCTCAACACGCCGTAGGCCACTCCGGCCAACAGGCCGATGGCCCCGGTCCGGCGATGCACTCGCGTGAAGGTCCCCATCAGGTAGATCGTCAGCAGCGGTGCCACGAAGGCTCCGACCAGCTCGATGTAGAACATCAGCATCCCGCTTTCGAGCAGGAAGGGCACGTAGGCGAACGACCCGAAGATGATCACCGGCGTCAGCCAGCGGCCCACTTGGAGGTAGTGCCGGTCATCGCGGTCACGGACAAACAGCCGCGCGTAGACGTCGCGGACCAGCAGCGAGGAGAGCGTCGAGCCGATCGAGTCGTAGGTCGAAAACGAGGCCGCCAGGATGCCGGCCACGACCAGTCCCATCAATCCCGGGCCGGTCAGTTCCCGGACCAGCAGCGGGTAGATCACGTCGTTGGTTCCATAGGTGGCCACGTCGGGGGGCAACGTGGCAAAAAGCGCCCGTCCCATCACCCCGGTCATCAGATTGGTGAACGTCGTTCCGATCAGGATCACGCCGGCCAGCACCACCGACATCTTCAGGTCCCATTCGCTGCGGGCTCCGAACATCCTCATCGATTGGGTGTGGTTCACGATCGAGTACGACAGGCCGATGATGAAGAACGAGAGGCAGGCCAGCCACGCGGGAGTCGTCCGCACGATCTGCCGACTGGCCTCGTCGTATTCACCTCCGATCAGCAGCCGCCTCTGGATGGCCTGCGGTTCCAGCTGGCTGACATCTTCGGTGACCACCTTGTCGTGACCGACGTGCAGCAACGTGGCCGACAGGCCCGGCTGGTCCTGGTCCAGCCGTTTTGCGATTCCGCTGAGTCCCTCGGCCTCGTTCCACACGATCACGAACAGCACGATCGAGGCGATGATCATGACGACCGACTGCAGGGCATCGGTGATGGCCACCGACTTCAGCCCACCCAGAGCCGTGTAGAGCGTCGCCAGCAGCGCGATGCCGACCACGACCGACCAGGTGGCCAGTGGTCCCCATCCGCAGACCACCGACAGTGTCAGGTAAATGGTGGTGGCAATGATCCCCAGCACCAGTGTGCGGTACTGCACCTGCACGAAGACGCTGATGATCCGGGTCGCGGTTCCGAAACGGGCTTCGAGGTACTCGGCGTTGGTGTACATGCCGGCCCGGTACATCGGCAGAATGATGAAGTGGGCCCCCAGCACCCAGCCGACCACCGTGCCGACCCAGTTGGTGACGAAGTACTGCAGGCCCAGCGAGTAGGTTCCACCCGAATCGGCCACGAGATCGCTCGAGTCGATCGCGGTGGCCCACAGGGAAAACCCCACGACCCACCAGGGCAGGCTGCGCCCGGCCAGGAACCAGTCGGCGCTCGACTTCGTCTCGCGACTCCGAAAAAGCCCGTAGACGATGATGGCGCCGTTGAGGCCGATGACCAGGCACCAGTCGAAAACCGTCATCGGCACCGTTCCTCGGTTGGACCATGGTCCCGGGCGGATGGCTCTGCTCTAGCGAGCCGCGCGACGCAGCCGCCAGACATCGGGCTCCATGTTGTTGCCCATGACCATCCACAGCGCGTTCTTGAACACGAACACGCTGGCTGCGTGACGAGGTTTCCACGGTGTCTTTGGGACTTCGTGCCAGTGCACTCCGTCATCCGAGTGCCAGACATCCTTGCGATTGCCGACTCCCTTGGTGTAGCCCTCCATGACCCACATCCGCCCGTCGTAGACTGCCACATCGTGGTACTGTCTCGGCTCCCACTCGGCGTGCTCGACGTGTCGCTTCCAGCGGACACCGTCGGCGGAACTCCACACGTCATCGTAGAATTCTCGTGTTTTCGTCGTCGGGGTGTCGTAGGTTCCGCCTCCCAGCACCCAGACACGGTTCTTGAAGACCACGTTGCCCCCGATCATGCCGCGGGGCGTCCAGGCCGGCTCTCGTGGACGAACCCGGGTCCAGCGAACACCGTCGGTCGTGTTCCAGCAGTCGCGGTAAAACCGTTCCTTGTCGTCATTGGTTTTCGAGAAGGCGGGCATGGTCTGTCCGCCCAGGATCCAGATCTTGCCGTCCAGCACGAAGGTGTAATGCAGTGCCCGCGGCCCCCAGGGGACGTCCCGCCCCTTGTTGACATGAACCCAGGTGCGGCCGTCGGTCGAGTTCCAGACGTCGTTCTGGTAGTGACCCTGGTTCACGTCGCCGCCGATGATCCACATCTTGTCCCCGAACACCACGTACCCTGCCGTGTGACGACCTTCCCAGTCTCGGGACGTGTCGAATTTCCGGTCGAGAAACGTGTTGGGCTTGTCCAGTTTCCAGACCAGGCCGTCCTGCGAACTCCAGACCTCGTTGTTGCAGATGAGCGGGAAGTGCACCTTGTCGCCGGGGTTCCAGCCGCCCAGCAACCACATCCGCTTCTTGTAGACGAGTGCTCCGGCGCCGTCACGAGCGGCAAACGGGGCTTTGAGCGTTACCGGTTCCCAGCGGTAGGTGGGCACGGGCTCGGCCGCGGATGCCGCGGAATCGAGAGTGCCCAGCAGGGCGACCAGCAGGCAGGTCGCGACCGTACGAATTGACAGGCCGCCGGTGACGACGATGGGGACGTCAAAAAGTTCACGTTTCATTGGGTTCTCTCGGATGCGACAGGTCAAAGGTTGGGCTTACTCCGTTATCCAGTCCTGCTCGAGCAGGTCGCTAGAAGGTCCCGATCGGGTTGACCGGCGATCCCGTGCCGCCTTCGACGGCCAGGGGGGAGACCGTCAGCAGGAACTCCCACCGCTTCCGCTTGCGGCACTCTTCGGCGATGGCCCGAAAGTCGAGCACATCGAGAATGCACATCCCCATGCTGACGATCACGACGCAATGCACCGGCAACACGAACTTGTCGACCCCCGAGGGCATCACGTCCAGGGCCAGGTCGCTGCCGATGATGGCCACGTCCCGTTTCTTCAGCCAGGGCAGGCACGAGGCGTGCAGTCCGGCCGAGTCCTGCATGATCTTCCATCCGCCGGCGACCTTGCGGCGCGTCCAGCGGCCGGTGTGAATCAGCAGGGCGTCGCCGGACTTCACCTTGACGCCGGCTTTCTTCTCCCAGGCCTCCAGGTGTTTCGGATAAATCGCCTGCTTGCCCGGCAGGTATCTGACGCCGAACAGCTCGGGCATGTCCATCAGAATCGCCCGGGTGAAAATCCCGTTCTTGACCCGGTTGATCGAGAGCTTGCCGACACCGGTCTTCTTGACCAGGTCCGCGCTGAACCCGTTGTACATCCGCCCCCTGTAGAAGATGTGGCAGAGAGCATCGATGTGCGTGTGAGTGAAGCCGTGGTACTGCACGGCGTACCGGTCTCCGGCCCCCCCCACATCGCCGGTGTTCTCACCCAGCGTCACCTCGTGCTCGAACGGACTCGAGTCATCCATCCTGATCTTGACGACATCGTGGGCCATCGAGATCGACACCCCGTCCTTGACCAGCCTCGCCGCCTTCCGTCGCTTCTTCGGGGTGATCAGGTTCAGCGTTCCCAGTTCATCGTCTTTTCCCCACCGTCCCCAGTTTGACAGTGATGTCATCATCCTCTCGACATCAGCGGTTGTTACCTCCGGAGCCGCCTCGGCCGAAGGCTCGGCCGGAGCCTCAGCGGTGGCAAGAATCGCCAGGCCCGACAGGACCAGGATCGAACCGGAACACGTCACAAACCAACGGAGAGTCATCGCTGTTTCCTCTTTGTTGCCAGGTGCTGACTTCGGGTCGCCCGGGGCCATTCCAACACAATCCACCCGGTCGTGGAAAGCGCAGCGGAACAACCAACGCGGCATCAGTTTCACTCTTGTCCACTCGGCAAACAGGCCCCCGGACTGCAGGCCCCCGTCGACGTCACGACGTGCATGCTGACCAGTGGGTCGGTGTGACGGATTGACCGTCGTCGGCACCGTCAGGGGCAGTTCCTGTCGACCACCCAGCAGGAGTTGCCCTCGGGATCGGCAAAACTCCCGAACCAGAAACCGTCGTTCTTGTCGAAGGCGGGTCCGTTGGCAATCTCGGTTCCGGATTGCTTGAGGTGGGCGAAGAACTCCTGGACGTCATCGACTTCAAACTGCAGGATGACCGTTTGAGACTACCGGTCCCCCGGCACGACCCCCATTTCTTTCGCGTCACCGATCCCGATCCTGGTCCCCGTCGGCGTCTCGAGGTTGCAGAAATGGAAGTCATCCTCGAAGAGCTTGACGACCGTGAACCCGAGGACATCTCGGTACCAGTCGACCAGCCTGGAGAAGTCGGTTGCCAGGATGACAGTTTCACGGGGACGCAGTTCGACCATCGTGGCTCTCGTTCCGGTTTTGCTGGTCCTGGGTGTCCGGATCAATCGTAGGACTGCAGGTAATGACTGTGTCGAATCCCGGGCTCGAATGAAAACAGCTTCGCCTTCTCCAGTTGAAACCGCAGCCTGATCGGACGCCCTTGCAGCAGGTGGCAGTCCTTGTGGCCCTTCCAGGTCACGACGTGGCGAACGCTGTCGGTGGTGATCGGAGTACAGTCTCCCGCGGAGAATCCCTCGATGACGCGTCCCTTCACATCGAGGGCTTCCACGACAAGCGACCCGCCTTTTGCGTTGGCGTTGACGACGATCGTGTCGCCCAGAAACACGATGGGCCTGGTCGTCAGGGTCCCCTTGTGTTCGGTTTCCACCGACACGAATCCGTCCAGTCGCAGCGTCGCCAGGCCGATGGCGTGGTCCGGTTTGTCCTTGTGGAACGCGCTCCAGTGCCGAGCGCTGATTCCGGCGTAGTAGAACCGGATCTCGTCGCCGACGACCAGCGGCGGGTGATGCGGATAGATCTGTCCCCAGTCCCAGTCCTTCTTGAACTTGCCATAGGGAAGAAACGTCGCGTGTGCGGCCGCCTGTTTCCAGTCCCGATCCTCGCGGAGTTGTTGCGCGGTGATGGCTCCGTCCTTGAGCACCCGCTGCCAGGTGACACCGTTTCGGCTGAAGACCAACTGGGCATCGACCCGGTCCATCCACGGCTTGTCGTCGGGAATCGGAGTCTTCGTCTCACCGTGATAGGTGTTGAGCAGTCCCACGTAGATGCCCGCGTACGGCATCGCCGTCATGGTGTAGTGGTTGGTCGCAAACGGTTTGTCCAGGTTGCTGCTGGTGCCGCCCAGCCGGGATTTTCCCGGGATCACCGTCAGCTTGGGTGACCAGTGAAGAAAATCGGTGCTTTCGATGCGAGCGATCTTCCTGATGTTCGGTGGCCCGAAGCGGAGGTAGGCGACGTAGCGGGCCAGGCGCGCGTCCCAGTACGGGCAGATTTGCGTGTCGCTGTAGGGGATCAGCGGGTTGCGAGCCTCGGGCTTCCAGTGAATTCCGTCCGGCGAGTAGGCCACACAACTGGATAGAGACGACTTGGAGCCGGGTCGGGCCGAATACATCATCTTGAAGCGACGACGTGGGTCCGGATCCTGTCGGTCAATGATGATCCCCGGCGCACTGACCCATGGTTGCTTTGGATCGAAGATCACCAGGTTGGTGCCGGTTGACTTGTCAATGATCGGTTTCTTCCACCGGATTCCATCCCTGGAGACCGCGTAGCCCACCGTGCCGACGGTGGCCTCATGGTTGCTCCAAATCTGATACCACATCTTGTGGAGGCCGTCCTTCGGATCACGAACGACCGTGCCGAAGTCAATCGCGTACTCGCGGTTGTTCTTTCGCAGCAACGGATTGAGCGGATGTTTGACGGGCTGATTGAGGACCTTCCTGACGCCGTCCAGTTCGGCGATGACGTGGTTGTCGATGAACAGCTGCTTCCCGTGGAGGATCAGCGCGTTGCCGGCGATCACATCGTCGAGTTCCTTGAACGTTCCCGGTGGAGCTTTGCGGAATTGGGCTTGCGCCGAGACCGCACAGAATGACATCACGAAAACTGCCAGGTGAATGAACCGCACGGACATGACACGGACTCCGCTTGTTGCTGATGTTGTTGACTCGAAAAGGAATCCCGGGGCTAGGCGTTGCTGGCCGTGCGACCCGGCGACCGTCCTGAAACGGTTGCGGTTTTCATGCTGCAAACCGCTGCGCCTTCATTCTATGTGGTCCGTGATCGTGTAGTCTTCTGGCTGGCTGATTTCCACGGATTCGTTGAGAGATCGCTTCGGCCAGTCACCCCGTTGACCGTGTGGATCTTCAACGACGCGAAGATCGCGAATCATCGTGCTTCTTGTCGCCTCGGCGAGAATAGCGATGGCAGTGCCCGTGGCGATCCGCATCAATGAGATCCAACGCTTCAGCCAGGCTGTCAGCCACGTCGCCGACACGATTCGGTCGTTCGACTCAAGACGCCCTTCGGATGTGCCGGCGGGGCAGTGGAAAGAGGCTGTTGAGTGGACGGCCAACGTGATTTTCCAGGACTTCGTCGCACCCCATCCAAAGGAACTCGCCGGCCTGGAGGACCTTGCGGAAGAACTTGACCGGAAGGCCAAGGGGGATGGCGATCTCGGCACACTCAGGTGGGTATGGGATGCGTGCGAAAATGCCTGAAGTGGTCGCGACAGCTACGGAATCCGCTTCAGGAACGTCAAGTTGCTGACCAAGGGGACGATTACCGACTCGAGGTTGCCGGATGTCTGGTCATTGCGCCGTTGTACCAACCTGGATCTCAGCGAAACCGATATCACCGACGATTCCGTTCCGTTGTTTGTCACGCTGATACAACTGGAGTGGCTGAACATCCACGGTACGCGGATTACCGACAAGGGCAAGGAAGAGCTCGAAGAGGCACTTCAGGACTGCGAGATCAGCAAGTAGTGCCGATCTCCCCCCGGCCCCGGCGTCGTCCGATGCGGTGACATGGCTTCTCAGCACCGTTTTGCCATTTCACCGGTGCGTTGATAGGCTGGATCGGTCTGGTTATCGCCCTCTAGGAGGTGCGGAGGTCTCCACCGTGCACCGTGTCACCGTCGGCTGTTGCTCCCTGTCGATCGCAGCGTTTTGCGTGCTCTCGACTTCGTTGACCTGTGACGCAGCAGATCAACCCACAAGGAAGTGGGTCGCTGCGCTCCGCGAGAGAGCGGAGAAGGGAGATGCGGGGGCACAGTTCGTCCTGGGGCAGACCTACTCAATCGGGATCGGCGTCTCGAAAAACGACACGGAGGCGGTCAAGTGGTATCGACGGGCAGCCGACCAGGGTGTCTCGCATGCCCAGTTCCATCTCGGAGAGTCATACCGCTTCGGTGATGGCGTTCCGCAGGACGACCGGGAAGCGGTCAAGTGGTACCGGCAATCCGCCGACCAGGGTGATTCGCATGCCCGGTTCCACATCGGAGAGTCGTACCGCTTTGGCGAGGGTGTCGCGAAAGACGACCAGGAAGCGTTCACGTGGTACCGGAAGGCCGCGGAACAGGGCCATCCGGATGCCCAGATCAGCCTCGGAGGGTCGTACCACTTCGGCGAAGGTGTCGCCAAAGACGACCGGGAAGCGGCCAAGTGGTACCGGAGAGCCGCGGAGCAGGGTGTCGTTCCAGCCCAGTTCAACCTTGCAGTGTCCTACGACAAGGGCGTGGGAGTCGTGAAAGACTTCCGGACAGCGGCCAAGTGGTACCGGAAGGCCGCCGATCGCGGTCACGAGGATGCCCAGTACAACCTCGGGAGCGCATATCACTTCGGTGCCGGGGTTACCAAAGACGACCGGGAAGCGGTCCGGTGGTATCGGAAGGCTGCCGAGCAGGGTCACGCGGATGCCCAGTACAATCTCGGGACTTCATACGGGCAGGGCCTGGGAGTACCCAAAGACAGTGTGACCGCCTTCGCCTGGTTGGATCTCGCCGCGAAACAAGGCAACGAGGGTGCGAAGAACAACAGGTTGGCCGTCCGGGAATCGATGACCGCCGGTCAATTCGCCGAGGCGGTGCGGCTGAGCCGCAAGTTGATGGCACAGGTCGCCTTTCGGCAGCGTTCGAACACAAGGGGTTCAGGATCGGCCCCGGCGGGCCGCCCCGGAAAAACGGCGGTGACAGGCACCGGGTTCTTCGTCACCGATGACGGGTACTTCGTGACCAACGCCCACGTCGTCGACGATCTTTCGCGTGTTCGGGTGATGACCAGGACGGGCACCCTGCCGGCGTGGGTTGTCCACAGGGACACGAGCAACGACCTGGCGTTGCTGAAGGTCACCGGCAGCTTCAAGTCGCTTCCGGTGATTTCCAGCAGTCGCCTTCGCGAGGGAAACAAGGTCTTCACCTTCGGCCATCCCAACCCCGACATCCAGGGCCTGGATCCCGTCCACACCGCCGGGGACATCATCGGGCTTGCCGGGGTTGGTGACGATCCCCGGACGCTCCAGATCAGTGCGGCGATCCAGCCGGGGAACTCCGGTGGCCCACTCGTCAACGAGCACGGCAACGTCGTGGGTGTGGTGGTGGCCCGCGCGGGTGCACTCAAGCTGCTGGCCAAGAATGCGACCCTGCCCCAGAACGTCAACTACGCCGTCAGAAGTACGCGTCTGCTGTTGCTGCTCGAGGAGCACATTCCCAAGGCCGGCGAAAAACTCAAGGAAAGCTCTCCCAGGACGGCCCGGGATCCCGCGAAGGTTCGAGACGAGGTCAGCCAGGCAACCGTGTTGATCCGGTTGGACCGCGGTCGGTAAGTGCCCCCCCCCGATGTCGTTGGAAAAAGTGCGGTTGGCCGGGTGCCGAGACTCGGCTGGATTGGCTGGCTGGTCGTTGGACGGGATGCAAACCATGTTGAAGAAGATTTTCCCGGTCGTCGGCATCCTGGTGTCGCAGTGTTTCCTGCCGGCAGCAGATCAGCCGGGTTCGGCCGGGGAGACGTTGCCCGGGAAGAAGACACTGGCCGGGAAAGACGTCCGGGTCCGTGTCACCGGATATGACCACAATCGGCCGAAACCGTTCGCCGGAATGGGTGAGTTCATCGGCTGGGCCGAAGGGATCCAGCGCCTGCCCAACGGTGACATCCTGCTGATCCACTCGGCCGGCTACGGTCACGTGTCTTTTGCCTCGCCACGAGACATCCGCGGTAAGACGGGCGGGTTCCTCGCACCCACCGGAGGCCGGTCGATGGCATGCCGATCGACGGACAACGGCAGGACGTGGTCGAAGCCGTTTACCGTCATCGATCACCGGTTGGACGATCGTCCCGACGCCCTGTTCGTCTGTCGTGACGGCACCGTGCTGTGCTTCGTCAACGTGAACGCATCCTGGGCCGGGTATCCGAAGGCTCCCAAGCGTTTCGAGAACGACATCGACGGGCTCAATGACAAGCAGATGGTGCTGCGGTCCGGGGACAATGGCGTGACGTGGTCGGACCCGATCTGGATTGACGGCCCCGGCACCTTCTACGAACGGGCACACGGTCGGCCGATCCAGTTGGCCGATGGCGGCATTCTCTGGGCGACCTACTGCGAGGATGTCGGCGGGGCCGAGTCGGGGGGCAAGAAACCCCTCTACGGCGTGATTCACCGTTCGGACGATTCGGGCAGGACCTGGAAGACCGTTTCGGTGGTGCGGCGTCGCGGCAAGGACATTGATGAGCCGGCGATTGCTCAACTCAAGGACGGTCGGCTGATCATGGCGACGCGTCCGGATGGGGGTGTGCTGTACTCGAAGGACCGCGGCGTCACGTGGGTCGAGTCGGGACGCACGGTCAAGCGGCACGGGCCGACCTTCCGGGCCCCGCAGTTGCTGGTGCTCAAGGACGGTACCGTGGTGGCACTGGCCACCTGGCATGTCCACAAGGTCGGCAAGGGGGTGCCTCACCTGTGTGCGTGGATCAGTCGAGACAATGGCGAAACGTGGAGCCGGGCAGGATTCGCGCTCGACATTTCGGCCTACGGCTATCCGGGGGCCTTCGTGATGAAGGACGAGTCGATCATGGTCTCGTACTGTGAATCGTCGCAGGCTCCCAACCGCGTCTACGTCATGCGGATTCGGGTCAACAGGGCCCGCAACGGGATCGAATTCCTGCCAATCGACGCGCCTGTCAAGACGGTGCGTGACCACCTTCGACGAAAGGACCCAGTATGAAGACTCCGAGATGTCTTGTGTCGGTGATGGTGCTGGCCACCGTTTCTGTTTCATCGACGGGACTGGCCGAGTGGCAGCCGCATGTCGTGCGACAACTTAACGGGAAGGACGGGCCGTTCCGGCTGCCGGCACGGTTTCAGATCGTCACCGAGAGCTGGAACCGGGTGGTCGCGGTTCCTTACATCGTCAACATGCCCGAGAAAGACCGGTTGCTGATGCTGGTCGGGTGCGACTACCCGCATCGCGCTTTCGTGCTGACCAGTGATGACTACGGGGCGACGTGGACGGACCCCCGTCCTGCCCGTGTCGGCAAGGACGGCAAGCCATCGATCGGCATGGGTACCGCGCTGGCTTATCTCGGCAAGGGAAAACTGGTTTTCTACGAGAGCGGCGGCTTGGCGGTCGGTACTCCCTCGCGCTGGTTCAGTACCGACTACGGAAAGACCTGGGGAAAGCCGGTGTCCATCGCGGCGTCCTCGGACAAGATGCCCTGGCACATCTGGGATCCGCCGCTGGTGGATCGCCATCCCAAGACGGGGAAGATCACCAGGCTGGCCGAGACGGGCTACAGGCAGTCGGGAACGAGCTCAAATGTCTCGATCCGCTTCAGTACCGACCAGGGGCGGACCTGGAGCAGGTCCATCCAGGTTCCGCAATGGCGTGGTGCCAACGAGGTGAACCTGTTTCGCGCCGGCAACGGCCATCTGCTGGCAGCCTGTCGAACCGACGTGCCGCGACGGCTGACAGGCAAAACACTGGACCATTACGAGGGGTTGGGGGTCTCGATCTCCAGGGACAATGGACTCACGTGGTCGGCGGTCAGGAAGATCTACGATTACGGTCGCCATCACCAGTCACTGGTGCTGATGCCCGACAAGGACATCGTCATGACCTACGTGGTGAGACTGGGGTACGTCGACGACAAGGACGGATTTCCGCAGTTCGGGATCGAGGCGATGGTCAGCCATGACCACGGGGTGACCTGGGATCTCGATCACCGGTACCTGTTGCACGTCTGGTCGGGAAAACGCAAAGGCAAGACCTACTGGTGGCCCAGCAGCCAGGCCACGTCTTCCACCCTGCTGCCCGACGGTTCCATTCTCACGGTGTTCGGAACCGGGTACCGCATCCAGGCCGGCAAGGACAGTCCACAGGCTCCCAGGGACGCCGGTTTGATCAAGTGGCGTCTGAACACCAGGCCGGTCAACGCCGACAGGACCGTCCGTGACGCGGCATTCGATTCGGACCGGCGCAACGTGTTCGATCCGAAGTCCTAGGGCCCCGGCGGCTACTGGCCCAGGAACAGCCAGTTGATGGTGATCAGCACGATCAGCATCAACAGGCAGCCGCTCCCGCCACCGAACGGTTCCTGGCCGGTGGCCATCATGTAATCCACGTACTCGGCCTCTTCGGGATCCAGGTCCGGATACCGATCCTCCATCTCTTCGGCGAAATCAGACTCTTCCAGGTCGCCGGGATGTTCGATGGTCGGTCTCCACTGGTTGGCCGGACCGGGTGTCGGTTCGAGGATCGCCGACAGTCTCTCCGCATCGGGTCCGGATTGCCATGTCTCGACGGCACTCGGCGTGGTGAAGGGGACAACGACGTTGGACCGGGTGGAGGTTCTCGGCCCGCTCTTTGGCCACCCGGTGGTCACCGTTGGTCTCTCTCGGCTAACCTATGGCCCGGAAAGCGGGATGTCATCCTCCAGAGAATCGGGAACACGCCCATGGTCGTTTGCAGGAACCTGGCTCACGTCGTTTGCGCCATCGTGGCGGTGATGCTGCTCCCGGGCGTTGTCGCCGCCCAGGGTCTCGAACACGTCAAGGCGCACTACACGAAGTACGAGTACCGCATCCCGATGCGTGACGGAAAGCGGCTGTTCACATCGGTCTACGTGCCCAAGGATGATTCGAAGACCTACCCGTTCCTGTTGAAGCGAACGCCCTACAGCGTGAAGCCCTACGGCGCCGACCAGTATCCCGAGAACCTCGGACCGTCTCCGTTGTTCGCCAAGGAGGGGTACATCTTCGTCTACCAGGACGTGCGCGGACGCTGGATGTCGGAGGGCGATTTCGTCCACATGCGGCCCCACCTTGCCAGGAAGAAGAAAAAGACCGAGATCGACGAGAGCACCGACACCTGGGACACGGTCGAGTGGCTGGTCAAGCGGGTCCGGGGCCACAACGGCCGCGTGGGCATCGCCGGCATCTCCTACCCGGGGTTCTACACGGCAGCCGGGATCATCGATTCGCATCCGGCCATCAAGGCCGCCTCGCCACAGGCACCGGTCAACGACTGGTTCATCGGGGACGACTGGCACCACAACGGGGCCTTCTTCCTGGCACACATGTTCAACTGGATGTCTCGCAACGGTCGCAAGCGGTCCCAGCCGACCAAGAAGTTTGCTCGGGCGACGTTCGACTACGGCACACCCGACGGCTACGAGTTCTATCGACGCATCAAGACGCTTTCGGAGATCGACAAGAACTATCTCAAGGGAGATGTGCCGTTCTGGCTCGAGACCATCCGGCACGGGACCTACGACGAGTTCTGGAAGTCGCGCAACATCCGGCCACACCTCAAGAACGTCAATGCCGCGGTGATGACCGTCGGCGGGTGGTTCGATGCCGAGAACCTGTTCGGAGCTCTCGAGACGTACAAGTCCATCGAGGCGAGGAACCCCAAGACGTTCAACACGCTGGTGATGGGGCCGTGGCGACACGGCGGATGGGCTCGAGGCGACGGGTCGTTTTTCGGGGACATCCCGTTCAACGCGAAGACCTCGCAGTTCTACCGCGAACACATCGAGTTCCCGTTCTTCCAGCGGCATCTCAAGGGCGAGGGAGACGCCGGGCATCCGGAGGCGTGGGTGTTCGAGATGGGCACCAACCAGTGGCGGAAGTACGACAAGTGGCCGCCGGCACGTGCCCGCTCGAAGTCGCTTTACTTTCATGCCGGCGAACAGCTGTCGTTCGATCCGCCCAGGGGAAAGAAGGACCGGCTGGACTACGACGAGTACCTCAGCAACCCGGCCAAGCCCGTTCCGTACATGAACGGCATTTTCGCCGGCATGAAGGCCGAGTACATGATCGCCGACCAGCGGTTTGCATCACGGCGTCCGGATGTGCTGGTCTATCAGACCGCCGAGTTGGACGAGGACGTGACGTTGGTCGGACCGATCGAGGTCGACCTGATGGTGTCGACCTCGGGCACCGACAGCGACTGGGTGGTCAAGCTGATCGACGTCTACCCCGACGATTACCCGGACCCCGCCAAGAACCCCAGGGAGGTTCGCATGGGCGGCTATCAACAGCTTGTCCGTGGAGACGTGATCCGCGGCAAGTTCCGGAACAGTTTCGAGAAGCCCGAGCCCTTCGAGCCGAATCAACCGGCGCGGGTCCGGTTCATCATGCCCGACACCTATCACTGTTTCCGGTCGGGCCACCGCATCATGGTCCAGGTGCAGAGCTCGTGGTTCCCGCTGGTGGATCGGAATCCGCAGAAGTTCTGTGACATCTTCCGGGCCGACGAGGGGGATTACCGGTCGGCAACTCAGCGGGTCTTTCGCTCGCCGAGGGCGGTGTCCCGTCTGAACGTGATGGTGCTGCCGTAGGAGAGGACTGCCCGGCGGATTCGAAGGGCCAACTACCTGAACTTGCGGAGCGGCCCGATCATGAGAATTCCGACCACGACGATCCTGTTCGTGTTCTGGCTGCTTGCCGGAGCGCTGAATCCGATTGTGGCGGCCGAAGAACTCGTCAACGACCGGGGGGACGAGCGTCGGGCACGGACCATCCACGTTCCTCGAGACCAAGCACGGATCCAGAAGGCGATCGACAGTGCCCGCAACGGAGACACCGTCCTGGTCGCTCCCGGCGTCTACCATGAAGAGCTTCGTCTGCAAGGCAAGCAGATCACGTTGGCCTCACGGTTCCTGACCAGCCGCGATCGGAAGGACATTCAACAAACGGTGCTTGACGGCGTGATCTCGCGGGACGGAAAAACGACTCGTGCCAGCGCGGTGATCAACGTGGCACGGGACGTGCGAGCCGGGACCCGAATCATCGGCTTCACCATCCAGAACGGCGGCGACGGGATCATCTGTTTCGCGAGGATCGAGATCTCGAACAATCGGTTCATCAACAACAGCGACGCCATCGACTACGAGGGGGGTGGTGGCATCTGCCGGGCAAATGTCTTCGAGAAGAACCGCGACGACGCCGTCGATCTGGACGGAGCGACCGCAGTGGTTATCGAAGACAACGTGATGCGCGACAATCGGGATGACGGCATCGAGATCCGTCTGCACAAGTACAGCGGCAAGATGCTCAACATCCTGATCCGCCGCAACCGGATCATCGGCAGCGGCGAAGACGGTATCCAGATCATCGACTATCCCGACAGGTCCAGCCGGATCATCCGCATCGAGCAGAACGTCATTGCCAGGTCGAAAATGGCGGCGCTGGGGTGCATGGCGAACGGGAACACGGCGGAGAACTACGAAGCCGCCGACATCCCTGAGCGAATCGAGGTCATCAACAACACGCTGGTCGACAACCACTACGGCATCACCGGCGGGGATTCTTTGTTGGCATTCAACAACGTGATCGTCGGCACCCGGAAGACGGCCCTGAAACGGGTCGACGGCAATTCCGTGCTGGCGTTCAACCTGCTGTGGGGCAACAACCGCGACAACGAGGGAAGTCATGTCGTGAAGAACACGACGATCGCCAAGGACCCCAGGCTCGGCAGCGATTTTCGACCGAGGAAAGACAGCCCCTGTGTCGATGCCGGGACGAATCTCTACAAACGAGGAGACTTGGTCCTGCTGAAGATCTCGCGAAAGTCGTTTTCCGGCACCGCGCCAGACCTGGGCGCTTTCGAACTCAAGCGGTGAGCCGTTCCGGCGGAAATCGGAGAGACGAGACTCAAAACTGGACCTGGTCGGGTCCCTTCAGTGCGAGCATGTCTCTTGTTTCGGTTGGCGTTGCGATTTCCAGCGACAGTTCTTCCAGGATGTTGCGGATCTTGGTGACCTGCACGGCGTTGTTTTCGGCCAGGACTCCGCGGGAGAGGTAGAGGTTGTCCTCCAATCCGACGCGGACATTTCCGCCCCGGATGGCGCCGGTGGTCACGAAATTGGTCTGGTGCCGGCCTGCGGCGAGGATCGACCAGTGGTAATCGGAACCAAAGAGCTTGTCGGCGATGCGCCGCATGTGATCCAGGTTGTCGAGATCAGCGCCGATTCCACCGAGAACCCCGAAGATCGTCTGCACGAAAAACGGGGGCTCGGCCAAGCCGCGATCGACGACGTGTGCCAGGTTGTAGAGGTGCCCGACATCGTAACACTCGTACTCGAAACGGGTCCCACACCCCTTGCCGAGGCGTTCCAGGATCGCCTCGATATCACTGAACGTGTTGCGGAAGATGCCCCCTCGGGTGGCCTCCAGGTAGGCCGGTTCCCAGTCGTGCTGCCACTCCTGGAATCGATCGAGAGCCGGGAACAGGCCGAAGTTCATCGAGCCCATGTTCAGCGAACTCATTTCCGGTTGCAGTGAGAGCGGCCCCTCCAGTCTCTCGTCGATCGTCATGTTGTGGCCACCGCCGGTTGTCACGTTGATGACCGCATCGGTCTCGGCCTTGATTTTCGGCAGAAACCGGCGAAACACGTCTGGATCGGGGGTGGGCCGACCGTCGTCGGGGTCCCGGGCGTGCAGGTGAAGAATGCTGGCGCCCGCGTTGGCAGCGGCCACCGCGTTTTCACCAATCTCCTCGGGTGTCACCGGCAGGTGTGGTGACATGCTCGGGGTGTGGATCGAACCGGTAACGGCACAGGTGATGATGACCTTGCGTGAACCCATGTTGCGTGTCCTGTCCGGGGCGCGTTTCCTGAATGCCGTGGCCGTGATGCCGCGGATTCAATCGTGTGAGCACGGTGCCCGTCTGCCCCGTATCGCCCGAAGAAATGGAGACAGGTCACCGATCGCATTGATACTGTAGCCGACAGGCGAAGGTGCTGCCGTGAAACGCCGGGGACATGCCCGCTGGACGTCGGCTGTGCAATAGACGTTGTGTATCACGATTCCGTCCAGTCCGTTCAACCGGCCCGGTTCGAATCTCGCCCCCCCCGGTCTCCCTCGCTGCGAAGGTGTCTGATTCCCACACCTAGTGACAACAGGGCAACAACGCCGTATCCGATTGTCCAGGGCAGCGACCGGCTCTCGGCAAAGGCGTACCAGCCACATCCCGCAGCCAGCACGGTCACAAGCAAAGCCACAACGGCAATCGCAATCGACCGTCGTGACCTGAATGCTCCCCACGCCGTCACGGCGAGGGCAACCGCCACGCCAATGAAGATGATCGCCCCCTGTGTTCCCATCGCGTGTCTCCAGTCACCGTTCTTCGCAAATTCCGAATGTCCCACAGCTCGCCCCTGCGTTCAACCCGCCGGATCCAAACCCCGGCGTCAGGCTTGAGGCTGCAGCGGATGACCTCCGCCGAGGGCCATTGACGAGGTGCGGTCTCGGAGCCAGGTGTTTGAACCTTGGAGATGATCCGGGCATATTGTGGAAACACGATCCTGGGGGGGAGAGTCTCCGGCGACAGACGGGGCCGCCTGGAATACTCTGTGACCTTCTGATTGATCAACACGAAGCCAACCAGAACCACTCCAGGAGTCTGCCCAATGTCCGGCCCTGAAACGATCGAGTCGCAGTCGGAGTTGAGCCGGCGTGATGTCCTGCGGGCAGGTGCGGGAGTGCTGGCACTGGCGCCGCTGTCACAGGCGGACGGTGAGAAGCCGGAGGATCTGTTCGTGGTCAAGCCGTACCTGCAGCTCGGCGATGCACCGCGGCTTCTCAAGGCCGAGCAGATGGTCGTCTCGTGGCAAACCGGGAATGACGAGGGCAAGTGGGTTGTCGAGTTCCGCACCGGGCGGAAACGAAAGTGGATCGAGGCGGGTGCCCCGAAGATCGCTTCGGTTGCTGTCAGCGGGATTGCACCGCATTCGGTGTTTCGCGCGACGTTGACGGGCCTCGCTCCGGGTGGCGAGTTCGAATACCGCGTGCGACGCAACGGCAACACCGTGTTCGCGTCCACCGGGCGAGCCCGCAAGAGCAGGTCGCAGTCGGTCCGCTGTGTCGTGATGGGGGACTGCGGAACAGGCAGTCCGCAACAGAAGCGGGTCGCGTTTCAGGCGGCGCGAATCGATCCGGATTTCGTTCTGATTCCCGGTGACCTGGTCTACAGCAACGGCCGAATCTCGGAGTACCGGTCGTCGTTTTGGCCGGCATACAGTCCGGACACCGCTGCTCCCGAATCGGGCGCGCCGCTGCTGCGATCCGTTCCGTTTCTCGGGGGACTCGGTCAACACGATACCGGCGCGACGCTGGATGACTACGCGGATGGATTCGCCTTCTACATGTACTGGTCGTTTCCGCTGAACGGTCCAGTCGGGGACGAGGGTAGTGCCAATGCCTTCCCGCTTGGCAACAACCAGAAGCGGCGAGCCGCCGCGTTTGCCGCAACAGGAGATCGCTACCCGCGGATGGCCAACTACTCGTTCGACTATGGCGACTCGCACTGGACCGTGCTCGACACCTGGAACCCGCACATCAACTGGAATGACCCGATGCTCCGCAAGTGGTTGCGCAAGGACCTGGAATCGACCGATGCGACCTGGAAGTTCGTCAGTTCGTACCTGCCGCCGTTCAACTCGTCCACGGCCTACCCGCACACGCAGAAGATGCGGGTGATCGTGGACATTCTGCAGGATACCGGCGTGGATATCGTCTTCTGTGGCTACGCACACTCGTACCAGGTCACCTACCCGCTGCGGTTTACGCCGACCAACAAGCTGGACGGTCCGGTTCGTGCCGCGGGGTACGAGATCCCCGGCAAGTTTGAACTCGACAGGACCTTCGACGGCAAGACAAAGACAAAGCCCGACGGCATCCTCTACATCACGACCGGTGGGGGTGGCAACGCCGGCCTGCACAGTCCGGAGCAGACCGACAATCCGAAGACCTGGCAGCCGTTCACGGTCAAGTACAACGCCAGCGTCAACCAGTTCACCGACCTGCGGATCAACGACGACCACCTGGCTCTTCGGCAAGTCGATCTCAACGGCAACCTGATCGACGAATTCCGTATTTCGAAGTGACGCCGCACTCCGGCCGCTGCCCATCGACACCCACGCGGCCATCCGGGCTATCGGCGCGGCCGCTCTCGACCGTTGATCGATGGATCCGGTCCCCTCGCACCGGCTTTGGTCGGGGGAAGAGGCACTGAATCGGGAAACTCCCATTCCTCTCCGTCGGTGGAGGAAAACGGGATGAAACGCTCAATTGGGCGTGTTTCAGAATGAAACACTTGTCGTCAGGTCAACGAAGTCCGATTTCGGTCTCGCAATGACCATTCGTCGCTGTTTTCCGGTCAAGCGTCTTACGTAAAGCACTGACTGATATTGCTTTGTGTATTACCAGCGGTGACCGACGGTCGGTGGTGACAACTCTGGTACACCACTTGCAAATATAGCCATTCACCGAAGTCGCCTCTCTTCAGCGAGGCACGAGACTATTCGGCGGTAGCCCGTTCCTGTTTGAAGAGGCGTGAGATCATGATGAGGCCCTTGAAACTACTTGTTTGTGTTGCCGTGTTGCCGTGTTGCCGTGTTGCCGTGTTGTCGATGGCCGTGGCGTCGTCACCCACCGTAAGGCCCGAGGAACGCGGTGTTCGCGGCGACTACGAACGGGCGGAGCTGGTTGAGTCCTTCGACTCAAACTCGGACGACGCAATCCTGGACCTGGTCCTTGAGATCCTGGAGAATCCCGACCGCCAGAGGCCCTTCCCTCGAATCCAGGAGCCGAGAGAGCCGGTCGTTCGTGTTGGCGACTTCTCCATGTTGGTGATCCGGGTGCACCACAGCAGTCTGAGGCCGACCCGATTGACCCACAAAAAACTGGAGGGCGTCTCGGAAGACACGGCCGCCCTGTACGCGGAATCGTCGAATTCGTTGATGAACCTGGTGCCCGAGGTGGTGCCCGAGGTGGTGCCCGAGGTGGTGCCCGGAGTGGTGTAGTTGCCCGGCGATGCGGACCGCTACTGGAAAAACCAGGACGCCGTGGCCGCTGCGGTTCACGATGCCCTTCGCGGAACCTACAACCTCGGTCGCTACGATGTCATCGCGTATTTTCTTCCCGGGGATACCAACCGGAAGCCCTTCAACATTGGAACGACCGGCCGTCGTCCCAAGGGAAAGCGACTCCACTCGGACGTGTTCATGAACAAGGGCCTGTACAACCGTGGCCCGTCGTTCGCTCACGAAATCGGCCACGCGTTGATGTGGTACAACCACGCCTGCAGTGCCAGCGTCGAGAGCCTGAAAGTGACTCACTGGGACGGTGACCCGTACGAGATGATGGGTTACGGGCTGAAACGTACCACCCTCTCTCCGGGACACATCGGTTTCAGTTACCGGTACTTCTCCGGTTGGGTGGACGAAGACCAGTCCACGTTGGCCAGGCGGCCCGGTCTATACACCGTGGGGGAAGAGGGAGCGATTCGCGTAGCCACCGAGCAGGGCACACCCGTGTGGCTGGAACTCATCAGCGACGAGATGGCCTACGGAGAGGAGGCCGGCGGGTTGCTGGTTCGGTTGGACAACCAGCCCGGGATGGTCGGAAAACTCGTCGACATGACACCGTCTACGACTCACGTCAACGATGCACATCTGGAGGTTGGCGAGTCGGTGAATATCGAGGGCCGCACGATTCGGTTCGTGGCCAGGGAGTGGCGTGAGGGTGGCTATCGCGCCGTGATTTTCCTGGACTAGCCGTGCGTCAAGCTCACTCTGAACCGACCCGCTCGATTCAGCCTAAGGCTTCTTGGCATCACCCTCGATCGCGAAATCAATATCCACGGAACTTTCGCGGTCGTGTCCCTCGGCGTCCGTGGGATTGATCTCGATCTTCACGTCAATCTCGCCACATCCGGACAACACGACCGGTGTGACGAAAAGGAGCGCGGCGGCACAGGCGAACTTCGTGAGCTTCATCGATGTTCCTCCGGCAATTCAGTCCGTTAGAGGCTGATCGCAAACGCGAACACGCTGCCGGTGACCGGGCCCTTGCCACTTGGCTTTCCGTCCCACCGGGTGACGCGCACGATCAAGTTCCGCGTCTGTCGATCTTCGTGAACACAGAAATTGGACAGTTGCAGCCCTGCAGGGTCGCCCGTTCCGCGGGAGTCGATGGTCGTGACGCTTTCACGGATCAAACGCAGTGACTTTGGGTCAACACGACCGATCACCAGGGGATAACGTGGCGCGTTTCCTCGCGGGTGCTCCGGGGAAATGTTGCCGATCCAGAAGTAGGCTCCCGTGGAATGGCGAACCAGTCGCGAGATACTACTGGGTGAAAAGAACAACGTCCCGTCGGTGTAGCGCCAGACATCGGGTTTTGTCCAGGACAGGCCTCCGTTGCGGGAGACGCTGAACCACTTCCGACCGCTGTTGGTGCGGCAGACCATCAGCATTCGTCCGTCCGGCATTTCCACAACCGTTGGTTCGAAGATCCCTCTCAGTGATTTTTCGGGCGGCAGGTTCAACCGCTGACTGAGCTGCCACTCCAGCCGGCCGTCCTTGCGCCAGTTGCCGATCAGCACCGCTGCATCCAGGTACGTGTAGGCACCCGGTGGTCGAAAGAGCTTTCCATCCGGACCGGCATGGCTGATCTGTACAGGGACGACCACGGCGCCGTCGGATCGGGACGTGAGCGCGTTGGACACCGTCAGGGAATTGGAGCCCACCCGCACTCCCTCGAACGGATGTTCTTTCGTGTAAGTTTTCCCGGATTGAATCACACGTTCTTCGAACAACCAGGTGCGGCCGCCATCCTGGGAGACCCGGTAGATCGGGTAGTAGTTGGTCTGCCCGTCGAGCGGATGGTCGTTTCGCAGTGTCCCTTCGTTGCCCATCAACACCAGCCGACCATTTTTTGGATCGAAGAAACTGCCATAAATGAACAGCCGCCGCAGCCGTCCGTCCGGTCCGGGTGGGGTGGCCTTCCACCTCTCCACGTCCGACCAGTTCCGTCCGTGGTCGGAGGACAGGCCCAGTTCAAAGTTCGAGAAGATGTCGTCCTTGAGCTCCTCGAACCGAATCCGGAACATGTTCGATCCGTGGTTGCCGGCATAACTGACGAACTCGTAGACCGACTGTGTGGGATCCCGCTGAGGGAACGACACTCCGAGTGTTTTGACCTTCAGCGACGGCTGGGCGGTCGCGACGGTGCCGGTGAGTGACACCGCGATGGTCACAAGCCCCAGCATGCGGTGCCACCCGACGCCCGCCGAACTCGCATGTCGAATGTCACGGGTCCGATGGGGATTCGAACGGCATTTCATGAGCTGGTCAGTCCGCGTGAGTCATTGATCGTCGACAGTGTCCATACCGATCGTGCCTGTCGGGCTTGCCGAGCACCGTTCAGCAACAGGGGCTGAGACCGATCGATCCGGATCGTGTTCTCAGCGAGCGGCCTTGGAGTCGGCGCCCAGGATCGTCAGGTGGATCGGGTTCGATGCGTAATTCGTGCTGATCGAAAACGACATCGAGATCCGTCCCATGACGGCGATCGGGAACCGCTTCAGGGGCTTCGGGGCACTGTCGCCGGTGGCCGCCTCGAGAACGATCGTTCCTTCCACCGTTGTTCCCGTCAGCCTCGCCTTGCTGTCCGACGACATGGTCACGCCGGGGGGCAATTGGTCGGCAATGATCGAGTTGCCATAGAGGAAGGGCATCGCCAGTTGGATCGGCCCGGTGAACTCCTTGCTCCGTTTGACGCGGACCTTGATCTCAACTTTCTCTCCCGGGCGAAGCGTGATCTTGCTTGGCGTGGCTTCGAATTCGACGATGTCGAGCGGATTGGTGACGCCGACAATCTGTGTGTTGATTGGCCGGCGTGCCTGGGATCCTCCCGACACCTGCAATTCGCAGGTGACATGGGCGTACCGGACCAGGTCGCGTGGCTTGCCGTTGGCATCGGGAAAGACCGCTTTTCCGTAGAGACGCACCAGGCGAGCATCGATCTTGGCGTCGGACTTGGCCGACAGGATGACCGCTGCACGCGTCAGTCCGGACGGGATTGTGACGGGAGTGGCTGTGACCCCTTCGGGGAGCCCCTCGACTTTCAGTTCGACCGGACCGGTGAAGCCGTTCTGCCGGCTCAGGTCGACAAACCAGATCATGCGTGTGCCGGGCGCGAGTTGAGCGTAGTAGTACTTGCCGTGCAGTTCGAATTCGGGAGTCGCTGGTTTGGCCCGCAGGTTGTAGATGAACCGCTCTCCGCCCCGGTTGTGGAGATCTCGCACCGACACAAAAAACTTGCCGTCCGCGGGCGCCTTGAATTGCAGCTTGGCGTCCTTGGTGTAGTACCCGTCGTCGACATCCGCCACTTTCTTTCCGGACGAATCAAATACGTCGATCACGCTGTCCAGCGGCAGATCACGTCGGTCCGACTCGATTTCAAACAGGTAGTACTGGTTTTTCTTGGCCTCGAAGGAGTAGTAGTGCACTTCATCGGGCTTGGAGAATCGTGCGTTGGCTCCCACCGGCAGCGACAGCGGGAACGCCTTGTCCATCGAGTGGTTCCCGCTGGCGATCAACTGGGGATGGTCGCTCACCAGCACCTGCACGGGGTTCGTTTGGCCGCGGGGCGTCTTGACCGAGATCCGCTTCCACCCGATGGACTCGTCGGCGGCGGAACGCAACGTGGTTTTTTCGAGTCCCCCCAGGTTGTGTCCGACGACCGCCGCCTCGGTTGTCTTTCCCCGTTGAACGGCCATGGGAAAGAACGCATGGGCGAACGGCCGATCGGCAATCTCCACGCAGTAAACGTACTTGGGGTTGCCGATGAAACGGGTGTCGCGAACTTCCAGGAAATAGCTGCCATCTTCGGGGAGCTTGAACGTCAGGAAAGAATCGCCGCCGACGAAGTTGTCGTTCTCGGCCAGGACCTGTCCGTTGGCCCTGCGGAGCGTCAGGATCGAGTCCATCAGGTACATCACGCTGCCGCCGCTGCCCCCGGACTGCATGCTGTGAACAGCCTTGGTCACCCGCTGGGCGTAGATGTTGATCGTGACTTCCTGTCCGGCCTTTCCGGTGAACTGGTAGTAGTCGACGTCTTCGGCATTTCCACACATGCCGCAGATGGCGACCGGAAACGACACTTTCTGGGCGGTAGCGGTCGAACCGTTCTCGTCTTTCGATTCGTCGACCACCGGGTAACTGGTCACCAGCAGGTGCGAGACACTGGAGACGGCGGTTTTGGTCGCAATGCGGAACTCGTAAATGCCCAGTGGCTGGTTGGCCGGAACGTCGGCTTCGAAGCGAAACGGCGTGCCGGGTGTGCCTCGTCCCTGGTGAGGTGCCGGTTTCGGCTTCGTCTCCAGCAGCTTCATCTTGATGCCGGGCTGGTCGAACAGCACCTTGTACGATCCGTCGAGCGTGTAGTTGGAGCGGACGTTGATCGTCGTCTTCTTGCCCCGCTGGACGGCCACGGGCGTCGTCGAACACAGCTGTCGGAAGCCGATGGTGGACTCCGCCTGGAGCGGTGTCACCAAAAGGCACAGGGCGGCAAGAGCACGGGACAGGCGGCGAGGTGTCATGGCGGACCGTTCCGAGAGAAGCTGCTGGTGGCGGTCGGAGCTGCCGGCTGCTAGCTCATCAACTCCGGGATGACGTTGCCGTCGCAGACCTGCACCGGTCGTCCGTCTCCGGTGACGTGCAGGGTGTCCAGGGGGATCCCGAGTTTCGCGTAAATCGTCGCGGCGATGTCGTTCGAGTAATACTCTTTTCCGACCGGCCGCGCGCCCGTCGCGTCGGTTTTTCCGATCACCCTGCCGGGGGGAGTGCCCGCACCGGCAAAACAGATCGGCCCGGCCGTGGGCCAGTGGTCCCGGCCCGCTGCCGAGTTGATCAGCGGTGTCCGGCCGAAGTCGGTCATCCAGACGACCAGTGTCGACTCGAGCAACCCACGCTCTTTCAGGTCCAGGATCAGCGCCGGGAACGCCTGGTCCAGCGGCGGCAGCAGGTGCCTGAGTCTCGAAAAGTTGTTGACGTGAGTGTCCCAGCTCGGACTCGACACCGTCACGAATCGCGAGCCGGCTTCGATCAGCCGACGGGCCAGCAGACAACTCTGGCCAAGATTGGTTCGCCCGAACTTGTCCCGCGTCTGGGCACTTTCCTTGTTCAGGTCGAACGCCTTCTGGGTTGCCGGCGAGGTGATCATGCTGAAGGCGTTCTGGTAGTAGCCGTCGATGGCCGAGAGCGCAGCCGGCTGCTTCTCGACGCCTCGCTGCAGAAGATCGATGGCCGCCAGCGCCTGCCGTCGCCGGCTGACGCGGGCCAGGCTCACTCCGCCCGGCAGGGTCACGTCGCGGACGGTGAAGTCCTTCTTGTTGGGATCACCGGGCAACTCGAACGGGTTGTAGCGGATTCCCAGGTACCCCGCCGTTCCACCACCGTGGACACGGTCGACCTGTGTGCCGATCTGGATGAACGGCGGCAGGTTGGTTCGGGGTCCCTTCTCCTTGGCCAGGACGGAACCGAAGCAGGGATAGGTGATCGACGGGTTGAGCTTCTTGCCCGACATCATGATGGCGTCGGCAACGCCGTGGCCGGCATTCTGCGGATTGAGGTTCCGCATCACCGAGAACTGCTTGAGGTGTTTCGCGAAGTGGGACATCTTGTCGGTGAACTGGATTCCCGGCAACGCGGTGTCAATCACGCCGAACTCGCCCCGCACCTCCGACTTGGCTTCGGGCTTCGGGTCGGTGCTTTCGTGGTGACTGGTTCCGCCCCGCGTCCAGATCAGGATGCAGTTGACGTCCGCGGCCTGCGACTTGTTCTTCGCGGACCCGTCCGCCTCGGCACGCAGCAGTGTTTCCAGCGAGAGCCCCAGTCCACCCAGGGAACCAACCTGCAACATGAAGTGCCGCCGGGTTGATTCGCAGTCGCTGCTTTGTTCAGCAAAGAGATTCAACACGGCAGATCACCTCTTATTTGGAAGCAACTGTTGAACATGGTCCGGACTCAACACGACTCTCAACTTGTTGTTGAAGACCGTGAATTGAGCCGATACACTCGAATTTCCGGTGTAGGTGGTTTGTGCTGCTCCGAAATCCGCTCCACACTCCCCGCTACTGGAGAAATCGGGTCACACGACGTGGTCGTGTCGATTTTCGGTCGAAGGGGGGTCTCATGGCTTGGACTGTTGCATTTCGGACCTGGTCTCTACCAGGCAGCATCGTCCTGCTGGCCATGATATCCGTTGGAGAAGTTGGCGTCCATGCGGAGAATTCTCCCGGGTCGTTCCGCGTCCAACCGCAGCACGCCAGGCTGGTTGGAAACCTCGCCCGGCTGCAATTGCAGGTGACCGGATCCGACGAGCGTGGCCGGTCTCTGGATCTCACCCGTGATGTTTCCTACAGCATCAGCGATGGTGGAGTGGCGTCGGTTTCGAAGACGGGGGCCGTTGTTCCCCTGGCATCGGGAACCGGAAAGATCCTCGTGCGGCACGGAACCCGGTCGGTTGAGATTCCCGTGACCGTCAGCGACTTCCTGCCACGGGCCCAGGTCAGTTTCACCCGCGATGTGATGCCCGTTCTCAGCCGGTCCGGATGCAACCAGGGAACCTGTCACGGTGCACAGTTCGGCAAGGGCGGCTTCAAGCTTTCGCTTCTCGGGTTCGCTCCCGAACGGGACTACGCACCAATTGTTCGTGATGAGCTGAGGAGACGGGTTTCGCTGTTGAAGCCCGAGGACAGCCTGATACTCAACAAGGCGATGCTGGAGATCGGGCACGGTGGCGGCAGGAGATTCCGGCACGGTTCCTATGATCACCAGGTCCTTGTCGCGTGGTTGAATGCCGGCGTCCCCGCACCGGTTGCCGACGAGCCCGTGGTTGTCGGACTGGCTCTTGAGCCGAAAGAACGCGACTACCGCGTTGACCAGGGCCAGCAGTTGCGAGTCGTGGCCCGTTACAGCGACAAGACCACGCGAGACGTCACCCGCACCGCCCGGTACGACGCTCTCAACGAGGGAGTCGCAACGGTCACCGAGGACGGTTACATCACGGCTGTCGGAAAAGGCCAGGCCGCCGTGATGGTTCGCTACGGTGGCCAGGCAAAAGTCTCGCAGGTGATGTCCCCGTTCAGGGACAAGGTCGATCTTGCCGGATTTCAGCCGAACAACTTCATCGACCAACATGTCATGGCCCGCTGGAAACGGCTTGGCATCCGCCCGTCAACGCTCTGCACCGACGCCGAATTTGTCCGCCGAGCGTATCTCGATTCCATCGGGACCCTGCCCACGACTGAGAAAGTCGAGGCGTTCCTCAAGTCGACCCGGCCCGACAAGCGGGACCAGCTTGTCGACGAACTTCTGGGCCTCACCGGAGATCCGAAGCGTGATCTGCACGTCGAGTCGTGGAGTGCCTACTGGGCGTTGAAGTGGGGCGACCTGCTGCGGAACAACCGCAAACAGACCGGCGTGGGCGGCATGTGGAGCCTGTCCAACTGGATCAGGCGGTCGTTGCGAGAGAACATGCCCGTCGACCAGTTCGTCCGCGAGATCATCACGGCCCGGGGGTCGACGCTGAAGAACGGCCCGGCCAATTTCTTTCGCATCTCTCGCAAGCCGACCGATCTTGCCGAGACCACCGCCCAGGTGTTTCTTGGTGTTCGAATTCAATGCGCCCGTTGTCACCATCATCCGTACGAGGTCTACAGCCAGGCGGACTACTACGGGCTGGCTGCCTTCTTCACGCGGGTCGGAATCAAGAACAACAGCAAGTTCGACCAGCTCGCCGGTGAACCGATCGTCATCCTCAGAAATTCGGGGTCGATTGCTCATCCACGACTGGGCAAGACGATGGCTCCCACGCCGCTCTTGGGCAAGCCGATTGACGTCAAGGGGATCCGTGACCTGCGACGACCGCTGGCCGACTGGCTCACGGCCAAGGACAACAAGCTGTTCTCTCGCAACATCGTCAACCGCATCTGGTCGTATTACATGGGGTCGGGGCTCGTCGAGCCCGTCGATGACATGCGGGCGACCAATCCCGCGTCGAATCCCGAACTTCTCGATGCCCTTGGTGATCACCTGGTCGAGAGCAAATTCGACCTCCGCAAGCTGATGCGGTCGATCATGAGGTCCCGGGTCTACCAGCTCAGTTCGAATGGCCTCCCCGAAAACGCGGGGGATCGCCGCTTCTACCCGCACTACAACATCAAGCGGCTGCCGGCCGAGGTCTTGCTCGACGCTATCGATTCCGCCTGTGGGACCCACGAGCCATTTGGCGGCGTGCCCCTGGGCACCCGGGCCATCGAGCTTCCCGATCCGAACTTCAACTCCTACTTCCTCGACACCCTGGGTCGACCACAACGCGCCATTGCCTGCGAGTGCGAACGCACTGCCGAACCCAACCTTGCCCAGGTCCTGCACATTGCCAACGGCGAGTTGCTCAGCCGAAAACTGGCCGACAAGACCGGGCGGATCTCGAAACTCACCGGTTCCGGAACCCTCGAGAAAGAAGCGGGTGCCCGGCGAGCCATCCACCAGCTTTACCTGTCCGCCTACAGCCGGGTTCCCACTCCCGACGAACTCGTCCAGTGCCGGAAGATCATCACCCGCGCCCCCAAGCCCCGTGAGGGCCTGGAAGATCTGCTGTGGGCGCTGTTGAACAGCCGCGAGTTCCTGTTCAACCACTAGGTAAAGGCACCGGAAGCCGACCGTCGACGATGCTGCTGGTGGCAGGTCGCCGGATCGGAGTATAGTCCTGTCTGTGAGTCCCCCGGCGGGCGACCACGTGTCTGCCGGTGCTGTTTGATCCTGGAGTTCGTCGATGTTGTCGATTCGTGACACCGCGCGTTCCGCAATGGGACGACGAGAGTGGTTGCGCATCGGCGGGCTCAACACCCTCGGTCTCTCGCTGCCTGGATTCCTGGCGGCCCAGGAACAGGACACGGTGGGCAACACTGCCGATCCGACGTTCGGACGGGCCAAGAACGTCATCTACCTGTACCTGGGTGGTGGTCCGCCCCAACACGAGACCTTCGATCCGAAGCCCGACGCACCCGCAGCGGTCCGCGGCGCATTCGGTCCCATTCACACCAACATTCCCGGAATCCAGTTCTCGGAACTGCTGCCGCGGACGGCAAGGATGGCCGACCAACTGGCTATCTGTCGCGCCATGTCGACCAACGACAACACCCATTCCACCAGCGGGTACTGGGTGCTGACGGGGTACAAGTACCAGGGACCCAACGCGCGGACGATTCAACCCACCGATTGGCCCAACCTGGGGTCGATCGTGAAGATGTTGAAGCCCAGCGAGAAGATTCCGTTCAGCTTCGTGTGGTTGCCCGAGCCGATCGTGGCCAACCCGGGAGTGCTGATTTCGGGTCAGAGCGGTGGGTTCCTGGGTGCGCACGCCAACCCCGAGCGATTCACGTGCGATCCACAGACCCCCGGGTTTGCCATCAGGGAATTCCAGCTTCCGGCAGATGTGTCACCGCTTCGCCTCTCGGGCCGTTCCTCGCTGCTGGACCAGATCGACGGTCACTTCCGTGAAGTGGAGCGTTTCGACGCCGTACGTGATTTCGACCGTCACTGCCGCGAAGCGTTCGGAATTCTCTCCAACGGGAAGGCTCGTTCGGCATTCTCCATCAAGCAGGAGCCGGCCAAGCTGCGTGACCGGTACGGTCGTGGCAAGTGGGGGCAGAGCGTGCTGCTGGCCCGGCGGTTGATCGAGGCCGGCGTGCGGTTTGTTCACGTGCAGTGGCCGAGAGAGCCCGGGGATCTCAGCTCGAACCGTCCGATGTGGGACACCCATGCCGACAACAACAATCGTGTGAAGAACGTCCTCTGCCCCCAGTTCGATGTTGGTTTCACGGCACTGATTGAAGATCTCGCCGACCGTGGACTGCTCGACGAGACGCTGGTCGTGGCGGTGGGCGAATTCGGACGAACCCCGAAATTCAATCCCGCGGGTGGTCGCGATCACTGGGGCCCGGTGTTCAGTTGCGCACTGGCCGGGGCCGGCATTTCCGGTGGCCAGGTGTACGGGTCGAGTGATGCCAGTGGCGCGCAGCCACACAGCGGACGCGTGCTGCCCCAGGAACTGGCGGCCACCATCTTCCACCTGCTGGGAATCGGGCACAACGCGACCTTCCGAGACCTTGCCGATCGCCCACATCATGTCTGCAATGGCCAGCCCCTGTACAAGCTGCTGGGCAACGCGCCTGCGACAGTCCGGCGGCAGGCGGCAACCGGCGTGGTCGCTCCGGTCCCCGACTTCCGTCCGATTCACGCGAAGAAGACGGGCTGAATCCGGAACTGTTCAGACGACTTCAGGCACCGGAGGACGGTCCACTTGGTCATCGCCTGTTCGACGACGTCGGGGCTCCCGACCTGGTCGAGGTTCTCGGCCAGAGAAGATCTGCTGTGGGCGTTGTTGAACAGCCGCGAGTTTCTGTTCAATCACTAGCTTGCGGCAGCGAACTGCTGGTGATCTTGCAGTTGGGCAACTGTGCCCGCAATCGCTGTAGTCCGCCGGCAGTCACCTTCGTGTTTGAGAGCCGCAGCGATCGCAGTTTCTTGAGTGACTTCAAGTGCTGCAGACCCGCATCTCCGATCCCGGAGCTCCTGAGCCTGAGATTCTCGAGACCCTTGACGGTGGAAAGAGACTTGAGTCCGGCGTCGGTGATTCGATTTCCATTGAGGTACAGGGTCTTGATTTTCTTCAGCTTGCAGACACGCGCAACCCCGGCATCGGTCACGTTTCCGTGACAATACGCTGACAGAAACTCCAGGTTGGGGAATCCTCTGACGAGCTCGTCGAGTGCCGGATCGGTCAGGTAGGACGAGGCAAACCGGTTACGCTTCTTGGCTGTCCCGTTTGTTCGTGCTTTCAGGAAGGTCTTCCGGACACTCTCGACTTTTCGTCGCTCGTACTCCGCGGACTTCTTGGAGGCGGCGACGGCCGTGGTGGCCAGGCAGCCTGCCAGCGCGACCAACGTCAAGCTGCGACACGCATTCATCACTCTCGAGACTCTCATGGCACATCCTCCTTTTTGGACAAGGAATCTGTGTCAGAACACGACTCAAAAGCGGGGGGCATCGACAATGTCGGTGCCGCTCCCGAATCAACCAATTATACCGGTCGGTGGCCGGACCTGAACCCCCCTGTTCGGAATCGCTCGGTGGAGCGGGGATGAGATGGACGAGGGGGCGTGCCACCGGTTGCGGCGCAGCCGACACCAGGCACAAGTCGCGGAAAAGGGACTCGGACCTGAGGTGTTTGCCGCATCCCGCCGCCGGGCCGTCTCCTCCGTCATCGCCTACTCAACGACGTCGGGGCTTCCGATCTGGTTGAGGACCTCGAAGGCCGGCTCGGTCGAGCCTTCACGGGTGATCAGAAAATTGAACAGGTAGATCCCGTCGGCCTTTTCGCTCCAGATGTGCCGGGCCGCGCGGCGGTACTGACGGGGCGTCAGTGCGGCACCGTTTTTCTTGTCGACGATCTCGATGCAGCCGTAGATGGGGACCTCGGTGATCAGCTTCTTCCATGGTGCGACGGGAAGATCGAACGTGACACTGAGAAACCGCGAGACCGTCACGAAATCGATCCAGCCGTTTTTGGCCCAGGCGACCGGGTCGCAGCCCACCTTGCGGGACCCCTGGTAGGTCGCCGGGACGTCGTAGTTGTCCGTCGGGGGCCGGACTCCCATCACCAGGTGGCGTTTCCGTTTCTTGCCCTCGGCATCAAGCATCGCGCGGAGGCGGCGCACGAACCCGTTCATCTTGGCGATCCGCTCGGTTGTCGTGCCCCCCTTGAACAGGATCGGAAAGCGGTTGAAGTCGAGCTCGATGCCGTCGCAGTCGTAGCGGCGGACGGCCTCCTGGATCAGCAGGAACATGTGGTCGCGGACTTCCTTGTGACCGTAATCGAGCGTGTGGCCCTGGTCGGGATCGAAACAGTGGAACTCCTTGTGGGCGCGCCAAAAGCGTGTTTCGAGGTGAGTCCCGTCATGGCCGTCGTTCATGCGGAACGAGAGCAGGACCTCCCGTTTCTGCCGTTTCGCTTCCGCCACCATCACCGCCCAGGGGTCGACGCCCTGCTTGATGAAGTGGTTGAGGTTGGCGATCCACTGGCGAGTGTTCGCGGGCCATTTCTTCTTCTGCTCGGGCGTGGCCAGGCTGCCCAGCATGGTGCCGACCTTGGTCGGGTAGTACATCACCTGGGCGTTGACGCACAGCAGGACCGTATCGACCTGGCTCCCCTGGAAGGACACCTCGCGGATGGCCTCCCTGAGATCTTTGGCGGTGAGACGGACCGGTCCCTGGCTGCCCTTCCGCGAGTACAGGGTGGAACCGCCATCGTAGTTGACGAGAATCCGCCGCTGACGGACCGGCTTCTCGGCCCGGCTTGGGGATGACGGTGCCAGCAGAAGAACCGCGACCAGGATCGGGCAGCAATGTCCACGCATGAGGTGAGTCCGGGGCTCTGTCGACGGGGGTGTTTCGCCAACATTACCCGGTGGACGCGGGCGGTCACAACCGGTCCGACTTCCGGCGAGGCTCTCGTCGGGCGATCGGTTCAGATCAGTTCCCGAATCGGTTGCCCATTGTCCAGGATTGCGATCGGACGACCGGCGAAATCCTGGTGGGTCATCTCGGTGTCGATCCCGAGGTGGTGGTAGATGGTCGCCAGCAGGTGCTGCGGCGTGAACGGCCGTTCGGTGGGGTACTCGGCCTTCGAGTTCGTGGCGCCGACCACCTGGCCCATCTTCAGTCCGCCGCCGGAAATCAGTGCTGAGTAGGCCTGCGGCCAGTGATCCCGGCCGGTGTTGTCACCCACCTGGCTGATCCGCGGTGTCCGGCCGAACTCGCCGACCGCCACCACCATGATCCGCTTGTCCAATCCCCTGTCGAAGACATCCTCGATCAACGCCGAAAGGCATTGATCGAGATACGGCATGCGAACCGACAGGTACTGTGCATAGTGACCGGGACGCCCGTCAGCCCCCGGATGGTCGTCCCAGTTGGAGACGATGTAGGGAAGATGCTTGAGCCGATCCAGGTAAACGGTGACCACCGAGGTTCCGGCCTCGGCCAGCCGGCGGGCCATCAGGCATCCCTGGCCCCACTGATTGCGCCCGTAGCGGTCCCGCAGCTTGTCGTCTTCCCGGGCGATGTCAAAGGCGCGGCCTGTCTTCGAACTGGTCAGCAGCTGGAATGCCAGGTCGCGGAACTCCTTCGTCCCTTGCAGGCTGCCCCTCTGATCCGCCCCGTCATGGAACCGGTCCAGCTGTTCCAGCAGCGGCCGGCGGTTTCGGAGGGCCTCCCCGCTCTGCCGGCTTACGTTCGCCCATTGAGGTGGTGAGTAGTCCTTCGCCGACGGGTCACCGATACCGAAGGCCCCGTGATGCAGCCCCAGGTAACCGGCACGGGTCATGTAGAGCTGTTGTGGCACAGCCACGTAGGGAGGAATGGCATGCCGCGCCATGCCACGGACCTTGCTGGCGATCGAGCCGAAGTCGGGGTGTTTGCTCTTGGATCGCGATGTCGGATCCGGCTTCCGCGGACTTCTGCCGGTCAGCACGGTGATGCCACCGTCACTGTGACTGTCCATGTTGTGGTGGAGCGATCGCACCAGGGAGAACTTGTCGGCCAGCTTGGCTTGAAGGGGGAACCGGTCACAGATCGTGATCCCCGGGACGTTGGTTGCGATCGGCTCGTAAATGCCGCGATGGCTGCTGGGGATATCGGGTTTCAGGTCGTAGGTTTCCAACTGAGACGGGCCGCCGTTGAGGAACACCAGGATGACCGACGTGTCCTTACTGGCGTTTCCGGCAGCGGCCCGGCCGGCCAAGACGTCGGTCAACGACAAACCGCCCAGTGCCAGGCTTCCGGCCTGCACGAACCTGCGCCGACTGAACGGCCCCGGGCAATGGCTGGTTCGGTTCTTTGTCATGGACAGGTCGTGAAGAACGGAGTCGCGAAGAATCGGCACGCTGGACGCCTGGTGCCGGAATGGTGCTCGGCACCCTAGCCGAGCAGGCTCTCCAGTGGTTGGCCGCCGCAGATGGCGAACGGCTGGCCCAGTGCATCGCGGGCTTCGCCGGCGGGGTCGATGCCGAAGAGTGTCAGCATGGTGGCCTGCAGATCCGCCGGTCGCACCGGGCTGGTGACCGGGTAGGCTCCCAGGCGATCACTGGCGCCACACACATAGCCCCCCTTGATGCCGCCACCGGCCATCAGGGCGGTGTAACAGTTCGGCCAGTGGTCACGACCGGCGTTCTTGTTGATTTTCGGTGTTCGGCCGAATTCACCAACGGCCATGACCAGGGTTGTTTCCAGCAGGCCGCGCTGGTCGAGGTCCTCGATCAGTGCGGCGAAGGCCTGGTCGGCCGAGGGAAGCAGGTGCTGCTTGAGGTATTGGAAGTTGTCGGTGTGGGAATCCCAGTTCTTGCCCTGTTGCTTGTAGTCATACACGTTGATGAAGGGGACGCCCGCCTCGACGAGTCGTCGAGCCAGCAGCAGGTTCCAGCCGCGGAGATTCCGGGCGATGGCCAGTTCCGCCTTCTTCGGGCTCTTGGAATTGTCGTCAAATGGTTCGCCGGCCGCTCCATGACCGTAGCGTTCACGCGTGGCCTGGCTTTCCTGTTGCACGTTCAGTGCTTCGCGGAGGGTCCCGGATTGCAGCAGGTTGAAGACCTTCTCCTGGTAAAGTGCCATCGAGCGGGCACTGTCATGACGAAGCGGTGCGTCGAGAGAACGCAGCAGGGACCAGCGTGATTCCAGTCGTCCGATCGTGACACCGACCGGCAGGTCCAGCACCTTCAGGGCTCCCCCCGCGTGATACGTCAACGTCGCCGGGTCCCCCTGGATCAACAGCGGTTGAAATTCCGTTCCCAGGAAGCCCGCCGTCTGGCCGGGCGTCTGCAGGTTGTTGTTCATCACGAACGGCAGCGAGATATGAGGGATCAGCGAGGCGTGCTTTCGCTGCACGTAACTGAGGTTGGCACCGTAGCTGGGGAACGCATCGGGTCGTTCCGTGAAGTTCTGGTTGTCTCCGACCGGCGGGACCCGCCCGGTCAAGGCCTCGTAACTAGCCGAATCGTGACCCCGCATCTGGTGCTGCATGCCGTGAATGACGGCCACTTTGTGCATGACGCGTGCGGTGTGAGGCAGGTGTTCCCCGATCTGCAGGCCGGGCACCGACGTGGCGATCGGCTGGAATTCCCCGCGGACTTCCGAAGGAGCCTCGGGCTTCATGTCGAACGTGTCGAGATGTGACGGTCCACCGTAGTAGAAGATCAGGATGCACGATTTGATCTGCGGCGACCGGGATTCCGTCGCCGCGTCCGCGGTGCCCGGGTGCGCGAGCCCCATCGCCAGGCTCGCGAAACCGCCCGTCTGCAACAGATCACGCCGCGTGATCGCAGGAGGCGGGTTGGTAGCGTTGCTGCGAGGACCTTGCATCACGTCCCTATTCTACGTGCAGATCACACCATCGTCGAATCGCCGGACAAAAGCAACGTTTTCACGATTGACCTTACTCCCTCCCGTTGTACCAGTGGAAATGAGAGGATCACCCGGATCAGTCAGATCCGGGTGATCCTCTCATTAGGAGTGGTACAAGATCTGGGGGTAGGTCATCATTAGGGTCCTTGGTCACGACGGGTTACGATTGGTTAGCATCGCTGATTCACATGCACAACCGCCACCGCGGATGTAGAACAACAA
>CAUZRQ010000011.1:0-79214 GCA_963582065.1 Planctomycetota bacterium | reverse complement strand
CCGAATGGTCCTGCAGAAGCCGAGCCGCACGGACGACGAGATTGTCATCGCCCGGGGGCACCGTCCCACCGACGACACCCGGGCCATGACAACGCAGCCGAATCTCTGGTGTGGGTTCCTCCGTGAAACGCAGAGTGTCATGCAGCGAGATAGTGACCATGAGTGTTTCCAACTCATGAAACCCATCCTCTCGCCTGCCCAGGACTTCCAGGAACAGGTTCAGCTTGGCCGGGGCATCAACCCTCAGCGCTGCGCCGTCACGGCGAATCAGCATCGAGCCTCATGCCCCCATGCCACGCCTCACCTGCAACGATCAACCAGCCACGCGGTGCAAGACCATCAGGGTTCATCGATCGGAGTTGTCGTGAGCGTCAATAGCGGTGTGGGAAACTCCGTTTTCTCCCGGTATCTGCTGAACATCCCGGCCCGCTTCCAACGGACCGCTTCAGTCGGGAAATCTACCCGGATCTCTCCGGCCGAGTCAACCCCCCGCCCACCTCCAGGCCATTGACCCCACTCCGACATCGGGTACAACCCAGCCAGTTCCAAGCGTCCCGACCACAGCAACCACTTCGTCCGCATGCCAGACGACACGGTGAACCATCCGGCACCCGGACCACCCCGCGGCCGCGGCACCGATCTGCGTCCGCAAAACCGCTTCATTCCACTCGAAGTGGTTCCCGACCCCGAAGCCGCTGCCGCCGCCGGTGACGGATCGGACGAACCGGTCTCTCGACGAGGGCCCCGCACCGAGTTCCTCGCCGACTCGTCCCGCTCGATCGTCAGCCGCAACGACAGTCCCGACATCCCCTTCACCTACAGCCTCAATCCCTACCGGGGCTGCGAACACGGCTGCGCCTATTGCTACGCCCGTCCCAGCCACGAGTTTCTCGGATTCGATGCGGGCCTCGACTTCGAGACCCGCATCGTCGTCAAGCACCAGGCTCCCGACCTGTTCCGTGACTGGTTGAACCGGTCGGGATGGGAACCGTGCACGATCGCCTTCTCGGGCGTCACCGACTGCTACCAGCCCGTCGAACGCACGCTGAAACTGACCAGGAGTTGCCTGGCGGTCGCTGCCGAGGCACGGCAACCGATCGAACTGATCACCAAGAACGCAATGCTGGTCCGCGACCTCGACCTGCTCGAACAACTCAACCGGCACCGCGCTGTCAGCGTCTCGATCAGCCTCACCACCCTCGATGCCACCCTCGCCCGACAGCTCGAACCCCGCACCAGTTCCCCCGAGGCCCGGCTGCGGACCGTCGCCACGCTCTCCGAAGCCGGCATCCCCGTCCGGGTGATGCTGGCACCGATCATCCCGGGCCTGACCGACAGCGAGGTCCCGGCGATTCTCGAAGCCGCCGCCGACGCCGGAGCCCGGTCGGCCTCGTGGCAGATGCTCCGTTTGCCCCTGGCCGTCGAAACCGTGTTCGTCGACTGGATCTCCCGGACCCTTCCCGATGCGGCCGAGCGGGTGCTGGGACGGATCCGCAGTGTGCGAGACGGCCGGCTCAGCGATACGCAATTCGGACGACGGATGCGAGGTACGGGCCCCCTGGCCGAACAGATTCGCGCCACCTTCGAGGTCTTCGCCGCCCGCCACGGGCTCGACCAGGGGCTCCCACCACTCTCGACCGATGACTTCCGGCCACCCATACCGAGCTCCGGACAACTGCGGCTGTTCGCCTAGAGGTTCACTGCCACAGCAACGCCAGAGTGCCCAGGCCGTAGAAGGTGTACTCGACATCGGCCTGGGTGTCCCACGCCGCGCCGCGAAACCCGCCGGTCGGAAACTCCAGCTCACCGGAAATGAACGCCTCGGCCCGCTCGGGCTTCAACACGCCCTCCAATTTCAGGTCCTGCACGGTCAACAGCCCGGTGAAGGTCGAGAGACCATCACTGAAAGGGATCCGCGTGTTGGCCAGGAAACCACCCTCGTCTCCCCTGACGATGCCCAGGAATTCGCCGACGTCGTCTCGGAGCTCATCATCCATCCCACCCAGCATCACCAGCAGCGCCACCGCCGCCGCCGTCGGGTTGGTTCCGCTCCGCTTCATCGGCGAGATCTCGACGAAGCCGCCATCGTCCCGCTGGCGATCGTACACGAACTGGATCATCCGGTTCGGCTCGGGCACCGACCGACCCAGCAACTCGTAAGCCAGGGCGACCATGAACGAGTGGTACGTGCTGCCGGCCGACCCCTCAGTTGTCCGCGCGTACCCACCGTCGGCAGTCCGGGTGCTCTCCAGCGACTCGGCAATCGCCTCGACAAACTCCCCCGGAGCCCCCGACAGCGGATCGGGCCCCCCGGCCAACTGCACGACCAGTCCACTGTAGAGCCAACTGACGAGATCGATGACCGAGAGTTCCTGCGAGCGGCAGGCCAGCACGTAACGGCCGATGCTCTCGCACTCGACCTCACCCAGCCCGCCGAGCATCGACAGGCCGCGGACGGCGAAGCTGGTGTAGTAGAGGTCCGAGTCGCCCTCGCGGCCACGGAACCCCCCGTCGGGCAATTGCTGTGACAACAGGAACCCGCGATGACGGTCCCGGCGTTCGGGGTCCATCGGCGACAGGCCCGTCGCCAACCGATTGCTCAGCTGCAGCAGGTAGGGTTCGTTGGGCGTCACGTCTTTATTTCCGAGGCCCGCGGTGGCCAGGTCAGGGTGCTGCTGCCGAGTCCCAGTCGTCGGTCCGGAACGGAGCCGCGGGAATGTTGGCCGAGTTGTAGAGATTGACCTCGGGGTTGTCGGCAAACGCGTACCGCACCGCGATCGGGTCGGGCACCTCCTTCGACTCGATCACGACCGTTTTCCCCTCGACCCGCGCCGCCGCCGGATGGAACACCTTGTCGGGACCGGCCAGGGCGAACCCCTGGACCACCTGCTGCTTGCCCCGGACCACCAGCTTCTCGCCCACGTGGTCGAACTGCACACGCACCCGAGAATCCTCGATCGTCACCGACCTCATCAGCGGACCCATCGGGACCAGTTCCTTCCTGTAGGCCACCGCCAGCGCCGCCTGGGCCAACCGGTGCCCGACATCCTGCTTGTTCTTCGGATGGATGTTTCGAGCCTCGCCCACGTCAATCGTCACCGCCATTCCCGTTGCCGGCTGCCTCAACGCCAGTTGCATGCTCTCCCGCATCACCGCCCACGACGTGACCCGGTTGGGATCCGCTTGTCGTGCCTTGAAATTGGGCAACTGGACCCAGAAGAACGGGAAGTTCTCAGGCCCCCCCTGCCCCCACCGCTTCCGCCAGTCGCTGATCAACAGCGGCAACTGGTGCCGGTAGAGCCGGGCCGCGGAAACCGACTTCGAGTTCCTCTCGCCCTGGTACCAGATCGCACCCCGGATGCCGTAGCCGATCAGCGGCTCGATCATGCCGTTGTAGAGGTTGGCCGGCTTGTTGCGGTTGGCTCCGGGCTTGCCCTTCCACGGGGCGAACACGGGTGCCAGGCGGCTGTCCTGTTTCTGCACGCCGAGGCTGGTCCAGGCCTCGATCGCCGTACCGCCCCAGGACGAGTTGATCAGGCCCACGGGGACACCGAGCTCGGCATGCAGCCGGCGACCGAAGAAGTAGGCCGTGCCCGAAAACCCCCCGACCGTCTGCGGGCTGCAGACCTGCCACTGGCCCTGGCAATCGGCCTGGGGCATGAGCTTCGCCGACCGCTTGACGGTGAACATCCGGATCTTCGGAAAATCGGCTGCCGCCTGTTCGGCCTTGACGTCACGGCAACGCCGGACCGCCATCGCCATGTTGCTCTGGCCGCTGGCCAGCCAGACCTCGCCGACCAGCACATCGGTGACCTTCAGCGTGTTGGTCGCCCGGACGACCAACTGGTGCGGTCCCCCGGCCGGCATCGCCTCCAGCGTCACCTTCCACCGCCCGGCCTCATCGGCCTTGGTCGAACGGGTCCGCTTGCCGATCGAGACGGCTATCTGCTCACCGGCCGCTGCGGTGCCCCACACCGGCACGGCCCGGCCCCTTTGCAGCACCATGTGGTCGGCGAAGACGGTTGCCAGCCTGGCCTCGCCCCGCGCCGCAGCGGGCACGGCGACCGCCGCGGACAGAAACAGCACGCCGGCCAGAAGGCTGCAGCGCAACGAACGCGACTGGTGCGGAATCATGATGGGGCTCGGTGTACCGTCGGGATGAAGGGGCCGGCCTCTGGAACCGGCGCACAGAGCAAACTAGCGGCTGCCTGCGGCCTTCGCAACGAGCCGCAGCCGGTGCCGCCAAGGCGATCTCCTTTACCCGGCCGCCCTGCCCTTCTAACCTAGCGACTTCGCACGAGTGCTCTCCGACGATTCTAGCAACCAGTCGTTGCCGTCGGGCACAGCAGGAGGTGCACGGACGTGACGACCGAAAACAGTTCGCCACCCGAACCTGCTCCCGGCAGCACCCGCGAACTGCTCCAGGTCGCCCTGCCGCTGGTCATCAGCTCGGGATCCGTCACGCTGATGTACGTCGTCGACCGGATCTTCCTGACCTGGCACAGCCCGGAAGCCCTGGCCGCCGCGATGCCGGCCTCGATGGTGCACTGGACCCTGCTTTCGGTCCCCTTCGGGGTGGCGATGTACACCAACACCTTCATCTCTCAGTACGACGGGGCCAAACGTCCCGATCGCATCGCCGCCTCGCTCTGGCAGGCCATCTACCTCTCGCTGGCGGCCGGCGTGCTGCTGGCCCTGCTCACCCCGCTGGCCGGCCCGATCTTCGCCTGGGGCGGTCACGACCCCACCGTCCAGGTACTGGAGGTCCGCTACCTCAGGGTCCTCTGCCTGGGCAGCCTCCCCTTCCTGCTCAGCGGTGCCCTCTCGAGTTTCTTCACCGGCCGGGGCCGCACCACCGTGGTGATGTGGGTCAACGTCATCGCGTCGCTGCTGAACATCGGCCTGGACTACGTGCTGATTTTCGGTGCCGGTCCGATTCCCGGATGGGGCATCACCGGAGCGGCGGTCGCGACCGTTTCGGCACAGTTCACCGCCGTGGGGCTCTACGCCGTCGTGTTGCTCAGACCCGAAACGGTCCGAAAATTCGGGCTGCTTGCCAACCGTCGTTTCGACCGCGAGCTGTTTGGACGCTTCATCAAGTACGGCGTGCCCAACGGAGTGATGTCGCTGGTCGACGTGGCCGGTTTCACCGTCTTCCTGCTGCTGCTCGGTCAACTCGGCTCCGACGAACTGGCCGCCACCAACCTCGCGTTCAACATCAACTCGATGGCCTTCGTCCCCATGCTCGGTGTCGGCACCGCCGTGATGACGCTGGTGGGACGACGGGTGGGAGAGGGTCGGCCACAGCTGGCGATCCGCACGACCTGGACCGCCTTCGTGCTGACCGCCATCTACATGCTCTCCTTCTCCGCACTCTACCTCACCGTGCCGGACATCCTCCTGCTACCCTATGCGGCGATGGCCGACGCGGAGGACTTCGCCCGAGTGCAGGACCTGACGGTGATCCTGCTGCGTTATGTCGCCGTCTACGCCTTCTTCGACGCGATCATCATCGTCTTCAGCTCGGCCATCCGCGGAGCCGGCGACACCCGGTTCGGGCTGTGGTTGACACTGGTCGCCGCATGGCTGGTGATGGTCCTGCCCACGTGGATCCTCATCCGCAACGGCCTCCTGACACTGCACACCGGCTGGATCGCCTGCACCGGCTTCATCGTCCTGCTGGCCCTCGGCTTCCTCTGGAGATTCCTCGACGGCAAGTGGCAAACGATGACCGTGCTCGAACCCGATCTGCTGCCCGCCACCGAATCCTTCTCGCCCAAACCCGCTGCCAAGCCTCCGCCGATGACATGAACCCACCGTCCTCCCCGATCTCCGACGCGTGGGACATTCCCGACGGCGTCACCTACCTGAACCACGGCTCGTTCGGCCTCGCCCCGCGGCCGGTCCGCGAATCCCAACAGCGGTGGACGGCCGAGCTGCAGGGGCAGCCGATGGAGTTCTTCGTGCGACGGCTCGAGGGACTGCTCGACGAGACCTGCTCGGTGCTGGGGCGATTCGTCGGAGCCGACCCCCGTGACCTGGTGCTGGTCGACAACGCGACCACGGGGATGAACATCGTGGCCCGCAGCGTCGAACTGGAAGCCGGCGACCAGGTGCTGGTGACCGACCACGAATACGGGGCCGTCCGGAGACTGTGGCAGAAGACCTGCCAGGCGGCCGGAGCCGAACTGGTCGTCCGCCGGCTGCCTTGGCCGCTGCTCGAGGACGACTCGTCCGAGCGACTGGTCGAGCACCTGGCGGCCTCGATCACCGATCGCACCCGCCTGCTGGTTGCCAGCCACGTGACCTCGGCCACCGCGACGACGTTGCCGATCGAGTCGATCTGTCAGGCGGCCTCACGGCACGGGGTGCCCGTCTGCGTCGATGGACCGCACGCGGTCGCCACGCTGCCGCTGGATCTCGAGCAACTCGGCTGCGATTACTACACCGCCAGCTGCCACAAGTGGCTCTCGGCCCCCTTCGGCAGCGGGTTCCTGTGGGTCCGTCGCCGACACCAACACCGCATTCGTCCGGCCATCACCAGCTGGGGCGGCAGCGTCAGCGGACGCGACCCGTCGTGGAAGGACGAGTTCACCTGGGGCGGCACCCGCGACCCCGCCTGCTGGCTGGCCATCCCCGAGGCGATCGCGTTTCTGGAGGACTACGGAATCCAACGGTTCCGCGACCAGTCACACGAACTGGTCAACCAGGCCCGACGACGGGTGCTCGAATTGACAGGCCTCCAGGCTCCCACCCCCGAGAGCCGCCGCTGGTACGGACCGATGACCATCGTCCCGCTTCCGGGCGAACCCGACGCCGAAACCGGGCACGGGCACGTCGATCTGCTCCAGAGAACCCTGCAACAGGAGTTCGGGATCGAGACCCCGGTGACGACAATGCACGGGCAACGCTATATCCGCATCTCGTGCCATCTCTACAACACCGTCGCCGACATCGACCACCTGGTGAACTCGTTGTCCAAGTGCCTGTGACTCAACGCTTCGGGTTCCGGATCTCGACGGTCACCATCCCCGTGTTGTCGGCCAGCTCGCTCAGGAAGTCATTCAGCCGCAGGAACAGCGTCCCCGACGTCTTGGGCAACAGCCGCCCGTCGGTGCCCAGCGAGACGACCCGCGGCGGCGTGTCCGATGTCACGCGGTCCGGCTGCACCACGCCGACCAGTCGACCCAGCGGCAATCCCGCGTGGTAGCGGAAACTGATCCCGTCGGCGGTGCTGATCCACGGCTTGGGTTTCCGCGCGAGGGTGAACCGCCCGTCGGCCACCACTCTCAGGCCGCGTCCCTTCTCGACCCGCACGCCGGTCGACTGCCAACCCCGATCGGCTGCCACAACCGTCCGGGCCCCGTCGGCCGCCAGGGGCCGGGACCTCACGAACCGGATCGCCGACCGCTGGAAGTCGAACCCCGGCACCATGTCCCGGGCCGCCAGTCGCCATTCGAACTGCAGCGCATCGGAGCGCGAATCGAACTCTCGCTCCAACGCCGCGCCGAACCGCCCGTCGGAGAGGTGCTTGCCCAGTTCCCGGAAACCGGACCGGTAGACGGGGTGCGACGCCAGAAAACGACAGTAGGCCCACGACCAGGCATAGGTCGATATCTTCTCGTGCTCGGTTTTCCACAGCCCCGAGAGCATCTCGAAGCGGGGCAGCCGGCCGCGGCGGACGTCTCGACGCAACATCCCCAGCCGACCCCAGCCGGGCAGTTGACTGACATCGGACGGCATCACTCCGAAACGGAATCGACCGGTCGACCGGTCGGTGACATGCGTCGCAAACAGCTCGGCCGTCCCCTCCAGGTACCACACCGGCAGCATCGTCACGCCGCGGGCCGTCATGAAGCAGTGAGTCGCCTCGTGGATCATCAGGTGACGGCGGTAGTAGTCGCTCGCCCGGTTCTTCATCCAGAACCGGTTCCGCTGGTGTTTACCCGGGTGCTCACTGCCGAGGAACCGCTCGACCGATTTCGGCAGCAGCCCGGCATCGGAGAACTTCCCGGGGGCAACCATCACGCAACCGATGATCCGCAACGGCTTGCCGCCCTTGTCAGCCGGCGGTGGGCCCAACTCGCCCACCCACGTCTCCCACGCGGACTCGAAGGCGCGGACGAGCATCTTGGCCGTCGCCGGTGCCACGTCGGTGTGCAGGACCAGCCGCCGCGACTCGTACCTGACGATCTCGCCGGCAACGCCCGCACGACCGGCGAGCAGCCCGGTCAGCATCAGGCAGGCGACGAGTTTCAGTAGGCCAGGCATCTTGGTCGGCCGGTTTGGAAGCGGTGCTTTCGGCAGGGTACAATTCGACCCGTGGCGACGAAAGACCACTGTCATCGACCTCCACGCCGGCGTCCCGCGATTTCGGCAATCTCAACTCCGGAAACACGACCATGGCCGACTTCGTCTACAGCCTGAACTCGAGCACCATCCGCCCAACCCCGATCCTGGAAAAGATCGCGATCGCCGGCCGGACCGGTTACGGGGCGATCGAGTTGTGGCACGACGACATCGACCTCTACCTGCTGACCGGCGGCACCCTGGCCGATATCCGCAAGGCCGTCGACGACAACGGGCTGGAGGTGCCCACGACCATTTTCCTCAAGGGGTGGTGGGACACCTCCGGCGAGGAGTACGAGCAGGAGATCGACGAGATCAAGCGGCGGCTTGAGCAGTCGGTGGAGGTGGGGGCAACCTACGCCATCGGCGGACCACCGCTGGGAGAGGTCGATTTCGAACTGGGCGGTCGGCAGTACGCCCGGCTGCTGGAGGTCGGCCGGGAATTCGGCATCAAGCCGATCATGGAGTTCCTGGGATTCAGCGAGCAGGTCAACTCGATCGAAGCCGCGTTGCGGGTGATGGAGGGCAGCGGCGACACCGACGCCACGACCGTTCTCGATCCGTTCCACATCTACCGCGGCGGCGGAGATGTCGAGTCGATCGCCAAGCTGACCGCCGACCAGATCGCCATCTCGCACTTCAACGACTGCATCGACACCAAGCCCCGAGAGGAACAGCACGACCCGGATCGTGTGATGCCCGGCGACGGCGTCTTCGACCTCGGCCGCTACTGCCAGCTGCTGCGGGACGTGGGATACGACAGGTGGCTGTCGCTGGAGCTGTTCCGCGAGGACCTCTGGGAACAGGACCCCGAGGAAGTGGCCCGCGAAGGCCTCGAGAAGATGAAGGCGGTCGCCGAAGGATAACCCGCTACCTGCTCGCCGCGATGTAGGCCGCCAGCGAGCCGATGTGACGGACAAACACCAGGGTCGAAATCACCGGGACCTTCTTGTCCCGGGTTCCGTCGCCCTGGTACCGCAACTGGCCCTGCTCGATCCACGCTCCGCGAGCATCCATCGAATCGACGGCCTCCCCCGCCCGCCTGGTGACCGCGGCTGTCAGCTTCGGACGTTTCCGACGCGGCAACACGCTCGCATCCACCGGCTTCAACTGACCGTCCCGCTTGGCCCGCCGCCAGGCGGCCTCGATCGAATCCAGGCCCGAGTTCACCTGGAAGCCGTAGTGTGTCGGCAAGTCATCATCGGTGTAGACCAACTGGTACTTCCTGGTGAAGTACAACGGACGATTGGTCTTCAACTCGTAAAACCTCGCCAACCGTCCCTTGGAGATCTCCGATTTCTTCAGGTAGTTGAGTGCCCGCGGCACGGCATTGAGGAAATCCTCGCGGCCGGTTTTCTGGTACAGGAATATCAGCGTCCGCATCACGCCCTGGGATTCCCCGCCGGTGACCGAAGGAGGTTCGAACTTGCGGGCCCAGGCCGGATGCATGTCGAGATCGTACTGCTGGGCCCAGGCGGGCTGCGGATCGGGCATCTGGGCTGACAGGATGAAGTCGCCGGCCTTTTCGGCTGCCGCCTGGTACTTCTTGAGGCCGTAGATCTCGCGGGCCTCGATCATCGTCCGGACCACATCGGCAATCGAGTTGTCATTGAAGGTGTAGAAGGTGTAGTACCGCTTCTGGGGAAAGGTCCGCGACCAGGTCTTCTGGTAACTCGCCTTGCGGACCGGGAACTTCTTCGGATCGGGGAACGAATCGTATCGCTGCGACCAGGCCCCGTTGGGGAACTGCGCCTTGATCAGAGCGTCCAGGGCGTACTCGACCGCCGAGTGAACCGGCTGGTCCTTGTAGTCGAGGGCCCGGTCCAGGTGCATCAGGAACCGGAGTGCCGACTGGGTGGTGTTGTCGTCCAGCGTGGTCCGGTTCCGGCCCTCGGCATTGCCGTCGATCCGGTACGCGTAATTCCTGCGACGAGCCGGTTCGGTCTCGATCCGGTAATCCCATCCGCCCGAACGCAGTTGGCCACGGACCAGGTGATGCCCTGCGTGCACCGCGGCGTCGCGGAGCACGGGGTCACCACAGGTCAGCCAGGCACCCAGCAACCCTTCACCGACGGTCGGTGTTCCGGGCGGCTGCACCCACGACGTCCCCGGCTCGGCTTTCCCCTCGCCCTCGCGCCGCTTCAGGTCGTGGCTGTATCGCCACAGGTACCCGCCGTCGGCCGAGACGGTCTTGCGAAAGAAATTGACCGCCTTGTGCAGGGCGACCCGGGCGGCGGGCCGGGTGATGGGTTCGGCGGCCGGTGCCGTCGAGACACACCACCCCAGCAGGGCGATGGCGAGAATCGTGGGGCGACGCATCGGGAACCTCCGGTCGATATCAATTCGCCGGCCAGTCTAACTCGACCCCCGCGGCATTGCGCCCGCCGCATCTCTTGACCACCAATCCGGTCTGGCTAGAATCGTGGCTGACGATCGGGCCTCGGCCGGATCGGCTGGTAGGGGCCGTAGCTCAATTGGTTAGAGTACCGGACTGTCGATCCGGGGGTTGCGGGTTCAAGTCCCGTCGGCCTCGCTTCTCGAAACCCGCCATCGCTTCGCGATGGCGGGTGTTTCTTTTCAGACGACGGTTCCTGCCGAAACGCAATCCCCGCTCGGTGTCCCGATGTTGCCCCCACGCACCGGGCCGGGACAGAAATGCGATTCACCCGTCGACCACGGGTTTTCTCGACGTGCCGCGGGATAAGCTCGTGATAGAATCCCGCCACGTCTTGGCCAGGACAACCGGTCCACGATGCCCACCCTCAACATCCATCACGCCGACAACCTCACGCTGATCCAACGCTGGCCCGACGCGTCGTTCGAGTTGATCTACATCGACCCGCCGTTCAATACCGGTCGCGATCAATCCCGAAGACGCCTGAAGACGGTCCAGGACGACGACGGCGACCGCACCGGGTTCGGAGGCCGGCGGTACCGGACCGAGGAACTCGGCCGACAGGCGTTCACCGACGCCTTCGACGACTACCTCGCGTTCCTCAAACCACGGCTCGATGAAGCCCGCCGGCTGCTGACGCCCACCGGCAGCCTGATGCTGCACCTCGACTACCGTGAGGTGCACTACGCCAAGGTGCTGCTGGACGGGATCTTCGGCCGCGAGTCGTTCGTCAACGAGATCATCTGGTCCTACGACTACGGGGGCCGGTCGAAGAAGCGCTGGTCGCCCAAGCACGACAACATCCTGTGGTACGCCCGCACGCCCGATGACTACACGTACCGCTACGACGACATCGACCGCATCCCCTACATGGCTCCCGGGCTGGTCGGACCCGAAAAGGCCGCCCGCGGTAAGACACCCACCGACTGCTGGTGGCACACCATCGTCAGCCCCACCGGCAAGGAACGGACCGGCTACCCCACGCAGAAGCCGCTGGGAATCCTCGAACGGATCATCCGTGTCCACAGCCATCCCGGCGACACCGTGCTCGATTTCTTTGCCGGCAGCGGAACGACCGGTGAAGCGGCGCTGAAACACGATCGCAACGCCGTGCTGGTCGACGAGAATCCCGAGGCGATCGAGGTGATGGTCAAGAGGTTGACGCGGTTCGAACCCGTGGTGCACCGCGAGGACGACCGGCGAGCCTCGGCCTGAGGCTCTACTAGGGCAACTCCACGCCCAGCCGCTCGGCGTGCCCGACGATCTGCTCCCACGCCACCGGGTCGATCGGCACACCCTCGGCCTGCCGCTGCCGCCTGATGCGGAACTCCAAATCGCCTGGCACCAGCACCTCGTCCACTCCCGCAGCCGGGGCGGCACTCTTCATGTAATCCCGCGTCCCGGCAACCAGTTGCCGGTACGACTCGGAGTCGACGAACCGACCCGGGTCGATCACCAGGAAGCAGACACCGTTGCCGCCGGTTTCGGGGTCGTCACACCGCAATCCGGCCAGCGTGCTGCCGAGCAACTCGACGAGCAATCCCAAGGCGTAGCCCTTGTGGGACGCCACACCCCCCAACGGCAGGATGCCGCCCCGTGGGGGCCCGTAGAACCGATCGGGATCGGTGGTCGGTTGACCCTCGGCATCCTGCACCCAGCCCTCCGGAAGGCTCTCGCCACGGTTCCGGTAGACCCGGATCTTCCCCTCGGGTGTCACCGACGTCGAAAAGTCGGCCAGGATCGGATCGCCGTCGGTCGGAAAGGCATAAGCGATCGGGTTGGTCGCCAGCCGGCCCTCGCGACCTCCGGCCGGCAGCACGAAGTGACCGTGGATCGGCGAGTTGCACGTGGCCAACGCCACCAGCCCCCCGTCAGCGGCCAACTGCACGTACGCCCCCAGCCTCGCCACGTGATTGCACCGACGGGTCACCACGCACCCGGTGCCCGATTCGGAGGCCATTCGGATCGCCGTCTCGATTGCCCGCACCGCACCCACCGGCCCGAAACCCAGGCCGCAATCGACCACGGCCAAACCGGGAGAACGCTGGTCGACGCTGATCTCGGCTCCCACGACGATTGAACCCTCGGCCACGAAACCCAGATACTCGGGCAGCCGCAGGATGCCGTGAGAGTCGTGGCCCATCAGGCTGCTCTCGACCAGGTGATCGGCCACGATCTCCGCCTCCTGATCGGTCGCACCGGCGGAGATCAGCAGATCGCGCGAGAACGACTCGAGAACCGAAGCAGCAAGGACGGTGGCATCACTCATGGGCAAGAAAACGAGCTGGGCCGGAAAAAAGCGGATACATTGGACAGAATTCCCGAGTCCCGTTGGCCCCGTAAGTGCCGATGGATATAATCAGGACTCCAAAGGAAACCGATCGGACAGCTTCCCATGTTGAAGATCCTCGGACCAGCCAACGGCTCCGACACGTTCTGTGACGGGCTGTCTCGCCGCAACTTCCTTCAGATCGGTGGCCTGGGAACCGGGTTGAGCCTGGCCGGTCTGATGGCCGCCGAAGCCGCCCAACGCAAGCGGCCCTCGGCCAAGTCCGTGATCTTCATCTACCTGGTCGGTGGCCCGCCCCACCAGGACATGTTCGATCTCAAGCCCGAGGCTCCGGCCGGGATCCGGGGCGAGTTCAACCCGATCGCGACCAACGTCCCGGGGATCGAGATCGGCGAGCACCTGCCACGGCTGGCGCAGATGATGGACAAGTTCACCATCATTCGCTCGATCTGCGACGCCCAACCCGAACACAACGCGTTCCAGAGTTACACCGGCCGCAACCAGCGGCTGCCGATGCCGGTGGGTGGATGGCCGACCCCCGGTGCCGTGGCCAGCAAGCTGCTGGGTCCGCTGCACCCCAGCGTCCCGCCCTACGTCAGTCTCTGCTACACCTGCACACACGGTCCCTACAACGAGCCGAGCCCTGGTTTCCTGGGCGTGCCCCACTCGCCGTTTCGCCCGCTGGGCCCCGGACGGGCCGACCTGGTGCTCAACGGCATCACCCACGACCGGCTCGGCGACCGGGCCCTGCTCCGCAAGAGCCTCGATCGCTTCCGCCGCGAAGCCGACACGACCGGGATGATGGCCGGACACGACTTCTTCACTCGACAGGCCCTGGGAGTCCTGACGTCCTCCCGACTGGCCAACGCTCTGGACATCTCGCAGGAAAGCGACGCCACCCGGGCCCGCTACGGCAAGGGCAACACCAAGGTGATGATCGACGGAAACGGAGCACCGCGGGTGCCCCAGAGTTTCCTGTCGGCACGGAGACTGATCGAAGCCGGTGCCCGGATCGTGACGGTCAACTACAGCAAGTGGGACTGGCACGGCGCTTCGTACGGAACGATCTTCAACCGGCAGCGCGAGGACCACCCGGTGCTCGACAAGGCCCTGTCCGCACTGATGGAAGACCTCGAGCAGCGCGGACTGCTCGAAGACACCCTGGTGGGTGTCTGGGGCGAATTCGGTCGGACGCCGAAGATCAACAAGGGTGTCGGACGCGACCACTGGCCGCGGGTCTCCTTCGCCCTGCTCGGCGGCGGCTCGAGCAACCACGGCCAGGTCATCGGAGCCACCGACCGCCTGGCAGGCGAACCGGTCGCCCGCCCCGTGAAGTTCTCGGAACTCTTCGCCACGCTCTACAACCACCTGGGACTCGACGTCTCGACCGCCACGGTCGACGACTTCCAGGGTCGGCCCCACTACCTGGTCGCCGACGGATCGGCACCGATCCGCGAACTGCTCTAGCGGCGGCGAGCCCGGAACCACGCCACGCTCTTCTCACGGTCCGGTACGTCCGGATTTCCGGCGTCTTCGAGGAATCTCGGCCAGTCGTGCCGGGCCTGCTCGACACAGTCCTCGGGCAATCCCGCAGCCTCGCCCCGTCGAAAAACGAACACGTTCTGCCCCAGCGGTTCCTGCTCGGACGAGACCACTCCGCCCAGGCACCCCGCCTCCACGAACCCCAGCCCCAGTTCGGTCAATCTCCACCTTGCCGTCTCCAGCGGACTCCACGCCACGTCCAGCCGGTGACCGGTCGAGAGCACGAGCCAACCGCTCTCGGACAGCCCCGACACCAGTCGCTCCAGCCCCCTCAATCCACCCCCGATCTCCTCGGGCAACACGTCGACCGCCACGATCAACTCGAACCGCCCGTCACATCCGTCGGGCAACAGGTCGGCCTCGACCAGTTCCACCGGCCGCCCCAACCGCTCACACCGACGCCGCCCCAGGTCCAGGGCCGGCCGGCTGAGATCGCAGCCGACCACCTCCAGCGACTCATGACGAGCCCACCACGCGGACAGGTAACCGGCGTGGCATCCGGCATCGAGGACCGATCCGGCGATCCCCCGCCCGACCACCAGGTCGTCGACCAGCGCGGCACAGTCGATGATCACCGGGCGACGCTGCGAGTGAACCCGGCCCAGCAACCGCTCGTCAGCCACCAGGTCGAAGAACGCTCGCTCGGCACGTCCACTCTCCGGGCCGCCATCGGCCTCGGCCCGCACGTACGACTCGTGCACTTCACCGAATCGCGCGACCAGTTCGGACGGGCAGTCCCGTTCCAGGCTCGCCCACCAACCCGGATCCTCCATCGAGCCCAGGTCGATCCCCCAGGCGTCCTGGAGCTCGGCATCCAGCAGCAGCAGGTCTCGCCGATCGGCCACCGGTCAGAGACTCTCGAGAAAACGCAGCAGGTCGACCCGGTCGCCGGCGTCCAGCGGCTTGTCCAACCCGTGGCCGAACCGCTCGATCACCTCGCCCAGGCTGCCCGCTCGATTGTCGTGAAACAACCGGTCCCGCTGGCTGACGCCTCGCAGCGACGGAGGGTTGAACCGTCGCCGGCCCAGTTCGTCCTGGAATCCAACGTCAAACGTCCGCGGCGAGGTGTACAGCGGCGGTGCGTGGCACTCGACACAGCCGGCACGCCGAAAGACCACCTCGCCTCGCCTGACCACCGACTTGTCCGACACGCCGCGGGCCCGGGCCAGAGCCGGGGCCACCGGCAGCGATACCAGGTAGGCGGCGATGTCGGAGGCCTGCCGCGATTGGATCGCCGCACCCCGCATGGTCAGCTTCACCGACTTGCTCACCTGCTCGGCCAGCGACTTGACCTGGCCGTTCCATGCCCACGGACCGGTCTGGCCACTGCCCAACAGCGACAACACCTTCTTGGGAGCGCCAAAACCCCCGTCGCCCAACGTATCGCTGAGACCCTCGTTGGTGTGGCCCCTGGTGTGGCAACTGCGGCAGCTGATCCAGCCGTCGCTGGAGAGTCGCGAGTCGTTGAACAACTGCTCGCCACGGTCGACGGCGGTCGGCTTTACCGGCGGACCCAGCTTCACCTCGGCCAGGACCTCCAGGGGCGAAAGCCGGACCAGCGAAACCGAGTCGGAGAATCGACCGGCGACCCAGGCCCGGGTGCGGCCCTCATCCAGCGCCATCGCCGATGGGCCCAGGCCGACGGCCTGGCGACCGTAGTACTGGATCCCGTCGGTACTGGTCACCAGTTCGTGAACACCGGCCAGCAGGACCACTCGGAGATTGTCGTCGGCCAGAGTGATGGCCACCGGATCGCCAGCGGCCCGGTCGGGGATGCCCACGTAGTCCAGGCCCAGCCGGGACTCGAGCCGGTCCGAACCGGTGTCAATGGCGGCGATCGGGATCGTGCGGATCACGTTCAGCATCACGCCGCCCCAGTGGATGCCCCCACGGGTCGTCTCGGCTTTCGCATCGAGCAGTTGGTGAGGAATCAGCACGTGACGTCGGTCGCCGGTGATGGTCATCCGGCCGATGTTGTGGCCCAACAGGTTTCTCAGAACCGGGGGCTTCTCGAGACGCGAATCGCACAGGGCCAACCGGCCGCCGAAAGTGGCCGCGACCAGCCAGCGACCGTCGGGAAGCTCGATCAACCGGCCGGGGGCAAACGGCAGATCGAGTGTTCGCACCCGGCGGGCCACTCCATCATCAGGCCAGTCGACCAATGTCAATCGACGCGACCACAGCGACGCCACCACGGCCCGCCGTCCATCGGCCGCCGCGGCCACCGCGACCGGGTACCCGGCCACCGGAACTCGCCAGGCCACCTCGAGCCGCTCCCCACAACCGATACCGATCAACTCGCCCCCGGCTTCATCGGTCGCCAACACCCAGTCGCGGCCCGGCACTCGAGACAGCGCCGAGAGTCGCTTGCCGATGGACGTCTCGGACAGGACCCGGTGGGAGCGACGGTCGATGACCGACACCGACCCGCTGCGACGATTGGCCACCAGCACCTGCCCGCCCGTCGGCGAGACAACGATGTCGACCGGCCGACGGACCCGCGCAGCAGGAGTCGCAGCCGATGTCGACGTGGCCAGCAGCACGAACAAGACGAGGGTCGAACGAGCCATTGGTGGCGAGTCTAGCACATCGGACGGGGTGTCGTGGAAACCGACTCGGGATGACACTGCACCACCGATCCAGCTATTCTGTCCTTCGTACACCGCAGCCACACCGCAGCCACACCGCAGCCACACCGCAACACCTCATGCATCGCCTCGTTCTGACCCTGCTCACCGCCACGCTGCTGTCTTCGCCCCTGCTGCTGGCGGCGGCTCCGTCGGACGGCTGGTACCGGAGCCTCGCGGAGGCCCGCAAGGTGTCCCGCGACTCGGGCCGGCCGCTGTTCGTGCTGTTCCGATGCGAAACCTGACCCGAATGTTGGATCTGGGATGAGCAGGTTGCTCATGAGGACAAACACATCGCGGCGAAGCGTCGTCGTTTCGTCTGTGTCCGGATCACCCGGCTCGCCGGAATCAACCTGAACCGGTTCGCCTTCGACATGGACGTGACCTGGAACGCGTTCTTCACCGACGCCGAGTTGAACATCTACAGCCGTTACGGGGGACGGGACGGGGGTGAGCCCGACGCGCGGATGAGCGTCGCATCGCTGCTGAGGACGATGGACGAGGTGCTGGCCGAGCACGGTCGGGCGACTGCCAGCAGACGATTTCAACCGGTCCGGGCAGGCCGCCAGGTCCCTCGAGACATCCCACTGCTGAAAGCCAACCACCGCGGATGCATCCGCTGCCACATCGCCCGCGAGTACCAGTTGCTGCAGTCGTTCCACGACAAGACCTTCACCCGCCGTGAACTGTTCCGCTTTCCGCCACCCGAGGCACTGGGCGTACGGATCCGACGCAAACACGGGCACCAGGTCGAATCGGTCGATCCGAAATCGGCGGCCGCGGCGGCCGGGATCAGGCCCGGGGACGTGATCACCCGGGTCGGGGACGTGCCGGTGCACTCCGAGTACGACATCCGTTTCGGACTCGACCGCACGACCGAAAAGAGCCGCGCCGGACGGCCGATCACCTGGACGGTCCAGCGACCCGTCACGACCGGTGATCCCCGGACCCTGACCCTGTCGCTGGCCCCGAAAAACGGCTGGTGGGTCTACGACATCGGCTGGAAAATGTCCCTGCGGAGTGCCCCGTTCCGGACGGGGATGAGAGGTTACAGCCTGGCGCCCTCGCAGAGAAAGGACCTGGGGATTTCGGAGACGACCCTCGGGGTGAAGATCTCGAGCGTCTACTCGGACGGCTTCGGCCGCAACCTGGGCCTGCAGAAACGGGACGTGGTGGTGGGCATTCCCGAACCGATCGGGCGGGTCCGCATCTTCGACACGTTCCTGGGCCACTTGCTGAGACGGCACCGCCCGGGGGACAAGGTCAGGCTGACCGTGTTGCGCAACGGCAAGAAGATCACCGTCTCGGGACGGTTCCCCGAATGGTTCACCGACGAAACCTCGGTGCCCTGACCGGCCCGACGGCCTCGCCCGCCTCGGTGTGGACGACACCGCGACGGACGAGACACGCTCGGGAAGACCCGGCCACCCCTAGACGGAGTGGGCCTCCTGGAGTTGTTTTCCGACCGTCTTTTGCGGCGGCTGCCGGGCCGGATCGGCATTTTCGGCCGGGCCGTTGTGGGCCGACGTGGCACCCCACATGTGCCACCCGTCATCGGCTGGATCCCCGGTTTCGAAGGCCACCAGTTGCCCGCTGACGGTCCCGGTGATGCACCATCCGGCGGCGATCGCCGGAGGAAACACGATGCCGCTGCCGACACGGATTTTCCAGAGTTCCTCCCCGGTGTCCTGGGACAGGCAGTGGACCTCACCGGTGTCGGTGCCGACGAAGACCTTGCCACCGGCCAGCGAGGGCGGGGTCACCAGGCTGTCGACCGGCGTGTCATCCGACACCAGTCGGCGTTCCCATCCCGTTTCGCCGGTGGCCAGGTCGATGCACTTCAGCACGCTGCCCATCGACGAGAACTTGCGGCCAGCTGCTATGAAGGGCTTCGACCCCTGGTAACTCCAGACCCCGGCGACCGTCGACCGGCCCAGCAACCGCTGGGCCTGGTGCATCTTCGAGTGACCCTTCGACGAGGCGAAGCCGACCCCGGCGTCCCGCTCGCTGTCGGTCCGGTGCCGTTTCGACCGGCGGCGGCGGTGCTTCATGTCGAGGTACTCGGCCTTCTGCCGAGTCGCCTCGTGGGTGCCATGATCCAGGCCCGCGGTGCCCAGGTACGCCTGAACCTCCGACGAATCCATCCAGGCCTCCGGATCCTCGGACTGCTGTTGCGGCGGGGCAGTCCGGGCGGCCGCATTCGCCTTGTCGATGTCGTCTTTCTGGCTGAAGTGACATTCGCCACCGTGCACCACCGGTGCCGATGTCGCCTGCCGGTCGGCCTGCCAGTCGAGGTTTCCGCTGCCGGCATCGACGCACCAGATTCGCCCGTCGAGCGTGGTGGCGTAGACCTTGCCCCGGTCCACCACCGGTGCCGTGATCACCTCGCCCGAAATCTGCACCCGCCACAGCGGCTTCCCGTCCCGCAGGCGGAAACCCGCCAGGTGGTGTTCCCGGTTGCCCCGGCTGTCGGGATAGACCATGAAGACGCTTCCGTCGGCAATCGCCGGCATGCTCATCAACGGGTCACCCAGCCACCGTTTCCACGCCGGCACGCCCTCGACGGTCAACACCTCCAGTTCGCAGCTCTCGGTGTTGAACGCCACGAACCCCTCGGACACCGCCGCCGCGGTCGGTCCGTCGTCGGCCGTGCGGTAGGTCCAGTCGTGCCGACCGTCGGCCAGGTCGAACGAGTAGAACTCGTAGCTGCCGAAACCCCCGCCGACGAACACCCGCCCGTCGGAGACAGCCGGTGTCGCCAACGGGCGGTGGTCCGGCAGCTGTCTCGACCAACCCCCGCCCGCGGGACCCGTGAACGCGTTGGCCTGCCGCAGCCTGGGAGCCCGCTTCGGCCTCTTCCGCCCTGCTTGGTTCGTCATGTCACCCTTCTCCATCCCGACAGGTTTCCCGATTTCCACCCCACTACCGCAGCAGGGATTCTTAGTGTTATAACAACACCTATAATAGTGTCAAGTAAACACTATGATGATTTTCGGGAAGACTGGCGGTGGAACGCGGGCGAGGTTGACCGGGCCCGACCTGCAGTGTTCCAATTACACTAACAGGCTGAGACAACCAACCGGGAGCGATCATGGCGCGGGCTGAGAAGGGGGCGGACCTGCCCCACCACTACGAACATCCGATGGTATCGGTGGCGGTCGACTGTGTGGTTTTCGGCTGGGACATCGACGACGGGCTGCACGTGCTGCTGATCGAACGGGGCGAGCCACCATTCGGGTTCGCGCTGCCGGGCGGATTCGTTCGCGCCAAGCAGGAGAGCCTCGAAACCGCCGCCCGCCGCGAACTCGAAGAGGAGACCGGTGTCTGCAACGCTCATCTTGAGCAATTCCACGCTTACGGCGATCCCGAGCGCGACGACCGGGGCAACCACGTGATCTCGGTCGCCTACTTCGCCCTGGTCCGCCGGATCGACCACGCACCTCGCGGAGGCACCGACGCCGACACCGCAGACTGGTATCCGATCGAGACGGCCCGGATCCTCGAGCTGGCCTTCGACCACGAGAAGATCCTCTCCGACGCCATCGACAGGCTCTTCGAAAAACTCCGCCACGACCCCATCGCCTTCAAGCTGCTCCCTCGCAAATTCCGTCTCCGCGAGGTTCAGCATCTCTACGAGACCGCCCTGGGCCAGGAGGTCGACAAGCGGAACTTCCGCAAGAAGCTGCTGGAGATGGGACTGCTGGAGGACACCGGCGAAACCGAGTCGAACGTTCGTCACCGCGCCGCACGGCTCTACCGCTTCAACGACGCGGAGTACGAAAAGCGAAGTCGCCAGGGCTTCAAGTTCGACATCTGATGCCCGTCTCGCCGCCCACGCGACTGGGTTGTTGTCTGGCGCTGCTGGTGTGGTCGACCTGGCCGACCCTGTCCTTTGCCGCCGATCCCCCCTGGCGCCGTCACACGATCGACGCCGCCGACCGGGCCGCCGGCAAGCGGGGAGCCGATGGTGTCCGGCTGGCCGACGTCAACGGCGACGGTCGACTCGACGTGACCACCGGCTGGGAACAGGGTGGCGCCATCCGCGTCTGCGTGAACCCCGGGCCGGCCGCCGCCCGCAAGCCCTGGCCGGCGGTGACCGTCGGCACGGTCCGATCACCCGAGGATGCCGTTTTCGCCGACCTCGACGGGGACGGCCGACTCGACGTCGTCAGCTCATGCGAGGGCAAGACCCGCTCGATCTTCGTCCACTGGGCTCCGAAAGACCGCAGCCGGTTGCGGGACCCGGGGGCCTGGAGCACCGGGGCGATCCCCGCGGCGGCCGGCAAGCAGGCCTGGATGTACGCCCTGCCACTGGACATCGACCGGCGACACGGCATCGACCTGCTGGTCGGCTCCAAGGGCAAAGCCGCCGGAGTCGGCTGGCTCGAATCACCCGCCGATCCCCGTGACCTGGCCGGCTGGAAATACCACCGGCTAGTCGATGCCGGCTGGATCATGTCGCTGGAACCTCACGACGTCGACGGTGATGGAGACACCGACGTCGTGGTCTCCGACCGCCGGGGCCCTCACCGGGGCGTCTACTGGCTCGAGAACCCCGGAGCCGATTCCTCGCGATCCGGCCGCAGCTGGCCGCGGCACGAGATCGGGGCCACCGGCGTCGAGGTGCTGTTCCTGGCCGTCGGCGACCTGGACGGCGACGGCCAGTCCGACGTGTTGTCCGCCGCCCGCCAGGGCCGGCTCTTGTACTGCCGCCGCACCCGCAAGGGATGGTCCGAACACTCGATTCCACTGCCCGACAAGTACCGCTACGGCAAGGGTGTGGCGATCGGCGACATCAACGGCGACCGGCAACCCGACGTGGTGATGACCAACCGCGGCGACCCGAAGAAGCGAGCCGTCAGCTGGATGAGCTACAACGGCTCGCCCACCTCGGGCAACTGGACCACCACCCGCATCAGCGACGCGGCGGGATCGAAGTTCGACCTGGTGCAGCTGGTCGATGTCGACGGCGACGGCGACCTGGACGTGATCAGCTGCGAGGAGGTCGCCAACCTCGGGGTGTTCTGGTACGAGAATCCCCGGAAGTGACGACGACGGGGCCTACGGCCCGACGGTGATGTTGGAGAGCTGTTCGATCCGGAGTCTCGGCTTGCCGGCCCGGTCGGCCAGGCCACTCCGGAGCGTCCCGGTGACGTAGATCACGTCGTTGTCCTGCAGAGCCTCGAGCCGCGGATCGTCGGCCAGCGAGATGTCTCCGCCGTAACGATCGTCCTGGCTGGGCGTCGGAGCGTACATCAGGTGCCAGGCCTTGTCGGCCTTGTCGTACTCGATCTTGCCCTTGAACCACGTGTAACCGATCGTGTCGTAGCCGTAGTTGGACTCGTTGATCACCGGTGCCGTGGCCGGTTCGGTCAAGCCGGCGGTGGCCGGTCTCGAGATCGCAGCGGCTGTCGTCGGCTCGCCTTCGCCCTTGGCCTGGATCACCGCACCGGCCGTCTCGTCGGCGGAGCTTCCACCGGATGCTCCGGTCAGGGTCCCGTCATTGGGTGCTCGGAACGAAGACGACTCGGTTCCGCCGTCACCCGCCCGGGTCGATTCCCCGCCGGTTGACCCGGAAACCGGATCGGTCGGGTCCAGGTAACGGGGGACCGGTTGCGTGATCGTTCCGTTCGGTGGTGTGGCAAGAGTGGGCGGGATCTGCAGGGGCTGGCTGATCCCGGCCGGAGTGGCGGCCTGGGGCCCAATCGGAATCACGCCCGGAGCGATCGGCTGACCCGGAAACGGCGTCACGGCCGGAGCGATTGACGGGGCCGGCACCGTCGAGAGCACCTCGGGGTAGCCTCCGTAACCGTACGGGTTGTAGGAGTAACAGCCGGTGAGCATAACCAGGGCCAGTAGACCGGCGAGCCAGATCGGTCGATTGGACATCACGCACATCCTTGTGATCGTGTGTTCGAGAGCACGTTGGTGGAGATCCGCCGGTGGCGGAATGTGAGGGAGAGCAAAGTGGGGGGATTGTAAAAACCGGGAGAACTGTGTCCAGAGGAATTTTTCCCTCCCGGCTCAATATCCGCTCCCGACCGACAACACGACCTTGACCAGCTCCCGCTCGTCCCGGACCCGCCCCAGGGCCTCGACGGCGTCGTCGAGGTCGACGACATCCGAAACCAGCGGGGAAACGTCGATCGTGCCGGCTTCCAGCGCCACCAGCGCCTTGTCGAACGGCCCGCACCGCGATCCAATCACGGTCACCTCGTCGATCACCACCGGTGCCAATTCCAGCGTCTGCTGTCCGGCGATGGTCGTCTTGAGCACCACGGTGCCGCGGGGACGGACCAGCCCGAGAGCCGTCGGCAGGCCGCTGGCCGAACCGGTGGCATCGACGACCAGGTCGGCGGCCCGGTCGTCCGAAACGGTCTCGAGCCGACAGGTTGCGATTCCGAGTTCCCCGAGAATGGCCAGCTTCGCGTCGTGCTTGCCGACGACCCGGACCCGGCAGCCGGTCGAGGCAAGGACCTGGGCACAGAGGTTGCCGAGCCGTCCGTCGCCCAGCACCGTCACCGATTCGGCTCCGGTGATGTCGACCTGTTCGAGCACCTGCAGGGCGGCGGCGACCGGTTCGGCGAACACCGCCACCCGGTCGGCCATTGCGTCGGGCACCTGGTGCAGGTTCGCCTCGGGCAACACCAGCGTTTCGGCAAATGCCCCGTCACGCCCCAGGATCCCCAGCACGGTCCGCTGTGGACAGTGGTTGCCCAGCCCGCTCTCGCACAGGTCGCAGGTGCCGCAGCTGCAGTTGATCTCCCCGACCACCCGCCGCCCGGCCAGCCGACCCGTCCGTGCCACCCCGACGAACTCGTGGCCCAGCACTCCGCGGTAGCCCATGTATCCGGCCACCAGCTGCAGGTCGGTTTCACAGATCCCCGCCTCGATCACGTCGACGGCCACCTCGCCCTCGACGGCGGTCGGCTCGGGACAGTCGGCCACCAGCCGCGGACCGGTCTCCTCCAGCACCACCGCTTTCATGAGTCCTCGCCCCACGGCAACAACGCCGCCCGCTGGACGGCCCCGCTGTCCTGGTCGGCGAAGGCCTGGTCGACCTCCGTCAGCGGATAACTGTGAGAGAGGATCCGGTCGAAGGGGTACTTGGTGGCCGATTCGGAGAGCAGCTGCAGTGCCGACCGGAGACTCTCGGGACGGTACCACATCATTCCCATGATCGTCTTGCCGCCGTGGACCAGTTGCGAGGGGTCGATGTTGACGGTCCGGCCCTGGTTGATATTGCCGATCTCGAGCAACGTCCCGCCGTGAGCCAGCATCCCGATCGCCTCGGGCAGGACCTCCGCCGATCCGACCAGTTCCATCACCAGGTCGGCCCCGTCGCCCTCGGTCAGCTCGAACACCCGCCGCACCCGGTCCTCGGCCGCGGGATACTCGTCGAGGTCGATCACCTGGTCGGCACCGAAATCCAGCGCCAGCTCCAGGCGGCTCTGGATGCCGTCGATGACGATCACCTGGCTGACGCCGCGTTCCCGGGCCACGGCGATGGCGTTGAGCCCCAGCCCGCCGGCTCCCTGGATGACCAGGCGGTCGCCCGGCCCGGCGTGGCCCCGTTCGAGCCCATCGATGACCTGGGCCAGGGCGCAGTTGGCCGGGCCGGCCAGTGCGTCGGGCACGTTGTCGGGCACCTTGAAGACGGCCTGCCCGGGACGCAGGTAGTAGTACTGGCCGTAGGCGGCGGTGAAGTGGGGATACTGGTCGGGCGGGAAACGGTACTTGAGTCCCTCCGGACAGCGCGGGGTCGTGTCGCGCAGGCAACTGCGGCACTCGCCGCAACCGACGAAGTACTGGAAGACCACGCGGTCACCGACGGCCAGGGGGTCTCCGGCCGAGTCGGTGGTGAAGCCATCGCCGAGTTCGTGCACCACGCCGGTCATCTCGTGCCCGATCGACAGGCAGAACGGCTCGCTGTTGCCGCTGGAAACGTCGTAGGTGCCCCGCCAGATGTGCAGGTCGCTGCCGCAGACATTGGCCATGGTGATCCGCACGACGGCGGCCCCCGGCTCGGCCTCGGGCACGGGAAATTCCAGCAACGCGAACGGCCGTCGCACTCCGGTGAACGCCGCCACCAGTCCCGTATCGCTCATAGTCGGTCTCCTGCGGGGGTGGCCATCGTAATCGGCCAGTGGGTGGGTCACCACGGAGAGCGAGTTTCGACCGAGACGACAGAGGCCCGACCACATCCGCTGCCATTGAACCCCCTGTAGCCGAATGCGAGAATCGGCCGACTTTCGGAGAGGTGACAGAGTGGCCGAATGTGCGGCACTGGAAATGCCGTGTCTCGGGAAACCGGGACCGCGGGTTCGAATCCCGCCCTCTCCGCTTTTTTTCGTTCACCGATCGCCGGCATTCCGCCCGGTCGACCACCACATCGATCTCGCGTCGCCGATCCGGGGCGGATATGCTGGCTGCAGGCAATCCAAACCGGTCAACCGGGATGTGGAATGACGCAGCGACGCGACGGAGTGTGGGTGGGCTTTGACCTGGGCGGCACAAAGATGCTGGCCAGCGTCTTCGATTCGTCGTTCGAGGTGATCGGCCGTGACCGCAAGTCGACGCTCAACTCCGTCTCGCCCAAGAAGAACCTCAAGCGGATCGTCAAGACGATCGACGGAGCGTTGACCGAGGCCGGCCTGGACCGAACGGCGATCCGCGGCATCGGCATCGGCTGTCCCGGCGCAGTCGACATGACCACCGGGCTGGTGCGCGAGGCGATCAACCTGGGTTGGCGCGACGTGCAGGTCGGCGACTGGCTGACCGAAAAGATGGACTGCCCGGTGCTGGTGGTCAACGACGTCGACGCGGGTGTTTACGGCGAGTACCGCTTCGGTGCGGCGCGGGGCAGTCGCTGCGTGGTGGGCATCTTCCCCGGCACCGGCATCGGGGGCGGCTGTGTCTACGAGGGCCGCATCCTGCGGGGCAACGGGATCACCTGCATGGAGATCGGACACTTCCCCATCAACCCCGGTGCTCCGGCCCGAGGCAACGGCCGCTGCCACACCCTCGAACACGTCTCCAGCCGCCTGGCGATCGCCGCGGCCGCCGCCCAGGCCGCCTACCGCGGTCACGCACCTCACCTGGCCGAACACGTCGGCACCGAGGTGGCGACGATCCGCAGCGGAGCGTTGAGTGCCGCGATTGACAGCGGGGACACGGTGATCGAGGAAATCGTCCGCGAATCGGCCGAGTGGATCGGGGTGGCAGCCGCCGGATTGGTCCACCTGCTGGCTCCCGACACAATCGTGCTGGGCGGTGGGCTGGTCGAGGCGATGCCCGACCTGTTCCGCGACGCGGTCTCGGGCAGCTGCCACAAGAACCTGCTCGAGTCGTACCGCGACTCCTACCAGGTGGTCACTGCCGAACTCGGCGACAACGCCAGTGTGCTGGGTGCCGCCGCATGGGCCGAAACCGAAATCGTCAACAACACGACGCGGGCCGCCTGATCCGCCTGCGTCCGGCGAACGGTTTTGTCTCTTCCACGGGCCCCCCCTCACCGGCTAGTAAACAGACTGGTGCCCTGCACTGGACCGTTTCGGCCGTTTTGCCCACAGTCGCAGTTGGCCCACCGGTTCTCTCCGATCCGTTCTTCTCTCAACATTCGACCCGCTCTGTTTCATGCCCGACCGCCTGACCACCATCCACAATTCGCACCGAAATCCCGGTGCCCCGCCGCTGACTCGATCGGTTGCGGTGATCGACATCGGGTCGTCCTCGATCCGGATGGCGATCGGCGAAATCGTCAGCGACGGCTCGATCCGCCTGCTCGAATCGCTCTCCCAGGACGTTGACCTCGGCCACGACACCTACACCCGCGGCCGCATCCGGCGACGGACGACCGAGGGGTGCGTGGCGGTGCTGCGGAGTTACCGGCAGTTGTTGGCCGAGTACGACATCACGCGAGCCGAACAGGTCCGCGTGGTGGCCACCAGCGCGGTCCGCGAGGCGACCAACCGGATGTCGTTTTTGGACCGCGTCTACGTGGCGACGGGAATGGAGATCGAGGCGATCGACGAGGCGGAGGTGAACCGGATCACCTATCTCAGCGTGCAGCCGATGATCGAGAACCACCCGGCGTTGACCGACGCGCAGTCGATCGTGACCGAGATCGGTGGCGGAAGCACCAAGATCCTGCTGGTCCAGTCCGGTGACGTGATCTACTCGAACACCTACCAGCTCGGCTCCCAGCGACTTCGAGAATCGCTCGAAGGAGCGCCCAGGGGTTCGCTGGTCGAGTTGATGAGGTCGGAGGTCCGCCGCAGCATGGACCGGGTCCGAACCGACGTGCCCAGGGAGGCCCCGGCGGAGGTGGTCGCGTTGGGAGGCGACATCCGTTTCGCCGCCCACCAGCTGTTGCCCGACTGGAGTCGCGACGAGCTGGTGTGCCTGGAGGTCGAGGGGATCGCGGCGCTGTGCGACGAGATCCTGGAACTCTCCGTCGACGACATCGTCCGCCGCTTTCAGGTCAGCTACCCCGACGCCGCGGTGCTGGGACCGGCGTTGTTGTGCTACGTCGAGCTGGCCAGGACCTTCGACCGCGACCGGCTTTACGTCGGAAACGTCAACCTGCGTGACGGACTGTTGCGCGAGATGGCGACCGAGGACGGATGGAGCGACGACTTCGCCCGGCAGATCACCCGCTCGGCACTCGACCTCGGCCGCAAGTACCAGTTCGACCAACCGCACGCCCAGCACGTCGCCGATCTCGCCAAGCGGCTCTTCGAGCAACTCGCCGACGACCACCAGCTGGATCCACGCTTCTGCATTCTGCTGCACACTGCCGCATTGCTCCACGAAATCGGCGGGTTCGTCTCCAGTCGCAGCCTGCACAAGCACTCGATGTACCTGATCCAGCAAAGCGACCTGTTCGGGCTGACCCGCACCGACATGCTGCTGGTGGCCCTGGTCGCCCGGTACCACCGTGGTGCCACGCCCAAGCCGACTCACCTGGGCTACTCCAAGCTCGATCGCGACCAGCGGATCGCCGTCACCAAGCTGGCCGCGCTGCTGCGAGTGGCCACCGGCCTCGATTCCTCGCGAAGCGGACACATCTCGGAGTTCGCCTGCCACAAGACCGAGGGCAAGCTGGTGATCGCCATCCCCGGCGTCGATGACCTCTCGGTCGAACAACTCGCACTCAACCGCAACGGCCTGCTCTTCGAGCAGATCTTCGGCATGTCCGTCCTGCTCCGCCAGGCCGACCAGGATGGACCCACCCACTGACCCGCATCGGGCACCCCCCGGCCGTTTCTCATGACCGCTCACAACGACCAGTTCATCAACCGCGAGCTCAGCTGGCTGGAATTCAACCAGCGGGTGCTCGACGAGTCGGGCGACACGGGCCACCCGCTGCTCGAACGGCTCAAGTTCCTGGCGATCACCGCCTCGAACCTCGACGAGTTCTTCATGGTGCGGGTCGGCGGGCTGCAGCTGGTTCACCGCGAGGGACACGTGGGTCGAGACGCTGCCGGGCTGACCGCTGCCGAACAGCTCGACATGATCAACGAGCGGATCCAGAAGATGGTGGCCGACCAGTACGCCCGATTCCGTGACGAACTGGAGCCGGCCCTGGCCGCCGAGGGCATCCGCCGGGTGCGTCCCGATTCGATCGACCCGTCCCAGGAAACCGTGCTCGGACAGATCGTCGACGGCGAGATCTACTCGGTGCTGACCCCGATGGCGGTCGACGACGACCAGGACTGTCCGCTGCTGCCATGTGGTCCGCTGTGCCTCTCGGTCCGCCTCGGTGACGCCGACGACGGTTCGCCCCGCTTCGCCTGGATTCCCTGCGGTCGCACCTGCCCACGCATGCTCACCCTGCCCTCCGACGGCGGCTACGCCTACATACTGCTCGAAGACGTGCTCGCCTGGTCGCTCGGAAAGTTCTTCCCCGGCGAGGAGGTGCTCGAGTGTGTGCCGTTCCGGATCACCCGCAACGCCGATCTCAGCCTCCGCGAGGACGAGGCATCGGACCTGATGGAAGGAATGCAGGAGATTCTCGAGGCGAGGAAGCAGAGCCATTGCGTGCGGCTGGAGATCGCCGAGGAGGCCGACGATGTGACCCGGAGCTTCCTGAAACAGCAATTCGACATCGACGACCGCGACATCCACGGCATCCCCGGACCCCTGGACCTGACCGGCTTCTTCCCGTTGATCGAACTGACCGGTTTCGATGAACTCAAGGACACGCACTGGCCACCGGTGGCGTCCCCCCAGATCGACCCCCGCCGAAACCTCTTCGAAGTGCTCGCCGACCGCAGCGTGCTGCTGTGCCATCCGTTCGAAAGCTTCGATCCGGTGGTGCGGTTCGTCGAGGAGGCGGCGACCGACCCGGACGTGCTGGCGATCAAGCAGACGCTCTACCGCACCAGCCGCGACAGCCCGATCGTCCGCGCGCTGGCCCGGGCGGCCGAACTGGGCAAGCACGTGACTGTGATCGTCGAATTGAAGGCCCGCTTCGACGAGGCCCGCAACATCGAATGGGCCCGCAGCCTCGAACAGGCCGGGGTGCAGGTGATCTACGGCATCCGCGGCCTGAAGACCCACGCCAAGATCTGCCTGGTCGTCCGACGCGAACCCGGTGGCATCAGGCGGTACGTCCACTTCGGCACCGGGAACTACAACGAAAACACCGCCCGGCTCTACACCGACATCAGCTACCTGACCGCCGATCCCGACCTCGGCGCCGACGGGGCCACCTTCTTCAACACCATCACCGGCTACACCCAGCCGAGGCGATTCGAGTTGATCGAAGCGGCTCCGATCGGGCTGCGTGACCGGCTGCTCGAGTTGATCGCGGCCGAGACCGAGCGGAAGCGGCAGGGACAGCCGGCACGGATCCTCGCCAAGATGAACTCGCTGGTCGACCCGCGGCTGATCCGAGCGCTGTACGAGGCGAGTGGAGAGGGCGTGGAGATCCGGCTCAACGTGCGAGGCATCTGTTGCCTGAGACCCGAGGTCGAAGGGCTCTCCGAGAACATCACCGTCACCAGCATCGTCGACCGGTTCCTCGAACACAGCCGGGTGTTCCACTTCCACCGGGGCGGCGCCGGCCAGACCTTCATCGCCAGCGCCGACTGGATGCCACGCAACCTCGATCGAAGAGTCGAGTTGATGGTGCCCATCGACGATCCGGCCTCCTCCGAACGGCTGGTCGAGATGCTCGAACGCTGCCTGGCCGACCAGATCAAGGGCCGGCGGTTGCGTGACGACGGGGGTTATGACCCGCCGCCGGGACGCGAACGGTTCGCCAACGGCCGCGACACCGCGACCACGGATGATTCGCTCGGTGGCCGCTGCCAGCAACTGCTGTATGATGAAGCCTGTGAAGTGATGCGGCTCAGCGAGGAGTCTCATCGGACCGGCTTTGTGCCGCACCGCGCTCCCGGACACGAAACGACCGAGACCTGACCTGATCGTCCGGCACACTCTGCCGGGATGTTAGCCGTGATGAAAACGCTGCTCCTGTTGCGCCACGCGAAGTCAAGCTGGAGTCACGATGTCGCCAGCGACCACGACCGCCCCCTGAACGGTCGCGGTGAGCAGGCGGCCCCGTTGATGGGTCGGCTGATTCGCCACCACGAACTGGTCCCCGACATCGTTGTCACCTCGACCGCCCGACGTGCCCACCGCACCGCCAACCTGGTCGCCGACGCCTGCGGCTACGATCACGACATCCACACCACCGGCGACCTCTACCACGCCTCGGCCGCCGAATGGCTGACCGTCGTCAGCGAGTTGCCCGATGAGGCCGAGCGGGCGTTGCTGGTCGGACACAACCCGGGAATCGAGGAGATGATCCTGCTGCTGGGCGGCGAACATCACCGCATGTCGACCGCGGCACTGGCGCAGCTGGAACTGCCGATCGACAACTGGTTCGACGTCACCCTGATCCCTCGTGCCGACCTCGTCGAACTGTGGCGGCCGCGGGACGTCGAAGACGAAGGCTTTGCCTAGTTCGTCCTCCTCGAGCAGAAGACACAATGACCGATCCGGCCCCGCACTGCCTGGTCCCCGGCCAACCCGTCGACCTCGACGCCCTGCCCACCGCCGGCGAGGGCGATCGCGAGGCATTCGAGGCGGAACTGGATTCGTTGCGGGATCAACTGGCCGAGTGGCAACGGGCGCTCTATGCCGAACGCCGTCGCTCGCTGCTGATCGTGCTCCAGGCCATGGATGCCGGGGGCAAGGACAGCACGATCAGGAAGGTCTTTCGAGGAGTCAACCCGCAGAGCATTCGGGTCGCCTCGTTCAAGGAACCCTCCGCACTCGAACGAGAACACGACTTCCTCTGGCGGATCCACCAGCAGATCCCCTCGGCCGGCATGATCAGCATCTTCAACCGGTCGCATTACGAGGACGTGCTGGTGGTCCGCGTCGACCGGATCGTTCCCGAATCGACCTGGCGGGAACGGTTCGACCAGATCAACGACTTCGAAGCGCGGCTGGCCGCCTCGGGAACCACCATCCTGAAGTTCTTCCTGCACATCTCGCCGGAGGAACAGGCCGAGCGGTTTCGCGATCGGCTGCAGCGGCCGGAAAAGAACTGGAAGTTCTCACGCGGCGACCTCGACAAACGACGCCAGTGGTACGACTACCAGCAGGCCTACCAGGACGTGCTCGAAAAGTGCACGACCGAGGTCGCGCCGTGGCACGTCATCCCGGCCGATCGCAAGTGGTTTCGCAACACGGTGATCGCACGCACGATCATCTCGACGCTCGAGACAATCAACCCGCAGTACCCGACCACCACCGAGGACCTCACCGGGATCACGATCGCCGACTCGATCGAGGGCGGCAGCACCGACCCGCAGCGGGACGAGTCCTGAAGCGAACTCGATCAGTCGATCCACTTGAGCCGTCGGACGGCGTCGATGACCGGGGCCACCAGCTTGGGCCGGGCCAGCAACCGGATCGCCTTGCGTGGTGAGACCCATTGCCTAGCCCGCGATTTCTTCTCGGGCCACTTCTTCAGGGAATTCTCGACCTCCAGCAGCCACACCGTCACCTCGACCGACTTCTTTCCCTTGCTGGCGACGAAGCGACACAGGGCCGGTTCCAGCACCCGCCCCTCCAATCCGGCCTCCTCGAACGCCTCGCGTCCGGCGCATTCCGGCCCCGACTCACCCTGCTCGATGTTCCCCTTGGGCATCGTCCAGCTTGCGCCGCGGCGTACAGAGACCAGGCAAAACTGCAGCTGGCCCTTTCGAATCCGGTAGGGCAGGGCCGCGGCCTGGAGAAGATCGAACGGCGAAGATCGGCCGTCCTGTTCGGATCGAGAGTTCTCGGTCATCAGCATCCCTGGTCAGCCGGCGGGCCACCCGCGTGCATGCCGCCGGGTGGGGGGGGCGGGTATGATAGATTTCCGACGCGGCGCGTGTCGAGCGTTCCGCGATCGACTTCTCGATCCACGACTTGTTCTTGCCGAATCACTCGCCGATGTCCTCGCACCTGGGAGACCACCTGGCCGGACTGCTGATCGGCCTGCTGATCGGGATCGCTGCGGCACCCCGTGACGTGACGGCCGCCACGCCGTCGGTCACCGTTCTCTTCCCGCCGGTCGTACAGGCCGGACGCACGACCAGCGTCACCGTCAGCGGCAGCGACCTCGGCACTCTCATGAAACTGGTCAGCGCCGGGAATGAACTCGAAACCAGCTCGGTCGAAAAATCGGTGGTCAACGTTCAGGTCAGCAGGAACGCCCGGGCCGGACTGCTCGATGCCTGGACACTGACCTCCACGGGCCTGTCCAATCCCCGGGCACTGCTCGTGGTGACCCACCCGGTCACGGTCGTCGCCGAGACACCCGACCCGCAAGCGACCCCGATCCGGCTGCCGGGGACCGCCGCTGCAAAACTCGACCGTGTCGCCGACCGCGACATGTTCTCCTTCACCGGTCGGTCGGGCCAACTGGTCCATCTCACGTGCCGATCCAGGAGCCTCGACGGCACGGCCTCACCCATCCTCACCGTATACGGCCCCCGGGACCGCGAGCTGGCTCATTCCTTCGCCCACCAGGTCGAACCGACGCTGGCCCTCAAGCTGCCCACCGACGGCCGGTACCTGGTCTCCGTCGTCGACCGTGGACTGCAACAGGACGCGGGCAGCCTCTACACGCTGACGCTGGAAACCGGCCCCCGGCTGCAGGCCACCTCCCCCACGGCAATCTCGGGCGGCGGCGGTCAACTGCTGTTGCTCGGCCACGACCTCCCCTTCGGAACGGCTCACCCCCCGACAGGCCTCTCGGCCCTGCCGGTCTCCTTCGACCAGTTCCTCTCCCACCGTTCCTGGCCCGACCGTCGCCCCGTCGGAGTCCTCAACGGCGGCTTCCGCATGCGACTGAACAAGTGCTCGGGAACGGCCTGGATCACCCATTCTCACGAACCGGTCATCGTCGAGACCACCGACCGCAACGACACCGCCGCCGCCGCCCAGTTGCTTGAGCCCCCCGTACGGATCTGCGGCACCTTCGAACGCTCGGCGGACATCGACTGGTACGCGGTCGAGGTGAAGAAGGGCGAGACGCTCGAGATCTCCGGCTGGGGAGAACGACTGGGCCAATCGATGCGGCTGGAGGCGATTGTCCACGACCAGGCGGGCAAGGCACTGGCCACCGTCGCGCCACCGGTGGCACCGAAAAAGATCGGTTTCGACTTCCCGTTCAGCACCTACGACCCACATTCCGACTGGAAGGCTCCCGCCGATGGACGATTCACGATCGTCGTCCGGGACATCTTCGGCGGCAGCCTCTTCGGACCCGACCGGGTCTACCAGCTGGCGATCGGTCCGCCCCGCAAACGCGTCCGGGCCTTCTCGGTCGTCGGCGACGGCAAGACCCACTCGGGACTCAGCATCGCTGCCGGCGGCAAGGCAACCCTGCAGATCCTGGTGATTCGCATGGGCGGTTCAGATTCACCGGTCGAGGTCACTGCCGAGGGCCTGCCCGAGGGCGTCACCGCGGCCAGCGTCACCGTGGCGGCCGACAAGCCGGTCGCCACCCTCACGCTGCAGGCGACCGCCCGGGCCAGGTCGACACTCTCGACAATCCGCCTGGTCGCCAAGGCTCGAAACGACAATTCCGGCCAGCCGGTGCTGCCGGTCATCCACCTGCCCGGTCCCGCACCGACCCACCGCGTCGCCGACGCCCTGATGCTGTCGGTGATCCCCGCCGGCCCACCGCCACCCAACAAGACACCCGCCGACAAGAAGAAGCCGTAGCCGACGGCCTTCGACTCGGCAACACGCTAGGAACCATCCGCCCACCATGAACGATTCGACACCGCTCACACGGATCCCCGCCGAGCCGCTCATCTACGAATTCTCCCGGCACCTGCCGCCCCGGGCCACGATCGCCTCCGGCGTTCGCCTGCTGGTCGAATCCGAAGACGCGCTCTCGGGCCAAATCTCCTCGCCCGGCGACCAGCGCGACAAGTCGACAGTCCCCAAGAGCAACCCGGTCAACGGGCCAATCGAGATCGAGGGAGCCGAGCCGGGGGACGTGCTCTGCGTGAAAATCCACGCGATCCAACCGTGGCGTCCCCAGGCAGCGACCTACACCGGTGCTCCGAAACAGCTGTGCGAGTGGCTGGGCACCGATGTGCCGCCGGGCGGCCACGTCTGCCCGATCGCCGACGGGATGATCCAGTGGAGCGAGGAGATCTCGATCCCCTACACGCCGATGCTCGGCTGCATCGGCACCGCGCCCGAGTGGGGTGTGCCCACCACCGGGCCGGGTGGACCCCACGGGGGAAACATGGACATCCGTGAAACCGCACCCGGGGCGACGGTCCACCTGCCGGTCTTCGTCTCCGGCGGCCTGCTGTTCCTCGGGGACGCCCACGCCGCAATGGGGCACGGAGAACTCTCGGCCTCCGGGCTCGAGATGTCGGCGGTGACCGAGATCAGCGTCGTCCTGGTCAAGGACCGGGCACTGGCGTGGCCCCGGATCGAGAACGACGTCGAGATCATGACGGTCACCAGTGGTGCTCCGGCCGAGCGAGCGATCGCGCGGGCCTACGCCGAGTTGATCCTGTGGATGGAGTCCGACTTCGGCTGGAATCGCTGGAAGGCCTACGACCTGCTGACGCACGTCGGCGAGATCTCCGTCGGCTACTACGACGGGGGCAGTATCGCGGCCAAGGTCCGTCGAGAGTACCTGTGAGACACCGCCTGGCTGGACGCGGCGGCACCCGGCCCGACACGAATCCTCAGGCCGCCGCCGCCAGCCTTCCGGTCGCCTGCCCCAGTACGTCGGAAACCACGTCGGCCGTATGGTGCATCTGGACCAAACCCAGGCCCGGATGGACCTGGAACATCAGGCTCGTCTCACCCAGTTCGCGAGCCACCGGCAGCCGCGCCGACGGACGCCAACCGGTCCGGTCAAAGGCCGCCTCGAGATAGATCTCCGGGCACGCCCCGCTGCCGCAGGGAACACCCCGCGATGAGATCTCGGCGGCGATCCGGTCCCGCGACCAGCCGGACACAAGCCACTCGGGACGCACGTAGGCGTAGAACTTGTAGTAACCGTGATCGATACCCGCTCCGGGTTCCGGCACGCGCAATGCCCCCATCACCCCCAGCCGTCCGGCCAGAACGGCCGCATTTTCCCTCCGCTCGTCCACCCAGCCAGGGAGTTTCCCCAGTCCGATCCGACCCAGCACCGACTGCATCTCGGTCAGTCGCCAGTTGGTGCCCAGCCCGCCGTGAACATAGCGAAACACCGCTCCCTTCGACGGGGCGTGCACCGCATCGTAGTCCTTGCCGTGGTCCTTGTAGCTCCACGCCCGCCGCCAGGTCGATTCGTCGTCGGTCACCACCAGCCCGCCCTCACCGCCGGTCGAGAGAATCTTGTCCTGGCAGAAGCTGAAGGCGGCCACGTCGCCCAGGCCGCCCACCGGCCGCCCCTGGTACGTCGCCCCGTGCGCCTGGGCGCAGTCCTCGATCACCTTTATCCCCTCCTGTTCGGCCAAAGCGAGGATCGGATCCATGTCGCACGGCCAGCCGGCCAGGTGGACCACCAGCACGCCGCGGGTGCGTGAGGAAAGCGCCTTGGCAACCGTCTCGGCCGTGATGTTCCCACTGTCGCGATCCACATCCGCGAACACCGGGACAGCACCCCGGGCCGCAATGGCACTGGCACTGGCCAGGAAACTACGACAGGGCACGATCACCTCGTCACCACGACAGATCCCCGTCGCCTCCAGGGCCAGTTCCAGGGCCACGGTGCCGTTGGCCACCGCGACCGCGAATCGGGTTCCGACCGCTTCGGCGTACTCCCGCTCGAACTCCCGGCCGTGAGGACCCGTCCAGTAGTTGACGCGTCCGGAAGCCAGCACCTCGCTGACCGCCCTGGTCTCCTCGTCACCGAAGACCGGCCAGGGGGCCCAGATGGGAACCGCGGTCGGATGATCCGGATTGCTCATTGCTCAGGCCGCCTTCGCTTGTCGCGAATAGTCGTACTGTTTCATCAACCATCCCGAGAGCGTCCAGCAGGTCCGCCGGTCCGACTCGGACAATCGCTCGATCCAGTCCCAGTCAGGCTCCAGCCTGACCTGCCCGGCCATCCTCAGGCGGTTGCCCGCCACCGTGTGTCCCACCGAAAACGACTCGCCGGATTCCAGGGCCCGGGCCAACCCGCCGCAGTCCAGCCCGCAGGCGTCGCCGATCCGGACCAGTTCGCCGGCCGGTTTCGATACGAAGTCCTCGTAACGCACCAGCACTCCCCGGTCGCCGGACCGCCGACGCAACCGGGCGGCGAACAGGTTCGAGATGGTCCAGTAGAGAACCGAGTACCAGGCAGGACGTGCTGCCAGGTCGTGCTGAACACCCGCCCGAACATCACGCGCCAGTGCCTTCTTCCTGGACCACGCCACCGCGCGGCTGTCGCGGACCAGGTGCACCAGCCTGAGGTCGACTCCCGGCAGACGGGCCAGCCAACGGGCCCGCAACGGAGTCTTGGACGAATCGACGATCACCCGCCGACGGCTGACCGCGGCGATCGATTCGTACAGGCTCCCGGTCTGTTCCAGGTATCGTCGGGCGGCCGCCGTAGAAAACAACGACGCCGCCTCACTCCGTAACATCGCCGCCGGACGGAACCGCTCGAACCGGGCCTGCATCGCCAGGTAGTTCTCCACGCTGGCTCCCCGCGTCGCACTCAGCCACGTCTCGCGAACCTCGTTCCAGAACTCGCATCCGTCGGCCGGCTCGCCACACGCACAGAACTCGTTGTTGATCCACGCCGAGCGGTGCAGGTTCGAGAGTTCCCCGACACTGACCGCATCGGGGTGGTTGCCCAGCACGGTGTCGAGCACGGTCGAGCCGCTGCGACCGGCACCGACGATGTAGATGATCCGCAGCGGAGAAGTCGGTGTGGTCATCTCGGACCGGTGACAAAAAAAGGATCTCGTGCCAGCGACTGAGGGTTTTAATTCGCCCCGGCCGCTGCGGGCAAGATCGGTTTGGCGGGTCTGTCTCCTAACCCGCCGCGCAGTCGACCGACACGTCTGTCGACTGCGCCAGTGTCTGCAACACCACGCAGTAGCGTTCGCACAGCTTCACCAGGGTCGCCAGTTGCTCGTCATCGGCGTCGGTATCAAGTTGAAACCGCACGCGGATCGACCGCATCCCGACCGGCGCATCTCGATCGACGGCCAGTGTGCCCCGAAAATCCAGGTCGCCCTCGGCCGTCACCTCGCCCCCCCGCACGGGAATCTCCAGTGCCGTGGCCACCGCCCGCAACGTCACGCCGGCACAGGCGACCAGCGATTCGAGCAACATGTCGCCCGAGCACAACGCCGTGCCATCACCTCCGGTGGCCGGGTGCAGGCCCGCTTCGGCCAGTTGCTGACCGGTCTCAACGCGGCAGGTGATCCCCTCCGCGCCCAGCGTGCCGCTGGCCCGCAGCGTCAGCCTCGCCGACTCGGGGTTTTCTCGGTACTGCTCCTTGAGCGGAGCCTGCAGGGACTTGAGTTGGCTGGCATCCATCAGGACTGTCCTTTCCGAGGATATCGGCAGCGGTGGAACCGTATCCGGTGTCCGCTCTGTCTGGCGAAGTGGTCGGGAGAACCATTAGAAGAGTAGCTGAACACGACGCAAGCGAACCGGCAGAGAAACCCTATGAGCGACACGATTCTCGAGACCTCCGTCGAACCGGCTTCCCCGGTCATCGCCGGCAGCTTCGGCACCTGGACACTGCGGTTCCAGGCCGTCGGCGACGGGCTTCCGGCCGGGGCGACGATCCGTGTCGGCACCGACAGCGACACCGACTGGGGCGTACCCCAGTTCGACGACCCGGCGGCCGCCGAGTACGCAACGGTCTCGGCCCCCGACGGCATCGACGTGGCGGCCCGCACGGTGGGCGTGAAGGGATTCCAGGTCGAGATCGGATCAACGGGTTTGCCCGGCGGTGGTGAGATCGCTGTCGTGATCGGAGACACCTCCGGCGGAGGACCCGGCTCACGGGCCCAGACCTTCCGGGAACAACGCCGCGGCTTTGCGGTCACCATCCAACGGGACGGATCCGGCCAGGTCGAGACCGTCACCGACGCACCGGTCCTCGAAATCGTCGGCGGCGAACCGGTGAGACTGGTCGTGGTGGTGCCCTCGGAACTGCCCCCCGGAGAACCGTTCCCGGTTTTGGTCAAGGCCGAGGATGCCTGGGGCAACGCGTCGAACGGATACCGCGGCACCGTCACGCTCGCCGGTGACGGGATCGTCTTGGACAACGACACGATCGACTTCTCCGAATCGGATGCCGGCGCGTGCTGGGTCGAGGGGGCCTCGGCCGACATGGCCGGCGTGCTGAGGTTGACCGCGACCGACGACCAGGCGGGGCTCGCCGGCACCAGCAACCCGCTGTGCGTGGTCGAACATGTCGGCCAGCAACGGTTGTACTGGGCCGACCCGCACGGTGGCCAACTGGTTGACCGCGAGAAGTTCGCCGGGTTCTTCGCCCACGCCCGCGATGTGGCCGGGATCCAGTTCGCGGGGTTCCAGCGCAATGCCGACGTGCTCGACGAACAGGACCTGGTCGTACAGCAGGATGTCGAACTGGAGTTCCACGAACCCGGCCGGTTCATCGCCATCCCCGGATACGAGTGGTCGGGCAAGACCTGGGACGGCGGGCACCACAACGTCTATTTCCGTCGCCACCACCAGCCGATCCACCGCAACGCGCCGGCCGAGACACCCGAGTCGGTGGACGAATTGACCGAGTTGCACCACGTGCGTGACCTGTACGCCCACTACCGCGGCACCGACACGATCATCACGCCGCACGTCGGCGGAGAACACTCGGACCTGAAACACCACGACCCGACACTCGAACCCGGGGTCGAAATCGTCTCGAGCCACGGTGCGTTCGAGTGGATGAGGCGGGACGCGCTGGCCCGCGGTTACCAACTCGGTTTTCTCGGCGGCAGCGACAGTTACACCGGGCGACCCGGCGACGACCGGCCGGGTCACCAACAAAGGAGATACTCGAAGGCGGGGTTGACCGGCATCTACTGTGACGGGGTGACGCTGGAGGGTTTCTTCGAAGCCATGCGGGCCCGCCGGGTCTACGCGACCACCGGCGCGCGGATCGTGGCCAGGGCCGATGTCGAGGGACACGGAATCGGATCCCGGTTCAGCACCCGCCAGCAGCCGGTGATCGAAGTCGACGTGGTCGGAACCGCCGCGTTGGAATCAGTCGAGTTGTTCCGGAACGAGGAACTGCTGGGACAATGGACCGACGCGCCGGCCGGTGACCCCCGCCGCATCCGCGTGCTGTGGCAGGGCAGCAGCCGGCAGACCAGCTACAGCGGGATCGTCTGGGACGGAACGGTCACGGTTCACGGTGGTCGGATCACCGCCACCGACACCCTGCGATTCGACAGCCCGCGATCTCACCTGTCCGAAACCACCGAATCGTCGCTCCGGTTCCACGCCTGGGGATGCGGTTACCGGATGGGCGTGGAACTGGACATCGAGGGCGACGAGTCAACGCGGGTCGAGGTCTCGGTGTCCACGCAGGCCATCACCGGTCCCGCCTACGGCGGCTTCGGGTCGTCACAGCCCCGCCGGATTTCCCTGGCTCCGGCCGAACGGGCGACGCTGGTCGGACGACTGGGTGAACTGGCCGGGGCCACCCGGACGATCGACCTGGGCGTGCGAGACCGACAGCTGGACCTGGGCCTGGCGCCGGTGCACGGCGAACACGAAGCCCACTGCACGTTCCACGACGAAGATCCCCGGCCCGGGATCAACCCGTACTGGGTGCGAGTGGTGCAGGTGGACCAGGAAATGGCCTGGACGAGTCCGATCTGGGTCGACTGGATGGCGTAACGGGACCTGCCTGGCGATCGGCAATGCGAACCCGACGAAGAGAAGTTGAGGTGCCGCCGACGCCGACATAGAATGTGAGGGCCGCGGAAAGGAAATCGTCTCGCGAACAGGCGTCTTCGGGGAATCGGGGGAGACCAGATGCTGACGATCCAGGGCCACCAGAATCGCATCTGCCAGGGATGGGGTCGCCGCGAGTTGATCCAGGCCGGCGGGCTGGGACTTTTCGGCGTCAGCCTGCCACGGGTCCTGGCGGCTGAAGAGGCCGCCGCGCCGTTTCAGAACGGCCGGGCCAAGCAGGTGATCTTCCTGCTGCTCTTCGGTGGCCCGAGCCAACTGGAGACCTTCGACATGAAGCCCGAGGCCCCTGCGGAAATCCGCGGGCCTTTCCAGCCGATCGCATCGCGGACACCGGGCCTGCGGATCTGCGAGCACCTCCCGCAAACAGCCCGGTTGTCCGACAAGTTTGCCGTGATTCGCACCATGAACCACCGGTTCAACGACCACGGCTCGGTGCACTACATCCAGACCGGCCACCCACATCCCAGCCGCTTCGGGCCCCGACCAGGCGAAACTCCCGTCGGCCCGGACGAATGGCCCTCGATCGGCTCGGTCGTCAATTACCTTTCGCTGCATCACGATCCGCAACGCCGGACGACGATGCCCGACTACACCTACCTCCCCAACCGCCTCGGAGCCCTGCAGAGCATCGACCGCCCCGGTCAATACGGGGGTTGGCTGGGCAGCGCCTACAACGCACTGGCCACCGACATTCGCAAACGCAACAAGACGGACAACCCCTATTTCCGCGACTGCAACGACAAGGAACTCGACTTCCGCATCCGCGGAATCCTCTCTCACGACGAGGTCCGGATCGATCGCCTCGATCGCCGTCGATCGCTGCTCGAACAATTCGAATCACAACGGCGGACACTGGATGACACGGGGGTCGTCGGCCAATACGGCAAGGTGCGTCAACGTGCCATCGCCCTGGCCACCTCACCCCAGATGCAGGCCGCACTGGACATCCGTCGCGAATCGGCCGCGCTGCGAGACCGTTACGGTCGACATCTCTTCGGCCAGTCGGTGTTGATGGGGCGGCGGATGCTCGAAGCCGGTTCGAGGTTCGTAACGGTGGCATGGGACACTCCCGACGGCTACAGCTGGGATTCGCACCGTTCCAGCGGAGACCTCAAGAACCACCTCATCCCCGGCTTCGACCAGGCCTATTCCGCCCTGCTGACCGACCTGGAAGACCGCGGGCTGCTCGATGAAACACTGGTTGTCGTCTGCGGCGAAATGGGGCGGACACCCAAGAAGTACGGCGACTGGGGACGCAGCCACTGGACGTACTGCTTCCCGGCCCTGTTGGCCGGAGCCGGCATCCGGGGCGGTGTCACCTACGGCACCTCCGACAAGCAGGCCGGTTTCCCGATCGACAAACCGGTCAGCCCCGAACAGGTGGCCTCGACGATCTTTCACGCACTGGGAATCGACCCGCACATGCGGATCAACGATCGCCAGGGGCGACCTGTCGAGCTGGTCCACAATGCCGACCCCCTGTTCGAGCTGTTCTCCTAGCCGGCCACGGCCGCCTGCCATCGGCCGATCGATGACCCGGCCGCCGGCCGGCAACCTCGTTGTCGGAACGGCCGTTTGAAGGTGGACAACGGGGTCGTCGACCGCCGCGGCGGTCGGCGAGGAGGGGAATCGTCCCCGGCGGCGTTTTCCCATGGACTTTGCTTCCCCGTCGTTTTCATTATGGAGTCCGCGGGCCCACCCCGATCGGACTCACCATGACGAACAACCGCAGACGCCCACGGCCGTGGCGTGGCAGCGAGCGGCTCGAAGACCGAACCCTGCTGTCGGTCAGCGCCCTGTTCCTTGACGCCACCGGTGACCTGTCGATCACCTCGCACGATGACGACACGATCATCGTCCGCGAAAATCCTGCACAACCGGGCCGGGTCCAGGTGCTGGCTGCCGAGCCGGGTCAGACACCGGTACCGGTCACCAGCATCGGCTCCGTCGATGCCGGTTCGATTCGCAGGATCATCATCCAGGGCGGTCCCGGCGACAACCACATCGACCTCTCGGCCGTCACTTCCCAGGTCTTCGACTTCGGCGGTGGTGTCGAGATCACCGCTGACGGCCGAGACGGCCACGACACCCTGATCGCCTCGGCCAACCTCGACGACACGCTCAAGGGAGGCAACGGCAACGACCGGATCGACGGGGGCAGCGGGCGGAACCGGCTGGTCGGTGGACACGGCAAGGACACGATCGACGGCAACTCCGGAGGCGACCGGATCGACGGTGATGACGGGGACGACCTGATCTTCGGTGACCTGGGCGACGACTCGATCGAGGGGGGCGACGGGGACGACACGATCCACGGCGGCCACGGAGCCGACACCGTTCTTGGCGGTGACGGGGCCGACCTGGTCTACGGTGATTCGGCCGGCACGGCCGACAGCGGAGCCGATGACCTCGCCGGAGGCAACGGACACGACACCCTGATCGGGGGACCCGCCGACGACACGCTCAACGGGGGATCGGGCAACGATCACCTGGCCGGCGAGTCCGGCGACGACGTGATCCTGGGTGGAGGTGGCCACGACCGGCTCGAGGGCCACACCGGCAACGACGCGATCAAGGGCCACAACGGAAACGACACGCTCGTCGGAGACAGTGGAGACGATTCGCTCAATGCCGGCGGTGGCAACGACCTCGTCGACGGACAATCCGGACGAGATACGCTCAGCGGGGGATCCGGTGACGACACCCTGGCCGGCGGCGATGACGATGACCGGGTGCTCGGTGGAGCCGGCAACGACCTGATCGACGGAAACGACGGTGACGATACTCTCAACGGACAGGCCGGCAACGATCACCTGGTCGACGACGACGGAGACGATCGGCTCTACGGTGGAAGTGGTAGCGACACCCTCGATGGAGGGGCCGGGAGCGATACGCTCAACGGCGGAGGCTCGGCCGACGAACTCGTCGCCGGAGACGGCAACGACAGGCTCTACGGCGGCGGCGGCAACGACCGTCTCGATGGTGGCGGAGGCGACGACACGCTCAAGGGACAAAGCGGCCACGACACCGTCCTGGGAGGCGCCGGTGAGGATCGGCTGTGGTGGAACCTGGGCGGAGGCAACGACTGGCTCGCGGGAGGGGACGGGTACGACCGGGCCGAGATCTACGGGAACAGCCAGAACAACCTCTTCACCGTCACCACCGACGCCGATGGCCGACTGCAGGTGCTCGAGTCGCCTCATGCCGTCACCTTGGCCGGCTCGACCGAACGGCTCGACGTCCGGGGCGGACCCGGGCGGGATACCCTGGTAGCGGTGGCGCTGGACGGGGCACCGGTGACCGAGATCCACCTCAGGGGAGAGGCCGCAGGAGATACGATCGATGCGGCGGCGGCCGGAATCCACGCTGCGGTGATGTCGCTCAGCGGAGGTGACGGCAACGATCGGATCACCGGCAGCAACGGAGCCGAGACCCTGGACGGCGGTTCCGGCGACGACACGCTCGCCGCCGGAAACGGAAACGACGTGCTCCGCGGGGGCGACGGCAGCGATCGGCTCGAAGGAGGAGGCGGGGACGACCGGCTCGACGGGCAACAGGGCAACGACCTGGTTAACGGTGGAGCCGGCGACGACCTCCTGCTTGGTGGACCAGACAACGACACGCTGTTGGGTGGGGCCGGAAACGACTCGCTGACGGCCGGCGCCGGCGACGATCGGCTCAATGGAGCCGGCGGTGACGACCTGTTGGACGGACAGAGCGGCCAGGATCGGCTCTACGGCGGATCGGGCAACGACCGGCTCGATGGCGGCACAGACAACGATTCGCTCACCGGCAACTCGGGCCACGACACCATCATCGGAGGCCACGGCCACGACTGGATCCGCGGTGCCAACGGCAATGACCTGCTTTACGGCGGCGATGGACACGACACGATCCTGGGCAACAACGGACACGACCGCATCTCGGCCGGAGACGGACACGACCGGGCCAATGGTGGCAGCGGCAACGACCTGATCGTTGGCGGAGATGGTCGCGATTCACTCTTCGGCGGCGGCGGAAACGATGTCGCCATCGGCGGCGACGGAGACGACTACATCAATGGGCAGGGCGGATCGCGCGACACGATCGCCGGAAACGAGGGAACCGATGTGCTGATCGGTGCGGCAGAGGAAATCGACGAACAGTTCCAGTTGGTGGAGAACTGGATCGACGAGGCCTGACCCTGTCCACCCATCTTCCCCAGTCTCCCAGCTGCTCATTTCCCGACACTGCGGCATTCGCCGCAATGTGAAAACTGGGCAATCTGGGTTCTCCTTGCCGCAGATAGGAATTGCCACGAGAAACGGCATGTATCGGGTCGATAAGCAGATTAGTCCGATCGCTCCGGATATCCGGGTGATGCGGTCTATAGAGATGATTACGCCCAGGGATGGGAAGCATGATCTTCAACTCGTGGCTCGATTCGCTTCGTCAACGCATTTCCCGAAACATGGTTGGTCGCCGCCGGCGTCGGTCGAGGCAGTCAACCAGTGGGGGACTCGAGAAGTTGGAGGACCGGACACTGCTCTCGGTCAGCGCCCTCTTCTCCAACGGCGTGCTCCAGATCAGTGCGACCGATAACAACGGCCCGGATTCGATCGAGGTCGGTGCCGATGGATTCGGCAACGTCCGGGTCGAAGCCAACGGTTTGCCGGTGAGCAGCCTGGGAACGTTGGCGGCTTCGGCTGTCGAGGGAATCGCCGTCAACGGCGGTGACGGCAGCAACCTGATCGATCTCTCGGGCGTTTCGACAACGGTCTACAGCAATCCCGCGTTGACGATCAACGTCGACGGCGGCAACGGACACGACACGATCATCGGCAGTTCGGATGCCGACGATGTTCTCGACGGCGGACACGGCAACGACGTGATCACCGCCGGCAGCGGGGCCAACCTGGTCATCGGCAACCACGGACACGACACGATCGACGGCGGTGACGGCGACGACACCATATCAGGCAGCCACGGCGACGACGTGGTGCTCAACAGCGACGGAGCCGACGACATCGACGGTGGCGACGGGAACGACGTGATCGAGGGTGGTGACGGCAACGACACGATCGACGGCGGTCACGGCAACGACTTGATCTACGGCGACGCGATCGGCACGACTGACGTCGGCGACGACTCGATCATAGGCAATCATGGCCACGACACGATCTACGGTGGTGCCGGCCAGGACACGATCAACGGCAAAGCCGGCAATGACGTGCTGCTGGGCGACAGCGGTTCGGACGTGATCTACGGCGGGGGCGGCCACGACACGATCGACGGCGGCAACTCGGCCGACATCCTGATCGGCAACGGCGGCAAGGACGTTCTCAGCGGTGGAGCCGACGGCGACTACCTCAGAGGCGGCGCCGGCGACGACGTGGTTTCCGGAAACGACGGCCCCGACACGATCACCGGATCCTCCGGCAACGATCTGCTCGACGGTGGTGACGCCAACGATTCGATCTTCGGCGGCAGCGGCACCGACACACTGCTGGGTGGTCGCCAGGACGACAGTCTCAAGGGCCAGGACGGTGACGACGTGATCGAGGGGTCCTACGGCGACGACACGATCCACGGCGGTGCCGGCGACGACACCATCTCGGGTGACGATGCCGACCCGTTTTCGATCGCAACCGGCAATGACCTCCTCAACGGCGGTGGCGGCAACGACGTCGTCGGCGGCGGGGTCGGCAACGACACGCTCCGCGGTGGCGGTGGCCGTGACCTGCTCGACGGTGGGGCGGACTCCGACGAACTGAGAGGACAGGGCGGCATCGACACGCTCAGAGGCGGCAGCGGCAACGACACGCTGATCTGGAAAGTGGGCGAGGGCTCCGACCAGATGGACGGTGGCGACGCCGACGACACGGTCCAGCTCATCGGCCGCGCGAACAAGGACGTCTTCACGGTCGGCCAGGCCAGCGGGAACATGCGGGTCACCAGCGGAAACGACAACGTCGATCTCAACGGCGGCTCGGTCGAACGGGTCGAGCTCAATGCCGGGTCGGGCAACGACCGGGTCGTGGTCAACAGCCTGGGCTCCGTCAGTGGAATCGAACTGAACATCAACGGCGAAAGCGGCCGGGATTCCATCCTCGCCAGCAACGTCAACATCGGGTCGGTCCAGTTGATCGTCGACGGCGGAACCGGAGACGATACGATCGTCGGAAGTTCAGGCAACGATCTGCTCTCGGGCGGCGAAGGCAACGACTCGATCTCCTCGGGCTCCGGTGACGACGTTCTCGACGGAGGCGACGGCGGAGACTTCCTCTGGGGCGAAGCCGGCGAGGACACGCTTCGCGGCGGAGACGGCAGTGACACGATGCGAGGCGGGCTCGGCGACGACAGCCTCGACGGCAACGGCGGCAACGACGAACTGACCGGCAACGCGGGCGACGACTCGCTGGTGGGGTCCAACGGCAACGACACGCTCAACGGCTCGAAGGGCAACGACCGGCTCGAGGCCGGCAACGGCAGCGACTCGCTCAACGGCGGAACCGGTGACGACCAGCTGGACGGCGGTGCCGAGGACGACACGTTGCTGGGGTTTGACGGAGCCGACAGCATTCTCGGCGGCCAGGGCGACGACTCGATCGACGGCGGTGAGGGCAACGACGTTCTCAACGGAGACGACGGTCACGACACGATCAACGGCGGACTCGGTGACGATTCGATCGCCGGCGAGGACGGCCACGACAAGATCAACGCCGGGCAGGGCGCCGACGTCGTCAGCGGCGGCAACGGCAACGACACGCTGCTGGGTGGCGGCGGACGCGACCTGATCGTCGGCGATGGCGGCAACGACTACCTCAACGGAAACGGCGGCATCGACACGCTGGCCGGCAACGAGGGCGACGACAACTACGACGCCGGCGAAGAAGCGACCGGCGGGCAGATCGACGACGACTTCCTGCCCGACGACTACCCGTTCGACTTCGAAGACCGCGACAACCTGATCGATCCGGTCATCTAGCGGTCCCCCGAACCGGTTCCACGCGAATCCCCGGCGGTCTGGGACCTGGGGAAGCGATTCCGGCTCCTGCCTAGCCCGACGCTCCCGCTCTCTCGTACAGGTCGAGCATCCGGGGCAGGCAGACCTCGAGGCTGTAGTCTTGCTCGATCATCGCCTCGCCCGCCTGGCCGAGATGCCGGAATTTTTCCGGATCCTCGAGCACCTCCAGCGCCTGCTCGGTGAATCCGTCGACGTCGAAAAAGTCGGCCAACAGGCCGTTTTCGCCGTGACGGATCATCTCCTGCACCGGCTCGGTGTCGCTGGCCAGCACGGTGCAGCCGCACGAGAGCGAATTCATCATCGACCAACTGAGGACAAACGGAACGGTCAGGTAGATGTGGAGGTCCGAAAGCGAGAAGATGTCGACCAGTTCGAGAGGACTGACCCGACCGGTGAACAGGAATCTCGAGAGATCGTAATCGTCCTGCTTGAGCACGTGCTCACGGTACGAATCCTCCTTGATCCGGTTCAGGTCGCCGCCATAACAGACCCGGTCACTGCCCACGCAGACAAACAGCACGTCGTCCCGGACGTCGCAGATTCTCTTGGCCACCTTCATGAAAATGTCGAAACCACGCATCGACTCGAATCCCCGCGAGACGTAGGTCACGATCCGTGTCTCCGGAGAGATCTCCCGGTCACCGATCTTCCGCGGCACGTCGGGACGCCGGCACCAGACCTCGCGGTCGATCCCGTCGAAGATCGCCTCGATCTTGTGCTCGTACTCGCCCGGCAGCAGCCCGGCCTGCCACTTCGTCGGAGCGTAGGCGACCCGGCAGGTCTGCAGGTCGAGGTGGATCATCGCGTTGCGGGTGCGTGAGCGGAGCTGATCGAGTTCCCGGGTGGGAAACTCGGGACGGAAATCCAGGTCCGACCCCTTCGAGTGATAGTAGTACTCGAAGTAGTTGACGATCGGGCAGTCGTAGAGGTCGGCCAGGAACAGGGTCGAGCCGAACCCGCTGTGTCCGACCACCAGGTCGGGCTGGATGTCCGGCCGGGCCTTCATCGTCTCGTAGACCGCGTGAGCATGCCACGTCGCGTTCTCGAAGGTCCGGCTGCAGTAGTGCGTGTCCTTGGTCGCTCCCCCGTCGATCTTGTACTGGATTCGCTCGATCCCTTCGAAGTCCCCCGGAGCCAACTCGCAGACAAAGCTGCACTGGAAATCGTGGTGATCGATCAGGTGCCGCGCAATGTGGCCGAACTGCGCAGGGAAGTTCTTGTGGACAAACAGCACGTGCATGACTGGATTCCGACTTGGCCGTCCCGTGGTGTCCGCTTATGCGGCCTGCCCCTGCCCCAGGGCACCTCGAAACAACAACAGTTTAAATGGTTCCGCCGATTCGTAGCCCACCTCGTTGCCGTAGACCATCGCTCTTTGCCGCAGCGCCTGGATGCTGCGAGGATGTGGATACTCGCGCAATTCGTCCTCGTAAACCTCCATCGCCGCGAGCTTCGTCTCGAGCGTCCGGCTGATGTCGACAAAGAAGTTCGGGCAGAAGATCGTGTTCTGGGTCCGTCCACCCCATTCGGTCGACGAGTTGACCTGGTAGCTCAGGACCTGGTTGACGGGCTGATCGGGAAGCGGTCGCGTGGCCACCATGACGGACTTGTAGATCAACTGGTGGTCCATGTTGATGTCATCGCCGTTCTGGACGAACACGGTGTCGAAACGTTGCTGGTGGATCAGCGATTCGAAGGCCTGGTTGAGCTGGCAGTGCTCGACCGTGTCGAGTCGCATGTCCGGAAAGTCCCACTGGATGAGCTCATCGGTCCCCAGGATCCGGTTGGCTTTCTCTGCATGCTGTTGCTTGCGAGCCAGGATGTCCGGGTCGTCCGCGTACTGGGTGCTGCTGCCGTCGGTGACGATCACCACCGACACGTTGCCCCCCTGCTCCTTGATCAGCGGAATGGTCCCACCGACTCCGAGCACCTCGTCGTCGGGATGAGCCGCCACGACCAGTACGTTCTTCATGTTCATGCGGCCTCCCCGGGCTGCCGCCACGTGTCCCACTCCATCCGCATTCGGGCCAACTCGTTCTGCAACCGATGAAGTTCGTCCTCGACGGCGTACCCGAACTTGTGGCCCACCCGGAACACGGTGTCGCATTCCGGACCACCCTCGACCGTCGAATCGAAAAGCCACAGCGGCCCGTCACCGGCCTGGACAAGCAGCCGGCCGTTTCGCTTCAGCAGGATCTGGCCCGGCGTCCCGACACAGCTGGGAATCTCCTGCAGGTTCGCTCGCCAGAAGACCACCTTCGTCCCCTCGTAGTAGCTGTAGGCCCCGGGGTACGGGTGCGAGACGGCGCGAACGAGCGTTTCGATCGTTTCGGCCGACTGGTGAAAGTCAATGTGACCGTCGGCGGGTGTCCGCTTGGCCCGGTACGAGGAACCCTCGGTCGACTGGACCCGTTCGGGAACCACCGTTCCGGACCGCTGGGCCTCGTGAAGTTCGCAGAAGGCATCGCGGAGGTTGTCTGCGACCAGTTCGTAGATGTCGCTCGCATAGCCTCGCGGCGGAACCGAAAACCACTTCTGGCAGAGAATCGGACCGGAATCCACTCCGATGTCCATTCGAAACAACGTGACGGCCGACCGGTCGCAACCCTGCAGAATTGTCCACGGCACCGGCGCCCGGCCCCGGCCCTCGGGCAACGGCGAGGGGTGGCTACCGACGACATACCGGGCCGGCACCGACAACAACTCGTCGCCGAACAACTGGCTCCAGCCCAGCGTGTACAGGTAGTCGGGCTGCAGGCGTCCGATCGCCTTGATCGTCGGCCAACTGTTGATGTCGGTCGTGTCGATCGTCTCGATCCCGTGCTCCTCACACAGCGGGTGCAGGTCAACGTGGTCGGACACCGCAGAACTGCACCCCGGCAGGGTCACCAAACCGACGATCTGCGCACCGCCGGCGATCAATCCTTCGAGCACAACGCGGCTTTCGAGATTGGAGCCGATGCATACGATTCTCGGCCGGGATGTCGTGATGGGTCTGATTCCGGTTCGGGTTTCTGGAATGGTCGGACAGCGTTTCAAGATCGGTCAGGCAGCCGGTCGCACCGGTTTCCCCTGAGAGTCATCTCCCCGGGCACCGGCCCATTCGTCACTGGTCGGCGGGTGGGAATCGGCCTGGACGGTGACCAGCAGCAGCACGGTTCTGAGCAGGATCGAGAAATCCAGCCGGGTGCCCTGGTGGTCGACGTACCAGCAGTCGTGTTCAATCCGCTCGGGCCACGACAGCGCCGTGTTGCCACGCACCTGGGCCAACCCGGTCAGTCCCGGCTTGACCGAGAACCGACGCCGCTGCTCATCGCTCATCCGCTGATAGTCCTCGTCAACGGTCGGACGCGGACCGACCAGCGACATCGTGCCGTTGAGAACGTTGAACAACTGGGGCAGTTCATCGATCTTTGTCCGCCGCAGCAGCCCGGCTCCGAAAAAGACCCTCGGATCACTGTGAACCGTGACCGAGCCCGAGCCGGTTGCATCGGTGCCGACGGTCATCGTGCGGAACTTGAAGATCCGGAACCGGCGACCTTTGAAGCCGATTCGCTCTTGAACGTAGAGCAGCCGACCCTTCGAAAACGACTTGATGACCAGGACCGCTGCCAGGAACAACGGGGAACACACGATCACCAGCAGGAGTGCCAACGAGTAGTCGACCAGCGTCTTGGTGAATCGTCGGATGAACGTCATGACCATCAATGCTCTAGGCAGCGACTTCCTGGGACGGATTCGGGGCTTCAACTTCCGGCTGCCGGGGGACGGACTCGAGTATCGGCATGATCGAAGCGATCGTTTCGTCGTCCAGTTGGCGACGCCCCTTCCCCACGCTCCGCCGGCTGACGCCGGCGACCGACGACGCGATCGCCGTCGGGTCCACGTCGATCTCGAGAAAATCAACGATCCGCTGGGTGTATTTCTGCGGCGCGTCGACGAACTGCTCGTACTGCAGACAGAGCACGCGGTCCGCATCGATGCCGGCCAGCGCCTCGGAGGCCAGTTGGACACTTCGGGCCCACTGGAGGGCACAGACCTCGGCCAACGAACGCTCGACCAGGGCCCGTTGCATACCTTCAAACCGCGGCCCCCAGGCGGCCAGGCGTTTCTTGCCCGAGACCAGGTGGTAAAGCCGATTCGCCAGGTAGCGGGCCCCGTAGTACGGCACATCACGCCAGGGAACGAACCGGGCCTTGCGGAAGATGTAGCCCAGGTCGATCGGGTTGGTCCAGCACGTCATTGCCGAAGCCACCACGTCGACCCCGTCGCGTCCCAGGAACAGGTACCGGGCATCGGGGACGACCCGGTCGACAAAACCCACCCGCAGCGAATTGGCACAGGTCTTCTCGACCACGACGTCGAGTCCCCCGCGACCGGCGATCCGATCGAACTCGCCCCTGATGAACCGCCGAACGGGTCCGGTGGCCTGGTGAGATTGAAACTCGTCGAGCGGATTGCGGGCGTTGCGGTGCCGCCAGATATAGTTGATTTCATCGCACGGCCATGTCCCTGCGCCGGGAAGGCTGGTCAACACGTCCCGCAACATGTTGGTTCCGGATCTCGCGGCACCGATGATGATGACTGGTTGATACACGTCGGCCATGCGTTCGAATCTCGGGTCCACTGCCGTCGGAACCGCCCGGAACACGGGGATAGACGACGGCATGTGCCACCGACGTGCCGATTCGGCAAGATCGTCCCCACACAACCCGCCGAAACCACCGTGGACCAAGGGCGGCGGATTATACGGATCAGCTCGGAAACGGGACAAGATCAACGTGGTCGACGTGCACCGGGCGGGTCCGACGTTTTGACCTTGCTCCGGGCCAACAGCCACCACTAGGATTCCTCGCCCCGGTCCAAACAGATCGACCCGGATTCGATCCGGCCGGTCGATCGTGGCAGGAGTTGGCGGCCATGCTGGAAGAGACTTCCGTTGGGGAACACCGGCCGCGGGCGTGGATCATCGGTGGTGGCGGGCTGCAGCTGCGGATCCCGCTGATGAGACTGCTCGAAGAACACGGCTTCGAGATGTCCGCCGTCGGTCCCGGATTCACCGAGGCATTTGCCGAATCCGGGTTCGCCTATCACCGCTTTCCGCTGCGACGGGCCCTGAACCCGCTGGCCGATTACCGGGCCGGCAAGGTCCTCCATCAGCTGTTCCTTCAACACCGTCCGGACCTGGTGCATTGTGTCAACACCAAGCCGACACTGCTGGTGCCGCCGATAGCCCGCCGCACCGGGGTCGCCGCTTGCGTCCGCACGATCACCGGCCTCGGGGCACTCTTCAGCTCCGCCTCTCCGCTGGCGCTGTCCTTGAGGCTCGTCTACCGTCAACTGCAGCGGAAGGCCGAACGGGACTGCGATTTCACCGTGTTTCAGAATCCCAACGACCGGGACTACTTCCGCCGCCATCACCTGTCGTACCCCGGACGTGACGCGGTGGTGCTCGGGTCCGGAATCGACGTCGAGGCCGTTCGGGCTCGACGGAGTTCACCCGCCGTCCAGTCGGACCTGCGTCGCGAACTTCAACTCGACGGGCAGGCACCGGTCATCATGATGACCGCCCGGTTGATCCGGCCCAAGGGCGTCGGCGAGTTCCTGGAGGCGGCGACCGTGGTCCGACGGACCCGACCCGAAGTCACCTTCCTGCTGGTCGGTCCGGAGGTCCGCGAGGGTCCTGCGATCTTCCCGCTCGAACGGGTCCGGCAATGCCCTGACGTGCGTTACCTGGGCTGGCGAGACGACGTGGCCGACCTGATGGCGATCAGCGACCTGCTGGTCCTGCCCAGCTACTTCCGCGAGGGCATCCCTCGAGTGCTGCTCGAAGGAGCGGCACTGAGCCTGCCCCTGATCACGACCGACATGCCCGGCTGTCGGGAAGTTGTCACCGACGGAGTCAACGGCCTGCTGGTGCCCGCCCGGAACGGGCCACGACTGGGAGCGGCCATCCTGGAACTGCTCGACGATCCCGCCCGCTGTCGGGACATGGGACGAGCCAGCCGAACACTGGTCGAGGAGCGGTTCCACCTGGAGATGGTCGCAGCGGCCTACGCCGACATTTACCACCGCGTGCTGGGCACGGCGAAACCGGCCGAAGTCGACCGGCGGCAGGCCGCCTGAACCCGCCGCGGTTTCAGGCGGCGACGGCGGATCCTGACCCGGGGGCCGCCGGGATTTTCGAAAACGCGGTCGTCTGCAACCACAGCTCAAGCACCAGCAGCGAATAGACCAGCGTGGGCCAGTTTCGCTCGGCCAGTGTCTGCTGATCGAGCAGCCGATCGAGAAACCGCCCGTCAAGAAATTCTCGAAGCCGGGCCGTGGGACTGCCCAAGGTGTCCATCAGCAGCTCGTGAAGGTCGCCGGCCAACCAGCGATCCAGCGGAATCTCGAATCCCCGCTTCCTGCCGCCAATCACCTCGGCCGACAGTTCGTCCTTCCAGCCGTCTCTCAAGAGGCTCTTCAGCCGCCCACCCCTCAGCCGGAAACCCGGCGGCAACGAGGCGACGTATTCGGCCAGTCGATGATCAAGCAGCGGCGACCGTCCCTCGAGCGAATGGGCCATCGTGGCCATATCCATCTTCACCAACAGCCCGCTGAGCAGGTTGACCCGGATGTCGGTGGCTGTCTGCGTGTCGAGAGCACCAAGGCCCCGGGGTTGAACACTCTCGAGCCACTCCTCGGTCGACCGGACCGCCGGCCCCCGCCAGTGTTGCTCCTTGTCGATCTGCCGCAGCTTGTCGGACGTCCAGGCCAGGTACCGCTCCGACTGCTCCAGGCTCAATCCGCGACACATTCTCGCGGCGAATCCCAGCGGGCTGCGGCGGCTCGGCGAGAATCGTCTCAGCAGAGCCGCCCCCGCACGAGCCGACCAACCGGGCAGCCAGCCAAGGTGACCGGCCAGGTGGGCCGCGAGGTGCCGACGGTATCCGGCGAAAATCTCGTCGCCACCGTCGCCATTGAGCACCACGGTGACATGCTGCCTGGCCAGCCGCGAGATCGCCAGGCTCGGAATCGCACTGGGGTCGGCGAACGGCTGATCGTAATGCCTGACCAGGTCGAGCAACGTCTCTCGCGGGGCAACCTCCAGGGGCAACACCGTGTGCCTGACTCCCAGTTGCCGTGCCGTCCGAGCGGCCACGTCCGACTCGTCGTACCGGGGATCGTCGACCGCGACGGTGAAGGTCTGCAGTTCGGAGCCGACCAGCTTCGCCGCCTCGCAGGCAATGATCGACGAGTCGACACCACCCGAGAGGAAGACACCCAGGGGCACATCGGAATGCAGACGGGTACGAACCGCCTCAGCCACCAGCTCGCGTGTTCGCTCGAGTGCAGCGGAGTAGCTGATGTCCAGCTTGTCGGTGTATCGCAGCGACCAGTAGGACCGCACCCGGACATCGTGGCCGTCAAACGACAGCGTGCATCCCGGCGGCAATGACTCGACACCCCGGAACACCGTCTCGGGCTGGGGCACGCAACCCAGCGACAGGTAATCGGCGATCCCCTGTGGCCGCAATTCCCAGCTTCCCCCCGCGGCCTCGAGCAACGGCCTCAGGGCCTTCAACTCCGAGGCAAACACGAGTCCCCCGTCGGGTGTCCGCGCGTAGTAGAGCGGTTTCTTTCCGAACCGGTCCCGTGCCAGGACCAGCCGACGTGAGGCACCATCCCAGATCGCCAGCGCAAACATCCCGTTGAGCGACTCGCAGAACGATTCGCCATGATCCTCGTACAGGTGCACCGCCACCTCGGTATCCGACGCCGTCGACAGCACGTGTCCGGCTTGTCGCAACAAGCCGGACAATTCGCGGTAGTTGTAGATCTCACCGTTCATCACCACCGCACACGTCCGCTGTTCGTTGAACAACGGCTGCCGACCGGTCTCCAGGTCGACGACGGCCAGTCGCCGCATGCCCAGGAACACTCCACCCTCGCTGAACCGTCCTTCGTCATCGGGTCCACGATGCACGATGCGGGCCAGGGCATCGTCAAAAACTGAGGGTTCCAGCGGCAGTCGAGTCCACGATCCGAGGATTCCACACATGATCAGGCGGCCTGCTCGGTGATCTGCTGGTCCTGCCGGGGCGCGAGGCCCAGCACGTCATCCCACAACAGCTCGAAACGTCCGACCATCCGCTCCAGGCTGAATTCCTCGATGATCCGCCGTCGGCCGGCGTCTCCGATCCGTTGCCGCTCAACGGCCGTCATCTGCAGAAACTCCTCGATCCCACCAGCCAGCTCGCCGGCACCTCCCACGCGGACGACTCGGCCGACAGATCCCACCAGTTGGGCCGACCCCCCCGCATCGGTCACGACACAGGGCACCCCGCATGCCATCGCCTCACCCATGGTGTTGGGCAGGCCCTCGGTGTGAGATGCCAGGAAAGCCACGTCGAGTGCGGCCTGCCAGGCGGGCATGTCGTCCCGGCGTCCCACCAGGTGCAGCCGCTCTCCACAACCGGACTCCACGGCCAGCTTCCTCAGCTCCGTGTTGTCGCCATCGACGCCGTTCCCGCACATCAACACGTGCAGGTCGGCGTGTCGGGCCATCAGCACCGCCGCCGCCGCCAGCGCCGTCTCGAAGTCCTTCAGCGGATCCCACCGCGCGGCCATGCCGATCAGCCGGGTGTCGGCGGGAACACCGAGTTCCCGTCGCAGCGCCCGGCGAGACTCTTCGGACGGTCCAAATCGATCCGTGTCGAACCCGTTGGGAATCACCTCCAGCCGCCCGGCGTCGTAGCCGAGGTCCCGGTGAACATCCCGTCCGGCACACGAGTTGACGACGATCCTCTCGGGCATCCACCCCGACAGCGCCGCGCAGGCCCGGGCCGTCCAGCAGGTGGTCAGCTTGTCCCGGCCTCGCGTCGGCCCGTTCATCCTCAGGTTCCAGACCAACGGCACGCCCGGCCGGGCCAGTCGTGTGGCCAGTCCCCCGAGCAGGTCCGAGTGATACAGCCAGGTCTGGACCAGGTCGGGCGCTGACGCCCGCACCGAACGCAGCAGCCGCACCAGGCTCGATGGGCCGGGGAGCCCACGTCGCATGCCGATGAACGTCACCGGTACGCCGATCGACTCCAGGCTCTCGGAGGCCGGGCCGCCCCCAATCAACGAAACGACATGCGGTGACCAGCGATCCCGATCGAGCCGGTCCAGCAATCGCACCAACATCATCTCGGCCCCCCCGAGATTCAGGTTGTTGATCACGTGCAGGATGCGGCGAGCTGTCATCTGTGACTGCTCCAGGTCAGCGAGGACGCGTGGGACGACCACGCGAGACGAGGGAGCTCCGAGGGAACCGCCTGGGAGACCTGGGCCAGCACGGCACCGCCGACCAGGATCGGCAGGGCCTGGAAGCTGACCAGCAGCGCGGTCATCACCGTCAGGGCCAGCAGGTGGGTCAGCACGTAGGCGGCCATGTGCCGCTGCCGGTGCTTCCACAGGCCGCGGACAACCAGCCCCATTCCCAGGAAGCACAGCAACGCCGCCGGCAGACCACCGGCCAGGATCACGCCCAGGTAATACACGTGCACGGTGTTGTTGGTCATCTCCGAAACATGGGCATGGGCTCCCGCGGGGCCATATCCCAGCAGCAGGACCTCCGATGCGTAGTTCATCGAGACGTCTATCAGCTCGAGCCGGTTGTCGATCGAATCCTCCAACCGGTCGGCACGCTTGGTGACCAGGTCACCGAAGCGATACCAGAGATCGGTCACTCCACCGGCCCCCTCGCTGACCAACGTCCATCCCATGCCGAGCACGACCAGCCACACGGCGACCTGTCGACGCCGGGGTTCGTGCCAGAGGTACCAGAGCACGCCGGGCGCCGCGAAGATGATCGACTTGGACACCGCCGCCAACAGGCCGAGAATCAACACCAGCAGAACGCCGATCCTGGTCACGACCTTCCACAGGCAGGGAATCAGCAACAGGCACGGCGTCAGGCTCATCACCAGGGAGTTGCATTTCAGGCACAGGCCGGCAGCCCGTGAAAACCCCGAGTTGAACACGATGACCCGCTGGTTCCCCAGTTCCGGCAGGTAGCCGGCCCCCTGCCCGACCGCGATCAACGAGTTGGTCACCGCCGCAGCCAGGACCACGACAACGATCCGGCGAACCGGCAGTCCGACAAAGGCAACCCACCCGAACGGCAGGACGAAGCCCCAGATGTAGAACACCTGGATCAACTGGACCATCCCCCCGTCCGGGTCGAACAGGGTGGAGAGCACGAACAGGGGCAGTGCCAGCAGGAAGGGAACCTGGAATCCCTGCAACTGGAGCAGCCGGGGAGCGTTCAGGAGGACCGCCGCCACCAGGAAGACATCGGCGATGGTGAAGCTGACCCCGAAGTTCAGTGCCGGAAACGGCAGCAGGAACAATGCCGCTGTCGCGAAGAACCTCTGCAGCGAACCGGTCGACGACGAGGGATTCACGCGGCCCTCCCCACCGGCTGCCGCAGTGAGCCCGTCGAGGCCCTCTGCAGCATCTCCGACAACAGAAACAGTTTCCAGATCCCACCGGCATGCTCGGCGTGTCCGCGGAGGAAGGCCTGCTCGACCTCCCGCACCGTCCGCATCTCCAACCAGCCGCATTCCCGGAACGCCTGGGCCCGGAGCGCATCGGACACGCGCTCGCGCAGCGGGCCGGACAGCCACTCGTTCAACGGGACGTCGAATCCGGACTTGGGTCGCTCGAACAACTTCCGAGGCAGGCGGCGTGCGAGCACGTTCCGCAGCACACTCTTGGGCCCGCCGCCCATCCGGACCGATGTCGACAACCTGGCACCGAAGGACATCACCCGGCGGTCCAGCAACGGGCAGCGGACTTCCAGCCCGTATCTCATCGAGGCGCGGTCGACCTTCACCTGCAGGTCATCGGGGATGTAGTGGGCGACATCGAAGGCCGCGGCCTGCGAAAGCGGATCCGCATCGACCCGTCCGAAGACATCGCGGACCAGTTGCACCGGGGCCTCGTCGGCACCGGCAACATCGGGAATCAGCCGGGCCAGCGACGTGGCATGCCAGCCTCGCAGGATCTCGGCGTACAACCCTGCCGGGTCCCGCCGCTCCAGCCAACGGGCGATCCGGTTGCCCCGACGGCGATCGCAGCCTCGGGCCAGCCAGCCCGCAACCGCGCGGAACACCCCCGGCCACCTCCCGGCAGCCAGGGCCCGACGGAACCAGCCGTAGCGAGCGTAACCGCCGAAACATTCGTCCCCGCCGTCTCCACACAACGCCACCCGCACGTGCTGTCGGACCTCGCGGCACAGCAACATCGTCGGCAGTCCCGAGGTGTCGGCGTAGGGTTGCTCGTAACAGTCCAGGTAGTCGTCGACCAACTCGGGCAGTTGGTCAAGCCGCACGCGGATGTCACGGTGAGGCAGGCCCAGTTGGGCCGCTACCGCAGCGGCCTGCGGGCCCTCGTTGAAACGAGGTTCATCGAAAGACACCGTGAACGACGGCAGGTCATCACGACCCGCCGACGCCAGCGAAGCGGCGACCAGCGACGAGTCGACGCCACCCGACAGAAACGTCCCCACCGGAACGTCGCTGACGGTCCGCCGCACGACCGCATCATCGACCAGTGCCTGGATCTCCTCGAGATCGACCGACGGCTGCGAACCCCACGACCACGAAAGCGGATCGTGGAATCGATGCCTCGCCACGACTCGTCCCTCACGCAGTTTGACCCTCTCGCCGGGCCGCAACTGGGAAACGTTGCGGTAGAAGGTGTCGGGAGCCGGGATGTACCCGAAATGCAGGAAAAACGGCACGCGGCTCGGATCGGGATGCAGCGGCAGGCCGGTGAAAGCCCGCAGTTCCGAGGCGAACGCGACGTACCCCGCTGCCTGGTAGAGATAGAGCGGCTTCTTGCCGGCCGCGTCGCGTGCGAGCCAGGCGGTCCCCGATTTGATGCAGTAGAACACGACGGCGAACATGCCGTTGACCTCATCCAGCACGTCCGGGCCGCACCGGTCGAAGGCCTCCAGCAGCACCTCGCTGTCGCTGGTCGTCCTCAGGGCAACTCCGGGACAGAAACGGGCGACCAGTTCTTCGGTGTTGTAGATCTCGCCGTTGAAGACCAGCACCGTGCGGCCGCTGGCCGAGACCATCGGCTGGTTCGCCCGCGGGTCGAGATCGCGGATCGCCAATCGACGAAACCCCAGTTCAAATTTCCCGCCGGGACACTTCCAAGTTCCGGACGCATCAGGGCCACGGTGTGCCAGTGACTCGGCCATCGTGCCGCCGTCGAGGAATTCGGCATGGCCGATGTCGATCCGTTGGAGCCCGGCGAACCCACACATGTCACACCACCTCCGCTTCGGTGACGCGAGAACGTGTTTCACGGAACACGATGACCAACGAGGCGATCACGAACGGCAACTTTGCGACAACCAGGGCCAGGGCCGCTCCGCGGATGCCGTAGACCGGTACCAGCACCACGCAGGCCACCAATGACGTCGCTGCGGTGAACATTCGCAAGGGAAGCTGACGCTGGATGACCCGGATCGCAATCATCGCCGTGGTCAACGCCCCGGCCTGGTAAGCCACCGCCGCGGCACACATCACCACCAGCAGCAGGTCGGTATGAACGGCGTACTCGGCACGGAACAGGAACGTCAGCAACCAATGCCCCAGCAATGGGACCATCGCCACACCGGCGATTCCCAGTACAAGATAGGCGGCAAGCATGCGACCCAGCAGCCGACGGAAACCCGCAAGATCGCCGTCGTGGAACATCGCGGCCAACCGCGGACTGGCAACCTGGTTCGTCGCCCGGGTGAAGATTCCCCCGGCGGTGATCAGCGCGGCGATCGCACCAAACACACCCAGATCGGCAACACTCAGGCTTGTCGCGACGAAGTAGTGCGGGATATTGATCTCCAGGGACGTCAACAGGGTTGTCCCCGCCAACGGCAGTCCCAACAGAGACAGGCGACGCAGCGGCTGCAACGAGAAGTTCGGTCGGAGACGAGCGAGTTGGCCGGATCCGACGATCCAGCAGGCCAGGGGCAGATCGCAGGCGACCAGCACCAGCAACCGCGCCAGCACCAGCCCCCCCGTTGCACCAACAACGTCCCCGGTCACCTGCACCCCGAATCCGACACCCGCCAACGTGGCCAGGCCGTGAGCAGCCCGGCTGTGGGCCACCCGGTCCATTCGCTCGTGCTGCTGCAGCAACCCGTAGATCACGTCCGAAATCGACTCGATGCCCTTGGCCACCCCGATCAACAACACTGCCAGGAGGGCTGCCTGGCGATACCCGGTGCCCCAGCCGATGACGGCCACGCCGCCCAGGGCCAGCACGGTCGAGAGCAGTCTCAGGCCGAGATAGTCGCCGAAGCGAAACTGACCGGTCCGGTCGGTGGCCTGGATCTCTCGCAGTTTCAGGCTCGCGCAGACGAAAACCGGAGCGGTCAACGCCATGGCCAACACGAACAATCCGACCAGTTCCTTCGAACCCGCCTTGGCCAGGACAACCAGGATGCCCCACTGGCAGGCGGCGTAGGCCAGGTTGGCCGGCAGTATCCACGCGAAATTCCGGCGCAACGACAACGGCCGGACAACCGGAGTGACCGGAGTGGCGGGAGACGGGGCTTCAGAGGCCGACGACATGCGACGAGGCGCGCAACGGGAGTGGTCGATCCAACCGCCAAAGGCGGGTCGGGGTGATAGCAGAATCACCGCACAGGGGGAATACGTGACGAGTCCGTCGCGGGCGGTTCACGCGGCACTCGAGCGGGTCATCCTCTTGGCACCGCCGTGGGAATTCACCAGTCCGACCGCGAACCGCTCCAGCCGCTCCATGTCCAGCTTCGGTCGCAACCACTGACCCCGTCGTCCACGAATCTCCGGACGGCTCAACACCCCCAGTCGGCTCGCGAGATAAGCTCCGCAAACGGCTGGAGCCTCGGGCAGGTGACGAGCCTCCGCATAGGACGCGAGAAACGCGGTCGCGAAAGACTCGGCGTCAACGATCCGCTCGATCCAGCCCAATCGACTGCGGAACAGGGTGATCACCAGCCAGGCCACATCGAAGACCCATGGTCCCCGAACGACCCGCGGGCTGCAGAGGTCCGAGCCGGCCCAGTCGGTGACCACCAGTCTGCGACCGTTGTCGGCAACCAGCAGGTTCCAGGCATTGAAATCGCCGTGCAGAGCGACTTCGTGATCCTGCGTGATCGGCACGCCGGCCACGCACCCGCTCTCCACTCGCCACGGTGCCCCCAACGACTCACCCAGGTCCACCGGAAATCTCAACGAGTCATGAATCACCGCCAGTGCCCGACCCGCGCGTGCGGCCATTTCGCAACCATCGGCGTGGCGACGACCGACCAGCCAGGTCCACAGCGGCACCACTCCGCCGATCCGTTCGAAGACAATCCGTCCCTCCTCGGGTCGCCCGCCGATGATCTCGGGCACATCGAACAACCCGGTCCGGCTCGCGACCGCAGCCGCCAGCCGGGTCTTCTCGGCCTCGATCACCGACACCGCCGGCAACTGTTGCTTGATGACTTCCGCAGCGGTCAGCACCGTCTGTCTGCGGCCCCCTCGTCGGTAGACCGCGCGGCCGCGGCGGCGACGCAACAGTTCGACAACCAGTCGCACCACCAGCACCCGCTGCCACACCAGCAGCAGCAGCAAACAGGCGACCGTTGCAGCGATCGGGACTATTGAACCAGACACGTGGCGGGAACGTAGGTCGGATGGCGAGACGGCTGCAAGATGAAATCCCGCCCCCCCCTACGAACCCCAAAACCATATTGACTCGAGTCGATCCCTGGCCTACCGTCCCGCCCTCGATCCGTCTCCCGCTTCTCCCAGATTTCACCTGTCCAACTCGCGACGATCGTGCGGTCGTTGTGCACCCCGGCTGGTCCGTGCGGTCCACGTCGAAATCCTGCCCATGCCCCGTCGTCTCCCATTTCCCGCATCGGCCTGGCTGCTGGCCAGCCTGGCGACCGTTCTGAGCGGGACCGGTTGCGCGGTGACCAACTCCGAGAGACTGCGGTACACCGCCGACACGCTGCCCGATTCACTGGTGGCACCGGTCCTCGACAACCCGCGGACCGTGCAGTGGACCAAGCTGGCCATGCAGACCGTCGGCAGCCAGTCCATCGCCGCCGGAGATGTGCTCGAAATCACCATCGCCTCGGGACTGACCACCAACGACACGTTGACGTGGCCGATCCGGGTCAACCTCGGAACCGGCATGGCCAACATGCCGGGCATCGGCCAGTTGCCCCTGGCCGGCCTGACACTCGAGGGGGCCGAGGCGGCGATCACTGCCGCCTGCGTCAACAAGGGGCTGTTCTGGAATCCCAACGTCACCGTCATGATGAAACAGCCGTTCAAGAACCGCATCATGGTGCTCGGGGGAGTCAAGGAGCCGGGTGTCTACGAACTCTCGCGGGAACGCAGCAGCCTGCTGGCAGCCATCTACGCTGCCGGGGGCCTGTCCAGCGACGCGGGCAGCAACATCGAGATCAAGCACTCCGGCCTCGACGCAGGTCAGACCGCGGCCCCGGTCCGGGTGGCCGGTTACAGCGTGCCCCAGGCCAACGGGAAGGGCTTTCACACGGTCAAGATCAACCTGGTGCGTGCAACCGAAGGTGGATCAGCGGCGCACTACGTGCCCGACGGGGCGACGGTGATGATCGAGAAACGGGATCCCGAACCGATTCACGTCATGGGCCTGGTCAAGAAGCCCAACCGCTACGACTTCCCCAACGCCCGCGATGTGCGGGTCCTCGATGCCATCGCCATGGCCGGCGGAGTCGCCTCGGCCGTCGCCGACAAGATCTACGTGATCCGGCCCGTGCCCGGGACCGGCGGACAGACCGCCATCATCCAACTCTCACTCAGCAACGCCAAGGCGGATGCCCGTCAGAACCTGAGACTGCAGCCGCGAGACACCATCTCCGTCGAACACACCCCCGCGACCATTGTCCTCGAAGCGATCAAGATCATCCGCTTCGGGCTCGGTGCCAGTCTCACGCCGCTCTTCTAACACGCCCCCCGACGACCACTCATGTCACAATCCCCCGAACGGCCGATTGCCACCTCCAACGAGCCTCAAACGGCAACGTTGGCGGCCATCGTGCGGTTCCTGCAGGTCGTGCGGATCCGCCGGGGGATTCTCTTCAGCACGCTGTTCATCAGCATCGTTCTCGGCGGACTCTACTACGCCACCGCCACACGACTCTACGAATCCAAGGCACGCCTCTACGTTCTGCAGATGGGCTCGAATGTGCTCCAGCCCGACCAGGACAACCAGGGTGGTGTCCAGGAGAACATGGCCACCAACCAGGGAGTGCTGACCAGCGATGTCGTGCTTGAGGAAGCCCTGCAGAAGCTCCCCCCCAAGCACCGCATCGACTTGAAGGGCATCCCCCGCGGCAAGTGGACCGAGGCCCTCCGCAACAATCTCGCCGTCACCGCACCCCGACGCACCAACCTCATCGACGTGCGGTACCGTTCTCGTGACCCCCAGGTGGCCGCGACCGTGGTCAACCACATCGTCGAGAGCTATCTCACGCTGATGAGCGGAATCCACAAGAGCAACGCCGGAAACGACATCCAGTTCATGACGGCCGAGAAGAAGAAGCTCGACGAGGAAACCAACCGGATCAACACAGAACTGCTGGATCTGAAACGGCAGATGCAGATCATCTCCGGACCCGACAACCAGAACATCAACCCCGCGGCCGAACGGGTGGCGGCGTTGAACAAGGAACTGATCATCGCCCAGAACCGGACCCGGGAAGCTCGCGCGACGCTCGAGGCCATCGTGGACGCCGCGGCCCGAGGCCAGAACATCGAGCAGTTCGCGATGCAGCACCTGGAGGTCGTGGGCAAGGAGTTTCTGCTCAGGCGGATGGGGTTGGACTCCCAGGACTCCTGGATGGTGATGCGGGTCCGCCAGCAGTTGATCAACGACCAGGTCGAGTTGCAGAACAAGTCGGGTGAATACGGCCCGAACCACCCGTCGATCCAGAAGCTCACCGCCCGCATCCGCGATCGAAAGAAGTGGTTGGACGACCGTCCCAAGGACATCGTCCAGCAGATGCAGAAACTCTCCAAGGCACAACTGACCCCCTCGCTGATCAACATGTCCAGGCAGCGGCTGCAGTATGCCGAGTTGCGGGAAGTGGCGTTGCGGCGGGACTTCGAACACGAAAACCGGACCGTCTCCAGCTACGAGTTCCAGATGAGCCGGATCAAGCTGCTGAACTTCGATCTCGCTCGCAAGCGAGAACTCTCCGTCGCCCTGATCGATCAGATCAACCGCACCGACCTGGGCAAGGAACGCGGCGGCCTGCGGACGAAGATCGTCAGCCATCCGAAGGCCGCCAAGTTGCCGGTGACGCCTCGCCTGCTGATCGTCGCCCTCTGTGCCCTGGCCTGCGGCCTGGGTACCGGGCTGGGCATGATCTACACCCTCGATGTCCTCGACGACCGATTCCGTTCGCCCGAAGAGATTCGGATCCAGCTCGACGTCCCGGTCCTGGCACTCGTCGGCGAAATGCCCGTCACGGACGAGTCTGGGCTCACGTCAATCCGCATGTTGTCCGAGCCCAACAGCACCGACACCGAGGCCTTCCGCACCCTGAGAACCGCACTCTCGTTTTCCAGCCGCCCGACCCGACAACTGGTGGTCACCAGCACCGAACCCGGCGACGGCAAGACAACCGTCCTGGCCAATCTCGGTGTGGCCTTTGCCCAGTCGGGCAAGAGAACGTTGGTGATCGACGCCGACATGCGTCGACCCGGATTGACCAGGAAACTGAACCTCAAGGGGCCCCGCGGGCTCTCGACGATCCTGCAGTCCGACGAACCGATCGCCGTCGCCGCGGCAGGCAACCTCTCCAAGACCGAATTGAACACGTTCGACGTGATTCCCGCCGGACCCCGGCCCACCAGTCCGGCCGAACTGCTTCATGGCGGACGGTTCTCCGAACTGATCTCGTGGGCCGAGTCGGCCTACGACCAGATCCTGATCGACGCACCGCCGACCCTGGCCGTCAGCGATCCGGCAATCATCGGCACCATGGTCGACGGCGTGCTGCTGGTCGTTCGACCGGGTACGAACCGACGACGGATGGTCTTCCGGGCCGCCGAGTCGATCACCGCGATCGACGCCGATCTGGTGGGCGTGGTCATCAACAACGTCGATTCCGACACCGTCAGCGATTACCACGGATACGGTTACGAATACGGCAGCGAGGACGAAGCCGCCGAGTCGCCACATCGCCTTGCTGCCTAGCCACAAGGATGCCGACAGATGACCAGACCGTCCCGATCGCCGCTCAGCATCCGGCTTGTCGACTTCTTCCTGGCCGCGGCACTCTTCGGAATTCCCGTCCTGCTGGGCGGCCGCACCGGATGGGGACAACTTGCCCTGGTCGTGACAGCTGCCGGAGCCGCCATCAGCTGGTCGCTCGGGCGGGTCCGCGGATCGCTGCCGGGGTACCGCTGGAATCGGACCGAGCCGATCCTGCTGGCCGGTGTCGGGCTGCTGGTCCTGCAGGTCATCTCGCTTCCCCCGAAACTGGTTCAGTCCCTCTCGCCTCAAATCGCCGAGTGGTTGCCGCTGTGGACCGACGCCGAACTCGGCCAATGGACCACTCTGACGCTCGCACCCGGAGCCACGATTTCAGCGGCGATCAGCCTCGGTGCGATGGCCGTGCTGTTCACCGTCGCCTGCCAGCGAATCCGAACCATCGATGATGTCGAGCGGACACTGAAGGCTGTCGCGCTTGCCGCGGGACTGATGGCCCTGTTCGGACTTGTCCAGTACATCATCGGCAACGGCAAGTTCTTCTGGTTCTACGATCACCCCTTCACGACAACCGCACACCGGGTCAAGGGGACCTTCACCAACAAGAACCACTTCGTCCAGTTCCTGGCCTTGGGTACCGCGCCGTTGGCCTGGTGGCTCCTGACAACCGTGGGAAGTGGCAGAAATTCCGCAGCCGGCCCCGATCGGCCACGACGGTTGGTCTCGATAATGCAGCGCGTCGGAGCGGGCGACCTGAAACCCGGTCTGCTGATGGTCGGCCTGGGCCTGGTGATCTTCGCCGGGCTGCTGTCACTCTCTCGTGGCGGCGCCCTGGCACTGGGAACCGCGTCACTGGTCTGCCTCGGACTCTTCTGCCGACTTCGACAGGTCTCCGGTCGACTCCTGACCGGTCTCTCCGCCGCCGCGATCGTGGTCGGTGGCAGCCTGGCGATTTACGGGTTCCAGAACGTCAGTGAACGACTCGAAGACTGGGACCCGGGCGCCCGACTGATGATCTGGGATGCCAACGCGAAGATCATCGAGGACTTCACCTGGACAGGAACCGGCCTGGGGACTCATGCCGAGGCCTACCGGCACTACCTGTCCGAACCGTTCCAGCTTCGTGAGTTCACCCATGCCGAAAACAGCCCCCTGCAGGTCGCATCCGAAACCGGGCTGCCCGGACTGTTGCTGTGCGTCGCGATCATCACCTTCTGCCTGACATGGTGTCGGGCCAGCCTGCGACGGGGAGTCGACACGCGCATCGCCGTCGCATCAGCCGCCGTCACCGCCTCGCTGTTGGCGCACCTGGTTCACTGCGCGTTCGATTTCCTCTGGTATGTCCCCGGCTGCATGATTGTCGTCGTGATGCTGGCCGCCTGCGCCCGATCCCTGGCCACCGCAGCCACCGCAGCCACCGCAGCCACCGCAGCCACCGACGACTCCGCCCAACAATCTCACTCCAACATCGGCTGGGCTGGCCGATTCGGCTGGGTGATGGTCACGGCGTCGGTCGTTCTGGCCACCGGCTTCGGCCTGCAACGAACCCAACAGCGGATCGCCGGTGAGGTGCACTGGAACGAGTACCTGAGGCTGAGATTCCCCAAGGGGGAGTCGTTGGTCGAAAAAGAGGATCCCCGCACGGCGGCCGAACAGAAGTCGCACCGGTCGCAGGTTCACCTGGAACGCATACTGGCGTTGGGTCGGACGATCACCGCCGACCCCGGCCACGCGCGAGCTCACCTCCGGCTGGCCGCTCATTACATCGCCAGGGTCGAGGACCAGCGGACCTCAGGCCGCAACCCTCACATGCCGTTGGCCCAGATTCGCCAGGCCGCGGTGAACTCGTCTTTTGAGTCGGCTGCCGAGCGTGACGAATGGCTCGATCGCCCGGGTGTTCTCGGCCGCCACCGTCGCCTTCTCGACAAGGCCCTCGCCCACGCCCGCCACTCGTTGTCGCTGTGCCCCCTGCAAGGCCTGGGTTACGTCTACCTGGCTCAACTGGGATACCTCGATGGAGACACCGTCGCCACCAGCAGCCGCCTGCTCGACCAGGCCCTCACCGTGCGGCCTTTCGAAGCACGGGTCCACGAAGCGGCGGGGGTCGAGGCCTGGTTGGCGGGGGACCAGAAAATGGGACTGGATCACTGGAAGCAGGCCTTCAACCTGGACCGATCCGTCCAGCGACGGATTCTGAGGAGACTGGCGGCCGCCGGCTTGCCGGCTCGGGTGATCATCGATGAGTTCCAGCCCGATTGGGAATCGCTGGTGTTCATGAAGGACCTCTACCGAGAGGCGCTTCCGACGGCCGAGTACCAGGTCGTGCTGGCGGGATATGCCGAAGCGGCCCAGGGCCGGGCCGACAACCAGAACGGGACCGACGCGGTCACCAGTTGGTTGCAGGCCGCCGGAGCCTACAAGAAACTCGACCAGGCGGACCGGACCCAGGCGTGCTACGAGAAGGCGTTGGCGGAGAACCCCGTTTCGTTGACCGCGCGGCTGGCCTTCGGCCGCTGGCTTCACTCGCAGAACCGCTTCGCCGAAGCCCTCGAACACCTCGTGTGGTCGGCCAGGCAGCAGCCCGACGACGAGAAACTGCAGCGGCTGGTCAAGCAGTGCCAGCGGTCGGCTGTCGGCGGCGCGACGACCCGCACGCGGTGACTCGCACAGCGGTGGCCACGCTACAAGCGGCCTGCCGTGTTCGCTATCCTCGACCGCCCGGGGCCGGTGCTGCCAGCGTTCCTGAAACCTGCCCCCCTCCACCCACCGACCAGGACTGGCCGTGATGACCGACTTCCGTACCGAACACGACTCGATGGGTGACGTCCAGGTCCCCGCCCAGGCCTACTACGGTGCCCAGACGCAACGGGCCGTCGACAACTTCCCGGTCAGTGGCTGGTCCCTGCCGGCCGACCTGATCCATGCGTTGGGACGCGTCAAGCTGGCCGCCGCCGTCGCCAACCGTGACCTGGGCAAGCTCTCCGGCAGCGGCAAGAACCCGCTCGATGACACCCAGGTCGACGCCCTGATGACCGCCTGCCAGGAGGTCATCGACGGGAAACTCGACGACGAGTTTCCCATCGATGTGTTCCAGACCGGATCGGGCACCTCGAGCAACATGAACGTCAACGAGGTGATTGCCAACCGGGCGATCGAACTTGTCGGAAGCGACCGGTTCGCCGCCGAGAAACCGATCCACCCCAACGACCACGTCAACATGGGCCAGAGCACAAACGACATGTTCCCCACGGCGATCCATGTCGCCGTTGCCGAGGGCATCCGGGCTCGTCTCGTCCCGGCACTCGAACGGTTTCGTGACTCGCTGCGGCAAAAGGCCGACGAGTGGGACCAGGTGATCAAGATCGGGCGGACGCACCTGGCCGACGCCACCCCGTTGCGGCTCGGGCAGGAGATCGGTGGGCTGGCCCGGCAGTTGGCCCTGTCGGTCGAACGGGCCGGCCGGGCACTCGATGCGGTGCTCGAACTTCCGGCCGGGGGCACCGCCGTGGGCAGCGGCATCAACACGCATCCCGAATTCGGTACCCGGGTCGCCGCCGACCTCGCATCGCAGACCGGGATCGACTTCGTCGAGGCGGTCGACCACTTCGAGGCGAATTCCCAGCGGGACGGACTGGTCGAATGCCACGGGCAGCTGAGGGCGATCGCCAGCACGCTGTTCAACGTCTCGAACAACATCCGCTGGCTGGGCGCCGGGCCCCGCTGCGGTTTCTACGAGATCAAGCTGCCCGATCGGCAGCCGGGAAGCTCGATCATGCCGGGCAAGGTCAACCCCGTGATGTGCGAGAGCATGATGCAGGTGGCCGCCCGCGTGATGGGCAATGACGGCGTGATCGCCTTCAGCGGTGCCACCGGTGGGCAGTTCCAGTTGAACATCATGATGCCGGTGATGGGACAGACGACCCTCGAAAGCATCTCGCTGTTGACCGGCGTCACGAACGCGTTTGTCGAGTTCTGCTCAGACGACATGGAGGCCAACACCGAGGCGTGCGAGGCGGCCGTCGAAAAAAGTCTCTCGATGTGCACCAGCCTCAACCCGCTGATCGGCTACGAGCAGGCCGCCGCGCTGGCAAAGGAGGCCTTCAAGAGCGGCAAGACCATCCGCGAACTGTGCCTCGAAAAGGAGATCCTCCCCGAGGAGGCCCTCGCCGAAGCACTCGACCCGATGAGAATGACCGAACCGCAGGCGTAAGAGGTGGTTACTCGGGATCGTAGCCCAGGTTGGGCGCCAGCCACCGTTCGGCTTCGGACAGCGGCATACCCAGTCGACCGGCGTAGTCCTCGACCTGCTCGCGGGTGATCCGGTCGACCGAGAAGTAACGGGCTCCGGGGTGCTGGAAGTAGAGCCCGCTGACCGAGGCGGCCGGCAGCATCGCGTAGCTCTCCGTCAGGCTGATCCCCGCCCTCGACTCGGCCTCGATCAACTCGAACAACCGCCCCTTCAGCACGTGGTCGGGACAGGACGGGTAGCCGAACGCCGGACGAATCCCCCGGTACTTCTCGGCGATCAGGTCCTCGTGAGCCAGTTTCTCGAAATCGCCCCACTCGCAGCGGACCCGGGCATGCAGGAACTCGGCGAACGCTTCGGCCAGGCGATCGGCCAGCGCCCTGGTCATGATCGACCGGTAGTCATCGTGTTCTCTGTCGAACCGATCGATCAACGCCTCGATCCCTGCTCCCGCCGTGACCGCGAACGCGCCGACGTGATCTCGCCGGCCGCTCTCGACAGGTGCCACGTAATCGACCAGCGACCGGTACTCCTGCTGCCCCTGCCTTTGCCACTGTTGCCTGAGCATCGGGAAGCGGACCCGTTCGTCGTTGCGACTCTCGTCGCCGAACAGCACGATGTCCTGGCCATCGGCGACCGCAGGCCAGAAACCGTAGACAGCTCGGGCGGTCAGCAGCCCGCCACTGACGATCTCCTCGAGCAGCGTCCTGGCGTCGTCCAGCAACTCGCGGGCCTGGGCACCCACCACGGGGTCATCGAGGATCCGCGGGTACTTGCCCCGCAGTTCCCAGGTCTGGAAGAACGGTGACCAGTCGATGAACTCGACCAGTTCCTCCAACGGCTGCTCGTCGATGGTCCTCAGCCCGATGAACTCGGGCTCCCCGATCTCGATCGTGTCCCAGTCGGTCGCCGGCGGATGGGCGCAGGCCTCGTCGAACCTCGTCAGGGCCTTCTGCTGCCGCTCGGCAAACGCTTCCCGGTCCCGGACCTGCTCGACCCGGTTCGACTCGACGAACGTCCCGCGGTTCTCGTCGCTTATCAGCGATTCGACCACGCCGACCGCCCGCGAGGCATCGAGCACGTGGATCACCGGGTGATCGAACTCGGGGGCGATCTTCACCGCGGTATGCCGCCGGCTGGTGGTGGCCCCCCCGATCAACAACGGCACGGCCGGTCCCTGTCGTTGCATGGCACGGGCGACCTGGACCATCTGGTCCAGCGAGGGGGTGATCAGTCCCGAAAGCCCGACCATGTCGACACCCTCGCGGATCGCCGTTTCGAGAATCTCCTCGGCCGACACCATCACGCCCAGGTCGATCACCTCGAAGTTGTTGCACCGCAACACGACCCCGACGATGTTCTTGCCGATGTCGTGGACATCACCCTTGACGGTGGCCGTGACAATCCGCCCCCGGGGTGCGCCAGCCACCCCCTCAGCCTGTTGTTCCTCCTCCATGAACGGGGTCAGGTAAGCGACCGCCTGCTTCATCACTCTCGCGCTCTTGACGACCTGCGGCAGGAACATCCGCCCCGATCCGAACAGTTCGCCGACGGTGTTCATCCCGGACATCAACGGCCCCTGGATCACCTCCAGCGGCCGGTCGTACTTCTGCCGGGCCTCCTCGGCATCGTCGACGATGTGATCGTTGATGCCCTTGACCAGGGCATGAGCCAGTCGTTCTTCGACCGATCCGTCCCGCCACTCGGCAATCTCCGGTTCTCCGCTGTCGACGTCAGACCGGATCGTCTCTGCCAGCGCCAACAGCCGGTCGGTCGCGTCCTCGCGACGGTTCAACACGACGTCTTCGACGTGCTCGAGCAACTCGGCGGGAATGTCGTCGTAGACGGTCAGCTGGGTCGGGTTGACGATCCCCAGCTGCATGCCGGCATCGACGGCGTGGTAGAGGAACGCCGAGTTCATGGCGCGGCGAACCTGCTCGTTGCCGCGGAAGGCGAACGAGACGTTGCTGACCCCGCCGGAGACCAGTGAGCCGGGACAGGCCTCGCGGATCCGCCGTGTGGCCTCGAAGAAGGCAACGGCGTAGTCGTTGTGTTCGTTCATCCCCGTTCCCACCGTCAGGATATTGGGATCGAAGATGATGTCACGTGCCGCGAACCCGACCTCCTCAGTCAACAACCGGAACGAGCGGCGGGCGATCTCGAGCTTCCGGTCCGCGATCGTCGCCTGGCCGGTCTCGTCGAAACCCATCACGACCACCGCCGCACCGTAGCGATGGACCAGCTGAGCCTGTTCCAGGAACGACTTCTCGCCCTCCTTGAGGCTGATCGAGTTGACGATGGCCTTGCCCTGCACGCATTTCAGACCTGCCTCGATCACGTTCCAGTCCGAACTGTCGATCATGATCGGCACCCGGGCGACGTCGGGTTCGGAGGCGATCAGGTTCAGGAACGTGGTCATCGCCAGCGGCCCATCCAGCAGCGCCTCGTCCATGTTCACGTCGATGATGTTGGCTCCACCGTCGACCTGCTGCCGGGCCACCGCCACCGCCTGGTCGTACTCCCCCTCGCGGACCAGCCGGGCGAATCGCCGGCTGCCGGAGACGTTGGTCCGTTCGCCGATCATGATCAGGTTGCTGTCGTCGCGAACCGTCAGCGGCTCGAGACCGCTGTAGCTGGCCTGGGTCGATTCGGCCGGCGGGATGCGTGGCGGCAGTTCGGCCACGGCCGCTGCGACCTGGCGGATGTGCTCGGGAATCGTCCCGCAACAGCCCCCGACGATGTTCAACCACCCCGCGGAAGCGAATTCCGCCAGGGCCTTCGAAAGGTCCTCGGGGGTCTCGTCGTAGCCCCCGAACTCGTTGGGCAACCCCGCGTTGGGGTGACAACTGGTCGGAACCGGGGCGATCCGGGACAGCTCCTCGACGTACGGCTTCATCTGGGTCGGACCCAGCGCGCAGTTGATACCGACCGAGACCAGGTCGACGTGAGCGATCGAGTGCCAGAAGGCCTCGAGCGTCTGGCCCGAGAGCGTGCGGCCCGAGTTGTCGGTAATGGTGACCGAGACGGCCACCGGCAACCGGACATCATGACGTGCAAAGTGATCCTCGATCGCGAACAGGCAGGCCTTCAGGTTCAACGTGTCGAAGGTCGTCTCGGGCAACAGCAGGTCGACACCGCCCTCGACCAGACCGGCTATCTGTTCCCGGTAGGCCTCGACCAGCTGATCGAAGCTGACAGCCCGAAAGCCCGGGTTGTTGACATCCGGCGACATCGACGCGGTGCGATTGGTCGGTCCGAGACTGCCGGCGACGAAGCGACGGCGGTCGGGAGTGCGATCGCTGGCCCGGTCGGCAGCTCGACGGGCCAGGCGGGCCGCGGCGAAATTGATGTCGAAGGCCCGGTCCTGGAGCTGGTAGTCGGCCAGCGAGACCGACGTCGAGTTGAAGGTGTTGGTCTCGAGAATGTCGGCCCCCGCCTCGAGAAACTCGTCGTGAATCCGCTCGATCGCCTCCGGGCACGTCAGGCACAACAGGTCGTTGCATCCGTGCAGCGGAGCAGCGTGGCCGGAGAATTCCTCGCCACGAAACGCCGTCTCGTCCAGCGACAGGGACTGGATCATCGTGCCCATCGCGCCGTCGAGTACGAGGATCCGCTCCGAGAGAGCCTGTTCAAGATCCAGCCGTGTCCGCTCACCACTCACTGGACGACTCCGACGACGTGTTCCAACCCAGGGCCTCAAGAATGCGGGCACACGCCTGGGATCGATTGAGCGCGTAGAAGTGGATTCCCGGCACGCCCTCGTCGATCAACTTCCGACACTGTTTGACAGCATACTCGACGCCGACGGCCAACTGGGCTTCGCGGTCATCCCGGACCAACTCGAGCCGATCGGCCAACTCGAACGGGATCTTCGCCCCACACAGCGATGCGATCCGCTGGATCCGCGAAAACTCGGTGATCGGCATGATCCCCGGAATCACCGGTACCGAAATTCCGGCCGCCTGGCAACGGTCGCGGAACTGCAGGAAGCTGTCGTTGATGTAGAACAACTGGGTGAAGGCGGCGTCGGCCCCGGCATCGATCTTCCGCTTGAGGTTTTCGAGGTCGCTGCTCGCATCAGTGGCCTCGGGATGCACCTCGGGGTAGGCCGCCACCCCCACCCCCAGCTCACTGCTGACCCCACGGATCAGCTCGACCAGCTGATTGGCATGATCCAGGCCGCCGGCAACCGCGGAAAACGTCTCAGCTCCCTCGGGCGGGTCACCGCGCAGTGCCATGATGTTGCCGATCTTCACCGCCCGGGCCCGGGTGATCCATTCAACCAGCTCCTCACGTGTCGACCCGACACAGGTCAGGTGAGCGGTGGCGGCCACTTGGTACCGCGACTGGATTTGCCGGCACAGTTCAATCGTGCGATCGCGGGTCGAGCCGCCGGCGCCGTAGGTGCAAGAGACGAAGGCGGGTCGAAAGGCAGCCAGGCAGTCGAGCGTGTCGAACAGGGCCTGGTCGCCATCGGGAGTCTTCGGCGGAAAGATCTCGACCGACACCGCCGTGGACTGTCCGGCGTAGATTTCGCCCAGGGTCAACATCGTGCAGTCGGTTTTCCAGGACACAATCGGCCGGGACCAGCATCCGCCCGGCCAACCGGCGATCGTGTCCCGAATCCTTCCAATTAGGCGTTTCGGCGATCGGCGTCAATGCCGGCGAGCCGGGCACCAATCTCACCGTCCGGCAGCGGTGCTTGCCGGGATCGAGGTGATCGCCTAACTTGAGAGCTGGACTTCAGAGAAGGAGATTCACGCATGTCCACCACCTCGCCCCAGGCCTCCTCGGTTTCCCACAAGGTCGCCGACATGTCGCTGGCCGAATGGGGTCGACTCGAGATCGAACTGGCCGAAAACGAGATGCCGGGGCTGATGGCTCTGCGCGAGAAATACGGTCCGTCGCAACCGTTGTCCGGAGCCCGGATCGCCGGTTGCCTGCACATGACGATCCAGACGGCCGTCCTGATCGAAACTCTGACGGCGCTGGGAGCCCAGGTGCAGTGGTCCAGCTGCAATATCTTTTCAACCCAGGACCACGCCGCCGCCGCGATTGCTACCACCGACGTGCCGGTCTTCGCGTGGAAGGGTATGAACGAAGAGGAGTTCGACTGGTGCATCGAACAGACGCTGAGGTGGTCCGACGGCAGCCCGCTGAACATGATTCTCGATGACGGCGGCGACCTGACCGCAATGGTCCACGACAAGACCCCCGAGTTCCTCAAGGAGATCAAGGGCCTGACCGAGGAGACCACCACGGGGGTTCACCGTTTACACCAGATGCACGAGAAGGGTCGGCTGGGTGTCCCGGCGATCAACGTCAACGACTCGGTCACCAAGAGCAAGTTCGACAACCTCTACGGCTGCCGCGAATCGCTGGCTGACGGCATCAAGCGGGCCACCGACATCATGATCGCCGGCAAGGTCGTGGTCGTCTGTGGCTACGGCGATGTCGGCAAGGGATGTGCTCACGCCATGAAGAGCCTCGGGGCTCGTGTGGTGGTCACCGAAATCGACCCGATCTGTGCACTGCAGGCGGCGATGGAGGGATACGAGGTGACGACGATGGACGACGTCGTCTCGCGAGGTGACATCTTCGTCACCGCCACCGGCTGCTGCGGCGTCATCACCGGAGCACACCTCGAACAGATGAAGAACGAGGCGATCGTCTGCAACATCGGGCACTTCGACTCCGAAATCGACATCGCCTACCTGGTCGACCACGACGAGATCCACCGCGTCACCGTCAAGCCGCAGGTCGACAAGTTCGTCTTTTCCGATGGACGGGCCGTGATCGTGCTGGCCGAGGGCCGACTGGTCAACCTGGGCTGCGCGACAGGCCACCCCAGTTTCGTGATGTCCAACAGCTTCACCAACCAGGTGCTTGGCCAGATCGCCCTCTGGAAACCGTCCGAACTCGGATTCGGCGATGATGATTTCCCGCTGGGCGTCCACATGCTGCCCAAGAAGCTGGACGAGGAAGTGGCTCGGCTGCACCTCGGAAAACTCGGCGTCCGTCTCGAAACGCTCTCGGGAGACCAGGCCGAGTACCTGGGCATTCCCGCCGAGGGGCCGTACAAGCCCGAGTACTATCGGTACTAGCCGGCCGACCGCGGCGGTTTATCCCTCGCGGATCCGTCGAGAGAACTCGGGATCGTCGATCGCCGCGCGGACCGGTCCGCCGATCTCGAACGACTCGCGATCGACCTCGATCGAGAGTTGACTTTCGATCAGGCCCAGGGCATGGGCCAGGCGATCCGAGTATCCGGGGAACAACACGCGGGGATTCCACCAGGGCACGCGACGGTCGGACACCTCGTTGAGATGCCTCACGATGTTTGTGGTGCAGGTGTTGCACAGCGTGTTGTAGAACTCGGGCCGCTCTCCCAACCGGTTGGCCCGGCGGAGCATCGCAACCATCATCGTCCGGATCCGTTCGGCGTCAGCACGGATCGGGTATCGGTAGACCCGGTTGCCACGGTGCACGGATCTGAGTCCCACCAGGTCCCGTTCGGTGGCCACCACGTACATCAGCTCGAACTGCCGGATCAACCCGCCCAGCACGCTGAATTCCTCGCCCTGCTCACGCCGGACCTCGATCGAGATCGCCAACTGCTCTCCATCGTCAAAACCGAAGGAAAGAAACGTGTGGGCCGGCCCACGCCATCCGGCAAAAGGCTCGACGAAGAAGTCGAGCCGTTCCAACCGGGTGAGATCGAAGGCCCGATCGTGATGGGCGACGGTGAAATCGGTGGTCGAGCGGTAGCTGCAGTCACGGATTCCGGTGATCTCGACCAGGTCTCCGTCGAATCGCGCTTCGGGCAACACCACCTGGTCGGGTGACCAGTCACGGTTATTCGAGGGTTTCCGGAACAGCCACTTCATGGCGTCATTGCGCTGGAGGAACCGACACGAATCGCCGGGGGAGATGCCGGTCCTGAATCTATCCGTCGACAATCACGATCCGGGCGACGTTGTAATAGATGATCACGCCGACCACGTCGACAACTGCAGCGATCAGCGGGTTGGACATCAACGCGGGATCGAGTCCCATTTTCTGGAATCCCAGCGGGAGCATGGCCCCGGTGACCGTCCCCATGGCGACGACCAGGAACACGGTGATGCCGACCACGGCCGACTGGGGGATCTCGACGAACCACAACGCTGCCAGGAAGCTCAGCACCGCCAGTCCACCGCCGAGCAGCGCGGCCAGTACGAGCTCCCGGGCAAGCACCTTGACGCTCTCGCCGCGTTCAAGCTGGCTGATGGCCAGGGCGCGGATGATCAGCGTGGCCGATTGCGACCCGGCATTGCCGCCGCTGGCGAGCACCAGCGGGATGAACAGCACCATCCATTTCAGGTCGTCCGCCTGGGGACCCTGCCTCAGCGACTGCAGCGCCAGGGCGGTCAGCACGGCAGCAAACAGCAGAACCACCAGCCAACCACCTCGTTTCCAGGCCAGGATTCCCAGTGAAGTCGAGAGATAGTCGTCCTGGAGCGGCACGACGGCTCCCGAGCGGTAGGCGTCCTCGTCGGCCTCCTCCTGGGCCACGTCCATCGCGTCGTCGTGAGTCACGATGCCGACCAGCTGGTTCTGAGTGTCGACCACCGGGATCGCGATGAAGTCGTAGCGAGCCAGCCTCTGGACCACTTCCTCCTGGTCGTCGTCAACCCGCACCGAGATCACGTCCCGCTCCATGATCTCATCGATCCGCGTCTCGGGCCGTGCCAGGATCAGGTCGCGAAGCGAAATGAACCCCCTCAGCCGGCGCCCGTCATCAATCACGTAGACGTAGTAGATGGTCTCCCGATCGGGCGCCTGTTGCCTGAGTTGTTCGAGGGCCTCGGCGACGCTGGCTTCGACCGGCAACGACGCGTACTCGGTCGTCATGATCGACCCGGCACTGTCGTCGGGGAACGAGAGCAACCGCTGGATGTCCCGTCGCTCGGCCTGCGCGACCATCGGCAGCAGGTTCTCGACGCGCTCCGGATCGAGCCGTTCGAGCAGGTCAACCCGGTCGTCGGGCGCCATCTCCTCGATCAGCCGCGAGAACGATTCGCGGGGGACGGTTTCGACAAGTTCGAGTTGATCGGGCAGGTCGAAAAAACTGAAAATCTCGGCCTGCCGTTCCGCAGAACAGCACGAAAGCACTCGCCAGTTCTCGTCGGCCGCGAGCCCCTCGAGCACTTCGGCGACAGCCGCCGGGTGCAACGCCTCGCAGAACCCGACAACGCCCGCAGTGTCCCCGGCGGCGAGCAGTTCCCGAAGATCGGGCAACAGCAGCAGGCGGTTGTACATCGTCGACCCCCCGTCGGCTCGCGGCAACTACGGGGCGAGTCCGGACAGGTGGATTCCGGATTCGCAGTGGTGTCGGCGAAGCCTACCGCTTCGAGAACTGGAAGCTCTTCCGCGCCTTCTTGTACCCGTACTTCTTCCGCTCGACCATCCGGCTGTCACGGGTCAAGTAGCCACCGCCACTCAGAGCCTCGTGCAGATCGGGATTCTTGGCTTGCAGGGCACGTGCAATCCCCAGCACGATCGCACCGGCCTGGCCGGTCAGACCGCCACCGTTGACCCGCACCCAGATATCGACCGAACCCAGGGTCTCGGTCGCCTTCAATGGTGCCTCGATCAACAATCGATCTCGTTCGATCTGGAAATAGCGGTCCAGTTCCCGCCCGTTGATCGTCATCGCTCCGTCACCATCCGTGATCCGGACACGTGCCACGGCGGTCTTTCTCCGACCAGTCCCAATCGCCACACCGTGCCGATCGATCTTGCCGCGGATCAGAGTCGGTTGTCTCGGGGGACGAGGCTCCTCTTCTTCCTCTGAACCCTCGCCCAGTGTCAATTCGCCTGCCTCATCAGTCGCCTCGCCGGACTGCTCCTCTTCTCCGTCCGCCGCCTCTGCGGAATCATCCTCGGAAGCCTCTTCGCCGGCCTCTTCCTTAGCAGCCTCTTCGCCGGCCTCTTCCTCAGCAGCCTCTTCCTCAGCAGCCTCTTCGCCAGCCTCTTCGCCAGCCTCTTCGCCAGCCTCTTCCTCAGCAGCCTCTTCG
>CAUZRQ010000010.1:0-80415 GCA_963582065.1 Planctomycetota bacterium | reverse complement strand
TGTCGCGTTGAGTCGCACTCTCGGGGGCCGCGGTTGTGGCCGCGGGGCTGCCGCCACTCATCGAGGCCCCGCAGAAGGGACAGTCAGTGGCGTCGTCGTCGAGAACCGACTGGCCACATGAGGGGCAACTGGGCAGATCCATGAGTCTCGTCTTTCTGGTGAGAACCGATCCGTGAGGTCGGGCCGTCGAGATCTGCTGCCAGAATAACACGGGGACATCTGAGGTGACCAGTGGGGTGTCGTGTGACCGTTGGGCGTTATAATCGCCGCGACGAAATGCAGATCCGACAGGTGGGGCTTGGTAATGACCCGACACGAACAGGCGGCGTCGGTCGAGGCGGCGGTGGCTCGCCGGTACGCTGCGGCTGCGCGGGAGGTCGAGCCGGCTTTGTGCTGTGCGGTCGAATACGACCCGGCCCTGCTGGCGGTGATTCCCGACGAGGTGATCCAACGCGACTACGGGTGTGGGGATCCCAGCCGTCACGTCCGTGAGGGCGATGTGGTGTTGGACCTTGGGTCCGGGAGCGGCAAGACCTGCTTCATCGCTTCGCAGGTGGTCGGCAGTTCGGGTCGGGTGTTCGGTGTTGACGCCAACGACGAGATGCTGGCCTTGGCCCGGGGAGCCCGTCAGGACGTCGCGGAGGCGATTGGGTACGACAATGTCCGCTTCCTGAAAGGACGGATCCAGGACCTGTCATTGGATCTCGAACGACTCGACCAGTGGCTGTCCGGGCAGACGATTTCGGACCTGGCCGGATGGCAACGGATGGAAGAGGCGATCCGCGGCTGGCGGCTCGAACAGCCACTCGTGGCCGATCAGTCGATCGATATCGTTGTTTCCAATTGCGTGTTGAACCTGGTTCATCCCGGTGATCGCCGAAAGTTGTTCGGGGAACTGGCGCGAGTGTTGAAGCCGGGTGGTCGTGCCGTGATCAGCGATATCGTCGCCGACAACGACGTGCCCGATCACCTGCAGCAGGATCTGGCACTGTGGAGCGGGTGTGTCAGTGGCGCCTATCGGGAAGATCGGTTTCTGGAGGCGTTTGCGGGGGCGGGAATGGTGGGGGTCGAAGTGGTGCAGCGACAGCCCGAGCCGTGGACTGTCGTCGAGGGGGTTGAGTTCCGCAGCGTGACGGTACGGGCAATTTCGCCGCGGGTGCCCGGAAAACAAGCCGATCGGGTTGAGTTCTCCGGGATCTTGCCACCGGACGAATCGACGTGTTGCGAACCGGATGAGGAGTGTTGCTGAGTCGGCCGGCGGATTCATCTCGTGAAACGCGTGTCGGGGGTGTTTCCTAAACCGGTAGCCGGTTGATACGATCGGTTCGCCGGGTCGTTGGCGTGGCCCGAGTCCAATTGGTGGCCGCGGGATCGCGACGGACGCGATACGAGCAAATGTCCAGGCAATTCAGACCGTTGGCATGGTCGGTCCCGGTGGGGACGTGGTCTGGGACCCGCGTGGCCGTGAGCGTGTGGTTTGTGTTGGCAGCCGCTGTGCTGTGCCGGCAGTTGGAGAGTTGGTCTCTGGGTCTGTTGGCGACGCTGGTGCTGTGCATCAGCGTGCTGTTGCACGAGATCGCCCATGTGTGGGTGGCCCGTGCTACCGGGGGCTGGGGTGATGAGATCCTGGCGTGGCCGCTGGGTGGACTGACGTTTGCCCAGCCGACGCTGACTCGTCGTGGGCAGGTGCTGACCGCGCTGGCCGGGCCGGGGGTCCATGCACTGGTCTGCATTGTCACCGGCTGGGCCGTCTGGCATGCGGGCTTGTTGCCGGACGCCCTGAATCCGTTCTCCAACTGGCCGACGATGACGCTCACCGGCGGCATCGGCGTGGCACAAACGGTGATCGTGTTGCTGTTCACAATCAACTGGGCGCTGCTGCTGGTCAACCTGCTGCCGGTGCATCCTTTTGACTGCGGTCATCTTCTCGAGTGGACACTTTCAGACAACCTGGCCGAGGAAACTGCGGTCGACCTCTTCCTGAGACTGGGAGCCCTGGTCGGGGTCGGACTGGTCGTGACCGGGATGGTGGTCGACCAAACCGGTTGGCACGGCACCTGGGTTGTGGGTCTGGGGGCGGTAGTCCTGGTGTTGAATCTTGATGAAATTGCCGGCCGGCGGGCGGTCGATGAACTCGAAACCGCACTGCTGGACTATGAGCTGTCACTCGATGAGGTGGTCGAGGAATACGCGTCGATCGAGACGGAGGCGGGCCTGCTGGAACGTTGGAGGCAACGGCAGGAGGATACTCGGTTGGTGGAGGAGCAAGAGCGTCAGCGGGAGGTCGAGCGACGTGTCGACGCGTTGTTGAAAAAGGTCCATCACTGCGGTTTTGAGGGGCTCAACGACGACGAGAAGCGACAATTGCGTCAGGCCAGTCATCAGTATCGGGAACGGGAGACGCGGCCCGGCGAGACGGTTTAGCGATGGTAAGTCGGGAACGGAGGCGGACGATGGTGCGGTGGCTTGTCGCAGTTGTGCTCGGATCACTGTCATGCGGGATTCCCGGATGCGCCGAGAAACCGGTTCCCCGGGTCCCGGTCCGACCAGCCGGCGCATCTCCTGTTCGCCCGGCCGGACAGGAGGTGCCGCGAGATGGCGATCAGCAGCTCGGGGAATCGACGACCCAGTCACGGCAGTTGACCGGGATCCGGTTCGAAGTGCCGATCGACTGGAACGAGCAGCCGAAGTCCGAATTCTACGAGGCGAAATACGTGATTCCGTCGGACGAGGGCGAGATGGTCCTGACGCTGACGACGATGGGGGGCGGGATCGACGCAAACCTCCAGCGCTGGGTCGGCCAGTTCCAGCAGGATCCCGATGAGCGGCCCCGTCGAGAAACTCTGAGGATCGATGGAACCAAGAGTGAGTGGTTGGATGTGCGGGGCACGTTCCGCAGCCAGGTCGGTACGAGTCCCGGTCCACACGAAAACTGGCGGTTGCTCGGAGTGGCCATCCCGATGAGGCCTCGCCCGTTCCTGCTGAAGCTGGTTGGTCCGCGGGCGGCGGTCTCGGAGTTCGAGGCGGAATTCCGCAAATTTGCTCGGTCGGCGCAGTTGGGCCGATAGGTCACCGTTCCGTCCCGGCCCCTACGCATCCCGCCTGTTCGGGCCGGGAAATTGCAGGCGGGATGTCTCCCACGGTCACGGCGGGACATCAGGTCCGGTTGCTGGTTCGACACACCGCGTACAGGGAGCCAAATGCCAGCAGCGCCACCATCAGATAGCCGAGCGAATTCTGGAATGTTCCGCCGCTGGTTGAGACCATCTGCGGCTGGTCGGCTTCGCCGGTATCCCCCGTCGTTGCCGGTGCGGAGGCGGGGGCCTGCGCGTCGACCGTGGCGGGGGCGGTCACCAGAATCAGCACCAGGGCGGCAGCCAGCAGTCGGCTGGAAACGGCCAAAGCCGCGTCGGGTCTGCGTGTCATCGCGGACGACTCACGTCTTGCTCCGGTAGGTGCCGTGACTGTTATCCTCAGCATGATACGATGCCACCGAAGGTTGACAAGTGGCGTTTCACTCCGAGATCTCGGCCAATCGCGCTTCGATCGTCTCGACGAGCTCCTCGTCTGAGACTTCGTGCTGCTGCCCACTGGCCAGGTCCTTGACCTGCCAGGTGCCCCCTGCAAACTCGTCCACGCCGGCGATGATCACCAGCCGGAAACCTTTGCGATCGGCGTACTTCAACTGCTTTCCCAGCGGCCGTGAGTCGGGGAACACTTCGCAGGAGACTCCGGCGGCACGCAGTCGACGGGCTGTGGCCAGGTAGTCGGCGGTGTGCCCGGCGTCAAAGTGAGTGAGCAGCACCGGGGCTGCCGTTGCGGTGGCTTCCACCATGCCCAGTTCTTCCATCGCCGCCAAAAGCCGATCCAGTCCCAGGCTGGCGCCAACTCCTGGAAGGGGCTGGGCGGTGAACAGCTGCGCCAGGTCGTCGTAACGGCCACCCGAACAGACACTGCCAATCTCCGGCAGGTCGTCGAGGTAGGTTTCGTAGATGGTCCCGGTGTAGTAATCGAGGCCACGGGCGATAGCCGTATCGAGTTGCACTCGGTCCGAGGAGATTCCGGCCGTTCGGCACGCGGCAAACAACTCGCCCAACCGGGCCAGGCCCTCGGTGCCGGTTTCGCTGTTCGCCAGACGTGGTGCAAGGCTCTCGAGCATCTCCTCCGCCGTCCCCTGGCAATCTGTCAGTGCGAGCACTCCGGCGGCCTGTTCGGACGACAATCCCACGACCTGCTGCATCTCGTCGGCCACCTGTTCGCGGCCGATCTTGGCCAGCTTGTCGAGAGTGCGGAGCACCCCGGTGGCCTGTTCGGTGAGGTCGAGTGTTTCGAGGAGGCCGTTGAGCAACCGGCGGTTGTTGACCCGGATCGAGAAGGACTGGAACCCAATCTGTTCCATCAGGTCATGGATCACGAACAGCGTCTCGATGTCGGAGGTATTCGAGGTCGTTCCGATCGTGTCGAAGTCGCACTGGATAAACTCGCGGTAGCGGCCCTTCTGAGGCTTCTCCGCTCGCCAGACTGTGCCGACGTGATATCGCTTGAAGGGAGTTCCGATCTCCTGCAGGTGTTGCGCGGCGTAGCGGGCCAGGGGGATGGTCAGGTCAAACCGCATGGCAACGTCCCGATTCCCCTGGTCGGTGAATCGGAACAACTGCTTGTCGGATTCGTCGCCGCCTTTGCCCAGCAGAATCTCGCTGTATTCCAGCGAGGGGGTGTCGATCGGCGAAAATCCGTAGCTGCGGTAGACCGACCGAGCGGTGTCGATGAGCTGTTCCCGCGCCAGCATCGGGCCGGGCAGGTAGTCACGAAAACCCTTCAACGTCGTGGGCTTGATCCGGGGCCGGCTGTCAGCGTGGTCCTGGTCGGGCTGGTTCACGGCGAGGCTCCCAGCACAGGGAGGCTGGTGCGTCGATTGCGCAAGACACGGCGTCCCAAAATCGCGTCGGCGTATTCCTCGATCTGTTCGGGGCGTTCGAAGAACCGGTCGTAACAGGAGTCGTTGTCGAACTCGCAGTTGCTCGTCGAGTAGGTGCGGCAGATGGTTGGACGGTCATCGTAGATTCCGCAGCGGTGAAGGTTGTCGACGTGGTCGCACTCGTTGTGGACCAGCAGATACCAACTGTCGTCGTCGACAAAGATCGAGACGTCTCCGTGGAGCATGTACCAGCGGATGTTCTCGTAGTCCTGCCGATCAAGCGGGGTGTCAATCGGCAGCGCGAAGTAGCGACAGCACTTGGCGGTGCAGTGTTCGCAGAGCACCTCATCAGGTGCCAGATCCTCGCGACGGATTACGGTGCCTGTCATCGCGGTGGGGCTATCGAAAGAACGAGGATGCGAGATTCGTGGCCGACCATCGTGACGGCGGCCGATTGTAGTCGAGAGGCGTGCGGGTGGATATGGCGGTCAGTGAGGGCGATTGTGTCGGTTGTTGGCCTGGTAGCGGTCCGACACGTTCACTGGATGGATCATTCTTCTTGACCGCGCCGGAAGAACCGGCCTAAGATTGACGCGCCGGGAGGTTTGGAGAGAGGAATCGATGCATACGCTTGGCAAGGTCTTTGCGTGGTTTGTTGTTCTCGGGGCCGCAGCGGCCGTCGTTCTGGCGGCGCGCACGTACCAGGTGCGTTCTTCGTGGCACAAAGCCCTGGCCAAGCAACGGGTCGACTACGAATCACGCGTGGACGATCTCCGCAAGGCCGAATTCATCCGCGACGCAGTGGTGGTCGATCTGGCCAACGTCAAGCGTGGCTGGGGGACGGTTTGGGACGATGTCGATGTTCGAGTGAATCCTCAGAACGGTTACCTGCAGACCAGTGATCAGCAGACGCCCGATGTGGCCTCCTTGGCTGCTGCCAACAACCAGCAGCAGCCGATGATGGTTCACGGGTTCATCAAGCTCGCCGGCGGCAACATTCGCTTCATCGGGACGTTCATCCAGGAAGGGGCCGCTCAGGGAGGGGTTCGGGTCTGGAAGCCGACGTGGCAGTTGCGGCCGGGTGATCAGGTCGCGGCCTGGAGTTCGGGAAAATGGCGGCTGAGGACCCTGGTTCCGGCGCACCAGAAGACTCGCTTCGTCAATCTCGAGGTGCTGCTCACCCAGGGGGACCAGACGGCTTCCGACAAAGGACTCGATGCGAACATCAAGGCCGCCGTGGACGTGGCGGCCGACGAGCAGTTGAGACTGCGATTTTCCGAGTTGATGGGCGAGAATGCCGACCTGGCCGATCTCAAGGGCCAATTGCCGGATCACATGATCGACGGACTTGTGCGGGCGATCGCGTCGGCCGAGGAAGAACGCAACGTGGCGATCGAGAGAGTTGACGAGTTGCGTCGTGACCTGAAGTCGAATCACGACCGGGCCAATCGACTGTTGAAGCAGAACACCGATCTGGAACGCAGTCTGCCAGGAGCCACCCCGGCCGTTGCCGTGACACGCGTGTCTCAGAACTCACGGAAGTAGTACGCCCGGCCGGCCAGCCACCGCGTGGCTCGACTCGTTGTCGAGAGCGTGGTCAGCCAGGTATTGGTCCCGGCCCAAGGGCCGCGGGATGCCAGGGAGCGGGCATGGGAATCCACAATCGCGAGTATCTTCGCGACGAATCTCCCCCGGCGGGGTCATTTGGTGGGTCCTTCGGCGGCGGCGGCCCGGAAGGTCCGGTCTCGGTCGTCAAGGCCCTGGTGATTCTCAACGTGGCCGTGTTCCTGGTGACGTGGCTGGTGCCGTTTCTCGGCGACCAGCTCGAATTGCCGGCGACGTTCAGCGTGGCTCGCAAGGGGGCGGTGATTTACCCGATCGACAGTCAAGTGGGTATCGAGGTGCAGGCGGGGGGGTATGTCGTTCCCTTGCGGAGCGGCAGAGACGAGTTGCTTCGCATCAAGGGCGAACACCCCGAGTTGTTTGAGCAATTCGACGAGTTGTGTCGGGACGACCTCGACAATTGGGTTGCGGCTCAGGCGGTGGTGAAAGAGGGGGGTAGGCGGTTCCTGGTGACCGGAATGATCCGCCGCTCAGAAATCGGAACGATTTGGTGGCAATTCCCCTGGCGGCTGATCACCTACGGGTTTTGCCACGACCGGACCGATCTGTTTCACCTGGCGTTCAACATGATCTGCCTGTGGATGTTCGGACGATTGATCGAGGGGATCTATGGGCGCCGTGAGTTCCTGTGGATCTACCTGTTGGGAGTCCTGATCAGCGGAGTGTGCCACTTGGCCTGGCAGTTGGCATCGGGTGGAGATGCGACGCCGATGGTCGGGGCCTCCGGAGGCGTGATGGCGGTGATGGTCCTGTCGGCGATCCACTTTCCCAGGATGAAGGTCCTGTTGATGATGATCATCCCCGTCGAACTGGGGATATTGGTCGTGGGCCTGGTGGCCCTGGATGTGTTGAGGGCAATGGGCGTATTTGGTGGTGCCACACACATCGCCTACATGGCACACCTGGGGGGTGCCGCGTTCGGGTTTGTCTATTTCCGCAGCGGAACCCGGCTCTCGTCCGGATGGGAGAGATTTGCCGATCGATTCGGAGTCTGGCGGCGACGGGTGGCCCGACCGTCGGTCCGCATGTATCAGCCCCCCGTCGACGGCTTCGACGACCAGGTCGATGCGATTCTCGAGAAGATCAGTCGTGAAGGGGAAGCGAGCCTGACGGATCGGGAGCGCGAACTGCTGATGGAGGCCAGCCGGCGGAAACGCCAGCAGACGTGACCGCCGGGTGTCATCTCGTCTTTTTCGGCCGCTTGTCGGTCGATTGAGCCAGGAGCCACTCGTAGAGTTTCGGGTTGTCGTAGGTCGCGTCCCAGCAATTGTGACCGAGCTGCGGGTAGAGCGTGAATCGGATCGGGGCACCGCGATCCCTGAGATTCGCGACGGTCTTCTGCAGCGATTCGACCAGGCTGGCACGGTCCTTGCCCCCGACGGTCACCCAGGTCGGCAGTTTCAGGAATCGTGTGGGTTCGATCTTGGCGGTGCCGCAGATGGGCACTATGGCCGAAAACCGTTCGGGGGCCGCGTTGGCCACTGCCCAGGTTCCCGCTCCGCCCATGCTCAGCCCGGTCACAGATGTCCGCTTCTTGTCGACGTTGTAAGTGGTCTGGAGGTGGTCGAGCAGGTCGAGCAGAGCCGCGGCGTTGAATTGTTCTCCGGGCCGGACCTGGGGAGAGACGACGACGAAGGGGAAATCGGGACGCTTGGTGACAAGCTTGGGTGGTCCGTGCTTCTTGACCAACTGGAGGTCCTGGCCCCGTTCCCCGGATCCGTGCAGGAACAGCAACAACGGCGAAGGCTGTCCCTGGGACTTGTAGGACCTGGGAAGGAAAACCAGGTAGTGGCACGAGTGTGCCTGGTTCTTTTGGCTCTGGAACTGTTGCCCGACCTGCTTGCCCGGAGCGGGTGTCTTTTCGGCCCTGATCGAGCCCGCCATCACGAACGTGCCAACGAGCAATCCCAGTCCCGCCGTGATATGAGCTGCGTGGTTTCGCCGTGTTCCCATGTCGAATCGTCCTTCGAAGTCGTCCAGGCTGGATTCATTCAACGGTGGCCCATTCCGGAATGCAACGTCCAGGAGGTGTCGACGTGGTGGCGGCTCGCGGGAATGCTGGGATAGACTGAAACTGTCAACCCGCTGTTCTGTGTCCCGAAGCAAAATGCCCGACTCCGACATCGACACATCGGTTCTCATCGGCCTGCTCGACCGGGCCCGAGATGGCGACAGTGCGGCGAGAGACGAGTTGTTCGAGCGGTGCCGAAATTACGTCTCGTTGCTGGCCCGGGTGCACATCGAGAGTTGGTTGCAGGCCAAGGTCGATCCCTCGGATCTGGTCCAGCAGACGTTGCTGGAAGCCTACCGGGGTCTGGATGGGTTCCAGGGGCAGACCCAGGGCGAGTGGCTGGCGTGGCTCAAGCAGATCCTCAAGCACAACGCCACCGACTACATTCGTCGTTACAAGGGCACCGCCAAGCGACGGATCCAGCGGGAAGTGCCGATGGAGGTGCCTCGGCATGGTTCGAGCTTGTTTCGCATCGACCCATCGGACCCGGGTGAAACGCCGAGCCAGTTAGTGATACAACACGAAAACGAAATCCAGTTGGCCGAAGCGGTCAATCGGCTTGCCGAGGATCAGCAGCAGGTGATCCTGTTGCGGAACGCGCAGCGAATGAGTTTCAACGAGGTGGCCGAGCGGATGGAGCGGTCCCGGCCGGCTGTCCAGATGCTCTGGCTGCGGGCCCTGAAAAAACTGAAAGACCTGTTGGAAGATGTCGAAGGAGCCTGAGGAAATCGGGCCGGGGTCGTCCGGCGACATGTCGTTCGAACCGGTCGACAGCGAACTGGTTGGGGCGCTGGATCAACTGGTCGATGCGCTGCAGGCCGCGGATGGCGAGGCCCGTACCGTGCTGCTAACGGATCGGCCTGAACTGTCCCAATACGTCGAGTGCCTCATCCGGCTTGATGCGTTGTTTCCGTTTCCGGCTGTGGCCGAAACGGGCTACCCGGACTTTGACAGCACGGAGTCCCCGGGTTCATCCCAAAAAGGAGGTGATCGGGTCGGCACCCGGTTTGGTCGATACGAGTTGGTCGAACGGATCGGCCACGGGGCCATGGGAGTGGTCTACCTGGCCCGCCAAACCGACCTGGACCGAAACGTGGCACTGAAGCTGATCACCCCCGGGAGTGTCGACAACGAGGTGGACGTGGCGAGGTTCTACAGCGAGGCACGTGCGGCGGCCCGACTCAGGCATCCGGGAATCGTGGGAGTGCTGGAGGTCGGAGATGTTGACGGTCAGCACTTTATTGCCATGGACTACGTCTCCGGAGGCAATCTCTCCGAATATGTCAGAAGCGAGTCACTCGGCAGTGAAGGGAAGATCTCACACGCCGACGACTCGGTGCTGTTGCTGACCTCGCCGGCCGGACTGTGGCGGAAGTCCGCCGCTGGGGGAGCTGTCGAACCGGACACCGTTGCCGGCTGGATGGCTGAAATTTCGAGGGCGGTCGATTACCTGCACAATCACGGCATCATTCATCGGGACCTCAAGCCGGGCAACATCCTGCTGGACGACGATCAGAGACCGTTGGTGACCGACTTCGGGCTGGCGTTGGTCCATGGCGACAAGGCCACCAAGACGACCTCGGGCGCGATCGTGGGGACGCCGGCCTACATGGCTCCGGAACAGGCCGGCGGCCATGTCGAGGCGATTTCGCCACGCAGCGACATCTTCAGCCTCGGCGTGATGCTCTATGAACTGCTCACCGGCCGCGCCCCGTTCCAGGTCGAAAACCCGCTCGATACGCTGGTCCGCGTGATCGAGGTCGATCCCGAGCCTCCCACCGCCGTCCAGCCCTGGTTGTCTCGTGAACTCGAACACATCTGCCTGAAATGTCTCGAAAAGGATCCTCGCAACCGTTATCACTCGGCTGTGGAGTTGGCCGACGATCTCGAGCGATATCTGAGGCGGGAGAACGTTCGGGCCCGGCCGGCCGGCGTGGTCCACCGAGTGCGAAGATGGGGGCGTCGGCAGCCTGTGCTGATGACCCACCTGGTTGCCCTGGGCCTTGTGGCCGGTATCAATCAGCTGGGTTTTCTCTTCGGTGGTGACGCTGAGCATCCGGCGGTCCACCTGCGGGTGATGGCAATACTGGCCGGTTGGGCGGCCGTCTCGGGTATCTACCAGTGGCTGATGAAACATCCACGCTGTCAGGCGGCGGTGCGGTTTTTCTGGTGTGCCACCGATGCCGCACTGCTGACGTCCGTCCTGGCGCAAAGTGCGGTTCCGCCGGGGCCGTTGCTGGTCGGATACGCGCTGCTGATCGCGGCCTCGGGATTGTTCTTCCGTGTCCGGCTGGTGTGGTTCATGACCCTCTCGTGCGTTCTCGCTTACGCCGCCCTGCTGGGGTTGCGTCAACGGCTGTACTCGGGCGGTGCGATCGACGAGGTGCCCTGGCAGTACCCGATTCTCTTCGCGGTGGTCTTGGCCGTTTTGGGGATGGTCATCGCCTACCAGGTCTTCCGTGTCAGGGTCCTGAATCGGTACTACCGACGCGGAGGATGAGACCTCGAGATCTCCCGATGAACTGGTCTTGTTGAGCGTCTCGTCCGGCCGGTATCATCCCCTGCCGAACGTCAGTCCTCGAACCGTCATTCCCGTTTTCGACCGGTCCGCATGTTCCCCGATCGCATCGCCCGGCGACTGGACGAGATCGATGTCCAGCGGATCGCGGTCATCAAGCCGACGGCCTTTGGCGATGTCGTCCAGTCGTTACCCGTTCTCGGTGCGCTGGCGGAACGGTTTCCCGCGGCACGGGTGTCGTGGGTGATCAGCGAGACCCTGTCCGAGCTGGTGAGCGATCATCCCGGCCTCGACGAGTGGATTGTCTACAGGCGACGAGGTGGTTGGCGGTCATGGCGTCGGTTGTTGACCACGTTGCGGAACCGTCGATTCGATCTGGTCTTTGATTTGCAGGGCCTGTTGCGGACGGGGGTGATGACCCGCGCAACGGCGGCGCCGGTGCGGATCGGTCTCGAGACGGCTCGTGAAGGCGCGGGGCTGGCCTGCCACGGATTGCTCGAGGATTCCGGTCGCCAGGTACCCGCCCATCGACGTTACTGGAGGGTCGCCGAATTCCTGGGAATGGGCCACCTGGAGCCGCAGGCGGGGCTGGAGATTCCCGGCTCCGAACGGGCCTGGGCTGACGTGATGGTCCGTCAACTTGGCGGCAGGGTCGTGGCGATGCATCCGGGAGCCCGTTGGGAGACCAAGCGGTGGCCGATTGAACATTTTGCGACCGTTGGCGTGCACGCGATCCGCGAACACGGCGCGTCATTGGTGCTGGTGGGGTCGCCGGACGAGCGTATCGCGACGGCGAGACTGAAAGAACTGATCCTGAGACACGCGACGGACGGTCGCGTCGAGAACCTGGCGGGAGGGACCGGGTTGAAGAAACTGGCGGCGGTTCTGAGTGCGGCTGATGCGGTGGTGACCAACGACAGCGGACCGATGCACCTGGCTGCTGCGGTCGAGACCCCGGTGATCGGCGTGTTCACCTGCACCACGGCCCGGCGGTCGGGTCCACCGCGAGGTCGGCACGTTCTGATCGAGACGTCGGTCGCTTGTGGGGGCAGCTACCACAAGAGATGTCCTCAGCGTGGAACCCGCCACCTGGCCTGCCTACAGGACGTGTCGGCTGCCGAGGCCTGTGCGGGGCTTGATCGGCTGCTGGCGTCCGCCCCGGCGATCGTGCGCCGGAAAGTGGCCTAGGGGCCGACTGTCAGCTCAGCAGCCTGATCGCCTGCCCCGCGGTTGCGAGATCGGGCCAGACACCACACTGGCTGCCGGCCAGTAACGCGGTGCCGAATGCCGCCTCCTGGTCGTGTTCGGCCAGTACCACCGGCAGGCCGAAACGCCGTTCGATACTCTCGACCAGCAACGGGTTCTGTCTCATCGCGTTCCCCGATCCGACGATCCTCACGCAGTTGGTCGGTCGTGCCTCACCCGCGTTTTCGAAGAACCACGCGAAGCCATCGGCGATCCCTGTCAGCACAGCGCGGGCCACGTGCCCGGGAGTGAAGTTCTCGAAGGTGACCCCCTCGAACCGACCCCGGGCCGTTGGTTGCCGTCGCGTGCCGCGAAACAGGGGTTTGCAGACCAGGCCATCGGCATCAGGGGGAACCGATGCGGCCAATTCGGCGAGCCTCGCGTAGATCGCGTCGGCGGTGGGGGTTGCATCGAAGCAACGTAGCCAGCCCCCGACGGCCTGGTTGACCCACGCGTAGGCGTCGCCACCGGCCAGGCCGGCCCCGACCAGCATGAAGCGATCCTGGGGCAGATAACGGGTGTCCATCGACGGCACTCGGCAGAAGTTCGAGACGGGCCAGTTGATCTGGCCGCCGGTGCCGACGTTGATCTGGATCGCCGGTTCACCGACCGGCAGGCTGCCGAGCACGGCCGCCTGGTTGTCGCCGATTGCCCCGCAGACCGGCAGCCCGGCCGGCAGTCCGGTCTCCGCTGCCCACTCGGGGACCAGTGTGCCGACCACTGCACCGCTCTCGACCACTTCCGGCAGCCATTCAGGGGGGATCTGGCCACTGTCCAGCAGGGGGCCGCTCCAACAGTCCTCAACCAGGTTGAAGACGCCCGAGGCCGCCGCGTTGCTGCGGTCGGTCACGATCGCGGTGTCGGTCAACTCGGCTGCCACCCAGTCGGCCAGGAACGTGGCTCCGGAGGTTCCCGTCGGGATCGAGTCACTGCCGATGAGCGTTGCCAGTGTGACGCCCAGGTATCCGGGTGCCGGTTTGCAGCCGGTTTGGCTCAGGTCCTCGTCGGGGCATGCGGCCAGGTACGTCTCGAGCCAACTCGGGGTGAGATCTCCGGGCGGGCCTGTGGTGGTGGGTTCGTTTGCGCGGCGGTCCTGCCACGTGATCAAGCCGGTCAGCGGGCGACGGTCCGGGTCGGTCAGCAGCACGCCATGCATTTGCCCGGTCACGCCCAGTCCGGCGGGCGTCCCGGGCAGGTCACGTGCCAACTCCGAGAGGACTTCAACGATGATGTCGCGGATTTTCTCGGGGTCCTGCTCGGCGTGACCGGACGGGAGATCCGGCAGGGTGGCGGTGTTGGCGCGTTGAACACTTGAGACGACGTGACCGTCGGGGTCGACGGCGATCGCCGCGATCGATGTGGTGCCGAGATCCAGGGCGAGGGAGAGCAGCATGGCTGAGATGGACAGGGGTGTGGGCTGTGTTGTTCGTTCGGCAACGGCGACGTAAAGTGACTATATCAAGTCGAAACCGGAGCCCCATCCATGCGTTTGCCTGCGAGTCTCGGATTGAGTGTCTGCATGCTGGTCGGCGGTCTGCTGGCGGGTGACGCCGCCGCGGCCGATTCCCCGGCGTTCCGAGGGGTCCGGGGCGACGGCCACTCGGACGAGCAGGTGCCGATAAAATGGAGTGCCCAGAAGAACGTCAAGTGGCGGATCACATTGCTGTTTCCCGGTCACAGCACCCCGGTCATTTCGCGGGGGCGGGTGTTCCTGACCTTTGCCAACGTCAACGGCACGAAGCGTGGGCTCTACTGCTTCGATCGCCAGACGGGCGATAAAGTCTGGGAACGGATCGTGTCGTTCGAGAAAGTCGAACCGACCCACAAGACCAACCCCTACGGCGCGTCGTCTCCGGTTACGGATGGCAAGCGGGTGGTCGTCTGGCACGGCTCAGCCGGCCTGTTCTGTTACGACCACGCCGGCAAACTGCTGTGGAAGCACGATCCCGGCAACGTGCTGCACATCTGGGGTTACGCGTCCTCCCCGGTAATCTACAACGACCGGGTGTTTCTGCATCACGGGCCGGGTGTCGAATCGTTCATGATGTCCCTGAAACTGGACAGCGGAAAAGTGTTGTGGAAGACCAAGGAGGCCGGCGGGGCCAACGATCGCAATCCACGAATGGTGGCCTCGTTCAGCACTCCCGTGATTGCCAGCGTCGGTGGAGTCGACCAGTTGATCTGCAGCATGCCGACCCGGGTTGCCGGGTTCGATCCGGGAACCGGCGAAGTGTTGTGGAGCATCGCCGGGTTGCCCTCGCCTCGGGGAGACCTGGTCTACACATCGCCGCTGATTGCCGGCAACGTCGGAATTGCGATGGGCGGTTACCAGGGGCCACGGATGGGCTTCCGCCTCGGTGGCAGTGGTGATGTGACCAAGACGCACCGCCTGTGGCGGGTTGAGGACAAACAACCTCAGAGGATCGGGTCGGGTGTGGTGGTCGGAGACCATGTCTATGTCGCCAACGCCGGGCCGGGGACCATCGAGTGCATCTCGGTTAAGACAGGCAAGGTGGCTTGGAAGGACCGCCTGCCGTCGGGCAATGCGTGGGGGTCGACCGTGCGAGCCGGTGACTACCTGTTCGTCACCGACCAGGGGGCGACGACACATGTGTTCCGGCCCTCGACGAAGAAGTTCGAACTGGTGGCCAGCAATGGCCTGGGGCCGGGTGAGAAGAGCAATTCGACTCCGGCGTTCTCCGACGGTGAAATCTTCCTGAGGACGCACAGCAGTTTGTACTGCATCGCCGGACCCAAGTGATCCCGCCCCGGCCGTCGCCGGGCTTCACTCGCCGCGGAAGGTCGAGTGGCAGTCGGCGCAGGCCTTGGCGGCCTTGAGGTACAGCGGCTTGAGCTTTGTCTTGTCGCCGGCCCGAAAAGCCCGGGCGGTGGCGGTGGCATTGGACTGGAAGTCGGTCGAGAACTTCTGCCACGCGGACAATTGGGTCTTTAGCTTGACCTTGTGAGTGTCCGAGCGGACGACCAGCCCCAGAAGTCCCATTGTCGCCGCATTGCGTGCGGCGAGATCAGGATCGCGAGTTCGGCGGACTGCCCGCCTCAGTCGGCTGTTGCGTGAATTGAGTTCCTCCATGACGTGACCGAGAGAAATCAGTCCGATCCACGGGCGTTTGACCGGGCCGGCCCGGCTGGCCCGGCCGAGAACTGCCGCGTCGAGGCCGGGAACTGTGGCCAGTGCCTCGACGAGCGTTTTGCTTGCCGAGAGCTTCAGGGCCGCATCTCGCAGCGTCGGTCCGTGAATCGGTGGCCGGTCGGCCTTCTCCGCGGCGGTCAGCTTGCTGTCGTGCGTGGCCAGCGCCTGTCCGATCACCGCCAGCACTCCGGCCGCCCGAGGCAGTTCGTGCTTGGCCGAGTCGGCATATGACTTCTTGGTGTCCAGGTACTGCTTGACGAGGGACAGTTGGAAAACGGCTTCGTCCTGGAGCTCGGTGATCGAGATGATCCCGGAGAGCTTCTGCGGTGGCCTGCCCGGTGGCTTGGCCACGGTCATCCCCAGGCAGGCGGCGGCCCCGAACAGCAAGGCGAGCGTCATCCGGACGGTTGGCGCGGGCCGGGGCAAGGGCAACATGACTACTCTCCGCGGCGACTCGGGATGATGTCGGTGAAAATCAGTCTGGTGCGGGTCGGCCACGAGTGTCAAGGCGTGTCGGATGATGGTCCAGGGAGGTTCACACGAACCAGCACGATGGTCCGGACACCGTGAACGGTCCACTCCCATTCGGCCGCACCATGCAGAAAGCGGGATCCCGAGGGGTGAGCTCGAGGGTCCATCAACCGTCCCATCCGGGCGTACATCACCATGTAGTCTGCCTCGTTGGTCCCCACCAGTTGGACGTCATCGCGAAGATGTCCCCACTGCCTGAGCATCTGTTTGCCGTAATGTTCGGGGAAAAACGTCAACCGGGCTCCCCGGGGCAGGTGTTCCTGCATCTGGTCGATCGCCTCACGGTTGAACAGCTCCCACCAGTAGCTGACCTCGTGCAGGGGCCGCTTTGGTTCCGGAAGCGAGTGACCCAGCGGTACGGGGCGGGTGGCTTCGGCGAAGCCGCCGACCAGCGAGTTGTAGTAGGAGAGTCCGGCGGGGTGAATGGTTGCGTTGGTTCCGACGGCCACGCTGGCCAGCACGGCGGCGGTGGTCCAGGTGATCCTGGGTCGATTGTTTCCGACCCAGCGAAGCCGCAGCCGTTCGAATCCGCCGGCTGCCAGGAACGCGGCGAAGTAGAACGCGGGACGGTAGAGCCGGGTGCCGTCGTGAGCGGGTGTGTTGGGCATCATCACCACCAAGGGCAAAACGACCGCGGCGATCAGCCAAAGGCCCTCGAGTGCCATTCCGGGGCCGGCGGGAGTGGTTCGGTCGCTCCCGGCGCGACGGGCCAGTCCGTGGGCCAGCAGAGACAACAGCCAGCCGGTCATCTCGACCAGGACCAGTACCACAATCCAGAGCGGGGTCGTGATGATGCTCAACAGCGGAACGCTGTGCCAGGGAACCGGCACCGGACGGGCTCCGGGCACGAGCTCGGCCTGAAAGACATGTCCCAGGTAGTAGGCATCAATCTTCCAGCCGACCGGGTCGTTGAGCAGCAGGTCGATGTAGCCAAGGAACCCGCCGATGGGGTTGCTCCACCAGGGGGGCATCAGGATCAGTGCGGCCAGCGGGGCGACGGTGATCAGGCAGACGGCGGCCCGCCAGCTTCGGCGCGGCCCGGTCAGAATGCCCCAGGCCGCCCAGGCGGGCACGATCAGCCAGAAGGTCGGTTTGGCCATCGCCCCCACTCCGGCCAAAAGGCCGAAGACGACCGGCCACCACCAGGCAGATCTCGTTTGCAGTTCCGTGTCCTGCCGGCATTTCCACAAGGCCCAGCAGGCCAACACCTGGAACGACGCGACCAGCGGGTCGATACTCATCAACAACGCGTGGGCCCACAGTCGTGGCATGCCGACCATCGCCGCGACGGCGATGATGGCGGCAGGTGCGGACAATTCGTCGCGAACCCACGAGAACACAACTCCGCAGGTGACCGCCAGCACCACCAGGTTGCCCCAGCGATAGGAGTGGGGTGGGGAGTCGAACAACCCGAACGTGAACCGTCCCAGCGATCCGACCAGGCTGACCAGTGGCAGGTTCTTGCTCTCGGGCCGGGCATAATACCAGCCCTCGGCCAGGCGGTCCTCGGCAAACGCGGCACCCGGTCCCTGTCCGAACAGGTCTCCGAACCAGGCGTGGATCCGCTGGCTGTTGTCGATGTAACGGGGTTCGTCGGTTGTCAGCCCGAGGTCGCGGACCGACCAGGCCGACATCAGCAGGCAGGCCAGGGCAACCCCGAGCGGGGCTGCTCGCCAAAGCCGGGTCCGTCGGCCCGGGGTGGCCTGTGATGAGGATCCGGGTTCGACCTCATCACTGGCACGAGTCACAATGAGGGCTCCGGGTCGTCCGTCTCAGCCGAATCGGTGGAACCACGGACCAGTTGATCGTCGAAGTAATTGACTCCCATGCCGGCGTCGATCACCAGCCCCTGGGCGTTGATTCCCGAGGAGCGAGGGGAGAGCAGGAAAGCCACGGTGGCGGCGACTTCATCGGTCTGAACCGCCTGTTTTCTGAGCGTGGCCTGTTCGGCGTAGAGGTAACTGTCGACGTAACCGGGGATGCCGGCCGAGGCCGATGTCTTGAGCAGACCCGGGCAGACGGCGTTGAAGCGAACCCGGCTGAAGGACGAGAAGCTCTTGGCCAGAAAGCAGACCGAGGAGTCGAGTGCCGCCTTGACCGGTGCCATGTACCCGTAGTTTTCGGCGGTCATGCGGGTGGTGGATATCGAAACGGTGACGACACTGCCGTGGTCCGGGTCGAGGAGGTCGCGGAGTGCGTTGGAGACGGCTACCAGCGAGAAGCAGCTGATGTCGACCGCCTGGAGAAATGCGGCTCGGGGTGTTTCGTGAAACGGCAGCCAGCCGTCCGAGTAGTCGGCGAAGGCGATCGAGTGGACGACCCCGTGAAGCCGCTCGGTGACCGAAGCGACCTCGGTGGCCAGCCGTTGGATGTCCTCGGGCCGCTCGACATCACAGTCGATCACCACCGCATCGCCGCCGACCAGGTCGCGGACAGACTCGGCCCGCTCGGCATTTCGGACCCCGAAGATCACACGGGCGCCCGCTTCGGTCAGCAATTTCGCGACATGCCAGGCGACGCTCTTGCGGTTGGCGACCCCCATCACCAGGACGTCGCGGCCGGCGAGGTCGAGAAAGTCGGCGGGCATGATGCGCGACACTGTGACACAAACCCCCGGGGAACGCAACGGGCGCCATGAGACGGCCGGTGTGGCGTTGACGCACCCGGGGATGGCCCTGAGAATCGAGGGTGGAGCCGTTGGCCAACACGACCGGGAATCAAATCGCTGGTCGTGTTCTTCGTCGAGCCGTTTGACCACGGGACTGGAACGGTGTTGAGAAACCAGATACGCAAACAGACCCTGGCGGTTGTCTGCCGCAACCTGGCCACCATGCTGTACTCGGGCGTTCCGGTGGTCAGAGCCCTGGAGGTGGCCGGCCGAAAGGGTGGAGATTCGCTTTGCAGAGAGGTGTTCACCGACCTCGCCCAGCAGGTTCGTGCCGGCGAGGAACTCTCTGATGGGATGGCACGGCACGGCCGCCGGTTTCCCGAATTGGTCATCGACATGGTCCGCCTGTCCGAGCACAGCGGGGCTCTGCCGGAGGTGTTGGAACACCTGGCCGAACACTTCGACAACATCGTGGCGCTGCGGCGGCGGTTCATCTCGCAGATCACCTGGCCGGTAATCCAGTTCGTTGCCGCCACCTTCGTGGTGTCGTTGGTCATTTTTGTGCTGGGCCTGCTGCCCGGCGGTGAGGCGGTGTCGGAGATCACCTTCGGTCTTCGCGGTGCCGGGGGGGCGATCACGTTCCTGGCGATTGTCTACGGCACGCTGGTGATGCTGGTTGGCGGTTATCTTGCGGCAGCGTCGATCGTTGAGTCTCGCCAGATCGTCGACCGGATCTCGCTGAGCCTCCCGGTCGTCGGCAAATGCCAGAGGGCGTTTGCGATTGCTCGCTTTTCGTGGGCCTTTTACCTGACACAACAGACCGGAATGCCGATCCGTCAGAGCCTGCAGGCAACGTTTCGGGCGACCGGCAACGGTGCGTTTCAGGCGAAGTGTGAATCGGTCTGCCAGTCGATTGAGGCGGGGGATTCTCTGACGGTCTCGCTGGCCGACACGGGGTTGTTTCCACAGGATTTCATCGAAATGGTCGACGTGGGTGAGACGTCGGGAACGGTTCCCGAGCAGTTGCACCGTTTGAGTCCGCGGTTCCGCGAGGAGGCTGAGCGGGCGCTGTCGTTGCTCTGCGGCGCCATCGCGTGGGCCGTGTGGAGCGTCGTGGCGATGTTCATCGTGTTCTTCGTGTTCCGCTTCTTTCTGTGGTACGTGGCCCAGATCAACCAGGCGCTGGACGGTCTCCAGTGACTGGTGCTCCGGGGGCATTCGCGTTTGAGATCGAACAGGCCAGCGCGTCGAGTGCGGCACGCTGCGGTGTTTGGCACACCCCCCACGGCGCCGTCGTAACTCCTGCGTTCATGCCGGTGGGAACCCGGGGAACGGTGCGTGGGTTGTGGCCCGAGCAACTGGCTGAAACCGGTGCCGAGATGGTCCTGGCCAATACTTACCACCTGGCCCTGCGGCCGGGTGGTGATGTGGTGGAGGAACTCGGCGGCCTGCACCGATTCATGCAGTGGGACGGTCCGATCCTGACCGACAGCGGTGGCTTCCAGGTCTTCAGCCTCGCCGAGATGGCCCGGCTGACCGACGAGGGGGTCTCGTTCAAGTCGCACATCGACGGCAGTCGGATGGATTTGACCCCCGAGAAGGCGGTCGCCATCCAGGAACAACTGGGGGCCGATTGCATCATGTGCCTGGACGAATGCCCGTCTCACGAGGTGCCGATCGAGAAGCTCAGGCAGGCTGTCGATCGAACCACCGACTGGGCCCGCCGCTGCCGGGACGCTCAGACACGGACCGACCAGGCGCTGCTGGCGATCGTGCAGGGAGGGACGAATCCGGCCGAACGGGAACGGTCGGTCGAAGGCCTGCTGAAACTGGAGTTTCCGGGGTACGCGATCGGGGGACTCAGTGTCGGGGAGTCGCCCGAAGCGATGTACGAGACACTGGATGTGACCACGCCGATGCTGCCGACGGATCGACCGCGGTACCTGATGGGTGTGGGCACTCCCAGGGACCTGTTCGAGGCGGTCATTCGCGGGATTGACCTGTTCGACTGCGTGATGCCGACCCGCAACGGCCGCAGCGCGTCGGCGTTCACTGTCGAGGGCGAGGTGAGGCTGAAAAACCGGAAGTACCGTACCGACGAGCGCCCGCTGGATCCCGGCTGCGATTGTCGAGTGTGTACGCGGTTCAGCCGCGGCTACCTTCGCCACCTGTTCCTGTCACGGGAGATGTTGGGGCCGATCCTGGTTTCCTACCATAACCTCGTGTTTTACCAGAACTTCCTGCGATCGCTCCGCGATGCGATCCGCTCCGATCGGCTCGATGAGTTTCGATCGCTTCACCTTGCTGACGTTCCGGCATCTCTTTAGGATACGGGTTTGGTCCGTCCTGCTGCCGGGTGGGCGGAGCGCTGAGGGAACGACCGGAGAGGTGACAGGGGCCGAGTTCTCGTCGCGGGTTGTGGACCCGGGGCGGCCGGCCTGCGGTGATCGGGCGAGCGACGACGGGGTTCAACGGATGCTGTCAAAGGCGAGCGGGATGCGGTCGTGCGGCTTCGTGGCGACCTGTGTTGCTGTGGTGTTTGTGGGTGCGTTCGTTCAGTCGGCGATCGCCCAGGACGAGACACCCGCGGCTGCTCCTGCGACGGCGGCGGCTGACCAGGAAGGGCCAGCCGACCCCAACGATGCCGCCGCCAATCAGCCGGAAGCACCGTCGATGACGGACATGCTGGTCCCGATCATCGGCATGGGATTGATCTTCTATTTCATCGTGCTGTCTCCGCAGAAGAAGGCCAAAAAGAAGCAACAGGCGGTGGTTGATTCACTCCAGAAACACGACCGGGTGGTTTCCATCGGGGGGATCATCGGTACCATCGTCTCGTTCGATACCTCCAGCGACGAGGTGGTGTTGGAAGTGGCTCCCGAGATGCATCTGAGGATACTGCGTCGGAGCATCCAGGGGCCCAAGCCCCTGGGTACTGATGAGGATGGTGCGGGTAAGGCGATGGCCGAGAAGTGAACTCAAAAAGAGCCGGGCCGTCACAGACTGAGGTATAGATAAACACGATGGACCAATTCGCTTTCCCCCTGCTCCTGGCCCAGATCCCCGTGTGGGCCGTGGGCTCGTGTTTCGTTCTCACCGTGGTAGGCGGCTATGCCGTGTCGCGGTGGTGCGAGAAGCACGAAGCGTTTGCCGAGAGTCATGTCACGATGGGAGTGCTGGCGTTTTTTGGCCTGGTCGCACTGGGCTCGGTGGTCCCCGGCCTGTTCTTCGACATGGACACCGGTGGCCGGTTTCTGCTGGGGCTGGGCCTGGTCGTGATTGGCCTGGGGGGATGGCTGGGGACCCGTGACGTGCTCAAGGGCCAGCTGGTCGCGGCGATGTGCCTGCTCTACGTGGCTGTTTCGGTGGCGGTGTTTGTCTGGCAACCGCAGTGGTATTTCGACAGTGGCAATGCCACCCGGGCCGCCCTGTTGATCGCGTCGACCTTCGTTGTTCCGTTCAGCTTCGGACACCTGTTGGCGATGGCAATGCGGATGGAAGACCTCTCGTGGCGGATCGGCGTCGTGCTGACGGCAGTCACTCTGGCATTGTGGCCGATGGCCAAGGGCGTGGTCGGACAGGCCGCCGACAAGTGGATTCACGACACGGCGGTCCAGCAATGGGAGGCCGGCAACGACAGCTACAAGGTCACCGAGGGAGTCGTGGAGACTCTCGAGAAAAGTCTGCCCGGGCTGACCGTCAACTATTCCGAAGGCGGCAAGATGCCCGCCGGTGAGCCGGGATCGCCGGCGACGATGCGTTCCGGTGACGACGGAGCAATCAAGAAGCTGGATGAACCGGATGAACCGGATGACAAGTGATCGGAACCGATCTGTGAGCGGATTTACGATGAACAGGTGGGCGGGGAATAGCGTGATGGACCGTTGGTGGGCGGTGGCCTGTGTTCCGGCGCTGTGGCTGGTGCTGACGGTGGCCGGGTGCAGTGACAGCGATCCGATGATCAAGCTCCGCCGGGCGGGAGCGGTGGTCGAGCAGGATGACGATCGGGTGAAGGTCGAGCGGGTGGTGCTGTCTCAATCGGCCACCGCCGATCAACTGGGCGAACAACTGAAAGACCTCGCCCGTGTGCCGCGTGTCTTGATGCTGGACCTCTCGGGGACCCACGTCCAGGACGAGCAACTCCAGCAACTCGCCGCGCTCGACGAACTCCAGACACTGGATCTCTCCGACACCGCCGTCACCGACGGCGGGCTCGAGGTCCTGGCCGGTCTGACCAGCCTCCGCAAACTGACACTCTCCAACACTCGGGTCACCGACGCCGGCCTCGCCAAGCACATTTCCAGGTTCCTGTCGCTGGAAACGCTTGAACTTTCGCCGTTGATGAAACCCCGGCGAGAGTCCGAGTCGGACGAGGGCGGCGGTGTTCTCGAGTTCTTTTCCGGGATCAAGCTGGGCATCGATCTGGCCGGCGGAGCCAACCTGATCCTGGAGGTAGATGAAGTTGAGTTGAGGCGGCAGGAGAAGGAACTGAATGCCGACGTGATGTCGCAGATGGCTACGGCGATCAATAAACGGGCCAATCCCGGTGGCAACAAGGAACTGACCGTCCGGCCGCTGGGGACCAATCGGATCGAGGTGATCATTCCCAAGGCTGATCCGCAGGTCGTCGAACAGACCAAGCGGATGATGACCCGCCTGGGGAGTCTCGAGTTGGCGATCCTGGCAAATACCAGGGATGCGAAATTCGAGGACCTGGTCAAGCGGGCTCGGGAATTGCCTGACGACAAGACACGGGTCATCACCGAGGTCCCCCAAGAGGATGGCTCAACACGATCGCGGGTGTACGGTGCCTGGCTGCCGATTTCCTCGGACGGTCGGGATCTCCAGAATTCGGGAAACCAGTTGGTGACCGCAATGCGGCCCGACTCGGGGGGCCAAAATGTCAACCACGTGCTGGTGTCCTTCGAAGACGAAAGCCGGCGGGTGACGGGTCAACATCTCAACAACGTCTACCAGACCAACGATGAGAATGGTCGCCTGGCCGTCGGCTTTCGGTTGAATTACCGTGGTTCCAACCTGTTTTCGAATCTGACCGGCAACAACGAGCCCGACCTCGCCGAAGGGTTTTATCGGCACCTGGCAATCATCCTCGACGGAGCGGTGTTCTCGGCGCCGACGCTCAACGAACGCATCAGCGACAGTGGACAGATCTCGGGTGATTTCACCCGTGAGGAGATCAACGAGTTGATCGGCGTGCTCAAGGCCGGGGCGCTCGAAGTTCCGCTGAAGAAGAATCCGGTCAGCGAACTGACGATTTCGCCCACTCTGGGCAGCGATGTGCAGAAGAAAGGCGTGGTGGCAATCGGGATCGCGTCGATCACGGTTGTCGTCTTCATGATCGGTTACTACCGCTTCTCGGGCATGGTGGCGGTTGTCTGCCTGGTGCTGAACCTGGTGCTGGTGATGGGGACGATGATCTTCATCGAGGCCACCTTCACGCTGCCCGGCCTGGCCGGACTGGTGCTGACGATCGGAATGGCCGTCGATGCCAATGTGCTGATCTTCGAACGGATTCGCGAGGAGCATCGACGGGGCGGGACGGTCCGCATGGCGATCCAGAACGGTTTCGCGAGGGCCTTCACCACGATCGTTGATGCCAACGTCACCACGCTGCTGGTTGCCGTGGTGCTCTACATGATCGGGACCGACCAGGTCCGCGGTTTTGCCGTCATGCTGTTCATCGGGATCGTGATGAGCATGTTCACCGCGTTGTACGTCGGCCGACTGCTGTTCGACATCTGGGAACGTATCAAGCGACGTGAGCAGTTGAAGATGAACAGCCTGCCGGGCATCACCGGTCGCAACTTCAACTTCGTGGGCGGGCGGCGGATTGCTGCCGTGGTGTCGTTGCTGGTGATTGGCTGTGGAATGGCGGCCCTGGTGTCACGAGGGGGAAGCAACTTCGACATCGACTTCCGAGGTGGCCTGGCGGTGAGCTTCGAGTTGCGGAAAATGGCCGACGGGGCCACGACCGAGGACATCCGTGGAAAACTGGAGGACGTCGACGGTGCCGACGAACTCAGTGATTCGATGTCGCTGGAAGAGCTCACCGGGATCGAAGGCGATGAGCAGGACACTTCGACCAATCCGCGGCGACGGTTCCGGCTTCGGACGACAACGACAACGACAACAGCCGATGGCAACGAGGAGAATCAGGAAAAGGGCGGTGTCAGCCAGAGGATCCAGGACTGGATCGAGAAGGCGTTTGAACAGGATGACGATTATGAGCTGTCCACGATGTTGGTCAGGTCTGAACCTGAGACGGAAATCGACGACCCGTCGGATGCCGTTTTTCACGGGGGGCACGAGGTCAAGGTGTCGCTCGAGAGCGATGACAAGGTTCAGCGAGAAAATGCCCAGGCGTACGTGGCCGATGCGCTGGCTGCCGTCAGGGGTGGGGACGCCAGCCAGGCCGAATTGGACTTCGAGGTCCGTGCCGCCGATGACCCCGACGATCCGGCGGCGGCCGTCTCCACGGCGTGGATCCTCCGATTCAAGAAGGGGGTTCTACGCGACCAGGTCAAGTCGACGATCGCGGCCATGACCGAAATGCTCAACGGCAAGCCGCGATTCGACGAGGTCACCTCCTTCGCCCCCTCGGTCGCCAACGAGATGAAGCAGTCGGCGATTCTCGCCATGCTGTTCAGCCTGGTGGCCATCATCGGTTACATCTGGTTCCGCTTCCAGCGGATCGACTTCGGCCTGGCCGCCGTGGTGGCGTTGGTCCACGACGTGCTGGTCGTGCTGGGTGGCGTGGCCCTGGCGGGCCTGGGCGCCGAGAAGATGGGGCTCGACGGCGGTTTGCTGCAGTTGCAGGACTTCAAGATCAACCTGCCGATGATCGCAGCCTTCCTGACCATCGTGGGATATTCGCTCAACGACACCATCGTCGTCTTTGATCGTATTCGCGAGGTGCGGGGCAAGAACCCGTCGCTGACGCCCGAGATGGTCAACCTGAGCCTGAACCAGACGTTGTCCCGCACCCTGCTGACCTCGGTGACCACCCTGATCGTCGTCGTGATCCTCTACTTCGGCGGTGGCGATGGCATCCACGGGTTCGCCTATTGCCTGGTGCTGGGCGTGGTGGTGGGAACCTACAGCTCGATCTTCGTGGCCAGCCCGGCGCTGCTGTGGATGATGGACCCCGGCAGTTCCTTCAATCGCCTGGTCGGAAGCATCTCGGGTTCGTCGGGAACCGCGGCCCGTCAACGGGCGGTACCACAGTCGTAGCCGGACGGTCCGAAGAATTGCCGGGGAACCGGAAGCCGGGCGGCTAGGCCGACCAGGCCTGGTGGCCACCGTCGACCCGGATCACCTGTCCGGTGACAAACTCGCCCAGCGGGCCTGCGAAGAACTCCACCACCCTCGCCACTTCGTCGACGGTGGCGATCCGCTCGAGCGTCCCTTCGGTCACCATCCGTCCCTGGTCCACCTCGCGGGTGTTCATGAAGCGGCCGGTGCGGGTGTCGCCGGGGGCGAGGCTGTTGACGGTGACGTTGTGAGGCCGCAGTTGCTGGGCCAGGCTCCGCGTGTAGGCCACCTGGCCGGCCTTGGCCGTGGCGTAGATCGCTCCCTGGGAGTTGCCCTTGAAGGCGGCGATCGAACTGATCGTGATGATCCGTCCGTGGTTCTGCTCGATCATCCTCCGGGCGACCTCACGGCAGACCAGGATCGTGGTCAGCAGGTTGCGGTCGAGAACCGCTTCGACGTCCTCCTGTTTGATCATCACCGCGTCATTGGGGTCGGGCTTGCCGCCGGCCGCGGCGATGTCACCCCCGGCGTTGTGAACCAGAATGTCGATTGGCCCCAGCCCCTGGGTCACCTCATCGACGACCCTCTCGACCGCCTCGCCGTCGGTCAGGTCGGCCAGCACACGCAGGGTCTCGACCTCACCATGTTCGCCGATTTCCCGAGCGGTGTCCGAGAGTGTTGTCCCCTCTCCGTATTCGCTCGGACCATCTTCGCGCATCCCGTGAACACCCACCTTGGCTCCGGCTGCCGCCAGGTGCTCGGCAAACGCGCGTCCCAGTCCTCGGCCAGCCCCTGTCACCAGGGCCACCTGGCCCTCGAGAAATCGTGTCATCGTGGGTCTCGGTGCAGTCAGTCGGGATCAGTGTCACTCGCGGCCCGTTGACCGAGCAATCGGTTACTTGCCGGCCGAGGGGTCGGCCAGGTTGCGGATCGTCTTGGGTTTGACTCCATCCATCAGGAGGTTGGCCAGCACCGGGCCGTTCCGGGTCATCGTCACCCAGACGAAGTGATCGAACTTGCCGTCTGTCAATCCGGTCAACGTCGAACCCCCGCCGGTGGTGGCCAGCATGTAATATTCCTGGCCCCGTCGGATGTATCGGGCGTAGGCGTGCTTGTGTCCGGCGAAGACGGTGTACTTGCGTCCGGCCAGAGCATCTTCGATCTGCGTCCACCCCTGCTTGGCCAGGTCGGCGTTGGGATAGGTCCAGGTGGGCTTGTGGGTGATCACAAACGTCCACCTCACGTCGCGGTTGGCCTTCAGGGTCTCGACGGCCCAGTCACGCTGCTCCTGGCTGAAATGGAACGGTCCGTTCTTGGGCGGATCCTCCGAGTTGAGCACCAGGAACAGGCAGTTGTGGTAGAGGAAGTGGTAGTAGCTGCGGCGGAACCGCCGGTTCCAGTCCTCGCTCATCGGCACATTGCTGATGTCGTGGTTGCCGGCACAGAAAAAGAACGGCATGTCGAGCCGGTCGACCATGGTCTCGAACTCGGACCACTCCAGCGCCCACTGCCCGGGATCCTCGGTGTAGCCCTCGATCAGGTCGCCCACCGAGACCACGAACTCGGGTTGCAGCAGGTTGATCTGTTGGACCGCTTTCGAAAAGACGCCGGGTCGGCGTCCACCGGTCCGGTCGGTGACGATCACGAACTGGAAGTTCTCGCGGCGGTCATTGAACTCGAGATTGGTCCACGGGTTGCGATCGCCGGAACGGATCTGGACGTGATCGGCCAACTTGGTGCTTTGTGGAGCGGTGCTGGAGACGGTGGCCACGGCGGCCAGGATTGTCACCACTACGAGTGCCAGGCAGAGCCGTTTCATGGGATCTCCTCGTTCGAAACGTCTATGGGCCAGACAGACTAGACTTCCGGCGGCACGGCTGCAATCGATGGCCGCCTATCGGAGCCGCCGACCATCAACGAACACCGCTTCCAACGAGCCGGGAAACGTCACCCCCTCGAACGGCGACCAGCCGCACTTGGTGGCCAGCAGATCGCGCTGAACGGTCACCGGCCTGGCGAGATTCAGCACGGTCAGCGACGCCGAGTAGCCCAAAGCGATACGGCCGTATCGGCAGGGGGCGGTGTAGGGTTCGACAAATCCACCGGGATTCTCCGAACAGACAGCGGCAATGCGTTCGGGGCTGAACCCCGCTTCGATGATCATCCAGGTCACGAACGCGGCGTAGGTATCGAGGTGGGGCTGGCCCGAGACGCCGGTGGCCTTTTCTTCGAGCGTGTGCGGGGCGTGGTCGGTGGCCAGGTAGTCGAGTGTTCCGTCGCGGAGGCCTTCGAGCATGGCCAGCCGATCGTCGCCGGCTCGAAGCGGGGGGTTCATCTGCATCAGGCCCCGGTTCTCGTCGGTGATCACGCTGGTGTCGTAATAGATGTGGTGCGGAGTCACTTCGCAGGTGACCGGCAGTCCCTTGTCCCGTGCAGCACGGATCAACGGCAGCCCTTCACCAACCGAGTAGTGGCAGAGCTTTCCGGTCAGTTCGTACTTCTCGATCATCTCCAGTGCAAACCGCGTCGCCGACACTTCACATTCGATCGGTCGACGCTGCTCGTGGGTTTCGGCTCCGGCATGCGCTTCGAGCAATTCGGGGTCCTCGCAGTGGAAACTGACCGAGCAGCCCCGGTAGTGAGACAGCGTGTCGTCGAGTTCTGCGAGCGAGCTGAAGAACAGGTCACCGACGCTGGGGCCCATGTAGGCCTTGTAAGGGACCGGAGACGAAAGCGGCCGGGTGCCCGGCCCAATGCCGGCGTACAGCGTGACGTGGACATCCGAGGCCCGAGAGGCCAGGTGCTGGCACTTGGCTGCGTAGCTGGCGTCGTCGACGGGTGCGTCGGGGTTGTTGGGCATGTCGGCCACGTGGACGACTCCACCATTGAGCGCCGCCTGGCCGGCCGTAACGAAGGTCTCCTTGTGCGTTTCGCGGCCGCTGGTGTCGTCGCGGGCGTGGATGTGGATGTCGCCCATCCCGGCAAACACCAGGCAGTCCTCGTCGAACACCACGTCGGGGGAACCGACGTGATCGCCGGTCTCGACGATTTCGGTTCCCTCGAATCGCAGCTGGCCGGTCGCAACCCCGTCGGTGCTGACCAGTCGGCCCTCGATGATCATGGATGGACTTCCCGGGTTGTCGTCGTGAGGAGCGCTGAGGCGAGTGGTCGGTTTGAACTCGGCGGGTGGCCAGAATACGCTATGCAGCGTCGGCCGCCAAACCGGTGGCCTGCTCTGTCGGCTCCCGGAGAATTCAGCATGCACCGTCTGTGTCTGTTCGCTGCCGTCGTCGGTACCCTGTTGGCCTGCGATCTCGAGGCCGCTGGGCCCGCTCGCGTGTTTCCCGAGGGCAAGTCGCCAGCGGACTCGCGGCTGGGGATCACTCGCAACCTGCGGGACAAGTATCACCCATGGGCCGCCCCCAAGACACTCAAGCAATGGGATGCCGAATCCGGTCGTGTGAGACGGCAGCTGGAGGTGGCGACCGGCCTGTGGCCGGCGTGGCCACGGGGACCGATCAAGCCGGTGATTCATGGGCGTGTTGACCGCGGTGACTACACCGTCGAGAAGGTCTACTTCGCCAGCCTTCCGGGTCACTACGTCACGGGCAGCCTCTATCGGCCCAAGCAGTCCAAGGGGCGTCGTCCGGGCATCCTCTGTCCACACGGTCACTGGCCCCAGGGTCGCTTCTACGATGCGGGTGCCGACACCGCGGCGGCTCAGTTGAAGCAAGGGGCCGAGAAATTCGAGGCCGGTGCGAGATACCCTCTGCAGGCCAGGATGGTGCAATTGGCACGGATGGGCTGCGTCGTATTTCACTACGACATGGTCGGGTATGCCGACAGCGGGGCGTTGCCTCACCGAAGTGGCTTTGGGGACGTCGAGGCGGTCCTGCGGCTGCAGAACCTGATGGGGCTGCAGACATTCAACTCGATTCGGGCCCTGGACTTCCTCGCGTCGCTCTCCGACGTCAACAACACGCGGATTGCCGTCACCGGTGCCAGCGGGGGCGGGACCCAGACGTTCATGCTCTGTGCCCTCGACCCTCGTCCCAAGGTGGCCTTTCCCGCCGTGATGGTCTCGACCGGCATGCAGGGCGGCTGCGTCTGCGAGAACTGTTGTTTCCTGCGACCGGGGATCAACAACATCACCATCGCCGCTCTGTTTGCTCCTCGCCCGATGGCACTCAGCGGGGCCAACGACTGGACGATCGACATCGAGACAAAGGGCCTGCCGGAACTCAAGGCGGTCTATGGTCTCTACGGAAAGGCCGACCTGGTCCACGCCAAGTGCTACCCGCAGTTCGGCCACAACTACAACCAGGTCTCTCGCGAGATGATGTACTCGTGGATGAACAAGTTCCTGGAACTGGGATTGGATGAGCCGATCCGAGAACGCGACTTCAAGCCGATTGCTCCGTCGCAGCTCAAGGTGTTCGACGCCGAGCATCCTCAGCCCAGGGACGCGATGTCGCTGGAGCAGTACCGCGCGGCCCATACGAGGATGATCGAAGGGCAGTACGCGAAGTTGTTGACCGGGAAAGGCAAGAGCCTGTCTCGATACCGCCGGGTGGTCGGATCGGCAGCACGGGTTCTACTGGCGGGGACCCCATCGACGGGTTACAGCTCCCGGGGAGTCGGCAAGGGGAAACTGTCCGGGGGCGGAACGTTTGAGACCGGGACAATCACTCGAACGGGACTCGGCCACGCCATTCCCTGGACGCTGTTGACTCCGGCCCAGGGGGCGGGTGCCTCGCTGGTGGCCTGGTTCGATGGCGACGGCAAGGCAGCGCTATTCGACGAAGGGGGCCGACCGCTGCCTGCGGTCAGGCGGCTGCTCGATGCCGGACACACTGTGCTCTCGGCCGATGTGTACCTGACCGGCGAGTTGACTCCCGAGGGAAAACCGGTCACCGGCGTCGCGACTCATGAAAGCTTCGTCGGCTACACCTATGGATACAACCTGCCGCCGCTGACTCATCGAGTCCGGGACGTGCTGACGGTTGTGTCGGCGTTTGGGACCAAGCAGAGTTTTGCGGTCAAGGGCGGTCGAATGCGGGTGCACCTGGTCGGGACTAAAGGTGCGGGGACCTGGGTCGTGCTGGCCCGTGCGGCGATGTCGAGTGGCAAGGCGGTTCGTGGGCTGACGATTGCCGACGTTGGCGGTTTTGCCTTTTCGAAGATCACCCGTCGTGACGACCCGATGCTGTTGCCCGGCGCCCTGAAGTACGGTGGACTCGGCGGGCTGGCGGCGTTAGCCGCACCGTCGCGATTGGTCGTTGGCGGGACCGATGGCATCCCCGAGGCTGAACTGATGCCGCTGAAGCGGATCTACGACGTCGCCGGCGGCAAGCTGAAGATCGAGACGGACCCGATTTCCTTCGATTCAGTCGCCGGGCTGATTCTGGCCAGGTGAGCGGCTTGGCCGTGACTCTTCGGCGGCGCTTTTTCTGAGGTAGAGCGGTTCGAGGGTCACCGGGTCGGCGAGTTGGCCGGCCTGGGCGGCGACTTGTCCAAGTCGGGCGATTGATTCCGCGGCTGGCTGGCTGGTGATGTGGTCCGGGAGGAATTCGTCGAGCAGTCCGGGTGTTGCGGCGACGACGGTTTCCTGGGGCTGCAAAAGCTGGCACCAGTCTTCGGTGTTGACGATCGAGTGGTCCTGGTCGGGAGTCCACCGGCCGTCGGCCCGCCTGCTGCAGGGTCTGACGAACAGTTCCTTTCGGTGCGCGTCGGCGGCGACCCACAGCGACCGGGTGTCGGCCGGAACGGGTGCGTGGGCCGCGATGGCGGTGAAGGTGTCGACGGCGACCAGTTGGCAACCGGCGGCCCAGGCCAGTGTCTTGGCGAACGCGATGCCGACACGGAGTCCGGTGAAGCTGCCGGGTCCCTGGCTGATGGCGATCAGGTCGAGGTCGTCGGTTGTCAGCGAATGGTCACCGAGCAGTTTGGCGACAAGAGGCGGCAGGGCCTGGGCGTGTCGCAGTCCATCGTGGTCGAGTGGGACCTGGGTCAGGCAGACGGCGTCGCGGCACACGGCAGCCGAGCCGGGTCGCGTGGAGGTTTCGATTCCCAGCACGAGCATGGTGAGCAACCGGTCGTGGCCTGCTAGCGAACGCCTTCAAGACGCTCCCGGGCATCGCGGAAACGGGCGACCATCTGGCTGGCCGAGGACCACCGGGATGAAGGTTCGGCTTCCAGCCCGCGCATGATCGTCTCGGCGACATCCTTGTCGATGTCCGGAACGAATTCGCGGATATCAGCCGGCGGGCTGTTGATCCGCTGCTGCATCATCTCGATGGTTTGCCCGGTCGACTCCCACGGGAGCCTGTTGGCGTACATCTCAAAGCAGGTCATCGCGTAGCTGAAGATGTCCAGTTGCTGATCGGTCTTCTTACGCTTCATCAGTTCCGGTGCCATGTAGTTGGCGGTGCCGGTGCGGTTGCCGGGTTGCTGAAACGGAGGCGTATTGGGAACCACCAGTCCGAAGTCGATCAACTTGATGTGGTGGTTCTCGTCGAGCAGGATATTCCGTGGACAGATGTCACGGTGGATCAGGTGTTTCGAGTGGAAGTGCTCGATCGCCTCTCCCAACTCGATCAGAAACCGCAACCGTCCCTGCTGCATGTGTTCGTTCTGGGTGTCGATCAGAAAACTGAGGCTGACGCCCTCGACGAACTCCATCACCAGGAACATCTCGTCGTTGATCGTCCAGCCGTATTCGTAGGTCTTGACGATCCGCGGGTGATCCAGCTGGACGGCGACTTCTCCTTCACTGGGCCGTTGGAGCCCCTTCGCGAGGAAGCGTTCTTCAAGCTTGCGGGTCTTTTCCAGGTCGAGCACCTTGATCGCGTACATACGATCGGTGCTGGGGTCCCGGGCGCGGAAGACCTTCGACATGCTCCCCTGCCCAACTCGCCCGATCAGTTCGAACCGGGCGGCCAAGTCGACCTTTTCGACCTTGGGTGTCTTCTTGAAGAGGTTTTTCAGAAACTCAAGCATTGCAGGGCCTATTGACCGCAGTAGTCGATCAGGCGGGCGACTTCACTGCGGAGGTTGTGTCGCCGAATGATCCTGTCGACGAAACCAAACTGCAAGAGGAACTCACTGGTCTGGAACCCGTCGGGCAATTCTATTTTGACCGTGGCCTTGATCACCCGGGGGCCGGCAAATCCGATCAACGCCTTGGGTTCGGCAATGACGAAGTCGCCCAGTGAGGCGAAACTGGCGGCGACACCGCCCATGGTGGGATTGGTCAGCACCGAGATGAACAATCCCCCGGACTGGTCGAACCGCGCCAGTGCGGCCGAGACCTTGCCCATCTGCATCAGCGAGAGGATGCCTTCGTGCATGCGGGCCCCGCCACCTGATCCGCTGACAATGACCAGCGGCAGTTGCAGACGCGTGGCCTCCTCAATCGCTCGTGTCAGTTTTTCTCCAACCACCGAGCCCATGCTGCCCATGATGAAACCGGCGTCGGTCAACCCGAAGACCAGCGGTCGGCCGCGCATGTATCCTCGTCCCACAACGCAGGCCTCGGTCAGGCCGGTCTTGTTCTGCTCGGCCAGCAGGCGGTCGGGGTAGGATTTCCGGTCGGCGAATTCGAGTGGATCGCAGGAAGACAGTCCCTTGTGCCATTCCTCGAAGCTGTCCTCGTCGAGCAGTTGTGCGATCCGGACGGCAGCCGGGACATAGAGGTGGTGGTCGCACTCGGGGCAGACGTGGAGGTTGTCTTCGATGTCTTTCCGAAAGACCGTCGATCCGCAACCCTCGCAGAGCATCCACAGGCCCTCGGGCACGCCCCGCTTCTTGCGGTCGTTGTGCGTCAGCCAGTCCTGAGGGGTGGACTTAGCCACCGGAAGCACTCCCGTTGTCTCCGACGACGGGCACCAGGCTTCCGGTGGCCGCCTCGGTTCGCCAAGGGTGGTCAGGGTCGGTGGCCGGAACGCGGCCGTTGGTCGAGTAGATGGCGATCAGCTGATCCTGCCCACGGCATCCCGTCACGGTTTCGAACTCGGGTCGGTCCGACGTGATCGCACAGCCCAGCAAAGTGGCCAACGGGTCGGATGTGACGATCGCGAACGACTCCTCCCGTTTCATCGGCTTTTTCAGTACCGCCAGTGTACGCGCCAACGCCTCCTGAATCGTTTCGCCTTCCGGTGGCCTGACCATTTCCGGTGATTCCTGCCACTGCCTGAGGATCTTGGGTGACTTTCGCTTGATCTCCTCCAACGACATTCCCTGCCAGAGACCGTGGTCGATGTTCTGCAACTCGTCGTGGACCCGCAGCGGCAGTTGCAGTTCCTCCGCAATCGCCTCAGCGGTCGATCGAGCCGGGTCGCCCGGTGAGGTGAACACGGACTCGAGCGGCCAATCGGCCAACTGTTGGATTGTCGAGGCGACCTGGACGTGTCCGGCGTCGTTGAGCGGCAGATCCAGGTTGCCCTGGATTCGGTTCTCGACGTCGAAGTCCGTGCAGCCGGGCCGGACGAGCGCGATGAAGGGCATTGTCGCTCAAGCCCCCCCCGTCGCCGAAGCCGTGGCCTTCAGCTCCGAAATCGCCGACGTGTAGTCGGGACGGTCAAAGATTGAGCTGCCGACAACAAACACGCGAGCACCCGCCTGGCAGGCCCCATTGATCGTGGTCGGACCGATCCCGCCATCGACGGCGAGAGTCGTGTCGGGGCCTCGGACAGCGTCGAGTTGCCGGAGTTTGTCGAGGGCGATCGGCAGGAAGGCCTGGCCGCCGAATCCCGGCTCAACGCTCATTACCAGCACCTGGTCGGCTTCTGCGAGGACGCCGTCGACGGACGACACGTCCGTACCGGGATTGATCGCGACCCCGGCCAGCACGTCGGCGGCTCGGATCCGTGCCAGCGTATCACCCAGCGATGTGGTGTCTTCGCCGAAGGCCTCGAGGTGCACCGTGATGCCGTCGCATCCCGCGTCGAGGTACTCGTCAAGGTCACCGGCTGGGTTGCTGATCATCAGGTGGGCGTCCAGCGGCAGGCTGGTGAGTTGGCGGAGTCCGGCGATGACGATCGGGCCGTACGTGAGATTGGGGACGAAGTGTCCATCCATGACATCCAGGTGCAAAAGCGGTGCCCTGGCGGCCTCGAGCAACTCGACCTCGCGGTGCAGGTTGCCGAAGTCGCACTTGAGCATCGACGGGGCAATCGCCGGCGTGCGGGTGTTGAAGATCTCCAGGAGATCCTGGCGACTCATCGACGTGTCCATCCGGTGAGGGTCACGCGGGACAGGGGCAAGACGCTGGGGGGCCGAGCCCGCCGACGAGGAAGTTATTTTGACCGAGGGGGTGATGCGAGTCCAGTGGAATCACCACCGGAACCGATCAGAGTGCTGCCAGTCGGGCGATCAGGTCGGCGGTGCGGTTGGAGTAGCCGTACTCGTTGTCGTACCATCCGAGCACCTTGACCATGTTGGGGCCGATCGAAGTCGTCCAACTGCCGTCGAAGATGCAACTGTAGGTGCTGCCGATGATGTCGCTGGAAACAATCGGGTCGGTGGTGTACTCCATGATTCCGTCCAGGGGGCCCGCGGCCGCATCCTGCATCGCCTGGTTGATTTGATCGGGACTCGCCTCGTTGCCGAGTGTGACGACCAGGTCGGTGATGCTGCCGGTGAGGACCGGGACACGGAGACTGATGCCGGTGAGCTTCCCGTCGAGTTCCGGCAGCACGAGCCCGACCGCCTTGGCCGCACCGGTCGAGGTCGGGATGATGTTGGCCGCCGCGGCCCGGGCACGTCGAGGGTCGGAGTGCAACTGGTCGCCGGTCCGCTGGTCGTTGGTGTAGGCGTGCACGGTGGTCATCAGTCCGTGCTCGAGGCCGAACTTTTCGTGCAGCACCTTGACCATCGGTGCGAGGCAGTTGGTGGTGCAACTGGCATTGGAGACGCACAGGTGATCGGCGGTCAACTGGTCATCGTTGACGCCGAGCACGACGGTCAGGTCGGGTGCATCCTTGGCCGGGGCCGAGATGACCACCTTGCGGGCTCCGGCGGTGATATGGCTGTCGTAGCCGGGGCGGTCGTCGGTGGCGCGGTTGGTGAAGAAGCCGGTCGACTCCAGCGCGACCTCCACCCCAAGTTCGCCCCACGGCAGGTTGTTCGGGTCCCGTTCAGCACAGATCCGGATGGGCCGTCCGTCGACGATCAGCGTACTGCCGTCGACCTCGACGGTGCCCGGGAACCGTCCCTGGGTGCTGTCGTACTTGAGAAGATTTGCCAGGGCGGCGGGGTCGCCGAGATCGTTGATGCCGACCACTTCGAACTCGTCGCCGCGGGCCGACATTGCCCGAAATGTGATCCGGCCGATGCGGCCGAACCCGTTGATTCCTACCTTGACTGCCACGGCGAAGACTCCTCGAGAAGGATTCTCTGAGAACGGTGCCCGGTTTCGCTCGAGACGTGCACCCGACCGAACATCTCCCGGGACGAAACGTCCCAGTCTAATGGGGCATTTGGAGGCCGACAAGGAACCCCTGCCGACCTGCTACGCCAGCAACTGGGGCTGGGTCTCGCCGGAGGGAACGATGCGATACGGCCGGTCGAGCCGGTCGTGAATCTCACCGTTGTGCACGATTCCCAGGCAGCCAAACAGGGTCGAGATGATGTCGCCGGGGACCAGCGGGTCGGCATCGGGATAGCCACCGATGCGGTCGCTGCGACCATAGACCAACCCGGAACGAAACCCGCCGCCGACCATCATCAGGCTGTAGCAGAAGTTCCAGTGGTCGCGGCCGGCCTTGGCGTTGATCTTGGGTGTGCGTCCGAAGTCACCAAAAATTCCGACCACGGTGCGTTCGAGCATCCCGCGACGGTGCAGATCCTCGATCAGGCTGCTGGCAGCGGCGTCGAACTGTGGCAGCAGGCCGCCCTTGAGTCTGCCGAAGTTGTTGGTGTGAGTGTCCCAAGTGGCGTTGGCGTCCGGCGCCCATGCGATCGTCACCAGTCGCGTGCCCGCCTCGATCAACCGCCGCGCTAACAATGTGCTCTGGCCGTAGATGTTCCGGCCGTAGGCGTTTCTGGTGGCGGCCGGCTCCTCGGAGATTCGAAATGCCCGCTGAGTTCCCTCGGATGTCAGCAGGTCCAGTGCCCGGGCCTGAAAACTGTTCATCGCGGTTGCAGCCCGATCGTCGGCACCGAGGCCGGCTCGCCGGTTGAGGTCGTCGAAGAGCCGTCGGCGGATCGAGAGTCTCTGGGCCGAGACTCCGGTGCGGAGGGTCAGTTCCGGGACTCCGAAGTCCTTGCTGTTGGGATCGCGGAGCACGAACAGCGGGTCGTGGGCCCGCCCGAGAAATCCGCCGAAAAAGCCCGGTTGTGGCGGCCCGCCACGGCCCTCCTGGGTCATATAGGGCAGCGTCACGTGAGGAACGACCACCCGCTGGGGTGGGCGGAGCAGGGTGACGATCGAGCCGGGCGAGGGATGATCGGTCTGCTTGGTGCCGCCCCCCAGTTCACCCCGGTCGTGGCCGGTCAATGAGCAGTAGACCGCTGCGGCGTGGGCGTTGTTGACACTGTGGTGCATCGAGCGGACGATCGTCGCGCGGTGCATGTGGCGAGCCAGTTTCGGCATCAGCGATCCGACCCGGTAGCCGGGGATCGACGAGCTGATCGTGCCGAATTCGCCACGAATCGCGGCGGGAGACTCGGGCTTGGGGTCCCACATGTCCAGGTGCGGGGGGCCGCCGTTGAGGTGAATCAGGATGCAGGCGTCGGCGGTGGGCCGCCCGCCCTTCGAACGGGTCGTTTCACGGGCTGAGAGCAGCCCCGGCAACGTGACCCCGGTCAGCCCCAGTGCACCGACTTGCAGCAGGTCACGGCGCGAGACCGCATGATGTCGGGGACTTGGCGACGGGTCAATCATCGAGCCATTAAACCACAGCGGCGAACGATTGGGAACGTGGATCTCCCAGTCCGCAATGTCAGGCCATCACTCCCACCGCCCGATTGAAAGCGGGCATCAGTTCCTGGGCGAACAGTTCCATGCTTCGGACCCACGACGCCTTGTCGTCCCAGTCGTAGCTCATCAACACCAGCGTGCCGAAGCCACCCGTTTCTTCCCACACACTCAGCAGTCGCTCGAGTGCCGTGTCGACGTCTCCGGCGATGATCTGTTCGGTCATCAGGAAATCAAGATTGCATTCGGCATCGGGCATGTCGAGATCACGCTTGTAGATCTTGCGGCCCAGCCCCTTGTCGAACAGACGGCCGATGTACTCGTAGTTGTGTCCCAGCGAGTTGGTGCGGGCCAGTCGTTCGGCCTCGGCGGTGGTGTCGGCCAGGAAGATCGAACGGGCAATCTTGAAGTCTGCTCGCGACGGTGTTCGCCCGGCCTCGACGGCTGCGGTTTCGTAGGTGTCCCAGAAGTTTTTCAGCACGTTGCCGGTGACCAGGCAGTGTCCGAACAGTTGGAATCCGGCGGCGCCGGCCATCTGCATGCTGGGCGAATTGCGGCTCATGGCCGGGATTGAGATCGGTGGATGAGGCTGTTGCAGCGGCTTGTGGATGAAGCCGATGCGAGTCTCGACGTCGACGTTGTCGACCAGCCGGATGTTCCAGAATTCCCCGTCGAGTTCGTAGGGCGGCTCGCCCGACCACAGTGCCAGGATCATCTTGATCGATTCGTCAACCATCCTCGAGTTGTTTTTCGGATCGATGCCGTAGAGTTCCAGGTCGGCGGTGACGCTGCCGGGACCGAAACAGAGGTTGAGGCGGCCTTTGGAGAGATGGTCAAGGAAGGCCAGTCGGCTGGCGACTGCGGCGGGGTGATGCTGGTTCAGGCAGACAGGAGCGGGACCCAGCCGAATCGACTGGGTCTCACCCAACGCACGGCAGATGAACATCTCGGGACTGACAATGTTCTCGTACTGCATCGTGTGGTGTTCACCGATCCAGAACTCCGAGAAGCCCATTTGCTCGGCCAGCACGATCAGTTCCAGGTCCTCGTCGTAACATTGGCCCAGCGGCTTGTCGGGGTCATGAAAGGGCATGATGAACATGCCGTAGTCGATGGAGGTCTCGGACATGGTGGGCGTCCAGAGGATCGGTTCGTTGGGTCCCGACATTCTGCGATTTGCATCGGCGGCGTCAAACCCGATGCGTTTCAGGTCGGGGTGAGTGGCTTGATCGAGCGTGCCGGTCGGAGTATGTCACTTGGGTGGTTTCGTTGTCTGGAGACCGGCCGGAAGCGGGAGAAGAGACGATGACGACACGAGTGGGCCAGGGCGATTTTCAGTACGAGGTGATCAGCGATTGGGCGAAGTTGCCTGAGGGCTGGACGTTTGGATGGATTCCAGGTGTGGGAGTCGACAGCAACGATCGAGTGATCGTCTCGAGTCGCAGCGAACACACGTTGATCATCTTCGATACCGACGGCAACGTGATCGAATCGTGGGACGACACGGTGTTGGTCTCCGAGAACGCGCACGGCGTCTACATTGACGACCAGGACAACATCTTCCTGACCGAGTGGCTGGGGCACTGCGTCTACAAGTTCAACTCAAAGGGCGAACTGCAGTGGACGCTGGGGACTCCCGGTGTGCCCCGCCCCCCGGGGGTGCCGTTCAACCGGCCCACCGATCTGGCGATCGCACCTGATGGCTGCCTGTTCGTCAGCGACGGTTACGTCAACCACAAGGTGCACAAGTTCTCACCCGAGGGGGTGTTGATCAAGAGCTGGGGTGAGCCGGGGACAGGGCCCGGACAGTTTGACCTGGTTCACTCGGTCTGGGTCGACAGTGACTACCGCGTCTACATCTGTGATCGGGAAAACAACCGGATTCAGTTGTTCACTGGCGAAGGCGAGTTCCTCGAGGAATGGCCGGGATACCTGCGTCCGGACAAGTTGTGGTTCGACCGGGACGAGACGATTTTCATGGCCGAGGTCGGTCACCGGCTGACAATTCTCGATCGCCAGAACAACGTGCTCAGCCAGTGGGGCGAGGCGGGAGACGAGCCGCACCAGTTTGTCGCTGCTCCGCATGGAATCTGGGGCGACAGTCGCGGGGATCTCTACGTCAGCGAAGTCGCCGCCGCCGGACTGATCAAGAAGTTCGTCCGCGTCAGGGACTAGCCGGTCAGTCCGCGCGAAGACCGGGAGCGGCCGACGAACCGAGTACTCGACAGCCTGCCAGCCGTTTTCGGAGCCGGGAGGTCGTTTCGGGAGTGACTCGCGTGTTTCGGAGGTCCAGGCCTTCCAGGTTCGGGAACCGATCGCGGTCGACAGTCTTCATCGAGATGTCGGTGATGGCAGTACCGGAGAGCCTGAGGAATTTCAGCCGGGGGTGCGACGGGGCGTCCAGCAGCGGTTTCAGTGCGGTGTCGTCCACCTTGAGGCAATCGCCCAGCGAGAGGAGTTCCAGTTGTGCCAGTTCCGCCACAGCGGTCAGCAGGTGCGGTCCTGCGTTGGTGTTGTCGACTTGAAGTTGTCTGAGCAGTGGCAGGCGAGCGACGACCGCCAGGCCGGTGTCGGTCAGCCCGCTGCAACCGGAGATGTCGATTTCTGTCAGCGGGAGTGAACGGTCGATGAGAGCGGCGAGTCCCCGGTCGGTGATGCGGGAATCGGCGAGCACGACGTATTTGAGCTTCGAGAGCCCGTACAGGTGTTGCAGTCCCCGGTCGGTGATGCGGGACGGCAGTTCGATTCCCTCGAGTTCCGCGGCGTTGTACAACCGCGCGAGTCCCTCGTCGGAGATCTCGGTGCCCGAAAGGGCCAGCTTGCGGTTCCCGAGAACTCCGTGGCTGGAGTTGATCTGCAGCAAGGTGTGGCGGCCCGACAGTTCGACCAGTGCCGGCAACGTCACGGGAATATCCAGCAGGCTGACATCCTCGAGCCCGTTGATCGCCGCCACTGCGTCCAGACCCCCGTCGGTGACATGGTAGGACGAGTCGAGCACCAGGGTCTTCAGTTGCAGCAACCCGGCCAGGTGCGACAGTCCCCTGTCGCTGATCGCGGTGCGGGCCAGGGAGAGTCTCCTGAGACTGGTCAACGCGGCCAACGTCGCAAGGTCATCGTCGGTCACGGTCGATTCGTCGAGTACGAGGTCCTCGAGGGTGGTGACTCGTGCGAGGCTGTCGATGGCAGCCGGGTCCAACGCGGTTCCCACGAGCTTCATCCATTTCGGAGCCTTGGTGCGGGTGTCGAAGACAGCACCGGCTTGTTCGAGGAACTGGAGATCGCGGGATCGTTGCCACCCGGGTCGGGCGAGCAGGCCGATCACCGAGACGGCCAGCACCGCTGCGATCAGCCACAGCCGCCCGGAACGTTGCCGTCGTGGTTGGCCGGGGCCGGCTTCGGGATCGACGAAGGGCGAATCGAGAGACATCACGGTCCAGCCTAGCGGTCGTTGCGGCGGTCGGCCACGTCACGATCCGTCTTGACACTTCGGGGCCGACGTCCTGTAATCTCGCACCGCCGCGGCTGGAGGTCGCAGCGAAATGGGGACGGTCCGTCGATCGAGGCTGGCCGTCGCGATCCCGGTGCCAGGAAGGCAACCGCCGTGTTGACGACGTTCGACCGCTACCTGCTGAAGCGGTTTTTCCACACCTTCGGCATCTGTTTCGTGGCCGCGCTGGGTGTGTTCTTCGTTTTCGACGCGTTCACCAACGCCGACGAGTTCCTCAAGGCGAGCCCCGATGGGGACATCTGGCCGGTGGTGCGGCGGATGACGGTGTATTACTGCTGCCAATCGAGTCTGTTGTTGAGTCTGGTGGGGCACATCCTGTGTGTGCTGTCGGTGATGGTCGTTCTGGTGATCTTGCAGCGATCCGGGGAATTGCACCCGGTTCTGGCCGCCGGTGTGTCGCTGTATCGCATCGTCGTCCCGCTGGTGATGGGAGCCTTGTTGGTCAATCTGTTGATGATGATCAACCAGGAGTGGATTCTGCCCAGGGTGGCTCCCGTGTTACAGACACCTCGCGGTCGCGAAGTCGAGCAGGGGATCGACGTCCGGCCGTCGCTGGATTTTGCCACGCACATCCTGATCTCGGCACGACGAGTGTTTCCTCACGCCAGGAAACTGACGGATGCGGAGTTCGTGTTGCCGGTCCCGGACGTCGTGACTCGTCTGACCACGTTGAAGGCCCAGCGGGCGAAGTATGTCCGCCGCGGCCCGAAGAACCTCTCGGGGTGGCTGTTGGTCGGTCTCGACCCGGCACCCGAACAACTTGCACTCAGCGCCGCCGGCCGACGCGTCGTACGGCCGGGAACACGTCCGGGGACGCTGTTTGTCGTCTCGGGTGTCACTCCCGATCAACTCTCTGAAAAGGCCAGCAACGCGAGGTACCTCTCGACACCCGACCTGCTCAGGCGGGTTCGCAACCCCTCACAGGCGACCCGGTCGGCCCACGAGCAGGCCCTGGCGCTGCACGCACGCCTGACCCGCCCGCTGCTGAACATCGTAGCGGTGTTCCTGGTGGTTCCATTCCTGGTACGTCGAGAGAGTCGCGGACTGGCGGCGAATCTGGCCATTGCCGGGGGCGTGATGGTGGTGGTGTTGGGTGCAGGAGAAGCCTGCCTGTACCTGGCCAGTTTCCAGGTTCTGTCGCCCGACCTGGCAGCCTGGTCTCCGGTGATCACTTCCGGGATGCTGGCCACCTGGTGTGCGAGACACGCCGAAACGTAGCGGCGAATCTCGGGCGGTTTTCTCGAAGCGGTGGTCCGGCGTCAGGCCGCGCGTCGGCGTCGGGCCTGGGGCCCCCGGGCACCGTCGGCATGGCCGTCCCAAAGGTGTTCGGCGACCGAGGTCAGGACCTGGTCGGCGGCGACCATTGCCCTGAGGGCCTCGGGGCCGCCCACCAGTGGTCGGCGGCCGCTGGTGACACAGTCGACGAAATGCTGCAATTCATCAGTCAATGCGTCGGCATCGCAGATTTCGGGTTCGTGGACGGTGATGAACTTGCCGAAGACGCTCTGCTTGAGGTCATCGATGTCGGCCTCGGGTGCGGCGGCCAATTCGAGGGGTGACGGGCCACTCAGCAAGGCCTCAGACGGTCGATACGAAGTCAGGTGACGGGTATGCAGGTCGACGTGGATGCAACCAGATGCTGACCACGAGGTGAGCACACGGCGGGGTTCGGGGTGCACCCGGCTGGCCGAGATGTCGGCGATGCAGCCGTTGCTGAATTCGATCCTGGCCTGGACCGAGTCCTCATGGCCCCCCATCAGGCTGATGCCGAAGGCTTGGACAGTCTGGATCGGTGCATCGACAAGGGCGAGGACCAGTTCGAGGTCGTGGATCATCAGGTCGTGGATGACTCCAATGTCGGTCGAACGGAAGGCAAAAGGGCTCATTCGTTCGACTCGCAGGTATCGTGGTCGATCGATCTGTCCGAAGGCGGCGGTGACGGCGGGATTGAACCGCTCGACGTGACCCACTTGCAGCACGACGTTCTGGCGGTCGGCGAGGTCGACCAGTTGAGCGGCGTCCTCGAGCGTTCCGGCGATCGGTTTTTCGACCATCACCGGCAGCCCGGCTCGCAGGCAGTCCCCGGCAACGGCCAGGTGAGCCGACGTGGGGACGGCAATCGTCACCGCGTCGACATCTTCGAGCAGGTCGTGGAAGTCGGTGACGTGGGCGCAACCGCAGGTCTCGGCGGCCGTGCGTCCCATCTCGATGTCGGTTTCGGCGACACCGACAAGTTCGACCGAGTCGAGGGTGGAGAGGATACGGGCGTGGTGTCGTCCGAGGGCGCCAACGCCCACGACGGCGATCTTCAGTCGGGTCATGCAGCCTTCCGTTCGTCTAGTCGGTCCGTGCCGTCCCACGGAGTTCCGGGGACCGGCGGTTCCTGTTGTTGCGGATTGCCGGCGGGGTCGCGGGTCCTGAGGTTGTGACCCTGGATCTGTCGTGTGATGAACGACAGCCACTTGGTCAGTTCCACCGGCAGCGTTCCCGCGAGTTCGGTCTCGAAGTGTCGTTGCACGTCCTGAATCTTCTTCAGGTTCCGAAAATGCATCTTGAACGCACGCAGGATCAGCGCCATCGTCGGTTTAGGCATCCCGGCCCGCTGCATCCCGATCTTGTTGATGGTCTTGAGCTTTGGATTGTCACTGCCGGCGGCAAGCATGTAGGGGGGGATGTCGTGCGGAACGCGGCACCCACCGCTGACGAATGCCAGTGTGCCGATCGTGGAGTAGTGGTGGACAACCGAGTTTCCCGAGATGATCGCCCGGTCGCACACGTGGACATGGCCGCCCAACAGAACGCCGTTGACCAGGTTCACGTCGTCATGGACGTGGCAGTTGTGAGCCACATGCGAATTGGCCATCAGCAGGTTGCGGTGGCCAATTCGGGTCGTTCCGTCCTCTTTTTCGGCACCGCGGTTGACTGTGACCCCTTCGCGAAACACGTTGTCGTTGCCGATCAGTACCCGCGTATTGGATTCCTCAAAGCTTTTGTCCTGTGGGTCACCGCCGATCACGCAGTAGGGCAGAAATCGGTTGTTGCGGCCGATTTCGGTGTTGCCAGTCAGCACGACATGGCTGTCCAGGCAGGTGTCTTCGTTAATCCGGACTCCCGGGCCAACGAGACAGAAGGGACCGACGGAGACGTTGGATCCCAGTTCTGCGGCGTGGTCGACCTGGGCCAGAGGTGAGATGTTGGCTGGCATGGTGAATGGGGCGGATGGGGTGTCGGGTCAGGTTCAGGCGGCGTGAGCCACCACGGGGGCGTAAGAGCAGTGCTGGAGGACCGCGGCGGTGGCGTCATGGTTGTGTGTGTGACCGCTGCAGCAGGCATCGATGTGGCCACAGAGATCGACGCCGAGCAGGGCGAAGTCGCCGATGCAATCGAGGATCTTGTGGCGGGCACATTCGTCGGGAAACAGCAGTCGATTGTCGATCGGGCCGTCGGGACCGAAGACCAGCAGGTCCTGATAAGTCAGGCCCTGGCCGAGGCCCTGGGCTTTCAGCGCGGCAACTTCGCTGTCGAGAACGAAGGTGCGGCAGCCGGCGATGTTGACCGCAAAGTCGTAGGCGTTGACCAGGAACGTCCGGTTCTGAGGAGGGATTGGCGAGCGGGGTCCGTAGTCGAGGTGGTAGCTGACGGCCAGGCCGGGCTGAGACAGTGGCCGCAGCGTGACATTCTTTCCGGCGGTGCCGACCGACAGCACGCGATCGATCATCAGGCAGGGGCGAGGTGCGTCCTGTGCGATGAGTTCCGCTTCGAGGATCGCTTCCACGACGGGCCGGCACGATCCGTCGAATCCAGGTGGCTCGAGAGCGTCAAGCGTGATCAGGCAGTTGTCGACCTGCAGGCCGGCCAGCGCGGCGAGAACGTGTTCAACCAGTTCGATGACAACCCCGTTTTGACCGATGGCGGTGCGACGCTTGCGGGGCAGAACCGAATCTCGTGTTGCCGGAACCGGGGGGGAGCCGGGGCAGTCAAGACGCTGAAAGGCCAGCCCGAAACCCGGGGCGGCCGGGTGCAGGGTCATTTCGACCTGGGTTCCAGTGACGAAACCCACTCCATGACACGTGGCCGATCGGCCGAGCGTATGTTGAGGACGAAGGGATCGCTGCGGCAGAGACGCCAAGTTGTCTCGAGCGGAAGCAGGCATGCGGGACTGTGTGAGGGGGGTGGTAATGGACGGACGTGACGCCAACCGTCCCGTGTTTGGCACGGGGCGGTCGGCGTCACGGGCCGCCGCGATGAGGGCCCGGCACACCAAGAAGTGGGTTACCGCTTCTTGGTCTTGGTGGCACCGGCCGGTTGGGCACCGGTCCGTGGAACTGGGGATTGCTTCAGGTACTGCTTGTTGAGGTATTCGATCACCGGCTGGGTGATGTCATCCTCACCTCGGTGATAGACAACCTGCCGCTGCAACTGGCCCACGACGTTGTTGGGCGTGGCTGCATCGGATGCCGTGCTGTTGAAGCGAAGGACCAGCGTGTAGCCCCAGGCGTCGGCCGCACGCTTGACGACGGCCTTGATCTCGCCGTGGATCGTCTTGAGTAGTTGGGCTTCGCGTCGCAGGATTCTCGTCCGCTCACCCTTCTTGAATGAATTGAATTCGGCCTCGATCTTGAGCCCTTGTTTCTCGAGTTCGACCGCCTTGGCACTTCCCTGTTGGATGTTGGGGGACTTGAGCTTGTCCTTGACAATGTTCATCTGTTTGACCATTGCCGTCCGTTGAGTTTCGCTCTTGGCGATCTCGGCTTTGATCTCCGACCGAAGAGCATCCACCTTCTTGTATTCCTTGAGCACGCGGCTGATGTCGATCAATGCAACTTTGTGCGGCGTCGACGAGGCAGCCGTCCCCTGGGCGAGAGTGGTGGAGGACGGACCGGCCAGCAGGATGGCGGCGACAAGGAGAAAAGCGAGTCTGGTCACGGCTGAAACACTCCTTTGGATGGCAGTGCCTGAGTACAGCGGCGGCCGGAAGACAAGGGGTGGCTTCCATGCCACTTGCCAGATCAGGCGAGTCCATTCGTTGTGTAATAGGCGGGGTGTATATGGCAAAACCGTCCGAACTCGTCAATACGAGAGTTCGGCAGACTGCCTCCTGCCAGATAGGATCGGTCCGTGTCGAAGAGCCTCTAAATGCCAATTACGCAAATTTGGCAAATTGGGATGACTTTTTCGGATATGCCGGTCGTAGCGGACCGGGCGAAGCGACGTCATCGGACTCAACTCAGGTGTCGGGTGTCCACAGTGGAGACTCGGTAGGGATTTCGGCTCGGTTCTTGCGTCTGGCCTTGAGCCGGACGTAGGGGGGAATGAAACGGCCTCGGTGCCGGAAGTCACCCGGCTGGGCCGAGCGACTGGCTCGAAGCGGCTCGCGGAGATCCTCGATGACGAAGCCGGCCGTACAGAGCGTCCCGACCAGGTGTTCCCATCGATGCAGGTATTCGACGGTCCCCTGCTCGCGATAGGATTGGTCGGGCACTTCCGGCAGCGGACCTTCGTGGTAGTACTCGACGGCGACCACGTATCGGTCGCGTCGATCTCGATGTGAGACCTGCAGGCTGGCCGGCTGCTTGTGTTGGCTGACGTAGAGTCCACCGTCGCGGAGCACTCGGGCGACTTCGGTGAAGACGGGGTCGAGCGAGGCGACGTAACAGGTGCTGACCGGTTGGTGGACGATGTCGAAGGCCTGGTCCCGCAAGACTCCGAGGTCGTCCATCGACGCCTGGATCACCTCGACGGCCAATCCTCGCCGTTCCGCTTCACGGGCATCGATGGCGAGCATCTGGTCACTGAGATCGATGACGGTGACGCGTGCGCCCGCGGCGGCATAGAGGATCGACTGCCATCCCCCCCCGGCCGCCAGGCAGAGGACATCCAGGCCCTCAACGGTGGCCGGCAACCAGCCGCGGCCATCAAGCACCTCAAGTGGCTTGGCAATCTCCTCGTCAGTGGCCACGCGGGCGAACTGGCTGCCCTTTTGGACGATCCGGTTCCACGCCGCCTTGTTGTGACGCAGGAAATCGGGTTCTGAGGGAGACATGGCGGGGCCGTTGAGCGAATCAGTCAGCCGAGTCGCCGATGAGAGCCCCGGCCCAGGTCACCAGGTCGCCACGCTCACGGGCGGTGTCTCGCAGCAGGTCGAGACGCCCGGCGCCTTGGCAGAACTCGGCGAAGCTGAACCCGGTGGACTCGTCGAGGTGGGCCAAGTGGGTGACGGCCAGTTCGATGGCCTGATCCATCAGCCCGGTACGCCGCAACAGGTCGACGACCACGTAGGCGATCATCTGCTTGTCCTCCTTGTCCGGTTCGGAATCGAGCTGTGCCTGGAAATAGGACACGGCCTCCTCGCGACCGTCATCGAGCAGGGCGCGGAAGAAGTGCCCGTGAGCGGTGTAGAAGTCCGCGAAGGGGGGATCGCCGGGGTAGCGGAACTGCTCGTCGAGCCGCTCTCCGTATTCGGCCAGTTCCAGTGCCCGGGACAACTCGGGACTGTCCGGTTCCAGCGAGCGGGCGAAGCGGACAACGGCACTGAGGTGCGAGACGTCAATGTGGTAGTTGCCCTCAGCGAACAACCAGTCGCGGTCGCCGGATATCAGCTCTCGGAGATTCTCCGACGGCTCGACCATCGGCAGCCGCTGTGTGACCTCGGCGTTGAGCGTGTGGCAGAGATCACCGTAGACCTGGTTGACCAACAACTGGGCTGCTGCCAGACGGTCGTCTGGCGGAAGTTGCATGATCTGCTGGTCCAGGGCAGTGATCGTGTTGCAGGTGCCGTGCGAGTTGAGCATCAACTCGAGTCCCTTGACTGGATGAGCACCCTCGTAGAGTGCCACGTTGATCAGTTCTTCGGTCCGCTCGTAGTCGTCGCTGTTGGCAGAGAGTCCGTCGAGCGCTTCGCGTACCGGGCCGGGTTCCTGGATCGTCTGAAAGTAGACCCACGCATCTCCGACGCGGCCGGCCTCCAGCAACATGCCGCCGACCTGTCTGGCCGATTCAACATAGTGCTTCTCAAACCCGGTTCGCTGGTCCTCCGGCACGTCGTCGAACGACGTCGGTTTCACCAGGGGTAGGCCCAGTTCCAGTTTCTTCTGCATCAACAGGACGTCGAAGAGCCGATGGTAGTTCTGCTCGTCGGTCATCACGGTCGCCAATTGCCGCAGGGTGGCCTGGGGGCCGTCGTTTTGCTGGAGTTCTTCGAGTGTCGTGAATGTGTCGGTCATCGGTGGATTTGTCCTGGGACAATCGTGGGCCACGCTGGCCGGTCGGCGAACGGTTCCGGCTGGTCGAATGCGACAGCCGGAACCTGACGCCATTATGCAGGCGACTCCAACGAGGGGGAAGCGCCCGGGCCCGGCTACTCGACCATCACCAGTGGCGAAAAGTCGCCATCTGGCCGCAATAGTCCGAACAACGACTCGTGGCGGCTGTGTTGGCCGATGACCGAACGCGCGATCTCGGTTTTGACCAGGCTTCGGTAGAGGATCAGCTGCAGGTCGCCGATTCGCAGTCGGTAGGCCGATGCCCGGTGAGGCGAAACGACCTTGCGGTCCTCGGTCACCGTCAACGAGTTCCACTCGGCCTTGCGGCGACGGCGCTCGGTCGAGAAGTCCAGGACCAGGGGCAGAAACAATCCGGGGCCGCTGCCGGCGTGGGTCCAGTAGAGCCGGTTGTCGTGGCACGCCAGTGAGGCCGGGCCCGGTGAGAACAGGGGATCGTCGGGCATCGCCAGCGGGACGATGCGGGAGGAGATTCCGCGGCCTGTGAGTCGCTGGTCGCGATGGCCGTTTCGGCGGGGGCTGGTTGTGACACCGTTGGCCAGGGCCAACCCGGATCGGCAGGCGATCGGCCGACCGTCGGTTGCCCCGGGTGGGGTGATGACCGCGTCGGCCAGCACCAGCAGGTGTTCGGCGCGGGAGAGCAGGATGTGTCGATCGACACGACGCCCATCGCCGGCATCGGCCTGCAGTTCGATGTAGTCGGCGTCCTCGTCACTTTGCCAGCAGACACAGTCCCAGTGATCGAGATCCCAGACGTGTTTCCCCGAGGTGACTTCGAGTGACCACTCGTCGCACAACAGCGTGCGGTCGCCGATCGAGATATCGAGCCGGGGGGTGGGACTGTCGTGGGTCACGACGACTGCCGGAGCGGTGGGGGATGTGGTGGTCCGCAGCACCGCGACACGCGCCCAGTCGGATTGGGTGACCGCCTGGGTGTCGATGTCGCCGATCAGTCGGTTGGCCGACTCGAGCAGCGAGCGGAGGCTGCGAGCCGGGCGGTCGGACATCACCAGGCGGTCTCCGTGCCGGTAGAGGGGCGTGACCCACCGGACGAGCCTGGTGAATCGCTCGGATGACGTCTTGTTCCACAGCGGTACGTCGAAGTGTCTGCTCCACCAACCGGCCCGCACCAGTCCGCCCAGCCATTCGGGCAGATCGGGAAGGAGCTCCGCCAACGGCGTGCCGTCGTTGTCGGTCCGTGCGAGAAGTTCTTCCCGTAACGCCAGCTGACCGTTGCGACGGAGTCCGGCGGTGCCCTTCAGCGGGGACAGCAGCAGGCCGGTGGTGTAGGCGAGTTCGGCTGAGAGGGGTCGCGTGGCGGTCAGGTCGATGCAGCGTCGCCAGGCGGAGAACCACTGGGCAATTCGTCGAGCCGGTGGCTTGCGTGTCAGCAGCGCGAGCGAGGCCAGCAGATCTCCGTCGCTGGCGTCGGCATCGAGTCGGGCGATGGTCGGCAGCGGAGACCGGTTGTGCGAGCGGCTCCCGATCACCGGTCGCCGAGATCTTTTCGGCGTGACCGTTCGCCACGCCGACGCGAGCGGTGCTTCGACCGACGTCCACTCAAATGCCCGGTCGGGTTGAGGTTGGCTGGCCCCGCTCATCCTGGCGGTGAGCAGATCGGTCCAGGCGGCGACGAATCCGTCCTGGTCGCCTTCGGCTGCCGCCTGCCTGAGTTGTCCCGGGGTGCCGCGGTCGAAACAAAGACCGGCCAGGTAGTCGGAGTGGGTGACCTGGTCGAGTTGTCCGAATGCGACAGCGGTGGATGAGTGGATCGTCATCGTGTTTCAGGCAGGATACCAGTCGCCTTGTCGAAGAACGCCGGCTGGGCGACCCGATTTCAGGATTGCCGCCAGTGTCATGGGTGATCCGGGAGGCAGCGTTACTCCCAGTGAAGTCGCCGCCTTTCCCGGAGCGAGAGTGCCGAACCGCTGGCCGAGGCCCAGGGCCGCGGCGGCGGCCGAAGTGGCCATCGCCAGCAGGTCCTCGGCCGGTCGACCATGTGCCGCGCGTGCCAAAAACTGCAACTCGTTCCACATCGAGAGGTCGGGGTTGGAGACCCGGCCGTCGGTGCCCAGCACCACCGGCGTTCCGGAGTCAAGCAATCGTGGCCACGGGTGGGGCGGGTGTCCAAAATGAAAGTGGGTCCGCGGGCAGAAGACGACCGGGATATGGCGGTGCCCGGCCAGCCAGGCAATTTCGTCCTCCGCCAACAGGTTGCCATGGATCACCAGCGGGTGGGAGAGATCGGAGAGCGGACGGAGGTAGTCCAGCGGACGGCTGCCGTGGGGGATCGCCGAGTCCTGCCACGCTCCGAGGGCCTCGAGCCGTTCTCGCATCGGTCCCTCACCGTGTTCCAGCAGTTCGAGTTCGTCGGATGACTCGGCCAGGTGGATGGCCAGGGGGACATCGTGTGAGGCGGCCAGACGGACCAGGTCGACGTAGAGGTCGGGGTGGACCGAGTAGGGGGCGTGGGGACTGAGGCCACGGAGGCATTGCGAGGTGGAGTCGGCGGCCAGGAAGTCGCTGGCCGTGGCCAGGCAATCGGAGTGGCGGTCGCTGCTCAGACCGATGATCTCGCGAAAGACCACGCAAACCGGATCGGTTTCGTCGAGCCGAGATGCCGGCCACTCGGCGGTAGCAATCTCGCCGACCGCGGCGGTTCCGGCGGAGACCAGTTCGTCGAGGCCGCGGCGTATGGGATCGATCTGGGTGGTTTGTTCGCGGCGGATGGCCGTGACGTCTCCGATCCAGGCCGCCATCCCGTTGGTGGCGGGAAGCGGAGTGGTGGATGTCGAGAACTCGAGGTGGGTGTGGGCGTTGACCAGGCCGGGCAGCAGGATGACGTCGTCCAGGAGAGTGGCCTGCGTGTCGGGACCCGCATAGATGTCGGTGATCAAACCGTCGGCGACGGCGATCACCCCGTCCTCGACGGCCGACCCGTCGCCGGGAACGACCAGCCTCGCGGCGAAACGACCCGAGCCGGTCACCGGACGTCCCCGGGTGCAGGCCATCGCTTGAGAATGACGAGTAGAACGGTTGCGGCCAACGCGGCGATCACCAGCAGAGGCCAGTCATATCGCAGGCCCGCGTCGGCATCGTTCGATACCAGGAAATCCCCCCAGGCGGGCAGCGGGTCCGGCAGGCTCCATCGTTCTCGCAGGACGGCGATCCCGTTGAACACGGCGTGAAAGGCCAGACCGGGCCAGATACTGCAAGTGCGGATGGCCAGCAGGCCCAGCACCAGGCCCAGGAGCGTGGCGTAGAAGACCTGGTGGGGGATCATGTGAACGGCACCGAAGGCGAAGGCCGAAAGCACGATAGCCACGTGGCTTCGTCCGGGTCGGTCGAAGGCCGAGAGCACGTAGCCGCGGAAGAGAAACTCTTCACAGATTGCCGGCACGACGGCGACCGCCAGCAGCAGGAGCCAGGCTGGCTGTGAGGGGCCCAGCATTGTCTTGAGGAAGTCCAGGCTCCCTTCGGGCAGGCCCGGCGGAAAGAACCACTGCAGGTGCTGCATCAGTTCCTGCACAAGCGGGTGCAGGGCCGCGGCCAATCCTGCGGCGACGGCAATCGAGCCGGCTGTGGGGACGCGCAGTCGGAAGGTTCGACTGACGTCACTGACCAGCGTGGCGGCCAACAGCCAGGCCGGCAGCAGAAACAGCAGAATCTGCTGGCCGACCAGGGCCCAGATGGCCGCCCGCGCCCGCTCGGACTCGGGAAGTGATGTGAGCCACTCGAACAGCGGTTGCATCAACAGCACCTGTCCGAAAAGTCCGACAGCCAGGCAGGCGATTGCACCACCGGCACCGGGGACCGGGGGCTTGTGGGTCCAGAGTCGTTTCAGCCACAGTCGGAGATCAAAGCGTTCGGCCTCGCGGAAAAGGACCGATTCGCTGTGGAACTGGGCCACGGCCCACCAAAGAGCCATCCCGGCGTAAACGAAGCTGGCACCCAGGACGGCTGGCAAGTAGGCCAGCGTTTCCGCTGCGGTCGGGTTAACCAGCAGTTCCCTGAGCAGAAGGATCGGGCCGAGCACGGGCAGGACCGAGTGGAATGGCTGCAGTTCGACTCCGGGCGAGACGGCCAGGGCGACCAGCAGCATCACGATGATCATCAGCGGAGAGAGGTAGTACTGTCCTTCACGCGTGCTGCGGGCGAAGGTGGCCAGGGCGAGGCTGATCGCGCTGAAAAACGCTGCCAGGGGGAGGATCATGATCAGGATCCAGATCACCCCCGACGTGGGTGGCGGAGGCAGGCTCGCCTGGGCCGTGGGATTGACCGACCCGACGAGTTGGACCATGTAGGTTGCGGTCAGCCCAAGACTGACCAGGTTCAACACGGCGGTTGCGATGCTGAAGACAAGGACCGTCAGGAACTTGGCCAGCACCAGCTCGATTCGTCGCACCGGGCTGATCAACAGCGTCTCCATCGTCCCGCGTTCCTTCTCTCCGGCGGCCAGGTCGACGGCCGGATAAAAGGCGCCGGTGACGGTCATCAGCACCAGGATCACGGGGTAGAGTTTGCCCCAGACCAGGGCGGATTCCTGCTTGCTGCCGACGATCTTGATCACGGTTGCGGCCACCGGCGAGGGGAGAGAACTGGGCAGGCCGGCCGTCTCGAGCCGCAGTCTCAGCAGTTCGTTCTCCCACGAGTCAAAGACCCGCTCGACTCGTCGAGAAGCGATCAGCGATTTTTCGTCACCGCTGACCAGGATCACCGGTCGCGGGTACTCGGAGGGATCCTCGGCTGTTCGGCTTCGCGAGGTGATCAGTCGATTGACCTCTTCGAGCGATTCGGCGAACCCGTCGGGAATCACTACGAGAACGTCGATGCCCGCATCGCGAAGGCGCTGGTTGATCAATTCGTTGACTCGTTGGAGTTCCCGAGAAAACTCCGGTGTCCGAACCGGTGAGAGGTCTTCGGTCCCGAGCAGTTCGGATCGTTGGTCGAACAGCGTGCGAATCTCTCGAGCGTCGGCAAGGCGGTCTGCGATCGCCGGAGACTGTTGGTTTCGATCGGTTGTTTCGACCGTCAGCCGGGGTGCGTCGGTCGGATCGGCGAACCAACGGGCGGCAAATGCCGATCCCTCTATCAACCGTGGTGCCGGCAGTGACTCGGATCCCAGGATGACCACCGTGCGTGGTTTCTCGCTGAAGACCACGGCCATCTGCAACATGCCGATGCCCAGGGCCGGGTACAGCAGCACCGGAAGCGCCATGACCATAAACAGCGTGCGGCGATCCCGGAGTTGGTCACGGAGTTCTCTCTGGAACACTATGCGGATCTTACGGAGATCGAGTCGGGGGCGAGGGATCATGAGCCGTCCTCGTTGGCTGGCTCGGTGCCCCCGGCCGGGGTCGAGGAATTCTCGTACCGGGAAACCAGTTCAAAGAAGTGTTCTTCGAGGTCTGGTTGCTCGGAGGCTTCCAGCAAATCCCGTTGCAAGCCGGTTGCGAGGATGCGGCCGCGGTGGATGATCGCCAGTCGATCGCAGAGCCGTTCGACCTCGCGCATGATGTGCGTCGAGTAGATGATGCACTTGCCCTCGTCTCGCAGCCTGGCCACGGTGTCGAGCACCGCGCGGGCAACCAGCACGTCGAGGCCGGTGGTGGGTTCGTCGAAGATCAACACCGGGGGGTCGTGGACCAGGGCGCGGGCGATCGAGACCTTCTGCCGCATGCCGGTCGAAAGGCGACCGTTGAGCGTGTCGGCGAAATCGTTCATCGAGAGCGTGTTGAAGATGCGTTCGACCGACGCCGAGAGGCGATCTTCGTCGAGCCCGTAGAGCCTCCCGAAATATTCGACCGTTTCACGGGCGGTCATGCGGTCGTAGAGGCCGGTGGAGCCCGAGAGGAAGCCGATGCGGGCTCGGACTCCGTCGGGATCGAGGACGATGTCACGGCCGTCGACCGAGGCGGTGCCAGCGGTGGGGGTGAGGATCGTCGAGAGAATTCTCAGGCAGGTTGTCTTGCCCGCCCCGTTAGGGCCAAGCAGACCGAACACCTCGCCCGGACCGACGTCGAAGCTGACCCCCTCCAAGGCGACGATCTCACCTAGTTGCAGGTCGGGAAACCGCTTGAAGAGGTCGTGGACTTCGATCATGCGGGGGCATCGACGAGCCGCGGGGACGCGGTGGGTGCATCGTCGGACGGGGACGCGTCGATGTACTCGTAGAAGACGTTTCGTTGCCGGGGAATGTAACCGGCTTCCTCGATGCAACGTCGGATCGTCTCCAGCGAGAGGTGGTGAACGGTGCCGGCCTCGGCCACCACGTTCTCTTCGATCATCAGGCTTCCCATGTCGTTGGCGCCGAAGAAGAGAGCCATCTGTCCGACCTTCTCGCCCTGGGTTACCCACGACGACTGGATGTTGGCCACGTTGTCCAGGTACAGCCGGGCCACGGCCTGGGTCTTGAGGTACTCGAAGGCTCCCGCGGGCGGGATCTCGGACATGTCAACCCCGTCACGGCGGTTGCCGAACCAGGGGGGCGTCTCGGGCGGTTGCATCGTCCAGCAGATGAAGGCGGTGAAGCCGCCGGTCTCGTCCTGGAGCGAGCGGATGCGATCAAGGTGCTCGATCCGTTCGGCCAGCGTCTCGACGTGTCCAAACATCATCGTGGCCGAGGAGCGGCCGCCGAGATTGTGCCAGGTCCGGTGCACGTCGAGCCATTCGTCGGTCAGGCACTTGCCGCGGGTGATCAGTTTTCGAACGCGATCGACCAGGATCTCGCCACCGCCGCCGGGCAGGCTGCCCAGTCCGGCCGCCTTCAACCGCCCGAGCACCGTCTCCAGCGGCAGCCGGCTGATCTTGGTGAAGTGGTGGATCTCGGGGGGGCTGAAGGCATGGATGTTGATCGTCGGAAACGTCTGCTTGATGTCCTGCAGCATCTCCTCGTACCACTCCAGTGGGAGGGTCGGGTGCAGGCCACCCTGCATCAGGATCTGGTCGCCGCCCAGGTCGAGTGTCTCCTGGATTTTCGTGTGAAGTTCCTCGCGCTCCAGCACGTACATCTCGGGATGGTCGGCCGGCCGATAGAACGCACAGAAGTCACAGACGGCCGTGCAGGCGTTGCTGTAGTTGATGTTCCGGTCGATGTTGTAAGTGCGATAGGGGCCGGGGTGCAGTCGCCGGGTGATCGCGTCGGCGGCGGCCGCCAAGGCCAGCAGGTCCTGGCTTTCGAGAAGCGCCAACCCCTCATCAGGAGTCAGACGTTCGCCATCGGCGGCCTTCTCGAGCAAATCGTGACGAGGCATGAATTCGGGGGATTGAGCGGAGGTTGGGGAACACTAAGTGCGATGGACAAGCGGGGGGTCGGCCGGAATGTTGTCACGGAAGATCACGTCGCTGGACTCGGATGCCAATCCCTGCGCGACGGCCAGTCGGTGGAACAACTCCAATCCGTGACGTTCGGCGTGGCCGAGATGGAAGTGCAGGTTGTCGTGGAGATAGCCGGCAGCCTTGGCCGACGAAATCCCGAGTTCAACGGCTTCACGTTCGGCGATCAGGTCGAGTCGTTCGAGACCGCGGTCCCGGGCTGCCACGAGGGCCTCTTCGACTCGGCCCAGGGGAGTGCCAGGACGAGTGGCCCAGAGAGCAAAGACAAATGGCAACCCCGTCCACTGGTTCCAGATGTCGCCCAGATCCCAGGTTTCGACGAAAGTCTCCTGCGGGGGATGCATGGCACGGTCACCGATCAGCAGAATCGCGTCGGCGGAACTGGCGTCGACGGAACGGCCAAGCGGCAGGGGTTCCAGCCTGGGATGGAGACCGAATTTCTCGGCCAACAAAACCCGGGCCAGCGCGGCGCTGGTCCGCGAACCTTCGTCCAGAGCCAATGACGCGATCTCCGAAATCGGGACGCGACTGTAGAGCTTGACCGAAAGCACCGGCCCGTGGGCGGCCACGCACGCGTCGGTCACCACCTCGTAGCCGGGATCGCGGAGACACTCGATCGACGGCACCAGGGCGACATCGAGGTGTTCGGCTTCAAGATCGTCAGCCAGGCGGCTCGGATAGTCCAGGAACAACTCGCTACCGGGGGCCAACTCGGCCAGGTCCTCCCTGAGTCCCTCGATCAGGGGCTTGGAGTTCAGGTAGTTCACCGCCCCGATTCGGACGCGAGTCGGATTGATGGGTCCCGGTTCGGTCATTCGTACGGGTGTTTCAAAATCGACGACAGATCTGGAAATGGCAGGAACCGGCATTATAGGGCCTCACGGTGGGTGTCTGGAACCGTCGTGGTGACTGCTTCCGGACTGTTGAGAGACGAGGAATAATCCGTTCGATGTTCAACAACAGGTTGACCGTCGACAATCGGCTCGATTAACCGACTAGGGGGGGGGGCCGTCTTATGCGGAGACTCAGGAGTCCTGGTGGGTTCAAGTTCGGGGGAACAGGTCACTGTTGGGAGAAAACCGTCCGATATATAAGGGAAGGGGAGGGCGACACATCGGGGAAACCCGATGGGAATTGTTGACTCGGAATGGGGAGACAGATAGGATTCCGTAGTAGCAAGACGGGCAGTCGAGTCGGCTGCCACGTTTTCTGTTGTGGGTCGCCGGAGGCGGGATGGATCTCGTGGGAATCCGGCGGCTGGCGTACTTGACGGAGGTGACTCATGCTGACGCTGCAGACCGATCGACGCTACCGTGACTGTGACGGGACGACGCGACGCGATTTTCTTCGAGTTGGCGGGTTGGGTGCGTTGGGTCTGGGTGGCCTGATGCAGGCTCGTTCGGCGCTGGAAGCGGCGACCGGAAAATCGTCCAAGCACACGTCAGTGGTTTGGCTCTGGCTCGGCGGCGGGCCGACTCATGTCGAGACCTTCGATCCGAAGATGACAGCGCCGGTCGAATACCGCAGTGTGACCGGCGAAGTGAAGACCCGGGTGCCCGGGGTGACCTTGGGCGGCAACTTCAAGGGGATGGCCCAGGTGGCCGACAAGATGGCCTTTGTCCGCTCGTTCCACCACGGCAACAGCGGGCACGGTGGCGGCACCCACTGGGTGATGACCGGCTACAACAATCGCGGCATTGACAACGGCGGCCTGCCCTCTCGCCCCTCGATCGGTTCCATCGCTTCTAGGCACCGTGGGCCGAACCATCTGGAGACCGGCATGCCGACGTATGTGCGGTTGGGTGGAATTGCTGCCGATGGCCCCGCATTCCTAGGCACGCCGTATGCCCCGTTCGGGACCAGTGGTGAGGCCCGGAAGAACATGAGCCTGCAGACGCAGGTCGGACGGCTCGAGGACAGGCGGAGCCTGTTGACGGGTTTGGATCGCCTGCGTCGGACGGCCGACCGGCATGGCGTGGTCGAAGGTCTCAATGCGTTCGAGCAGCAGGCGTTCAACCTGGTGCTGGGCAAGGCACCCGAGGCGTTCGACCTGAAGAAGGAAGATCCTCGTACCGTGTCAAAGTACGGCGGCGGCTTGGGCAACAGCATGCTGATGGCTCGGCGTCTGTGCGAAGCCGGATGCGGTTTCGTCACAATGTCCTACGGCGGTTGGGACATGCACGGCAATATCGCGGGCGCGATGAACGGCCGTGGACCGGTCGTCGATCGGGCTGTCTCCGCCTTCGTCGACGACGTTCACCAGCGTGGTCTCTCGGATCGCATTCTGCTGGTTGTCACCGGCGAGTTTGGCCGGACACCCAAGATCAACAAGAACAAGGGTCGTGATCACTGGGCACCGCTCTCGACGCTGGCCCTGGCCGGTGGTGGGCTGCGGATGGGTCAGACGGTCGGCGAGTCCGACGCGAAGGCCTACCGTCCCAAGAACAACCCGGTGACTCCGCAGGACCTGATGGCCACGGTGTTCCACGTGCTGGGGATCGACCAGGGGACCCAGTTCATCGACCAGGGTGGTCGCCCGGTCTTCATGATCGAAACCGGAAAGCCGATTCCGAGCCTCGTCTGATCAGGGGCTTGGTCGAGTTGGGCAAACCAGTCAGCCCCGTTCCGCTGTCAGGCGGGACGGGGCGGTTTGCTGTGCGGTCGGTGCAGGCCGATGATCAGTGCCGGCAGCAGCGGCGAAACAGCGTCAGCCCGCCAGCCAGCAGGATCAGGTTCCCCATCCACATCGCCCAGGCGGGGTCGACTATTCCTGTCTTGCTCTGGGTCATGCAGAGCATGACGACGGGATAGTAGATCAGGATGATTGGCAGGAAACAGGCCAGGAAGTTGGTCAACACCTGGCGGCGTGCCTGGGTGATGGCCAACGGGGCCCCGACCAGGACGAAGAAGAAACAACTGCTGGAGAACGCGATGCGACTGTGCATCTCTGTTCGCAGTCTTGCGCGGGTCTCCAGGGACTCGCGGACCGTCTTGTCTTCCGCAGCGGATGCGAACCAGCCGGAGAAGTCCCCTGTGGCCAGACGGAAAGCCGCCGCAATCGCTCTTTGTTCGTCAATGTCAGTTCGCTTCAGGGTCTCGTCGTAGAGTTTGGCCTTGAGCGTCTGGATGCTCATGTGGCGTGGTTTGGTCCGGTTCAGATCGCCCGGAAGCGGCAGGGCCCGGGTGACCTCAGCCAGCCAGAACGAGCCGCGGCCGGGCACGTCCAGGTGACAGTCGCTCAGGGTGAGAATGATGCGACCCCGGGCCGGGTCGAATGCCAGGTGGGCTTCGTGGGCCTGGGCCGTGACCGGTTGGCCGCTGGCGGAAGTGAATTTGACGATCGGTCTCTGCAGCGTCCGTCCGGAGACGCCTCGAACCGAGATCGACATGCCGCCTCGTGGAAGTGCGAGTTCGTTGTGGGTCCGCAGCATGTCCAGCACGATGTCTTCCATTGCCATCGCCACCACCCGGCGGATGTTACCGACCGACCACGGGATGGCCTGGTCGGTGAGCATCAACGAACCGGCACTGAGCATTCCGCCCAGAAACACAGCCGGCCACAGAAGTGTCAGCACGGGGATGCCGGCTGCCTTGGCTGCGGTCACTTCCTGGTCGGCTGCCATGCGTCCGTAGACGATGCAGACAGTCAGAAGAACGGCGATCGGGATCGAGAACGGAAGCAGGCTGGGGATGATGTAAGGGAGAATCTGCAGTGTCTGGAACACCCCCAGGCCGTTGTCGCTGATTTCCTGAAATGCTCCGCCAACGATCATCACCACCGTCAGTACGGACAATACGCCCAGGAAGACGCGAAGAAGTTGTCCCAGGATGTGGCGGTACAGCAGTGGCACGAAACAGTGGCCGTTGAACCCATGGGGGAACGGAAAACGCCGCGATCGTGATCGCTATACGGCAAGCCGTGGCGGCTGGTCAAGATCGATCGGAGTTACCTTCGCTGCGTGTGGCACAACCGGTCCATCCGCCCCAAACGGTTTCCCGAAGAGGTTGGTGGAGAGCCGGCGGGTTGCAGGTCGACATCCGAAGAGACGGGGCGGGGTGCGCCCATCCGTCGCGTTGTACTGGACCGTACCAAGACCGACCCCTGTGATACGCGGAGACAAGGCCGTGATGGAATTTCTTGATGGTGTCACGCATGACGAGATCGCGGTGATCACCTGCCTGGCGGCCATGGTCGGATCGATCGGACTGATGCTTCTTTCCGGAACCGCGTTTGGGAATTCACCGACGGTCGATGTGAAAGCCGGGGAACGGGTTCGCGGCGAGGTGTCGCGGAGAGTCGGGTCCACGACGGCAGACCAGGACGCCGCTTGAACGGGAACCGCTCTTGCGGTTCTGAGAGGCGGTTGAGACGATCGGGCAGGTCCACCACGAAAGCGACAGGCCCGTAAACCGAGCAGGAGAGAGAAGACGATGCAACGATTTGGACATGGTTTTTTGCTGCTGACGCTCCTCGCCCTGGGATACCTTGCCGGTCACGTCGGGCTGTTGGCTCCTCAGGGCCTGGCGGCCCAGAACGCCGCGGCTCCACAGGGGCCGTCTGAGGACTCGGTTGAGAAGATCACCAGTGGATTCGACGCGATCAAGACCGCGGCGGCTTCGTTGAAGCGAGAAGGCCGTTACGTGCCGGCCACCAGCGGCATGAACCTCTTCGCCGTCAGCGTGGGGGGGCTCGACGTGAAAGGCGATCTCGAGAAGGGTCGCGGAGTGGATCCCGAGACGTTTGCTGCACTTTACGCCGGATTGGCAAACGTGGAGATCCAGGAGCACATTGCCAAAGACAGCCAGGGGCGGGTGACCTACAAGGGCAAGGTCGTCCAGATGTACCCGATCCGTCGCCTGACACAGTTGTTCAAGGAACGGCTGAAATATTCGGGCGAGGAAGCCACTCCGTAGTCGGTCGCACGGTTGCGGTGACCTGCAGGCGTGCCGAGGCCGGAGCCTTGACGTGGACGACTGTTCCCGGACGCAGTCGTCGGGGTGCGATGTAGGCCGTAGCGGTTCCGGCGATTTCAAGTTGCAGCGGGGCCGCATTGGGCCAGTCCAGTAGAGTCGGGCCACCGGGATGAGACGGGATGTCGCCGTGCAGCATCGCCAGGCTCCAGTCCCGGAAGAGACCGGGGAACCGCCGGCAGGTCATCTGCTCGATATTTGCGACACCGGTGCGGCGGGAGCGGAGCAGTCGTCCGGCCAGTTGCTCTCCGTGTTGTTGGAAGCACCAGTCGAGGAACAGGAATGTCGCGCCGCGGACTCCGTCGCATCGCCACAAGCCGGCCTGATAGTAGTCCGGCACGACCAGGGGATAGCGTGACGGATCGGCCAGGAAAGCTTGGATCCTGTGCAAGATGTTGGTGGGCCCGGGTTCGGCCAAGTGAGCCAGCGCCTCATTGAGCCAGTCTTCTTCGGGCGGGCGACCGAGAGCATCGCGGTTGCTGCAACTCAGCACGTGTCGGTACTCGTGGGCGAGCACGTCACCCAGGCCGAGGCTCGGAACCAGGCTGGTGTTCAGGTAGATCATGTCGGCCTGGTTCGAGTGAGGCCGCTCGAGGTTCGGTCGGAAGTCGGCGGCCCGCACAAAGCCACCGACCGTTGTGCGACCGCGCTGCAGGTATCCCAGGCAGGGCGTCAGCAGGATCGCGAGTCGTCCATCATTGTCGATGTCGGCAGGTGGCCCGACGAGACTGTCGCCCAGCGGCATGATGGTGGTCTCCAACCACAAAACGACCGCTTCGGCCAGTTCAAGGTGTCGACTGTCCCGACCGGCAGCCTCGTCCAGATAGACGGTGCTGCGTGAACCGGATGCGACCGGGCGGGCGACCACGCGAACGCAGCCGCCGTCGTGTGCCGGGAGACCGTTCAGCAGCGGAACATCGAAGATGCGGCGGCGGCGGGAAGAGGCTGTGGTCGAAACTTGGATCACCCGGCCATCGATGAACTGAACAGATCGGAAGGCGAGCCGACGACTCCGATACGGATGAATGGCCAGCAACGGCGGTGAGGCCGCCTGTGTGGGATGGGCCTGGAATGATGCGACACTCAGAGAGACCGGAAACGGCTGCCGATCGGCGGCGAGTGCCGAAACGACAAGGACCAGTTCGCCGGCGCGGTGCGGCGGCACTCGAAAACGGGCGAATCCGTCCTGGACGGTGATCGGAGCGGCTGCAGTTTCTGTGGGGCGAGGCGACTCGAGAGGCGGAATGGGTGTCCGCCCCGAAAGACCCACCAAGACGATCGGGATCAGCCAACGTGGCGACCTCATCTGCCCAACCTCCCTGTGGGTTTCCGCACGATTCCTCCTATGAGGGATCGGCGTCAGGTGGGGGGAGAATTGAGAGGAACCGGTATGACCGGAACATCCGGAAGTGGCCTGTCGGCCTGGAATCACCGGCCAGGAGACCACGGGTGGTCGGTGGTTTGACCAGCCACTAGGATGAGTGAAGGGACCGGTGGAGACGGAGATGGCCGACGTCACGATCTTCTGCTTTTTTGCCAGCTACGCGGTGGCCTTTGCGCTGGACGTGTTGCGGCTGAAGAAACCGGGTCGGACCATGTGGATGGTCGGGGTCGGCTTTTCCGCGGCCGGGTTCGTTGCGCACACGCTGTTTCTGTTGAATGCCGCCGACAAGGGACGTGAGGAGTTGTTGCCCCCCTTGTTGAGTTCGAGCCAGGACTGGACCCTTGTGCTGGCGTGGTTGGTGGTCGGCTTTCACCTGTTCCTGATCTGCTGTGATCGCACGTTGTCCGTCGGAGTGTTTCTGCTGCCCCTGGTACTGGCGTTGATCGGGTCGTCGTATTTCCTGGCCGACGAGCCGAGCCAGTTGCTGAACGCGGACGAAGCGGCACGCCGTGGCTGGACGATGCTGCATGTCAGTTCCCTGGCAATCGGGTCGGCCGGCGTGCTGGCCGGAATCGTGTTGAGCCTGATGTACCTGCTGCAACACCGAAGGTTGCGGCAAAAGGGCGGCTCGGCGACCGGGTTGAAACTGCCGAGCCTGGAGCGACTCTCGCGGATGAATTGGTGGAGCGTGATGGTGTCGGTTCCACTGTTGACGGTGGGGATGGGCACCGGGTTGGTGCTGTTGCTCTTTGCGTCTGAGGGTGCGAGAGAGCTTTCACTGGGGGACCCGGTCGTGATCATCAACGGGATCTCGTGGCTGGGACTGATGGGCCTGTTCGGTTGGATGCTGTTCACGCCACGTGCCACCGGAAAGCAGGTGGCCTGGCGGACTTTGCTTGCGTGCGGCTTCCTGCTGGTGACCGTCGTCGGGCTGAACGTATTGGCCAGCAGCAGTCCCGGTTTTTCGGGGCATGCGAGTACTAGTCTCCACCGACCGGACGATGGTCCCGTCGATACGGGGGGGCGGTCATGAACCTCCAGGTGATTTACTGCAACCACCAGACGGCCAGTCTCGATTTGCGGGAGCGGCTGGCGTTCACAGGTGCCGAGCAACTGGCGGCGGCATACACGCAATTGAGAGACCGGTTTCCCAACAGCGAGACGGTGGTGCTTTCGACCTGCAATCGTGTTGAACTCTACACGGCCCAGGACAACGCCGCCGCTGCACCAACTCACGATGAACTGGCCGGATTCCTGTCGAGTTTTCACGGGGTGCCGGTCGAGGAGTTCCTGGGTGACCTCTTGCAGCACAGTGGATCGGAGGCGGTCGGGCACCTGTTCCGCGTGTGTTCGAGCATCGACAGCATGGTTCTCGGCGAACCACAGATTGTCAGCCAGGTCAAGGAGGCCTACCGGCAGGCCGAGGCCAACGAGGCATGTGGGCCGTTGACCAACGCCTTGTTCCAGTGTGCCATCCGAGTATCGAAACGGGTCAGAACCGAAACGCGACTGGCCGAGGGCCGGGTCTCGATTGCCAGCGTGGCGGTGGGAGAATTCGCCAGGGGGATCTTCGACCGGTTCGATGACAAGACGGTATTGGTGATCGGTGCCGGTGAGATGGCCGAGGAGACGCTGCAGTATCTTCGAGACGACGGCGTCCGCGACGTGTTGGTGGTCAACCGAAATCCCGAGCGTGCCAGGGAATTGGCCGCGGAGTGGGGGGGGCAGGGATTCGGGATCGACCGATTGGCCGAGTTGCTGCCGACCGCTGACGTGATCGTGGCCGCAACCGGCAGCGACCAACCGATAGTCGATGCCGAGATGTTCGCCAAGGCTCGTGACGGACAGAGAGAACGTCCGGTGTTTGTTCTCGACCTGGGTGCCCCGAGAGACATTGCACCGGAGGTCGCCGGCCTGGACGACAACGTCTTCCTGTACGACATCGACGACCTGCAGGAGACCTGCCAGAGGAACCGCAAGTCACGGTCTCACGAAATTGAACGGGCGCTCTCGATAATCGAGAATGAATCCGAGCGATTCATGCAGGACGTCTACCATCGCGCGACCGGGCCGATCGTCAAGCGGCTCCGGGAACAGTGGTCGGACGTGAGCCAGTCGGAGATAGAGCGGCTCAGGCGCAAGCTGTCGCACCTGGGTGATGACGATTTCGGCCAAGTCGAACAGACCGTGGCCCGGATCGTCAACAAGTTGTTGCATCCCCCGCTGGAGGCGTTGCGGGACGAGGCCCGCGACGGAACACCTCACGGACTGCTCGATGCTCTCAGGCGGCTGTTCCACATCCGTGATTGAGCCGGTGTTTCTGGTATGCTGCCCCCGTTGAGGAGTCACTCAAACGGGGTGGGCGGGCGATGAACAGGTGGGCGGCGAGCTGGCGTTGCGGGCTGTCGGCAGTGGTGTTGCCGCTCCTGGCGGCAGTGATCTTCTGGGGGGCGGTTGACGGGCAGGCGCACGGTGCCGATCCGGATCGTAAGAGTCCGGCGAGCCCGCTGGGCGCGGTGGCATCGTTGTCGGAGTTCCGGTTGCACCCGGATTTTCGTATCGAGCTGGCGGCGGCCGAACCGCAGGTCATAGACCCCGTGGCGTTGCGTTTTGATGAGAACGGTCGGATGTGGGTGGTCGAGATGGGAGACTACCCCAATGGGCCGGCTGCAGGTGGCCGGCCGCTGTCGCGAGTCCGTTGGCTCGAGGACACTGACGGGGACGGGCGTTACGAAACGTCTCGAGTGTTTGCCGACGGGCTGCTGTTCGCCACCGGTGTTCAGCCGTGGGCCGATGGCATCCTGGTGACAGTCGCGGGGGAATTGTTGTATCTGGCTGACACCGACGGCGATGGCGTCGCCGACGTGCGCCAGACCTGGTACGCGGGCTTCAAGCAGGAGAATCCGCAACTCCGAGCCAACCATCCGACATTCGCCCTCGACAACCGGATCTACGTCGCCAACGGTCTCCGTGGCGGGGTCGTTGCAGCCAAACGGGCCGAGTGGGCGGGGAAGTCCAAACCCGTGGCGATCAGCGGCCGGGACTTCCGCTTCAATCCGCTCAACGGTGTCTGCGAATCGGTCAACGGAAATGGGCAGTTCGGGCTCACTTTCGATGACTTGGGCCGACGCTTTGTCTGCAGCAACCGCAACCCGTGTCGACACGTGGTGCTGGCGGGTGGATACCTTTCGGCAAATCCCCGGCTGGCCGTTCCCGAAGTGATGCACGACGTGGTGACCCCCGGAGCCGCCTCCCGGATATTCCCGATCTCAAGGATCTGGGTCACCTCGAACCTGCACGAGGGCCAGTTCACCGCGGCTTGTGGAGTCACGATCTACCGAGGCGGTTTGCTGGGCGAGCAGGCCCAGGGCAACGCGTTCATCTGCGATCCGACCGGGAACCTCGTGCACCGCGAGGTGCTGTCGCCGTTGGGAGTGACCCTCGCAGGAAAGCCCGGGCGGCCGAAGGTCGAATTCCTGGCGTCGCGTGATCAATGGTTCCGTCCGGTGAACATGGAGGTCGGACCCGACGGCGCCCTTTACGTCGTAGATATGTATCGTGCCGTTGTCGAGCATCCCCAGTGGGTGCCAGCTGAATTGAAGGACCGGCCCGACAATTATTCCGGAAACGACCGGGGCCGGATTTATCGGATCGTTCCCGCTGATCACGCGACCGCCGACAGGAACGCGGCGGCTCCTGGACTGGGACGAGTTGTCGGAGCAAGACTGGTGGCCGAGTTGACGTCCGGCAACGGATGGCGTCGCGACACGGCGGCGCGGTTGATCTACCAGAAACAGGATCGCTCTGTCGTGAAGGAGCTGGAACGTCTGGCGTCGGATCAGGATCAGGTGATCGGCCGGATTCACGCGTTGTGGGCTCTGAATGGGCTCAACGCGCTGACGCCCGAACTGATTGGTCCGGCACTGGCCTCCACCGACTCGCGGGTTGTGGTCCAGGCGCTGCGATTGTGCGAGTCACACCTGCCGACTCATCCCGAGTTGCTCGGCAAGGTGAACCAGCGTCAGATCGGGACGCCGGCGGTGAGGTTTCAGTGGCTGCTCAGCCAGTTTCGGCACCCCGGTTGGTTGAAGGCGTCGACGGCTGGTCCGCTGGTCGAACGGGCTGTGGCCGCGTGCCTTGCGACACCGTGCGATTCGTGGACGAGGATGGCGTTGGTGGCCGGCTGCGGTCGTCACGGTCTTGTACTGCTTCGGCGACTGGTTCGGTCAACCGCCGGCCGCCCAGAGGTGCGTTTTGGCGAATTGCGGGAGCTGGTGGAGACAATCTCCGAGACAATCGGTCGGGGCGGCGATCCTCGGGAAGTGGCGGGTGCACTGGACCTGCTCGATCCCGCCCGACGGATCGGAAAAGAACCGGCGTGGTCGAGCGTGCACCTGGCCGGTCTGGCGGGCCTGGATACCGGCCTGCGAAGCGGGGGGCGATCGCTGGGCAATCCTCCGGGGGCCTTCGGAACGAAACGGTTGGCGGCCATCTGGCGAACCGTGGTCCAATGGTCGGCCCGTTCACGTGAGCCAGTTCTGGGACCTGTCGCGACCCGTTTGTTGCGATCGGGCCCCGAGGATCTTGTGGTTCCCGTGTTGCTCGAGCAGTTTGCCGACGGGGACCTGGTCGCTTTGGGGGCGCTGTCGGCATTCAAGCGTCCAGAAATCGGTCGAGGGGTCCTGAAGAGATATCCGAGTTTGACTGCTGCGGGACGGCGGATGGCCTTGGATGTGTTGACGGTCGATCCGGCTCGGGCCGTGTTGTTGCTGGAGGCGATCGGTCGAGGTGGCGTGGCACGGGCTGACCTGGATCCCAGCCGTGTTGACCGCCTACGGCGACATGCCGACGCGGGAGTGCGAAAACGAGCCGAGTCAATTCTCGCCGACCTGGTGCCCAAGGCTCGGCGGACGGTACTCGAGCGGTACCGTGTGTCGCTGGAACAGGGCGGAGATCCACGACGAGGCCGCGAGGTCTTCCGTAAGAACTGCACGGCCTGCCATCGCGTCGATCGACTGGGAGTCGACGTGGCACCTGATATCTCCGACACGCGGAGATGGACACCGCAACAGCTACTGTTGTCGATTCTCGACCCGAACCGGGCCGTCGACAGCAATTACTTCTCCTACAGCGTGGTTACCAACTCCGGTGTCGTTCACACCGGGCTGGTGGCATCGGAAACACCCACCGCGGTGTCACTGAGACAACCCGAGGGAAAGACCGTGCGGCTGTTGCGGTCCGACATCGAGGTGGTGAAGTCCAACGGAATCTCGCTGATGCCCGAGGGGCTTGAAAAGAACGTCAGTCGCGAGCAGATGTCCGACCTGTTGAGTTTCCTGAAGAACTGGCGCTACCTCGATGGTCGGATCCCGGTGAGGCGAGGTCGCGGATCGAAGTGATCGGCCGCTCCGGGGCACGGAGCAGACGATCCGGCGACCCAAGTTGCCAGTGACGCGTCGCACCGTGATGCGATTCGTTATGCAGTCGGAATCGCCGGCCGGCAGCCGGAAAACCGTGCGGCCCGCGGGTTTGGTGCAAGGAACCGGGAACGGGCTGTGGCGATCCCGACGCGATCGACCCAATCGGGATTGGTTACGAAAAAAGCCGCATCGGGCGTTGGCCCGATGCGGCCCTGAAATGTCGTCGGCCGGAGACGTCGGCTCAGGATCGCCCCGGCGTGCCGGGGCGAGTTCCCGATGTGACCCGAGGTTATCGCCGGGGGACTATCGGGTTGAAGTTCGCCTGTGCGCGTTTGCCGAACGGTTCGACGTTGGTGCCCGATCCGCCGGGATTGATGCGAACCAGGTTCGCGAACCGGGCGAAGTTGCCCGCGTCACGAGCATGCTGCTCCTGGGTCCCACCACTGCCGAGCATGCCGGAGAAGCCGACCACGCCGACCGGGTTCCAGTTGTCTTCGTCGTCGAGCCAGGTCGAGGAATTGTACTCGGCGAAGGAACTCACGATATTCTGCCACTGGCGGAACCCGTTATTGCTCTTGGAACCGGTTACCGGAGTGGCACTTTCCTGGATCTTTTCGATTTCGAGAATTGGGTTGCCGTTGACGTCGGTGAGGATGGTGCCGCCGGCGGGGGTCCGTTGGCGACGGGTGCGTTCCAGGATCGAGTCACCGGCGACGCTGCTGTCGTAGAAATCCGCGTCGTGCTCCATCTGCGGAACGCCGTCTTCGTCGAGCCTCAGGAAAGCCTCGCCGACGTACTGGTTCCAGTGGTCATCGAATCCACCGAAAACGGTCTGGCGGTTCGAGAAGAAGGCGCTATCGCGGTCGGTGGCTCCGTCCACGGGATTCCGTGTGTCGAACTCCAACGGGAGTTCGTTGTCCTGGGTCCACATCAGGGGGATCGGCTTGGTCAGGTCACCGCCAAAGAACACGTCGTCCCCGTTGCGGTCGACGAGGTTGCGGTTGGCGATGTCGTAGAGCCGGTCGAGGTGGTAGTGGGAATCGGAATTCGAGAAGCCGGCCTCCCGCAACCTGCGGTCGGCCTGCAGGCCTTCGGGGATCATCGGGAAGTCGGCGAGTGGATCGACTGATGGAAGCAGTCCGTCACCGGCTGCGTAGATCTGGTTGAAGTCGTAGAATCGCCCGTTGTAGGTGATGTCCAGGCCGACGTCTTCGGGAGCGTTGGGATCGCGGCCCGAGAGCGCCAACTGCATCGCCTCGAACGTCGCCAGGACGTTCTCGTATACAGTCGGGTCCGTCTGCTGGTCGAATCGAAGCACGCGATAGATCGACGCTTCTTCGAGGTCAACGGGAACCGGATCGTCGTTAGGGTCCAACTCGATTTCCTGGTCGTCGTAATCGTCGTCCCATGTGATGTCGTAGACACGACGGACGTAGCCGTTGTCGAGGGTTCCATCGGGAAGCCGCTCGGCAATGTAGATCCAGTCGCCCCTGTTGAGGTGCGATCGGAAGGCCACGCTGGGCGGCTCTGGGGGCGACGGCGGGCTCTCTCCGGCATCTTCCTGCTCAATGAACCAGTCGTCTTCGTCGATGGTGCCCCAACCTGAAATCGGATAGGCGGCCAAAATGGCGACGTTGGTCTTCTTGGTCAGCGGGCCGTAAACCTCGTTCCAGAACGGGTCGATTCCGGCGAGAATCTGCTGACGGTGCGCCTTGAGGTACTTGATCGCCAGGTTGACCTGCTGCTGGGCAATGCGGTGGGCGATCATGATGTCGTTGGTCCGCTCGGGCAACTCCGCGAAGTTCCCCTGTGGGGCCAAGTGGTCGTCAAAGAGAATCTTGTTGCGGAACGTTCCCGGGACCAGCAACTGAGGGTCCTGAGAAAAACGGGACTGCAAACTGATCTGGGCGACCAATGCCCGCGGTTGGGACAGTCCCAAACCGATCACGAGGCCGGCCAAAATCGTCAAGCGAAGAGTTTTCATACCAGTTGCCTGCTGTGTTCATCGAGACCTGGACCGCCCGCTCCGTGGCATCCAACTCCATGTAGGCCCCCCATCCTATCTGGGGTCCCAGCCTTACGTCAAAGGCAATTCCGGACTGCTGGAGGCCGGTTTCCAAGGCGGGGTCCCTAAACGGCAGAACCGAAGCAAACCGGGTGTTCGGAGTCACAGGATGAGCATCGCATCCCCATAACTGTAGAAACGATACTGAGTTGCGATTGCGACGCGGTAGGCCTCCCGGGCCAGGTCGACGCCGCAAAAAGCACAAATCAGGACAAAAAGCGTGGAACGTGGAAGATGAAAGTTGGTCAACAGAGCGTCGAGTGAGCGAAAGGTGTGCCCGGGACGAATGAACAGTTCGGTGGGGCCTTCGAATGGTTCGAGTGGCCCGCGGGATGCGGCGGTCTCGAGCGTGCGGACGACTGTGGTACCAACAGCAACGACCCGGCCAGTGGCTTGTTTTACCGCCTGGAGTGCCTCGCAGGTTGCCTGGGAGACCCGGCACCATTCCGAATGCATGACGTGGTCGTCGAGGCGTTGGGCTGAAATGGGTCGGAAGGTTCCCAATCCGACATGCAGCGTGAGGTATTCGAATCCAAGGCCGCATTGTCGGCACTTGCTGATCAGGTCTTCGGAGAGATGGAGTCCGGCGGTGGGGGCCGCAACGGCTCCCGGATAACGAGCAAAAACGGTCTGATATCTTTGCCGATCAAGATCTGTGGCAACCTGACGTTGAATGTAAGGCGGTAGCGGCATGGTGCCGAACCGTTCAAGCACTTCAAGCGGCGGGCCGGGGGGAAGAGGTTCAGCTCGCCAAATGCCGCCGGGGTGCTGTTCGACGAGACGCAGCTCCTGAACGGGCGGGGAGGTGACGGGGGGGTGTGCGGGAACCAGTGAAATTCTCTCGCCGGGCTCCAATCGGCCGCGTGTCTGCCCGATGATGCGCCAACGTCCGTCGTCGTCGCTTCCCAGGAAGAGTCCCTCCCAGGCTCCCCCCGTGGAGTTTCGCCGTCCGAGCAGTTTTGCAGGAATCACTCGGGTATCGTTGACGACCAGGCAGTCACCCGGATCGAGCAGGTCGGGCAGGTCTCCGATCCGTCGCGACTCGATGTGATTCTGCTCTCGGTCGACCACCAGAAGCCGTGCGCCGTCACGGCGTGCGAGCGGCTCTCTGGCGATCAGCTCATCGGGCAGGTGGTAATCGAAGTCCGACAACTCATCGGGCGACTCGGGTTTACTCATCACACGTCAGCCGATAGAAACTTGCCGTTGCGAGCCCGGGTTGATGAGCTTCTCGGAACGCCGAAAGCCGACGAGCCGTGCGCCAACACTGGCACCGTGCGGGCGTATTACAGGAGTCGCCATTGCGTGGCAACTCCAAGCGGTGAACGCGGCGAGAAAGCGGGCGTGACGGTGACACCGATTCGATTGGCCTGCTGCATCACCGAACTGGAGGCGGGGGGTGCCGAGCGGATGTTCGTCGAATTGATCTGCCGCCTCGACCGAGACCGTTGGCGGCCGACGGTGATTTCTTTGGGGGCGGAGTCCGAACCACTGGTCGAACGGCTTCGCGGCGAGGGAATCGAGGTGCGGTGCCTGTCGGTGACCCGGCGGTGGGACGTGTCGGTGGTGGGAAGGCTGGCGAGGGAATTGAAGGACCTGGCTCCGGATGTTCTGCAGACCTGGCTGTTCCACGCGAACGTCGCGGGTTGCCTGGCGGCGGGGCGGGCCGGGATTGACCCCGTCGTGACCGGAATCCGCGTTGCCGAGCAGCGGGGGCGGTGGCGAAGGTGGATCGAACGATTTTGCACGAGGCGGGCGCGTCGTCATGTTTGTGTCAGCCGGGATGTAGCCGAATTCTCGCGTATCAAAGGCGGCCTGGACGCGGGAAAACTGGAGGTGATTCCCAACGGGGTCGACATCGATCGGTTCATCGGGGTCGAGCCGATGGACCTCTCGGACCGGGGGATCGGCGATCAGGTGCCGGTGGTGGCCTGGATTGGACGGCTTGATCCTCAGAAGGACCCACTCGCGGCGGTCGAGGCCTTCGGTCGAATCGACTCGTCACATTTCGAATGTCGATTGGTGATGGCCGGCGAGGGGCCGTTACGCGGTCTTGTCGAATCGCAAATCGAGAGTCTGGGGCTTAGCGAACGGGTCGAGTTGATGGGCGCGGTGTCGGAGATCCCGGCATTGCTGATCCGCAGTTGTGCATTGATGCTGACCTCCCGGTGGGAGGGAATGCCGAATGTGGTTCTGGAAGCGATGGCTGCGGGTCGTCCGGTGGTGACCCGAATGGTGGAAGGCACCGACGAACTCGTCGAGGATGGGCGGACCGGGTCGGTGGTGGCTGACGACCGCGCGACCAGCTTGGCCGAGGCATTGGTCGCGTTGTTGTCTGATCGTGAAGCGGCTGAGTCGATGGGGCGCCGTGGTCGGCAGAAGGTGGCCGAACAGTTTTCTCTGGACGTCATGGTGTCCAGTTACGAGGCGCTGTGGCAGCGTGAGATGGCGGCTTCAGGGCGGGCCTGAGAGTCGTCGCCGCACCGCGGTGTTTCTGCCGTTTGGCCCGAAACCCGTCTTCGCGCGGTGTTGGCAAATCGTTACAAACCCGCCGTGTGACACCCGGAACCGTTCGTCAATGATCGAGCGATCGCATGCAGACAAACCGCCTCGCTCCTGCCACATCCCGGTCCTGGTGGCCGAGGTGGTCGAGTGGCTGGGCGTACGACCCGGACAGCGGGTCGTCGACGGAACAGTGGGGGGGGGCGGCCACGCATCAAGGATTCTCGTGGAGTTGGGTAGCGACGGACGCCTGTTCGGTCTGGATCGTGATCCGACGATGCTCGAGATGGCCGCGGTGGTCCTCGATCATCCCGGTTGCAGCCTGCATAGGGCCAGTTACTCGGAACTCACGGCAGTTCTGTCCGAGGCGGACCAGTCGCAGGGCTCGATCGATGCCATTTTTCTGGATCTCGGACTGTCTTCGGATCAGCTCGCTGATGATCGCCGCGGTTTCGGCTTTGATCATGATGGTCCGCTCGACCTGCGGTTCGATTCGTCGGACGGCCGGGCGGCGTGGGAATGGCTGGCGACGGTCGAGGAGGGAGAATTGGAGCAGTGCCTGCGGATGTGGGGGGACGAGCCTGAGAGCCGCAGGATTGCAGGAGAACTGGTTCGCCGCCGGCGGGAGAAACCGATCCGGACGGGTCGGGACCTGTCCGAAGCGGTGGTCGAGGCGGTGGGAGGACGTCGCGGGCGACGGCACCCGGCGACACGTGTCTTCCAGGCGTTGCGGATTGCCGTCAATGACGAATTGGTACACCTGGAACGGGCATTGTCCGACACGCTGCCAGCGAGTCTTACGCGAGGCGGGCGGTTGGTTGTCATCTCGTTCCATTCGCTCGAAGACAGGATCGTCAAACGCGCGTTCGGGGAACAGGACACATGGACGAAATTGACTCACAAGCCGGTACGGCCGACGCCTCGCGAAGAGCGAGTCAATCCGAGGAGCCGATCGGCTCGGCTGCGGGTCGCGATGCGGGCGTGATCGACGGGACAGCAGGACTCTCAGCGACCGAAGCCGCGTTTGTCGGTGACGGCTGGGACATGAAAGATGGAGGAGCCGGGATGAGGAGCAACGGGTCTTGGCAGACTGGCTGGCGGGTCGGGCTGGTGGTGGTCATGGTCGGGCTGGTTGCCTGGGCCTTCACTTGGCAGCGAGACACCGAATCCGTCGAATCCCCGGACACGCAACCAGCGATTGCTGACGGGGAGACGCCAGACGGTTCCGTGTCGGATCCGGGCGGTGTCGAATCGGGGTCGTATGCTGGGGCGGATGGTTTTCCCGAGCGAGATGGTTCGGCCGCCCTGGGTGGAGCCGCAAGGAGTTCATTGGGGGATCCGGTGACGCCACCGTTCGGACAGGTCGACTCGAACTCGGTGGCTCGAATTCCGCTCGATGATGGCGGGTCAGCACTGGACCGCAGGCGATTGGGAGCGATTCCACAGAACGAACCGGAGCCGTTTTCCGGACCGCCGTCATTTGATGTGAGCAACGGCGGCACTCCCGCTCCGTTTGCGAATGGTGTGGGCGATGAATTTCCGTCGAACGCTCCGCGGCTGGCCAGAAGCGGAGAAGGTCCGGGGTTTTCGACGCGTCGTGACCCTCTGCAGGGCGGCGGTGTCACAGGTCCGCCGGCCTTCGATTCTCGCAGCGAATCCACTCCGGGAACCGGCCGCGATTTCCAGTGGGCCCCCGCGGCCGCGCCGGCTGTTGAACGAACACCTTTCGCGGCTGACGGCGATTCCGTTGCGACACGAGATTTCGGGGCCCGCACCGGCACACGTCCACAGTCGTTTGACGCTTCCGGGACGGCTCAGCCGATCGGCGCCGGTGGCCGCTCGGCGTTCGGTTTGGGTCCGGGTGGTCCGCAGCCGGAGGATCCGGTGCCTGCTGTGTACGCCGTGCAGTCGGGCGACAGTTACTGGACCATTTCGCGGCGCCATTACGGGACAGCCCGGTACTTTCAGGCGCTGGCCGAGTACAACCGCAGACGGATTCCCGATCCCCGTCTGATGCGACCGGGGATGAAGGTGCTGGTTCCGTCGCGACAACTGCTTGAAACACGCTACGCCGGGTTGTTGCCTCGCACGGTTGCCGCCACGGGCGGGCCGGCTCGGACGGTGGGGTTCCAGATCGATGCCAACGGGGACCCGGTCTACAACGTCGGGTCCGATGACACGCTGACCGACATTGCCCGACTGCACCTGGGCCGGAGATCTCGCTGGATCCAGATCTTCCGGATGAACCGGGACCAATTGCCCAGTCCCCACAAGCTGAAGCCGGGGACGGTATTGCGGATGCCCGCCGACGCGACCCGTTTGCCGTTGGCCCCCGATGCGGGACTGCGTCGATAGGGTGGAGAGAAAACGGGCGTTTCCGCGTGGTCGGACCAGGTGGTGGTCGCTCCCGTCGCGGTGCTGGACAGGGTCTCTCCAGGGTACTGACCGATGATACATCGCCTGCTGGGAGCTGTCTCGCTGGTGGTGCTGGTCTGGCTGGCCGGCTTGGTGCTCGAGACCCAAATCGAGTCGACTCGCGTCCGGATCGAACGCCAGCAGGAGCGGATCACGGAGTTGGGCGAGCGGTTTGCGACACTCCGTCGAGAAACCCGCCGCATGGGCGCACCGGACCGGATGCTGCCTCAAGTCACCGCAGAACGGACGGTTGCGGGTCCCCGTCGCTGAGATGCCAAGCGGGGCTGGATCGGCGATGCTCCGCCGATGCTGGCTTTCCTGCATGGTGTGGTCGGCATAGAATGTGCCGACCATGGCCTCAACGCAACCCGCACCGGATGGAACCGTTCCCGTTGCGGCGGAGTTGGTCGACCGCTTTTGTCGTATCCTGGGTGATGACGGCGTGTTGACTGCCGCTGACGAGTTGGTCGTCTACGAATGTGACGGATACGTGGTCGAGAAGAAGGCGCCCGACGTGGTGCTGTTACCGACGACGACCGAGCAGGTGGTCGAAATTGTGCGGACCTGCAATGAGTTCGATGTGCCATTTGTCCCGCGAGGAGCTGGCACCAGCCTGGCCGGGGGATGTTTGCCGGTGGGTGGCGGGGTGATGATTGCCCTGACACGAATGAAGAGGATTCTGGAGGTCAACCTTCAGGACCGGTATGCGGTGGTCGAGCCGGGTCTGGTCAATCTTCACCTCACACGGCACCTGGCCGGTACTGGCTTTCACTATGCGCCGGATCCGTCGAGCCAGGGAGCCTGCACGATCGGCGGCAATGTTGCTACGAATTCCGGCGGGCCCCACACGCTGAAGTACGGCGTGACGGTCAACCATGTGCTGGGACTTGAGGTGGTGATGCCCGACGGGCGGGTGGTGGAGCTGGGTGGACCGGCCGAGGGCCTGGCCGGGTACGACCTGGTCGGGTTGTTTGTCGGCAGCGAGGGCACCTTTGGGATTTGCACACGAGTGACCGTGCGGTTGACTCGCGACCCGGAGGCCTACAGGACGTTGCTGGGTATCTTCGAGACGGTTGGAGATGCCACTCAGGCGATCAGCCAGATCATCGCCGCCGGCATCGTCCCGGCGGCACTGGAGATGATGGACCAGGGCATCATAGAAGCGGTCGAGGCGGCCTATGGGTTCGGATTTCCCCTGGACGCGGCGGCCGTGCTGTTGATCGAGGTGGACGGACTGGAAGTGGCCGTGGACGATGAGGCAGAACAAATTATCCGCCTCTGCGAAGAGCAGGGGGCCAGGGAGGTGCGGCGTGCCGAAACCGAGCAGCAGCGGGCGTTGCTCTGGAAGTGTCGAAAGCAGGCCTTCGGTGCGATCGGTCGTCTGAGTCCCAGTTACTGCACCCAGGACGGAGTGGTGCCGAGGACGAAGCTGCCCGAGATTCTGGAATTCATCATCGAAGCGGGTGAGCGGCACGAGATCCGCATCGTCAACGTGTTCCATGCCGGGGACGGCAATATTCACCCGATCCTGTTGTTTGATGAGCGGGATGAGGATCAGATTGCGAGGGTCTTTCGGGCCAGTGACGAAATCCTGGGCAAGTGCATCGATCTTGGCGGCAGCGTGACCGGCGAACACGGGATCGGTGTCGAGAAGCTGGAGTTCATGGAGCGTATGTTCACCGAGGACGATCTGGCGGTGATGGCGAGTGTGCGAATGGCGTTCAATCCTCGCGGATCATGCAGTCCCGGGAAGATGTTGCCGACGGCCGGTGCCTGCGGAATGGAGCACATCGAGCGGTCCCGTCCAGGAAAGCAGGCGGCATCGTGAACGAGGGCCGCAAATCCATGGTGGACGGACCCGGGGAGTTGATTCCGGCAACAATTCCGGAACTGGGTCGACTGTTGGCGGCCAACGCCAAGGGAGAGCGGCGACCAGTATTGCCGGTGGGCGGTCGGACAGCGTTGGGGTTTGGGTTTCCTGCAGATCCGTCGAGCTTGGAGGTGAGCACGTCGCGACTGGATCGAGTGGTCGATTATCCGGCACGGGACATGACGGTGACCGTTGAGGCCGGTTGCCGTGTGGCGTCGATTCAGGCGTCACTGAACTCCGAGGGACAGCGATTGCCGGTCGACGTGCCGTTGGCCCACCGCGCGACAATCGGTGGTGCGATTGCCAGTGATGCCGGCGGGCCGCGGCGTTTCGGGTTGGGGACACTGAGAGACTACGTGATCGGAATCCGGTGTGTCACCGTTGACGGGCGGCCGTTCAAGGCGGGGGGCCGGGTGGTCAAGAACGTCGCCGGTTACGATCTCTGCAAGTTGATGGTGGGCTCCGGCGGCGGACTGGCGGTGGTGACCGAGGTGACGCTGAAACTGAAGCCACTGCCGTCTTCCTCGGCGATCGGGTGGGCCTGCTTCGACCGGGGTGAAACTGTCAGTGATCTCCTGGTGGACATGGCCACGTCGCGGGCGCGGCCGGTCGCGATTGAATTACTGGGTCCGAAGGCCGGCCGCCAGTTGGCCGTGGAATCGAGACAGGAGCTTCCGGTCGGACCGCTGCTTTTGGGCGTGGCGGTGGAAGGAAACGCGGTCGAAGTCGAATGGCAGGTCGAGGTGATTGACCGGGAACTTCGAGCCGGCGGTGCACCCGACGTGACGTGGGTTCGAGATGCGGACACCGCGAAATTGTGGTCGGTCCTGACCGATTACCAACTCGGTGGCGAGGCGCCGGTTACGATTCGGGCATGCACGAGACCATCTCGAATCGTCGAGTTCGTGGTCGCGGCGATCGATGCCGGCGTGGCGGTGCAGGCGCATGCCGGCAACGGCGTCGTTCATTGTCATCTTCCGGATGAGACGATTGATGTCGAGGCGGCGGCTGCGGTGATCGGGTCGCTTCGAGAGTTGGCCGTCGCGGGTGGCGGACAGGTGATCGTGGAACGCTGCGAGTTCGGATGGCACAACAAGCTTCTGATGTGGGGGGCACCGCGCGTTGATTGGCCGTTGATGAATTCGGTCAAGCGACAATTCGACCCGGACGGGTTGCTGAGTCCGGGCCGGGGAATTGATGGGGCAATGCAACAAGCGGCCGCTGACGGGATGGTCGTGGAATGAGCGGCACAGTTCCCGAGCCTGCTGCCAGGCCAGTCCCGGCGTCCCCGGTTGGAGCGGGGATCGACTACGGACGATTCTTGGATTGCGTGCACTGCGGACTGTGCCTATCGGCCTGCCCGACGTATCTCGAGACGGGCAATGAGAACGACAGCCCGAGAGGCCGAATTTATCTGATGCGGGGTGTTGTTGACGGCCGGGTTGAACTGACGCCGGGCGTCCGCCGACATCTCGACCTGTGCCTGGATTGCCGCAGTTGCGAGACGGCCTGTCCGTCAGGTGTGCAATACGGCCGATTGATCGAACCGTTTCGAATCGACATGCAGAAGGCCGAGCGGCCCGGGTGGTTTCAGCGGTTGGTGCTCTACGGCCTGTTTCCTTTTCCCCGGCGTCTGCGGCTGGCGCTGGCACCGGCTCGGTTGATGCAACGCCTGGGGCTGGACCGAGTGGCCGAGTGGACCGGCCTGCCGAAGCTGTTGCCGGGACCGTTTGGTCGAATGTACGGGCTGCTTCCGAAGTTGGGGCCGCAGAGGGCGGCGTTACCCGAGGTGTTGCCGGCAGACGGCGAATGTCGGGCCCGTGTGGGGCTGTTCACCGGTTGCGTCGGCGAGGCCATGTTCTCTGAAACCAACCGGGCCACAGCCAGGGTCCTGCAGGCCAACGGGTGTGAAGTGGTCGTACCCAGAAAACAGGGGTGTTGTGGAGCGATTCACTATCACAGTGGTTCGGACGAACCCGCCGTGGCGATGGCCCGGCGGAATGCCGCCGCCTTTCCTGATGACCTTGATGCAATCATTGTCAACGTGGCGGGTTGTGGATCGATGCTCAAGGACTACCGGCACATGGGCGAGGAAACCGAGGGAGTCGAACAGGCGGCTGTCGAGGTGCTTGGCGAATTTGCAGATCGCGTGAAGGACGTCTCCGAGTTTCTCGCCGAATTGGGTTTGCGGCGTCCGACCGGCGAAGTGCCCTGGCGTGCCACATATCATGACGCCTGCCACCTGGTCCACGCACAGGGTGTTCGGCAGGCACCTCGGGAGTTGCTGGAGCAGGTTCCCGGTCTCGAACTTGTCGCATTGCCCGAATCGGACATCTGCTGTGGAGCGGCAGGGAGCTACAACCTGACTGAGCCAGAGATGGCAGACGATCTTGTCGCCCGCAAGGTGGCTCACATCGAGAGCACCGGGGCGGACGTGGTCGTGACCGGCAACGCCGGTTGCTCGTTGCAGCTCCAGGCGGCACTTCGCGGGCGGGATCGGCCGGTGCGCGTCGTGCATCCGGTGGAAGTGCTCGACCTGAGTTACCGTGGTGCAGCCGGGGCGTCGCCGTTTGAGACGTGAGGCTGGTACGGCACGGCAGGCGATGGTCTATTCGGAAGCGAGACCTCCGGCGAGCGCTGTCAGTGCTTCGGCCTCGATCTGTCGGACGCGTTCGCGAGTCAGACCCAAAACGACTCCGATTTCCTTCAGTGTCTTCGGTTCTTCACCGTCGAGCCCGAATCTCATGCGGAGAATGTCGGCCTCGCGCGGGTCCATACGCTCGAGCATGCGATAGACGTGGCGAAGGTTGTCGCTTTCGATGATCTCCTCGTCTGGTGTCTTGCCACGTTCGTCTATGACCAGTTCGCCCATCAGGCAGGGGGAGTCATCCGCCCCCTGGGGGGTCGCGTTGTAGAGCTGGATCGCCTTGCGGACAATCGCCAGCTTCTTAGGAGTCAGCGACATGAACTCGGCAACCTCCTCGTGCGTCGGAGTGCGGTCCAGTTCCTCGTGGAGCAATGCGGTGTTGCGGCGCCACTTGCTGAGCAATTCGACCATGTAAGCCGGGATTCGGATGGTCTTGCCCGAGTTGACCATGGCCCGCTTGATCGACTGCTTGATCCAGTAGCTCGCATATGTGCTGAAGCGGGTTCCCATCGTCGGATCGAAACCCTCGACGGCCCGCAACAGTCCCAGGTTCCCCTCTTCGATGAGGTCCTGCAACGGCAGTCCGTGGCTGTTGTAGGCGCGGGCGATCTTGACCACCAGTCGCAGGTTGGCTCGGACCATCAAATCACGAGCTTCTTGGTCCCCTTCTTCAATCCGGAATCCCAATTCCTGTTCTTGCTGGGCTGTCAAAAGATCCGTTTCGTTGATCTCCCGCAGGTAGGTTTCCAGTGGAGCCTGAACTCGTGTTGTTCGTCTTGCGGTGGCCGGCATGATACCTCGGTGCAATGAAGGGCATGTGCGTAAGCGTTGTGTGTGACCGGGAGTCCCGGTGAGAAGCCGGGACGGTCCGTGTTTGTCCGTGGAGTTTTATCGGCCGCGGTCGCCGGGGTCTCAATCTGAACAGCATGCGTAAACCTCTCCGGTCAGGCAGAGAGGGCAACTGGCGCAAATGTAACGGCCCTTCCGTTTTATCACGGAAGGGCCGTTACGGTTATCCGGGAAGTCCGGTCGGAGTCGACGGGCACTAGGCCTTTTCGTCGTCGCCAGAAGCATCGGCGTCGGCATCGCCATCGGCGTCGTCGTCGCCAGAAGCATCGGCGTCGGCATCGCCATCGGCGTCGTCGTCGCCAGAAGCATCGGCGTCGGCATCGCCATCGGCGTCGTCGTCGCCAGAAGCATCGGCGTCGGCATCGCCATCGGCGT